>NZ_JAAKSD010000001.1:0-869371 GCF_049173735.1 Aeromonas sp. 602396 | reverse complement strand
GCGTTGGCGGAGCGGGTGAACGGGATTTTGAAAGGAGAGTTATTGTTGCAAAGCCCGCAGGATTTGACGCAAGCGCGAAAAATGGTGCGTGAAGCGGTGGATATTTACAACGTGGAGCGGCCGCATCATGCGTTGAAATACAGAACCCCCGATGCGGTACATAGGGGGTTCTGAGTAGAAAAATGCTAGTTGAAAATGTGTAAACCTATTTCAGGACTAGACATTCATCTTTGCTCGAGCGCCCGATGACAGACGCCCAAACCCTCAGAGTATTACAACCAGGGGGCAGCAGTCGGCCCGTGGTGCAGGCCCAGCTTCCAGACACGGCCAAAGTGCTTGTAGTGACCGGCCGCGACACCTGCCTTCTCACCCATGCCGTGGTAGAGATCGAGGTGACCCTTCTTCACCGCCCCGCCCACATCCAGCGCAATCAACAAGCGCAGCTGGTGCTTGCCGGTCCAGTTGCCCTCTTTATCGAGCAAGGGAACTTCGGCCAGGATCGGGGTACCCATCGGCAGCAGGGTCTTGTCGGCAGCGACGGCTGCCAGCGGCAGCAGCGGGATACCGGCGGCACCGATCACATCATTAGTCGGGCGACGCTCGAAGAAGACATAGGAGGGGTTCTGCTCTACCAGCTCCTTGACCCTGTGCTCAGGTTGCTGGTTGGCCCACTCCTTGATGGCCTTCATCGACATCTGCTCCTTGGGCACTTCACCGCGGTCAATCAGCACCCGGCCAATGCTCACATAGCCGTGGCCGTTCTTGCCGCTGTAACCCAGATATTGCAGCCTATCGTCGTCACCGTAGTGAACAAAGCCCGATCCCTGTACGTCCATCAGGAAGTTGTCGATAAGGGATTTGCTGTAACCCAGCTCCAACCCGCGGTTGGCAAGGGCGCCCTGGTGGATCTGTGCCCGGGTCGGACAGCGACCGCCACATTTTGGCATGGCATAGATGGGATATTTGTATTTGGCATCGGGGCGGTGACGCACCTCCAGCACCGGCGAGTAGTAACCGGTAAAGAGCACGTTGCCCATGCGATCGGCGCCGCCCAGCTGAGCCAGGCTGATACCGTAACGGGTGATGTCGGCAGGATTGCCGCCGTTCGCTACCCAGCGGGAGAGCAGACGATATAGTTCACCATAACGGCTCGCCATCCGCCCTGAACGCTGCATGACAATGCGACTCTGGGGGCCAAATTTGCTGTAATCGGCACTGGCACGACTGTTGACCCGCTCGACCCGCACCAGATCCCCCGGCAAGGTACCGTCCAGATACTGCTTGCCCAGATTTTCCGGCACCTCGCAGTTGAGAAAACATCTGTCATCAGTCTGTTTTTTGGGCACCTCTGCTTTGTCAGAGTTACCCGCACACCCGGCCAACCCCAGCACTATCGCGGTCAGCCAGAATCCGTGTTTGTTCATATGTCCTCATTTAACACCAAGAGTCCTGCTCGGCGGCAAGATGCCAAATTTGCAGGGGGAAAGCAAACGACATCAATCACTTGAAGAGAGATTTTTCCAAAGGGAGGATGCTGGGTTATAACAAGGTGACAGGATATGCGAGGTAATGGATGGAACAGCTCGAAATATTCCCGTTGCAGAGCCCCTGTATCGGGGTCTGCGAGGTGAACAACAAGGGCTATTGCAAAGGATGCCTGCGCAATCGCGAGGAGCGTTTCAACTGGCAGAAAATGAGCCCGGCCCAGCAACAGGATGTAATGCGTCTGTGTCGCGCCCGCAAGGCGCGGGTTGAGGCTGCGCGGCGAAAAGCGCTGGAAGGAGCGCAACCCCAGTTGCCAGAACAACAAGGCTGGGAGTTTTAACCACTCCCTATCTTCCCCTCACAGGTTACCTATCCTCCCGACAAAACAAAAAGCGGCCCACAGGCCGCTCTTGGTTATGACGTCTTGCCGGGTGGCGAGGCTTATGCCGTGGCCAGCTTGGCCTGCTCTTCGCCGCGCTTGAGCATGGCGTAGGAGACCCCGGTCAGCAGCGAGCCTGCTGCAATGGCCACGATATACATCATGACATTGCTGATGGCGTGCGGGATGAACAGCACAAACAGACCGCCGTGGGGTGCCATCAGTTCGCAGCCGAACAGCATGGAAAGTGCACCGGTCAGGGCGCCGCCAACCATACAGGCCGGGATGACGCGCATCGGATCCTTGGCGGCAAACGGAATGGCCCCCTCGGAGATAAAGCACAGACCCAGTACGAAGGATGCTTTTCCCGCTTCCTGCTCCGCCTTGATGAACTTGGTACGGGCCAGGAATGTGGCAATTCCCATCCCCAGTGCCGGCACCATACCGGCGGCCATCACAGCAGCCATGGGGGCATAGGTTTTGGAGGCCAGCAGGCCGACACCGAAGGCGTAAGCCGCCTTGTTGACCGGGCCGCCCATGTCAAAGCACATCATGGCGCCGATGATGACACCCAGCAGCACGGCGTTGGCAGAGCCCATGTTGTTGAGGAACTCTGTCATGGCATTCATGATGCTAGCCACCGGACCACCCACTACGTAGATCATCACCAGACCGGTAAAGAGGCTGGCCACCAACGGAATGATCAGGATGGGCTTGAGCGCTTCTAGGGTATTCGGCAGACGTACCTTGTCGCTCAGGTACTTGGCACTGTAACCGGCCAGGAAACCGGCCACGATGCCGCCAAGGAAACCGGCACCCAGCGAGCTTGCCAGCATGCCGCCGATCATGCCGGGGGCGAGACCCGGACGGTCAGCGATGGAGTAGGCAATGTAACCGGCCAGCACCGGGATCATCAGGGCGAAGGCTGAGCCACCACCGATCTTCATCAGAGCGGCGGCCAGAGTGCCTTCCACCTTGAACGCTTCGATACCGAATACGAACGAGAGCGCGATGATAAGGCCGCCCGCCACCACCATCGGCAGCATGAAGGAGACGCCGGTCAGCAGATGCTTGTAGGGGCCGGCTTTTTCCTCTTTCTTGGGTTGGCTGGCGCCGCTGTGGCGATACAGTGTCGCCTCATTCCACGCCTTGTCGATCTCGACGCGGGTTTTCTTCAATGCCGCGCCCGTGCTGGTACGATAGACCGGCTTACCGTCAAAGCGCGCCATGTCCACTTCGATATCGGTGGCGAGGAACACCAGATCGGCAGCGGCAATCTCCTCGGCAGTCAGGGCGTTCTGGGCACCGACCGAGCCTTGGGTCTCAACGCGGATCTGATAACCCAGCTGTTTGGCCATGGTCTCCAGCGCTTCTGCCGACATAAAGGTGTGGGCTACGCCAGTCGGGCACGCTGTCACTGCCACAATGTGCTTGCCAACGGCGGCCGGTTTGGCGGCAGCATTGGCAACGGCGGAGTCGGCTTGATGACGATAAACACTGGCACCGCTGGTTGCGGCTTCCAGCAAGGCAGCCGGATCCTGCAGGGCGAGATCCATGCTGCCCTGATAGACTCGCTTGCCATCATAGGCGGCGAGATCCACCGGGGCACTGGCGACAACCAGCACCAGATCGGCGGCGGCAATCTGCTCCTTGCTCGGTACTTGGCGAGGCTGCACGCTGGAGCCGACGTCGAGGGTGAGCTCCCAGCCAGCCAGTTTGGCCTGCTGTTCTATCCGTTTTGCAGCGAGAAAGCTGGTGGCAATGCCCGCCGGGCAAGCCGTAACCAAGATTGCTTTCATTGGGCATCTCCTGAGTTTTCCATTGAGGGGGTATGGCATTGAACCGGTGCCAGCTCATCCAGAGGCTGTACGCGCACCTGTTCAAGTAAGGGGTTGAGCACACTGATATCGCTAAAACCGACCGCCACCTGACTGACCGCCAAGGCCGAGACGGCAGTGGCCAGCCGCAGGGTCTGCTCCGGCGCCCAGCCAAGGCTCAGACCATGGGCGAGACCGGCCACCAGGGAGTCGCCAGCACCGACCGTGCTGACCACCTGCATCCGCGGCGGAATGGCTTGCCAGACGGCATCCGGGGCAAACCAGATAAGGCCATCGGCGCCATTGGAGATCACCACGTTGGGGATCCCGCTCGCCTGCAGCGCGCGGGCACACTCGGCCTGTTCGCTCAGGGTCTTGATAGGTCGACCCGCCCACTGGCTCAGCTCCTCCAGATTGGGTTTGACCAGGGTCGGCGCTGCCTTGATCCCTTCGCTTAAGGCCGCGCCGCTGCAATCGAAGATCACCTGCTTGCCCTTGGCCTTGAGCAGACGGATCAGATGGGCGCAGTAATCGGGAGCCACCCCTTTGGGCAGGCTGCCCGCCAGCACGAACCACTCAGCATGCGGAGCCAACTCGTCGATGGCCTGCTCCAGCGCGCTCACCTCCCCTTGCTGGATGGTGAGCCCCGGCAGGTTGAGATCGGTGACCCGACCGGATTGCTCGGAGATCTTGACGTTGATGCGGGTGCTGCCCGCGACGCGCACAAAGTGATCATCCAGCGCCCGCTCTGCAAACAGGGAGACAAAGCTCTGCTCATTGTCAGCGCCCAGCCAGCCGGTGACGCCCACCTCACGACCCAAGTCCTTGAGCACCATGGCGACGTTGATCCCTTTGCCCGCCGCACGCAGGTTGGCCTCACTCACCAGATTCACCTCGCCCAGGCTCATTGCCTCAAGGCGAGTAGTGAGATCAAGGGCAGGGTTAAGGGTAATGGTGACAATCTTCATCAATGCGCCCCCTCGCCGAGACCAGCGGCGATCGCCTCACCGATCCCCTTGAGGGCCGCTTCGGCATCTGCCCCTTCGGCGCGAAATGCCAGACGGTGACCGCACTTGACCCCAAGGCCGATCACCTTCATCAGGCTCTTGGCGGAGACTGCCTCGCCGCTGCCATCCAGATTGGCAACCCGGATATCGGATTCAAACCCTTTGGCCACCTTGACCAGCATGGCGCCCGGGCGGGCGTGCAGGCCATGGGGATTGATGATGGTGAAGGTTTCGGAAAGACCGCTCGCAGGACCAGCTTGCAGCATGGCCAGAGCGTCATTGCCCGCCAGCGTCGCCAGCTGACCGGCAGCCGCCAGTTTGGCCAGATTCTCCAGTTGCGGCAGATGGCTGCTATCTGCGGCGCACAGCAGCAGCATGGCGCTGACCGGCAGCTCCCCTGCCGTGAGGGCGCTACTCGGGGTGGCCAGCACCCAACCGGTCTGGGCCGCTTGCGCCCGGGCGAGCCAGACGCCTTCGCCCAGATAGGCAGGTTCGCTTGCCAGCAGCGCGCTCACCATGGCTGCATCGCCCCAGCCCGCAGACTTGGCGCGGGCGGCTGCTCCCAGCAGCAGTTGGTCGCGATCATCGGCCGGGAAGTCAGCCAGGGTCAGGTATTGCACCTCTTTGGCGGCAGTGGCGCCAGTCAGGATGTTGATGATGGTGTCGGCATCGGTGGCCTCTTTGAGCTGAGCTGCCGCCTGCTCGTCACCCAGCACATGGGTGAGCTGGCGCAAAATGCCCAGATGCTCGTCGGACTTGGCGGCGATGCCGATGGCGACATAGGCGATCTGCCCCTCATCCCACTCGATACCATTGGGGAACTGGGCCACCATGACGCCTGTGTTCTTCACCAGATGACGGGTATCGGTGGTGCCGTGGGGAATGGCGATGCCGCTGCCAAGATAGGTGGCATGCTGCGCTTCACGGGCCAGCATCCCATCCACATAGCCCGCTTCCACCAGACCGGCTTCGGTCAGTTTGCCTGCCAGCAGGGCAATGGCGTCCGACTTGGTCGCCACCGACTGCCCCAGCAAGATCTGCTCTCGCGCCAACTTCAACATAGAGACTCTCCATCAGGTTCCGGCCACGCCGGTACGTCACAATTGAACATTCGGATAACTCGCCAGCTGACAATAGACCTGAACACGGTTCACTGTGATCGGGGCCTGATTTTCAGGCCACTGGGTCTCTTCGTTGCTGACAGGCTGAATCGTTTCACTTACACTCAGACTGAATCGTTTCAGCGAATTGATCAAGTACCCACAAAGAGTGCTTTTCAATGATATGATCCCGCGCACACTTTTCGGTGCCCTCACCCGGCAGTGACCGTGGGCCTTGCAACTCAAACAGAGCCAATATGATGAAACTGGATGAAATCGCCGCCCTCGCCGGTGTCTCGCGCACCACGGCAAGCTATGTGATCAATGGCAAGGCCGACCAATACCGCATCAGCCAGGCCACCCGCGACAAGGTGATGGCCGTGGTCACCGCCCACAACTATCAGCCGGACAGCCGCGCAGCCTCCCTGCGTGGCGGCCAGACCAAGACCCTCGGCTTTATCCTGCCCGACCTTGAGAACGCCAGTTACGCCAAGCTGGCCAAACGGCTGGAACAGGGGGCCCGGGCGCAGGGCTATCAGCTGCTCATCGTCTGCTCGGAAGATGAGCCCGCCACAGAAAAAGAGCTGGCCCATATGCTGGTGAGCCGCCATGTGGACGCCCTGCTGGTGGCCAGTTGCCTGCCGCCAGACGACCCCTTCTACGGCAAATTGCAGGCGCAAGGCAGCCAGATCCTCGCCATCGACCGGGCGATGGCCGCCGACAAGTTCGTCACCGTCGCCAGTGAAAACGAGAAAGCGAGCTTTGATCTCACCAGCTCCCTGCTCACCCCGACTCTGCGCCATATCGCCTTGATCACCGCGCTGCCAGCACTCACGATTAGTCAGGAGCGCAAAGCCGGTTTCGAGCAGGCGGTCGCCAGTCACAGCGCGGCTCGCCATCTGTGCGAAGGGGATCACTTCTCCCGCCTTGAGGGGTATCGCCTGATCAAGGATCTGCACCTGCAGCTGGGTCAACTGCCCGAAGCGCTAATTACTACCTCCTATATCCTGATGGAGGGGGTACTCGACTACCTGTTGGAGCAAGAGATCGATATGAGCCAGCTCGCCATGGCTACCTTCGGGGACGATCGGCTGCTCGACTTCCTCCCCTTTGGCATCAACTCCCTGCCCCAGCAGCACGACGCGCTGGCGAGCCAGGCGCTGGAGCTGGCGCTCAAGGCGGTGAACGGCGACTACCAGAGCGGGCTGCACTATGTAAGCCGCACCCTCAAGCGCCGTCGCTAACCTGACCGCAGCAGACCCGATTTACTGTCAATGGGTGGGTAAAGAAACCAGATGACAATAAGGCTGCCGGCATCGGCAGCCTTATTGTTTTCCCCCACAACACTACCCGCCCGCTTTGCTTTCGCTACCGTCTGGCCGACTAAACAACCGGCCTCCACACTCCTTTCACCCCGCAACTAAACGCCAACGCCACGACAAGGCACTCCCTGCCCCCTATCCGTACTGCTGCCACTTGGCTGATCTGTATAAATAAGCCCCAGTCAGTCATTTTCTCGGTGATTTTTTCTGCAATTAGCTACCGCTGTCATCATTTATTTCCACTTGTTGCCACAAGCCAGCACAAGATCCGTATAAAAGGGGTTGTTTCCGCTATTTTGATCCGCTAACGTGGCAACCATCTTTTACAACTGACAGGTTTTAGGTACAGATGTTCCCGTTCCGATATTGCTAGCCTCCGGCCCTATCACCGGAGGCACCTTCTGATAACGCCAATCGGCCCCCTTTTGTTGACGTCAATGCTGACATCGCCTGTTTGCACTGACACCGCTACGTTCGGATGGATAAGATGAATACCAAAACTCTGGGTTGTACCCTGTTGATTGCCGGCACCACCATAGGTGCCGGCATGCTGGCCCTGCCGCTGGCCTCCTCCTCCCTCGGCGGCCCCGCCACCCTGATGTTGATGGTCGGCCTCTGGGCCCTGATGGCCTTCACCGCCATGCTGCAAGTGGAGGCAAGCCTCAACACCGGCAAGTGGTACCTGCACCAGCTGGCGGATCATCTGCTCGGCCCCTGGGGCAAGCGCATCGCCTCCTTCTGTATCCTGATGTTGTTCTACTCGCTGGCCTCCGCCTACATCAGCGGCGGCAGCAGCCTGCTGGCACAGGCGCTGGCCGATGCGGGCATGACCCTCAGCCAGGAGCAGGCCGCCTGGGCCTTTACTCTGCTGTTTGGCGGCATGGTCTGTGTCGGCACCCGCTCGGTGGATTACCTCAACCGGCTGATGTTCACCGTCAAACTGGTGATCATGGTGGTGGTGCTGGCGTTGCTGCTGCCCCGCACCGAAGGGCAGCATCTGCTCTCGATGCCGCTGGGTCAGGGCCTGTTGCTGGCGGGCCTGCCGGTCATCTTCACCTCGTTTGGCTTTCACGGCTCCATTCCGAGCGTGATGCTCTACCTCGGTGACTGCCCAAAACAGCTGCGTCGGGTCTTTGTCTGGGGCTCAGCCCTGCCACTGATCCTCTACGTGCTGTGGCAGGTAGCGATCCTTGGTTTGCTCGGCCAACAAGCCCTGCTGCAAACCGGTGGTGCGCTGGACAGCCTGCTGGCAAACGTCGGCAAACTGGTGAGCTGGCCTGTGTTTAATCAGGCGATGCACTTGTTTGCCGACCTGGCGCTCGCCACCTCCTTCCTCGGGGTAACGCTGGGACTGTTTGACTTTATGGCCAAGGTGACCCGCCGCAAGGACAACTGGCAGGGCCGCACCCAGACTGGCCTTATCACCTTTGTGCCGCCATTGCTGTTTGCCCTCTACTTCCCGCAGGGCTTTATCATGGCCCTCGGCTACGCTGCCATTGCGCTGGCGATCCTCGCGGTACTGCTGCCGGTGGCGCTGGTATGGCAGAGCCGCAAGCAGGCGCCTGCCCATCACTACCGCGCCCCGGGTGGCGTAGTGGCGCTGGGAGTGGCCGCCGCCATGGGCGTGCTGATTGTTGGCGTCCAGATCAGCGTCAGCATGGGGCTGCTGCCCGCGCTGTAATCCCCGATACTGAAAGCAAAGCCCCGCCAATTAACTTGGCGGGGCTTTGTGCTATCAACGCTGCCATGATTCTGCCCATTCCCTCCTCGCACAAGAGGGATAAAGGACGTTTCAGCTACGCTTTTTCCATATGCAATGGAGTGGGGAGCAAGGTATGAAGTGGGCTGGCTGGTGGCTGCTGTTTTGCCTGAACTCGATTGCCCAGGGCGCGCCCCTGACGCTGGCGGCGCCCGTGGAATATATCCCCCTGCTGCGCCCCTTCTATGAGGAGTGGTTTGGCAAGGCCAGGGTCGATTTTACCTTTATCCCCTGTACCAGCGCCCGCTGCAAAAAGCTGCTTGATTCCGATAGCACCATCGCTGGCGATATCGCCCGGATCAAGGGCTTTGAGCAGACCCATCCGCATATGATCCCGGTCGGCACGGCGATTGGCGAAGTGACCATCTATGCCCAGAGCAAGCAGGACGCCAGCTGGCCACCCGCCAGTCAGGAGCGGGTTGGCTGCCTGCGCGGCATTCAGTGGTGCAGCCGCTATCTCGACAGTCGACGCATCGTCTGGTTCAACGATGAGAAGCAGGGTCTCGCCCTGCTCCAGCGCGGCAGAACCGACTGGGTGATCCGGCTACTGCCCACCAATCAATCCCCCCTTGCCGCACCATGGAAACGGGTCTCTGATATCGAGGTTTATCTCTACCTCAACAAGAGCCGCCAGGCCGATATCGCCGCCCTTGTCCAATCCCAGCAGCAGCTGATAGCGAGCGGCCGCTGGCAGCAGATGCAGGAGCGCTACTTCTCGGCCCTGCTGACCCCCATCCGCTGATCGGGGCACTACAGAACAAACCGCCAAGAACCGTGTTTTATACAATCTTTTTTGCCACCGAAGCCTGAACGGACAGTTCAAAACCCGTTCATGCCCGCTCGCTACACTGCCCCCTCGTTTATCGCTTTCAGGAGCCTGAAAACAATGATGTTGCATCTCACGAAGAGTTCCCTTGCCCTTGCTCTGCTGGCAGCCAGCGGCGCCCTCAGCGCGGCCGAAATCACCAACAACAATATCACCGAGGCCGACATCAAGGCGGCGCAGGATGCCTGGGGCGCGGCGCTCATCAAGATCAGCGATGACTATCGGGCCGGCGGCATTGAGCGCGCCAAAGCCACCGCCGAGGCGGTACTCGACAGCGCTTATGGCTACCAGCAGGGGCCGGTACTGTTCAAACCCACCCTCGCCGGTGGTGAGCAGACCTTTCGCACCACCCGCGAGGGGGCGCTGGCCTATTTTGTCGGCAACAACAGCGCCTATCCGGCAGATAGCGGCTTTGCCCTGAAAAACTGGCAGAGCTACCGCTATGACAATGCCGCCGTCTATATCAACGGCAACATGGCGCTGACCATGGGCAAGGTGCATCTGGTGGATCGCGACAACAAGGAGACCACGGTCGACAAGAGCTGGGGTTTCAAGAAGGGGAATGATGGCAAGGTGCGCATCGTGCTGCACCACTCCTCTCTCCCCTACGGCGCCTGACTGGCGAAGTGCAGCTGACAGAGCACGCCACCTAAAACCAGACAACAAGCCCTGCCAGACTGGCGGGGCTTTTTTATCCGGCAAGGGTGCTTTGGGCGCCATGGCCGAGCCCCCTTTACTGCTACCCTCAAGGGCAAGCCATTGAGCGCGCAACAGATCCATGCTTATCCATCACCTCGGGAGCCCTACGCCATGACCATACTGCCCATCTATGCAGCCCTGCTTGCCCTGCTCTTTGTCCTGCTCAGCGTACGCACCATTCGCACCCGTCACCGCCAGAAAGTGGCGCTCGGCCATGGCGATGATCCCGCCATGCTGCGGGCCATGCGGGTGCACGCCAACTTTGCCGAGTATGTCCCCCTCGCCCTGCTGCTCATCTATTTCGTCGAAACCGGCAGCCATGCCCCCTGGCTGGTTCATCTGCTAGGGAGTGCCCTGCTGCTTGGTCGCCTCTGTCACGCCTTCGGCATGAGCCGCACGCCGGAGAATTTCCGCTATCGAATAGTGGGAATGGGGCTGACTTTCACCGTCATTTTGCTGAGTGCTGCCTGTCTCCTGCTCACCGCCCTGCTCTCCTGACCAGAGCAGGTCAGCCAAACGCGGAGCTGCAGAAGCATGTCTAGTCCTGAAATAGGTTTACACATTTTCAACTAGCATTTATCTACTCAGAACCCCCTATGTACCGCATCGGGGGTTCTGTATTTCAACGCATGATGCGGCCGCTCCTCGTTGTAAATATCCACAGCTTCACGCACCATTTCCCGCGCTTGCGCCAGGTCCTGTGGGCTTTGCAACAACAACTCTCCCTTCAAAATCCCGTTCACCCGTTCCGCCAACGCATTCTGGTAACAGTCATAACCATCGGTCATCGAGCATCTCACCCCGTACCGTTCATGTAATGACTGATACAGGCCAGAACAATACTGTACTCCGCGGTCTGAGTGATGGATAAGCTCCCCGCCGCCACGCCGTTGCTTCAGCGCTTTCCTGAACGCCATCGCTACCGACTCGGCGTGCATCCCCTCGTGCACGTGATGGCCCACTATCTTGCGTGAGTAAGCATCCGTCACCAGGCTCAGGTACAGCGGCCCGCTCCTGGCTGGCAGATAGGTGATGTCGGCGACCCAGACATGCTCCGGTGCCACCGGCGTGACCTGCTCCGGCCCCGCCTTGAGCAAGTTGGGATGACGGTAGAAACGGTGAAAACTGTGGGTGGTCTTGTGATACGCCCGCCTGGGCTGCACCAGCAAGCGGTACTCGGCCAATATCCGAAACAGCCTGTCCCGCCCGACCTTGAGCCAGGCATCATCCTGACCCTGAAGCAGATAATGCAGCTTGCGGGTACCCACCTGTGGCTGGCGTAATCGTACCTGGCGCACGTAGCGCACCACGTGCAGCGCTTGTGCATGGCGCAAGTCTGCAACCCGATTGCGCTTGTAGTAAGCCTGCCGGCTTATCCCCAGAAACAGGCAAGCCCTGACAATGGTCAGCCTCTCTACTTGCCGCTGCGAGAGGACTTGCCGGGTCGCTTTTTTACGATGGAGACGCCGTATTCATTCTTCAGTACATCGACGACGGCCTCAAAGAACTGGGCCTTCTGACTCATCAGCGCCAGCTGTTGCTCGAGTTCCTTGATGCGCTGTTCGGGCGTCTGGTTGTCGGGGTCAGGCATGGTGATGCTCCTGCCGGCGCGCACAGAAGCCCCCTGGCTCCAATCTTGCCGACCATGTTTACGCAACCATACCAGAACGGTGGAGCGGCCCTGAATGCCATAACGCACCTGAGCCTGTTTGTAGGTGAGCTCGCCTTTTTCAATCTGCTCGACCAGTGCCAGTTTAAAAGTCAGCGAGTAATCGCGCTGTGTCCGTTTCACACCTTGTCCCATCGGGTTCTCCATTTATTGGGGGGAAATGTGTAAACCATATTCAGGACGGGACAGCAGAAATAGAAAAGCCCTGCCGATATGGCAGGGCTTTTCGTTTAACCGTTCAGAGCGGGAGAGTGGCTCTCCTTGCCCTTACTGGTTGTGGCTGGCGCGACGGGGACGACGGGCCTGAGCCGGCTTGGCGGCGCCATCAGCCGGACGCTGACCCCCCTGGGGCTTGGGCTTGCCGCCGTTGCCGGAGCGGTTAGCACCTGCGTTGCCACCATTGTTGCCGGAGCGAGCGGCACCCTGACGCTGGCCTTGACCTTGCGGACGCGGCGCACGGCGCTGCTCGCTCGGATCACGGGGCTCTTTGCGCAGCGGCGCGCCGATACCACGGGCGATGTTGTCGAGGGTCTCGCGGGACGCTTCAAAACCAGCCACCTGCTCGCAGGGGATGTTCTGCTTGGTCAGACGCTCGATGGCTTTGATCAGTTTGCCTTCATCGGCCGCAACCAGGGAGATGGCGTGACCGGCCGCGCCGGCACGACCGGTACGACCGATACGGTGCACGTAATCTTCCGCCACGTTCGGCAGCTCGAAGTTCACTACCTGCGGCAGCTTGTCGATATCGAGGCCACGGGCCGCGATGTCGGTCGCCACCATCACGCGCACACTGCCATCCTTGAAACCGGCCAGCGCGCGGGTACGGGCGCCCTGGCTCTTGTTGCCGTGAATGGCGGCAGCACTGATGCCGTCTTTTTCAAGCTTCTCGGCAACGCGGTTGGCGATGTGCTTGGTACGGGTAAAGACCAGCACCTGCTGCCAGTTGTTGCTGGAGATCAGGTGGCTCAGCAGGGCAATCTTGTTGGCCTTGTCGCACGGGTGCACCAGCTGCTCGATACGCTCGGCGGTACTGTTGCGCGGGGCAACTTCAATGACAGCCGGGTTGTCCAGCAGGCCAGTGGCCAGCTCGCGAATTTCATCGGCGAAGGTGGCGGAGAAGAGCAGGTTCTGGCGCTTCTTCGGCAGCAGGGTCAGGATGCGGCGGATGTCGCGGATAAAGCCCATGTCGAGCATGCGATCCGCTTCGTCCAGTACCAGGATCTCCACTTCGTCAAACTTGACGGCATTCTGGTTGTAGAGATCGATCAGACGGCCAGGACAGGCCACCAGCACGTCCAGACCACGGCGAGTCGCCATCATCTGCGGGTTGATGCTCACGCCACCGAATACCACGTGGCTGCGCAGGGGCAGATGCTTGCCATAGTTGCGCACGCTCTCGCCCACCTGGGCGGCCAGCTCGCGCGTCGGGGTCAGTACCAGCGCACGGACGCGGTTCGGAGAGACCTTGCGCTTGCTCTCCATCAGACGTTGCAGCATCGGCAGGGTAAAGCCTGCGGTCTTGCCGGTCCCTGTTTGGGCCGCCGCCATCAGATCGCGGCCAGCCAGAACGGCGGGGATCGCTTGTTGCTGAATGGGAGACGGGGTGTCGTAGCCTTGTTCGGCAACGGCACGCAACAAGGGTTCGGCCAGACCGAGGGAAGTAAAACTCATAGTTACCTGCTAGGGATAGGGGCGCCGACAATCCGGGATGGGGCTCCTCTGCTGAGCCGATGCCATCTCGCCAGACTCGGGCCTGTTGAGAACACAACGATTTCCCCGGGGAGCAGAGCAAAGGGGAAAGAATAGGGGCGCAGTCTAACGGAGTTGTGCCGGATAAACGAGAAAAATGTGATGCTCCTCCCAGCACGCACAGAAAAGCCCTCTGCTCTCCACCGAATAATCCCGTTGACCAGTGAAGCACGCACCACACTATTAACTGACAACATATTACCTGTCCCGCCATCGTGATGCGCGGGTCGCAGGCGCACGGGATAGCAGAGAACAAAAAGCAGAATAACGAGGTTAAGCTATGAGCACGCAATATCGTCCCCACGGCAACTGGCAGGCCAAGCTCTGCCTGCTGCTGCTTTTGCTGACCCCTTCCCTGCAGGCCAGTCAGACCCTGACCGTGGCCTGGAGCCACTGGCCCCCCTTCAGTCAAATCAACAACAGGGGTGAGCTGGACGGGCTGGATGTCAGCCTGACTCGCCAGATCCTCACCCAGGCGGGCTTTGCCCCCAAATTTCGTGAGATCCCCTGGGCGCGGGCACTCCATCTGGTGGAGCACGATCAGCTGGATGTGGCGATGGCCGCCCTCCCCCTGCCGGAGCGGCAGAAGTATGCCCGCTTCTCTGCACCCTATCGCCAGAGCGCCTATGTGCTGTTGAGTAATAACCCGATTCCAGGCCATCAGGATCGCTGGGGAAAGCTCGATACCTTGTCCAAACTGTGCCACAACAAGGAGCTCAAAATTGGCAAACTGCGCGGTACTCGCCCCATTCATCAAATGGACGAGTGTCCTGCCCTCAAGGGGGCGACCGAGTACAATTCCGATGATCGACTAATCGAACTGCTGCTGGCCCGCCGTCTCGATGGCATCATTATGGAGTGGCAATATGCACGCTATCGGCTCTCCCAATTGGGCGCCGAGGGGTTTATCAGTTGTCAGCTGTTGCTGCACCATCAGCCGGTCAGCCTGATGTTTGCCAAAAACAGCATGAGCGAAGAGCAGCTCCTCAAGGTCAACGAGGCCATTCACGCTATGCCCAAACACCATGGGAAGTTCTCTCCCCCCAACTGCCGTCTCGATGCCGATCCGCAGGACGCTGATCACTCTTGATAACCGACGAGTGATAGAAGTACCGCAGAGCATAAGAACAAAGGCGACCCGAAGGTCGCCTTTGATTTGGTTGACGAACCAGCACCCTGAACAGGGTGCGATCAGTCGATGTGCAGCAAGAGCGATCAACGCAGCTGTGGGGTACGGGTCAACACCCCCTGATTCTGGGCACGATGGCGCAGCAGGTGATCCATCAACACCAGCGCCAGCATGGCTTCGGCGATGGGCACGGCGCGGATGCCAACGCACGGATCGTGACGACCCTTGGTGATCATCTCGATAGCCTCGCCTTCGGTATTGATGGTCTTGCCCGGCACAGTGATGCTGGAAGTTGGCTTGAGCGCCATGCTCACCACGATATCCTGCCCGGATGAGATGCCGCCCAGAATGCCGCCCGCATGGTTGCTGGCAAAGCCCGCCGGGGTCATCTCGTCGCGATGTTCGGAGCCTTTTTGCTCCACTACCGCAAAGCCGTCACCGATCTCCACCCCTTTCACCGCATTGATGCCCATCATGGCGTGGGCGATATCGGCGTCGAGACGATCAAACACCGGCTCACCCAGGCCCACCGGCACATTGCGCGCAATGACCTGCACCTTGGCACCGATACTGTTGCCCTCTTTTTTCAGGTCGCGCATGTATTGATCCAGTTCTTCCAGCTTGCCCGCATCGGGGAAGAAGAAGGGATTCTGCTCGATCTGCGCCGCGTCAAACGCCTCGGCCTTGATGGGGCCGAGCTGGGAGAGAAAACCGGTGATCTCGATGCCATGCATCTGTTTGAGGTACTTCTTGGCAATCGCCCCCGCCGCCACTCGCATCGCGGTCTCGCGGGCAGATGAGCGACCACCGCCACGATAGTCCCGCTGACCATACTTCTGGTGGTAGGTGTAGTCAGCATGACCCGGCCGGAACAGATCCTTGATATCGGAGTAATCCTTGGAGCGCTGATCGGTATTCTCGATGAGCAGCCCGATGGAGGTGCCGGTGGTCTTGCCCTCGAACACCCCGGAGAGGATCTTCACCTCGTCCGGCTCGCGGCGCGGCGTGGTGTAGCGGGAAGTGCCGGGCTTGCGCCGATCCAGATCCCCCTGCAGATCCGCTTCGCTGATCTCCAGCCCAGGCGGGCAACCATCGACCACGGCGCCCAGCGCCAGGCCGTGGCTCTCGCCAAAGGTAGTGACCCGAAAGAGTTGACCAAAACTGTTCCCTGCCATGCGCGCTCCTGCTTAGTTCTTGTAGATGGCGAAATGATCCTGATACTGCACCAGCTCGTCACGGGTCATTACGAAGACACCGTGACCGCCGTTCTCGAACTCGACCCAGGTAAAGGGGATCTCGGGGAACTGGGCTTCCAGATGGATCATGCTGTTGCCCACCTCGACCACCAGCACGCCGTTATCCTTGAGGAAGTCGGCAGCATGGGCCAGCAGACGCTTGGTCAGCTTGAGACCGTCGGAGCCGGACGCCAGCGCCAGCTCTGGCTCGTGACGAAACTCCTGTGGCAGATCCGACATATCTTCGGAGTCCACATAGGGCGGATTGGAGACGATGAGATCGTACTTGTCGCCAGCCGGCAGATCGCGGAACAGATCGGAGCGGATCGGAATGACCTGCTGCTCCAGCCCGTGATCGTTGATGTTGCGCTCGGCCACGTTCAGCGCATCGACGCTGATGTCGATGGCATCGACTTCTGCCTCCGGGAACTCATGGGCCATGATGATGGCGATACAACCGGAACCGGTGCACAAATCCATGATCCGGGTCGGTTCATGTTTGAGGAAGGGTGCGAAACGGTTGGCCACCATCTCGGAAATAGGGGAACGGGGGATCAGCACCCGCTCGTCCACATAGAACTCCCAACCGGCATACCAGGCCTTGTTGGTCAGGTAGGCGGCGGGTACCCGCTCCTGTACGCGGCGGATAATCAGCTCGGCGATACGGTGACGCTCGCTGCTGGTGAGACGGGAGTGGCGCATGGCCGGGTCTACATCCGGTGGCAGATGTAACGCGGGCAGTACCAGCTGCACAGCTTCATCCCAGGCGTTGTCGGTTCCATGACCGTAAAAAATCCCGGCGTCGTTGAAACGACTCATGGCCCAACGCAACATGTCCTGGATGGTGTGCATCTCGGCAACCACCTCATCGATAAATATCTTGTCCAAATCCACCTCCAAGTCGAGTAATATCCGGCCCGAGCCCCGTTTACCTGACGGGCAAGACGCATACCTAATACATGAGCATCTGATGAAAAAAACGCCCTCACCGACAGACGAGGAAACCCTGCTGTTCCGCGATGCGATAAAAGGTACCCGGAAAATCAAGCAAGATACCATAAGGGCCGAGTTACGCCCGGTCAAGCAGAAACGCGAATTGCGCGAAACCCGCGAAAAGCTTGGGGTTGACCACTATTTCAGCGATGAGTATCAGCCCCATCTCGACGATGATGGGCCGACCCGTTACGTGCGGGAAGATGTGTCAAAATTTGAGCTGAAAAAGCTCAAGCGGGGCATTTATCCGCCGGAGATCTATCTCGATCTGCACGGCATGAACCAGCAGCAGGCAAAACAGGAGCTGGCCGCCCTGCTCACCCTCTGCCAAAAAGAAAACATTCACGTCGCCTCGGTGATGCACGGCATCGGCAAACATATTCTCAAGCAGCGCATTCCCAGCTGGCTGGCCCAGCACCCCAATGTGCGCGCCTTCCATCAGGCTCCCCGCGAATGGGGCGGCGACAGCGCCATTCTGGTGTTGCTGGATATCGAAGAGTAGAAAAAGCAGCGCACAAACTAACTCTGCCCAACCGGTCGCTTGAATCGCAATGGTGATATAAAGGAGTCAATATTGACCACCAGCATGCCGCCGTTGGGCAACTGCCACGCGAAGAAGTCATCAAATCCGGCGGTCGTTAGGGCTCGGATCACCTTGGCGACCACACCGTGCGCCACCAGCAGTATCCGCTCTCCTTTCATGGTCGAAGCAAGTTCCGTGAGTCCCTGCGAGATCCGGGCTATCACCTCATCAATGGTTTCACCACCAGGAGGAGCTTCAGCCCAGCGCCGGGTGATGTTGCGTGCCCGCAGTTCGGGATAGCGTGTTCTCGCCTCTGCCTGCGTCAGCCCCTCGAACAGGCCGACATGCCGTTCACGAAAGTCCGGAGCAAGTTCCACAGGCAAGCCCAGCTGACGTGAGAAGATCGCGGCGCTCTCTCTTGTTCGCAGCAGGGGCGACGCCAGCAACCGATCGAACGGGGCCAGTGTGGTCGCTATCTCATCGGCCAGCCAGCATATATGCCGCGCGCCATCTTGGTTGAGCCCGATATCCAACGCCCCTTGATAGCGCCCCTCGGCGTTGGCTTGGGTCTCTCCATGGCGGATCACTATCAGCTCCATGGTGTACTCCTCTTTCTACGTGGAATATCGCAAAACTACTTCCCTTTCGGATAACGGGGATGATCGTCCTGGATCGGCAACCAGGAGAGCTGGCTGACGGTATGGATGTGATAGGTTGGTGCGACCGTTTCGGGGTTATCAAGTGAGACAATAGCCAGCGTCAGGTACTCGGGGTATTGAATGCTGCGATAGCTGAGGGTGGCGCCACAGGTTGCACAAAAGCCGCGTCGAATCGCCTCCGACGAGGCGTACTCAGTCAATACGCCGCATAGCCATTGCACCTGTTTCATCCGAAAATCCATCCAGGCGCCGACCGGAGCGCCGGTCGTGCGCTGACAATCCCGGCAGTGGCAAAAATCGGTAGCAAAGGGAGCAGCTAGCACCTTGTAGCGGATTGCACCACAATGGCAACCCCCCTCTAATATACCGTCACGAGAAATCACCATCTTGTTTACCATCCAGTCCACGTTTGAAGGCATATATTGCCAGCCTAACATCCCGTTACACTAAGTTGATTAGTGCAGAAAACCAATGAAATTTGCGATTTATCAGCGCCCGTTTCAGATAGTATTGACACAGTTCACCATTGTTCAGACAGAAGATAACCACTCTCACCTCCCATCATAACGGTTATGGGGGCTCTGATTATTCATCCCGCTGACAATATGAGATATTGCCACTCACTACTGGCCTGCGAATATAAGACAAGCTCACCCGAGCCCATATAAATCTGTTCGTCGCAGCCATATTCCACGCTATTTAATTGGAACCTGCATGATGAAGTTATTCACACCCCTGGTGGTTGCCACGGCGATCTTCTCTTCCGTGGCGATAGCAACCCCCTCTCCCCATATCGTCGGCGCCACCCTTGGCTATGGCACCCAGTCATTCAAAGCACAAAATGGGGATCAGGCCGATGGCGGTGACAATATGACTGCCGATCTCTATTACCGTTATATGTTCAACGATTATATCGGTATCGATTCAGGAATATTGTTTGGTACCGGTGGCGTAGTCAGCGCCCTCTTCGATGCAACCCTCAATGACGTAAAAGATATCCATTACAAAGGGATCCGCTCTGCCTTGTATGCACAATTCCCGGTCTCTTCCGGCAACAGCTTTTATGCCAAACTGGGTGCCAACGCCCACAGAGTCGAATACACGATCAACAAGGAAGATCAGAGCAACTCCGGGGTCGGTTTTTATGGCGCTGCGGGTTGGCAATATCGCTTTGATTCGGGTATCGGACTCAATGCGGAGTACCAATATATCCCCATGCCTCGACTCGATGTCAAAGGGGTCAGTGTCGGTCTCAACTACCGTTTCTGATCCCGCCTGATGGGGCGACAACAGGCCGATAACGGGTAAAAAGCAGGGAGATATCTCCTCCCTGCTGCCTGCTTGTTTCCACTACCGATAGATCATGGTGATTGACCATGATCCCAACGGCAACCTTATTTGGTCACCACCACAGCCCAGGGGCCACCTTTGGCGGGATCATCCCCTTGCGTCCACCATTTGGCCTGATAGACGGCGCCCTTGTAGCTCACCTTGTTGCCCGCGGTATAGACCTTGCTGGCCTCCCAGGCAGGCTGGCCATCAATGGGCGGGTCAACCGGATCGACCGGGGCAGGATCGAGCTTGGCGACGATCCGCACTTTCGGCCAGTTGGCGTGGGAACCGTAGAAGTTGGTCACGCACTTCTCGTAATCACCCGGCACCAGCGCAGAATAAGCGGTCTGGAAGCCCACCAGCTCACACTCGAAGGAGTAACCGCCCGGGCGATCAGGATAGTACTTCCAGTTGCCATCCCAGTTGGTGTAGAGCACGTCGGTAGCGCCGTTGAGATTGAGGCTGCCATAGGGAGTCTGCTGCCAGCAGGTGTTCTTCTCATCCGCCTTGACCGGGATCTGGTAGTGGTTGGCCAGCCCTTCCCAGTAGCGGATGCGATTGACCGGCTGCCCTTTGTCCTTGTTCTGTTCACCACACTCGATACCGCCGTTGATGACGTTGATGGTGGTACCGAAGCCATAGCCGATACCGGCGTCAGCTTCCCGTTTGGAGGGTACCCAGGTGCGATCAATCACGTGCAGCATGGCCGGTTTCGGGGCCTGCGGGGTGAGGAAGAACCAGATGGCAGAAGCGAGGTTGAGCCAGGAGTCCGCCACCAGCCCCGGGTTGTTGAGCAGCACTGAGGCATCGCCATCAAACATCGCCTCGGAGAAGGCCCCGTAGTTGAAGTGGTAAGAAAGCTGCTTGGCGCCGCGGCCAAAGTAACCTTGTCCGGTACTGCAGGGCCACTTCTTGTTCTGCCAGTCGTTCTGGCCACAGCCGGTGGTATAACCGGTCTGTCCCTCTGACCAGCCCATCTCCCGCACATGCACTAGCGCCTGTTGCCACTCCTCCAGCCCCAGCGGGTTATCGGAGACGTTCTCCTTGGCAATATGGCCGCCGGTCTCCTGAGAGAAGTGGGCAAAGGCCGTCACAATGGATTTTTTACAGATCGCATCAGAATCGCGCCCGTCGTTATATTCGCCGCAGAACGCAGGAAATTTACCGATGGCCCGCAAGAAGCGGACATAGGTATATTCCGGCGCGGCCATCTGGGTTAAATATTCCCATTCAGATTGGGGAAATACCCGTTCAACCCGTTTTACGTTGTCAGGATTGCTTGCCAGACCCGGTTCAATGGCATCGACTATTTTATTTGACCGGGTGGCCAGTGCCTTGGCCCATATTGTATACATGGGGTTGGCCGTCTTGGCCTTTTCCACCGCGGCCAGATCCGGGGCCGCAATCACATATCCTCCCGCATTTTGTGGATCGGGTTGAATATTCATGGTTGCACTTATTACGGCATAGCTGGGCAATACGCAAGCGGCAGCGATAAGCCAGGCACAACGCTTGGGTTTGAACATGTTTATCGTCCTTGTTTGAATTAATGCGCTCCAAGAGTAGGTGTTCCAACAACTAAATTCACGATGAAAATTAAGAAATGCGCGTAATTTGTGAACCATTTCACCTTGTGCTACTCAACGCAGCTAAAACGACATAAAAGAACTCAAACGATGACCATTTTGGCCTGTTTTGCCACCCGTATGGGGAGGCGAAAGACGATCAGATGATCTGTCACCAATTAATTATTCGTGGCAAAAAAAATGGCTGACCCGCTTCACCAGTCAGCCATCAACAATGTTCAAATAACGCTCACAAAGAGCTCGCTGTCAGGCGCGCACGGCACGGATCAGGATATTGCGCGGGGTCATGGGTTTGGCACAGAACTCCCCCACTTCGACCCGATAACCCTGCTCTTGCAAAAAGAGCGCGCGATCCAGCGCCAGCCAGATCTCGAGAGGACGGCGAAACAGATGACGCACCAGCTCCATGCGGGCGACATCACCAAAGCGACGCTCCCCGTGCTCCAACCAGGCGGGATAGTCGAGCCCGGCGGGCAGCACAATCCCTTTGCGTTCAGCAGCCCAAACGCAGAATGCCTCGAAGGTGCCGGTCAGCAGGCTCTTTTGCATATTGGGCACCGGCAGATACTCATCTATGCCACGCACCTGACGCTGCAGGCAGTCAAACCCGAGACGCCACACCACTTCCTGCTCACGCAAGCGGGCGATCCGCGCACCGCCGGTGACCGTCTCCTGTAGCGGCAACTTGAGATCCGCTTTGCTCAACACCAGCTCGCTGGCGCTGGCCGCGGCCGACAGCGAGCGATAGTGGCTGGTACGGATCAGGTGGTAACAACAGGGAGAGATGGTCACTCCGCGGGCACCGCGCTCGGCCACCCGCTCCAGCAGATGGGTGTGGAGCTCGCCGCAGGCATGGAGTGCCATAGCGTGATGTTCGGGGGCGATCAGCGCCGCCGATTCAGGGGCAAAGGCATCGGCGCAGGTAAAGGTCATATTGGCGCCATCCCGCTCGGCCAGCAGCCGACCTTCGTCACAAAGCTGTCCTTGCAACTCCAGACTGAGGATAGGAGCCTGTCGATGAAGTGACACCAGCCGCCCAAGATGTCCCTTACCAGCACACCACTCCAGATAGGGGCCCTGATGGGCAGGCAGACAGGCGGTGAACGACTCGATCTGGGCCTGCTTGCGCCCCGGCATATGCAGCGCCATCTCCTTGCTGCAAATGATTGGCTCAGGGGTAAACGGGGCAAGCTGACTGAGTTGCTGCAGCTCGGCTCCCTCGGCAATCCAGGGGGCAAGCAGACTGCTGAGGGCATCCATATCCGCATCGAACTCCGCCAACTGGGTCAGCGTCAGCCCATTGAGCAACGTTGCCAGTTCGGGCACCTCATCGGCAAAGGCCATGGTCAAATGATGATATGGCTGATATTGCCACCAGCGTCGGTAGCGGGTGAGCAGTCGATCCAGTTGTTGAAAACGTTGAGCCAGCACGAATGCCCCTGCCTTGCAGTCAAAAAGGAGGCTCATTCTAGCGATCCCGCTTCAAATTGCACTCTCAATACCAAACGATCAGCGCCGCGCAACAGCACAGCCAACCTTGTGAGCCAGGGCAGACCTGACAAAGTGCGGGGTTTTATGCTATATTCCGCCCCCTCTTTCACGCGCCCCGCCCAACGCGGGTCGCTTTACCACTAGCTATGGGACCAACAACATGACCATCAACGCCATTCTGCAAGCGCGCGCGGGCGCCAAGTGTGAACTGTGCAGCGCCGAGCAGGCGCTGACCGCCTTCGTGGTGCCTCACTCCCCCGCCAGCGACGATGATCACAGCGTTGCTATCTGTGACACCTGCCGTGGTCAGCTGGAACAACCGGATACCCTGGTGGTCAACCACTGGCGTTGCCTGAGTGACAGCATGTGGAGCCAGGTGCCTGCGGTGCAGGTGATGGCATGGCGCCAGCTGAAAGCACTCTCCGGCAAGGGTGAAGTGTGGGCTCAGGATCTGCTGGACATGATGTACATGGAAGACGAAGCCAAGGCCTGGGCTGAAGCTGGTATTGCTGACGAAGATGATGACAGCGTACCAACCGTTGACTCCAACGGCGCCGTGCTGCAAGAGGGCGACTCCGTCACCCTGATCAAGGATCTGGACGTGAAAGGCGCCGGTTTCACCGCCAAGCGCGGCACCCTGGTCAAGGGCATCCGTCTGACCAACAACCCGCTCCATATCGAAGGCAAGGTCAACGGCGTGCAGATCGTACTGGTTGCTGCCTACCTTAAAAAGGCCTAAGCCAAGGGCGATTGCTCTGCTGTCTACTGCCAGAGCACAAGCACAACGAAAAAGGATGGCGTGACGCCATCCTTTTTTATGCCCGCTTGCCGCAAACGGCCAACTTGAGCCCATAACAGACGAGCCAAAGCTAAAAGGCGCATCCGGATGGACGCGCCTTCTTTACAGGCCGATGCCGTTAACCGGCAGCGGAAACGGTCACTCAGGAGGAGAGTTTGCCGTCCAGCTCTGCAATTTTCGCAGACCAGTAGGCCGGGCCGGTTTCGTGGATATTGTTGCCTTCGGAGTCGACCGCTACGGTCACCGGCATATCTTCCACTTCAAACTCGTAGATCGCTTCCATGCCGAGATCGGCAAAAGCTACCACACGCGCCTTCTTGATAGCCTTGGCCACCAGATAGGCGGCGCCGCCCACCGCCATCAGATAGACGGCCTTGTGCTGCTTGATGCTCTCGACGGTTTTCGGGCCACGCTCGGACTTGCCGATCATGCCGATAAGGCCAGTCTCACCCAGCATCATGTCGGTGAACTTGTCCATCCGGGTGGAGGTGGTGGGGCCAGCCGGGCCAACTACTTCGTCACGCACCGCATCGACCGGGCCAACGTAATAGATGAAGCGGTTGGTGAAATCGACCCCTTCCGGCAGCCCTTCACCATTTTTCAGCATGTCGGCGATACGCTTGTGGGCTGCATCCCGACCGGTAAGGATTTTGCCCGATAGCAGCACGGTATCACCGCTCTTCCAGCTGGCCAGTTCGGCCTTGGTGATGCCATCGACGTTGACGCGGCGCACGTTGCCACCCGCTTCACGGGTGATCTCCGGCCAGTCACTCAGTTTCGGCGGGGTCAGCTCGGCGGGCCCTGAACCATCCAGCTCGAAGTGAACGTGGCGGGTCGCGGCGCAGTTGGGGATCATCACCACCGGCTTGGAAGCGGCGTGAGTCGGCGCAGATTTCACCTTCACATCCAGCACGGTAGTGAGGCCGCCCAACCCCTGGGCACCGATCCCCAGCTTGTTGACCTTGTCGTAGAGCTCGACCCGCAGCTTCTCTTCGGTGGTTTGCGGGCCGCGGGCGATCAGCTCCTGAATGTCGATGTGCTCCATCAGGGCCTCTTTGGCCAGCACCGCCGCTTTCTCGGCGGTACCGCCGATGCCGATGCCCAGCATGCCGGGTGGGCACCAGCCTGCGCCCATGGTCGGCACGGTTTTCAGTACCCACTCGACGATATCGTCAGAGGGGTTGAGCATCACCATCTTGGATTTGTTCTCGGAGCCGCCGCCTTTGGCCGCGATGCTCACTTCCACCTTGTTGCCGGGGATCATGTCGATATGGACCACGGCAGGGGCGTTGTCTTTGGTGTTTTTCCGACTGCCGGCCGGATCGGCCAGTACGGAGGCGCGCAGCGGGTTGTCAGGATTGGTGTAGGCACGACGGGTCCCTTCGTCCACCATCTCCTGCACTGTCATGTCGCTGTCCCACTGCACTTGCATGCCAATCTTGACGAAACAGGTCACGATGCCGGTGTCCTGGCAGAGCGGACGATGACCTTCGGCGGACATGCGGGAGTTGATCAGGATCTGGGCCAGCGCATCTTTGGCGGCCGGGTTGGCCTCGCGGTCATACGCCGCTTTGGCAGCCTGAACAAAATCCAACGGGTGGTAATAGGAGATGTACTGGAGGGCATCTGCGATAGAATCGATGAAATCCTGTTTTTTTATAATGCTCATATCATCCTCACTGGTCCTTGTCTCTGCCACGGAGCAGGGCAAGGGCTTCCATATGATGGGCCGTGCTGACGTGCTGGCTAAAAACTATCAACCAGCAAAAAACGAACGACACGGCAGTTTTTTCTTAAGTCACCGACACCTATGATACGCTTGCCCACCAGCACCGACTAGGGTTCGGGAACCAAACTGTTGCCTGTGTAACATAAAATGACGCCAACACTTCATATCCATCATCTAGACCATAGTGCTGAGCTCCATCAGCTTTTTGCCCGCCTGCAACATCAGCCGTGGGCCATGTTGCTGGAATCGGCGGGGCCACTCGGCGCCGATAACGGCTTTGATATCATCACTGCCGACCCGCTGGCGACCCTCGAAACCCGCGGCGAAGTGACCACTCTGCGTGTCGGGGCGAATATCAGCAAACACCACGAAGATCCCCTCGCCCTGCTGGCCCATACCCAGCAACAGTTGCTGGGGGAGCTGGAACTGTGCGCCACTCACCTGCCCTTTATTGGTGGCGCCCTCGGCTTGTTTGGCTATGATCTCGGCCGCCGCTTCGAACGACTGCCGGTGCAGGCCGCCGCCGATATCGCGGTGCCGGACATGGCGGTAGGCATCTACGACTGGGCGCTGCTGCGCAATGTGGCGACCGGCGACTGGCAGCTGGTGCACTGGGGGGATGAAGCAGGCCTTGCCAACCGGCTGGCCTGGTTTGAACAGCAGCAGGCCAAACCGGCCCCTGCTTTTGCCTTGTTGGGGGCGTGGCAGAGCAATATGAGCCGCGCCGAGTATGGCGAGAAGTTTGCCCGCATTCAGGAATATCTCGCCGCGGGGGATTGCTACCAGATCAACCTGACCCAGCGTTTCAGCGCCCCCTATCAGGGGGATGAGTGGCAGGTCTATTGCCTGCTGGCAACCGCCAACAAGGCCCCCTTCTCAGCCTTTATCCGCCTGCCGGAGAGCGCGCTGCTGAGCCTCTCCCCCGAGCGGTTCCTGCTGCTCGATGGCCGTCATATCGAAACCAAACCCATCAAGGGCACTCGCCCTCGCCACCCCGATCCGGCAATCGATCGGCAAGTCGCGCAGGAGCTGGCGCAGGCGGACAAGGACAGATCAGAGAATCTGATGATCGTTGATCTGCTGCGCAACGATATAGGTCGGGTCAGCCGGCCTGGCTCGGTCAGCGTGCCTCATCTGTTTGCGGTGGAGTCGTTTCCAGCGGTACATCATCTGGTCTCCACCATCCATGGTGAGCTGGATGCACGCTGGCAAGGGGTCGATCTGCTGCGCGCCTGTTTCCCTGGTGGCTCCATCACCGGCGCCCCCAAGATCCGCGCCATGGAGATCATCGAAGAGCTTGAGCCCCAGCGCCGCAATGCCTATTGCGGCAGCATCGGCTACCTCAGCCAGCATGGTCGGATGGACACCAGCATCTGCATTCGCACTTTGATCGCCGAAGCGGGTCGCCTGCACTGCTGGGCCGGTGGCGGCATCATCGCCGACTCCGACGCCGACAGCGAATATCAGGAGACCTATGACAAGGTTGCCCGCATCCTGCCGCCGCTGTCGGCGCTGTAATCCTCCCCACTGTCAGGCCAACGCACAGGAGAGCTCCCCGCCATGGATCGCCACGAACTGCTGACCCGCTTCCAGTTGCAGCGACCCGCCCCGGCCCATCGCCTCGCCATTGGCGGGCTCAGTCCGGCGGCGGTGTTGATCCCGGTGGTGATGCGCGACGAGGGGCTCAGCGTGTTATTGACCCGGCGCAGCCCACGGCTGCGTCATCATGGGGGGCAGATCAGCTTTCCCGGCGGGCGACAGGATCCCGGTGACGAAAACCTGATTGCCACGGCGCTGCGGGAGACCGAAGAGGAGCTCGGCATTCCGGCCCGACTGATTGAAGTGATCGGCACCCTCAACCCGCTCAATACGGTGTCACGATTCGAGGTGCTGCCGGTGCTGGGGCTGCTCGATGGCAACTATCCTCTCATCCTGAGTCCGGATGAGGTGGATCACGCCTTCGAAGTGCCGCTGACCCATCTGCTGGATCGACGCAACCACATCCCCCTAACCCTTTCCAGAGGGGGGAAAGCACACACCATCTACTGGATCCCCTGGCAACAGCACTTTATCTGGGGGGCTACCGCCAGCATGATCAACCAGCTAGCCCAGCATCTCGCAAAATAACAATTTACCTACATTTGGCTGAGCGAGATTTAATCATTAACACTAAAATAACGTGCCAATTGATAAACAATAATTGAATTTTTCTTGTTTTGATCACATTTCCATAAGAAAGTGCGGTTTTTCGTGCCGTAAAGATGAATTTGATCAACATTTTTGATTAGAAAAACCGTATCCTTGCGCCGACTTAATAAGAACCACACATTCGGGGTGAGATAGATGTCAAACACAGTCACTGGCACGCAGGGAGTTGCGGCGTCAACAGAGCAAGGGATCAGCTCTACTCAAACCACTCGTTGGGAAAAACGCGACTCTACCTGGGTCATCAGTCTGTTCGGGACCGCGGTTGGTGCGGGTATCCTGTTCCTGCCGATCAACGCGGGTATGGGCGGTTTCTGGCCGCTGGTCGTCATGGCGCTGCTGGTAGGTCCCATGACCTATCTGGCCCACCGTGGTCTGGCCCGCTTCGTGCTCTCCTCCAAAAAGCCAAACGCAGACATCACCGAAGTGGTGGAAGAACACTTTGGCGTGGGTGCCGGTAAATTAATCACCCTGCTCTACTTCTTCGCCATCTACCCCATCGTGCTGATCTACGGCGTGGGTATCACCAACACCGTGGAAAGCTTCATGGTCAACCAGCTGCAGATGAGTGCTCCGCCGCGCTGGATCCTCTCCATCGTGCTGATCATGGGCATGATGTCGGTGATGCTGGCCGGTGAAAAGCTGATGCTGAAAGTGACCGAGCTGCTGGTTTATCCGCTGATCGCCATTCTGGCCGGTATCTCTTTGTACCTGATCCCGGACTGGACCGGCGCCGCGCTGGAGCAAGTGCCCTCTGCCAAGGATTTCGCTACTACCCTGTGGCTGACCATCCCGGTACTGGTCTTCTCCTTCAACCACAGCCCGGCTATCTCCAGCTTCTCTCTGGCCCAGCGCCGCGACCACGGTGATCAGGCTGTCGAGAAAGCCGATGCCATCCTCAAGCGTACCGCCATGGTGCTGCTGGGCTTCGTGATGTTCTTCGTCTTCTCCTGCGTCATGAGCCTGACACCGGCCCAGCTGGCGGAAGCCAAGGCTCAGAACATCGCCGTGCTCTCCTATCTGGCCAACCAGCATGCCAGCCCCATCATCTCCTACTTCGGTCCGTTGGTTGCGTTCGTAGCCATCGTCTCCTCCTTCTTCGGTCACTATCTGGGTGCCCGTGAAGGTCTGAAAGGGATGATCGTGCAGAACATGCGCAAGTCAGGCAAAGAGCCGAACGCCAAGAAAGTCGAGATGTTCATCATCGCCTTCTTCATCCTGACCCTGTGGGGCACTGCCATTGCCAACCCTTCCATCCTGGGCATGATTGAATCCTTGGGCGGCCCGATCATCGCTACCATCCTGTTCATCATGCCGATGTACGCCATCAAGCGCGTACCGGCCATGGCGAAATATCAGGGCCATATCAGCAACGTATTTGTCGCTGTGATGGGGATGATCGCCATCTCCGCCATCCTCTATCAGCTGGTCGGTTAATCCCCCACCTGCCACTGATAGCAAAAAGCCAGCCGAACACTCGGCTGGCTTTTTTATCTCTGCAATCTGTGCCTCCGCGATTCCCCTGCTCTCTCCTTATTACTCTCCTCACCTTGTTGGATATCTGCATGCTCACCAGCGCCATGACTGAGCACATCGGGCATCAACATGACCCCTCATGCCCGCAGCTCAATATCGCCAACACGTTTACTCCCCCTCACCAAACCATGATGGCGTGTCTGATAGGACGAGTTGGGTTCATCTGCCGCAGCCAGCTATCTTCGTTCTTCTGTGATGCTGTGATGCTGTGATGCTGTGATTGTCCTGAAGATCTGGGGTAAGCCATAGCAATCGGCTCTTGGCAGAGCAAACAAAGGTGTGTAACGCACAACAGAAGGAGGAAGCACGACTCGAAGGGATAAATATAAGGCAGCGCCCTGGACAAGGGCGACAGAATGTTCGGCACATCAGCCAATGAGATTGATCAAAGAGGGATACAGCGCAAAGCTGACAATAAAAAGCGCCCTCCGAAGAGGGCGCAAGTGTGTTGCGAAACTGACCGTTGCGAGATCAGGCTTCGCGGCTCGGTACCGGAGCCACATCCAGCAAGGTTTCATCTTCGGCCATGCACGCTGCGGCGGTGAACAGCACGTCGGTGGAGCTGTTAAGGGCTGTCTCGGCAGAATCCTGCAGCACACCGATGATAAAGCCGACGGCCACCACCTGCATAGCGATGTCGTTGCTGATACCAAACAGGCTACAGGCCAGCGGGATCAGCAGCAAGGAGCCACCGGCGACACCGGACGCGCCACAGGCGCTGACGGTGGCAACCACGGAGAGCAGCACAGCAGTTGCCATGTCCACTTCCATCCCCAGGGTATGTACCGCCGCCATGGCGAGCACAGTGATGGTGATGGCCGCACCCGCCATGTTGATGGTGGCACCCAGCGGAATGGATACCGCATAGGTATCCTCCGGCAGACGCAATTTTTCACACAGCGCCATGTTGACCGGGATATTGGCCGCAGAGCTGCGGGTAAAGAAGGCAGTTACACCACTCTCTTTCAGGCAAGTCAGCACCAGTGGATAGGGGTTGCGCTTGATCTTCCAGAAGACGATCAACGGGTTGACCACAAAGGCGATAAACAGCATGCAGCCGATCAGCACCACCAGCAGTTGAGCATAGCCAAACAGGGCATCGAAGCCGGTCTCAGCTAGAGTGGAGGCAACCAGACCCAGGATCCCGAGCGGAGCACAGCGGATCACCGCTTTCACGATGGCGGAGACACCGTGAGACAGGTCAGTGATGAGCGCCTTGGTGCTCTCGTTGGCATGGCGCATGGCGATACCCAGACCGATGGCCCACGCCAGGATCCCGATATAGTTGGCATCCATCAGCGCCTTGACCGGGTTGGTCACCACGTTGAACAGCAGGGTCTGCAGCACCTCGGTGATCCCGCCTGGCGGGGTGATCTCGGCAGTATTGGCCACCAGATGGAGGTTGGAGGGAAACAGGAAGCTGGCAATCACCGCGACCACGGCCGCAGAGAAGGTACCAAACAGATAGAGCAGCAGGATCGGTCGCATATTGGTCTTCTGACCCTGCTTGTGACCAATGATGGCCGCCATCACCAGTACGAATACCAGCAGCGGGGCTACCGCTTTCAGTGCGCCAACGAACAGACTGCCGAGCAGACCAGCCGTTTTCGCCCACTCGGGGGCAAACATCGCCAGCAAGATACCGAATACCAGACCAACCAGGATCTGGCTGACCAGACTGGTGCTATTGACCAGCCGAAGGAGGGGGTGTTGTTGTGTCATCAAAAAAGTCCCTAAGCACCGTAGTGCATGAATCATGAGTCCTGTCTGCAACCACCCATCGGGAGACCCCTGTCGCCCGAATGTGGTGTCTGTGGCCAGCCTTCTGTCGGGCCGATCCGCCAGTCACCGGATTGCATGACGGAATATCCCATTCGCCATCTTTTTTTTCCAGAGACTCACCAAAAAATATCCCGTTTCCATCACAAAAAACCGCAACAAAACCTTAACTACAGCGCAACCACCCATTTTTGTACGTTTTATCGACACTCTCTGCCCTTACCCTCACGACCATTCCTGTGTCACCCGTGACCGGCGTCGCTGTGCTATCATCCCCGATTTGCCGCGGAGCCTTGCCATGATCCCATCCCTGCTCAACCAATATTTTGGTTTCTCCGCACTCAGGCCAGGTCAGGAGGCGGTGATCAGCCGGGTGCTGGCAGGTCAGAGTGCCGCAGCCATCTTTCCCACCGGCTCCGGCAAGTCCCTCTGTTATCAACTGCCTGCCCTCGCCCTGCCTCACCTGACCCTGGTTATCTCGCCGCTGCTGGCGCTGATGCACGATCAGCTCGCCTTCCTCAAAAGCAAGGGAATAAGCGCCGCTACCCTCGACTCGAGCCAGAGCCCGGAGGAGAGCCGACGAGTGATACAACAGGCGCTGGATGGCCAGCTCAAGATCCTGATGATTTCGGTGGAACGGCTCAAAAACGAGCGTTTTCGCCGCTTTATCCAGCAAGTGCCGCTCTCGCTGCTGGTGGTTGACGAAGCCCACTGTATTTCTGAGTGGGGCCACAACTTTCGCCCCGACTACCTCAAGCTGCCGAGCTATCGCCATGACCTGAAGATCCCGCAGGTGTTGCTGCTGACGGCCACCGCCACACCGGCGGTGATTCAGGATATGCAGACCAAATTCGGCATCGAACCGGAGGGGGTCGTGGTCACCGGTTTCTATCGCCCCAATCTTGATCTGGCAGTCATTCCCCTGGCGCCCGACGCGCGGGATAGCTGGCTCGCACAGGAGCTGGCCAACGATCCGGCGGCCCCCACCATCGTCTACGTCACCTTGCAGCACACCGCCGAAGCCTGTGCCGAGCAACTCATTAGAGAAGGGATCAACGCCCGCGCCTATCATGCCGGACTCGACTCGGCGCTGCGCAGCCAGATCCAGCACGACTTCATGGCTGGCAAGGTGGACTGCATCGTCGCCACCATTGCCTTTGGCATGGGGATCGACAAAGCGGATATCCGGCGGGTCATTCACTACGATCTGCCCAAATCCATCGAAAACTACAGCCAGGAGATTGGCCGCGCCGGACGGGATGGCCAACCATCGCGCTGTATCGTGCTGGCCAACCAGAGCCAGCTGCCGGTGCTGGAGAACTTCGTCTACGGCGATACGCCGGATTTGAGTGCCATCCTCCAGCTTCTTGCCATCATCAAGCAGAGTGGGAGCGAGTGGGAATTCACCCTGCTGCGCCTCTCCAACGACACCAATATCCGCCAGTTGCCCCTTAAAACCCTGCTGGTCTATCTGGAGATGGCAGGCATCATCACCCCGGCCTACAGCTACTACGCCGACTACCGCTTCAAGTTTGTGCTGGATAAAGACGAGATTGTGAGCCGCTTCAATCCGGATCGCCGCCAGTTTCTGGAACAGCTGTTCGCCTGTGCCCCGCAAGCGCGCAGCTGGTGCACCATGGACTTTGACGCCCTCTGGCAGGGCTATCAGGGGGAGCGGCAGCGGGCGGTTGCGGCGCTCGACTACCTGCAGCAGCAAGGCTGGATCGAGCTTGAAAGCAAACAGATGACCGAGGTCTACCGGATCAACCGTCAGGGGTGGGACAACGAGCAGGAAGCAAAAGCCCTGCACGCCCTGTTCCTGCAAAAAGAGCAGAGCGAGCTGGCCAGACTGCAAGCCATGCTCGACTTTTTCACCTCAAGTGAGTGCCTGAGCCACCGCCTCGCCCGCTATTTTGCCGATGAGGTGGCGCCGGTTCATTGTGGCCACTGTTCGGTTTGTCGCGGCGAGGTGGCACATCTCCCGCCCCTGCCCTCACTGACCATGCCAAACGAGGCGGGGATCCGCGCCTGGTGCGATCCGCTGATTGCCAAGACAGGTTCCGTGGATGCGCGTGTTCTGGCCCGCTTCTTGTGCGGTATCGCCACACCGTTGACCAGCCGGGTCAAAGCCAAATCGCTGGCGGGTGCAGGCCAGTTGGCCGCCCACCCGTTTGCCCGCGTCCTCGCGGCCGTGCAACAAGCCTACCCTTGCTAGATGAGTGCTGGCGGCGTCAATAGCCACCAGCAGAAACAAGCGTTTACAGACGCAGAAAAAGAAGACCCTCGCGGTTGCGAGGGTCAAGCCAACGGAAACGTGCTTAAACAGAGCTTGGTGAGGCAACAGTCAACTCTCTTGCTAAAGCGTCTTGCTGCTCACACATCGCCAATCTAGGGCACTCAAAATGTAGCGTCAATGTAAAAATTAGAGTCAAAACTCCAAACAAAGTGATTTACGTTGACGTTCACGTAACGACATTCTCATCCATAACCCCGCTAACCCGCAGCCCCATTGCCTTTCGTCAAACCCCTTAATCTTTTCGCAATAAGTTCCCTGTTTCCCATAAACATTTATTTTTTATGTCTTTGACATTTACCTCACTATCGTGGCAAAAATAATTTAACAGTCAGTAACATAGCGGTGTTGTTGACTGACCCTCCCCGCACAAGGATCGGGCAGGTTTCTTCAGAATTTAACCTATCAACCGTGATGGATTACTGGAGTCTGTTGACTAGGCTTTAAAAGCGCACAACACAAAAGCAGTCATCCACTTTTTTCAGGGTAAGCGACTATAACGAGGGCAAAGTTATGGGCATATTCGAGCATTACCAACAGCGATATGAAAAAGCGAGAGAAGAGGAATATACCATCCAGGAGTTCCTGGATATGTGTAAGCAGGACAAAGCCTGCTACGCCTCCGCAGCCGAACGTCTGCTGACCGCCATCGGTGAACCTGAGATGGTAGATACCTCTGCCAACCCCAGACTGAGCCGGCTTTTCTCCAACCGCGTCGTGGCACGCTATCCGGCATTCAAAGATTTCTACGGTATGGAAGAGGCGATCGAGCAGATTGTCTCCTACCTCAAACACTCCGCCCAGGGGCTGGAGGAGAAGAAACAGATCCTCTATCTGTTGGGCCCCGTTGGCGGCGGTAAATCCTCGCTGGCAGAGAAACTCAAATCCCTTATGCAGAAGGTGCCCATCTATCGCATCAAGGGCTCACCGGTCAACGATCACCCCTTCTGCCTGTTCGATATCGAAGAGGATGGTGAGATCCTGGAAAAAGAGTACGGCATCCCACGCCGCTACCTGCGTCCCATCATGTCCCCCTGGGTGGCCAAACGCCTGCACGAGTTTGGCGGCGACATCACCAAGTTCAAGGTGGAGAAGGTCAACCCCTCCATCCTCGACCAGATCGCCATCGCCAAAACGGAACCCGGTGATGACAACAACCAGGACATCTCCTCACTGGTCGGCAAGGTCGACATCCGCATGCTGGAGCACTTCGCCCAGGATGATGCCGATGCTTACTCCTACTCCGGTGCGCTGTGCAAGGCGAACCAGGGGATCATGGAGTTTGTCGAGATGTTCAAGGCGCCTATCAAGGTGCTGCACCCGCTGCTGACTGCAACACAGGAGGGGAACTACAACGGCACCGAGGGGCTCTCCGCCCTCCCCTTTGACGGCATTCTGCTAGCCCACTCCAACGAATCCGAATGGCAGCAGTTCCGCAACAACAAGAACAACGAGGCCTTCCTCGACCGGGTCTACATCGTCAAGGTGCCTTACTGCCTGCGCGTCTCGGAAGAGGTGAAGATCTACGAGAAGCTGCTGATCAACAGCGAGCTGACCGAGGCTAAATGCGCCCCGGGTACCCTCGAGCTGCTGGGCCAGTTCTCTGTGTTGTCACGGCTGAAAGAGCCGGAAAACTCCAGCATCTACTCCAAGATGCGGGTCTATGATGGCGAAAGCCTGAAAGACACCGACCCCAAGGCGAAGAGCTATCAGGAGTATCGCGACTACGCCGGTGTAGACGAAGGTATGAATGGTCTCTCTACCCGCTTTGCGTTCAAGATCCTCTCCCGCGTCTTCAACTTCGACCACGCGGAAGTGGCCGCCAACCCGGTGCACCTCTTCTATGTGCTGGAGCAGCAGATCGAGCGCGAGCAGTTCCCGCAAGAGCTGCACGATCGCTACCTTGAGTTCATCAAGGGTTATCTGACCCCGCGCTATGTGGAGTTCATCGGCAAGGAGATCCAGACCGCCTATCTCGAGTCCTACTCCGAGTACGGGCAGAACATCTTCGATCGCTACGTCACCTACGCCGACTTCTGGATCCAGGATCAGGAGTACCGTGACCCCGAAACCGGCCAGCTGTTTGACAGAGCATCCCTCAACAGCGAGCTGGAGAAAATTGAAAAACCCGCCGGGATCAGCAACCCGAAGGATTTCCGCAACGAAATCGTCAACTTCGTGCTGCGTGCCCGGGCCAACAATGCAGGCCGTAACCCCAACTGGACCAGTTACGAGAAGTTGCGCACCGTGATCGAGAAGAAGATGTTCTCCAACACGGAAGAGCTGCTGCCGGTTATCTCCTTCAACAGCAAAACCTCGGCCGAGGAGCAGAAGAAGCACGATAACTTTGTCGAACGGATGATGGAGAAAGGCTACACCCGCAAACAGGTGCGACTGCTCTCCGAATGGTATCTCAGGGTACGCAAGTCATCCTGACCCTGACTGTTCAAGGGGGAGTTATGGCGCATTTTATCGACCGCAGGCTCAACGGCAAAAACAAAAGCGCTGTCAATCGGCAGCGCTTCATCCGCCGCTACAAGAAGCAGATAAAACAAGCGGTCTCGGATGCTGTCTCCAAGCGCAGCATTCAGGACGTAGACAAGGGCGAGAGAATCAGCATCCCGACCAAGGATATCGGCGAGCCCCATTTTCATCAGGGGCACGGCGGTAAACGGGAGATGGTGCATCCCGGCAATGATCAGTTCGTCTCCGGCGACAAGATTGACCGCCCCAAAGGAGGGGGCGGTGGACAGGGTTCCGGCGAGGGACAGGCATCCAATCAGGGAGAAGGGGCCGATGATTTCGTGTTCCAGATCTCCAAGGATGAGTATCTCGATCTGCTGTTTGAAGATCTGGAGCTGCCCAGGCTGCAGAAAACCCAGCTCAATCAGCTGATGGAGGTCAAAACCTATCGGGCGGGCTACACCTCAAACGGGGTGCCCGCCAACATCAACGTGGTGCGTTCCCTGCAAAATTCGCTGGCGCGGCGCATGGCGCTGCAAGCGGGCAAGAAACGCCAACTGCACCAACTGGAAGAGCGGCTGGCTCTGCTGGCCACCGATCCCAACGAGCACTTTGCCGAAATAGCCCTGCTCGAGAAGGAGATCAGGGAGCTGAAACGACGGATAGACGCGGTGCCGTTTATTGACACCTTCGACCTCAAATTCAACAACTTCGTCAAACGGCCCGTCCCTTCCAGTCAGGCGGTGATGTTCTGTCTGATGGACGTATCGGGCTCCATGGATCAGGCCACCAAGGAGATGGCCAAGCGTTTCTATATCCTGCTCTATCTGTTCCTGAGCCGGACCTATAAGAATGTCGAGGTGGTCTATATCCGCCACCATACCCAGGCCAAGGAGGTGGACGAGCACGAGTTCTTCTACTCCCAGGAGACCGGCGGCACCATCGTCTCCAGTGCGCTCAAGATGATGAATGACATCATCAACGAGCGTTACCCCGCCAACCAGTGGAACATCTATGCGGCGCAGGCGTCGGATGGTGACAACTGGGCTGATGACTCACCGCAGTGCAGGGAGATCCTGGCGCGGGACATCATGCCAAGGGTGAGGTACTACTCCTACATCGAGATCACCACCCGTGCCCACCAGACCCTGTGGCACGAATATGAGTCGGTAGCCAGCCAGTTCCCCCACTTTGCGATGGAGCACATTCGCAAGGTCGAGGATATCTATCCGGTGTTCCGCGAGCTGTTCAAGAAACAAGCGGCGTGAGGAGGTCACATGATCGAAACAGAAAAACGTGTAGCGCCACTGGATGACGGACCAGACTGGAACTTCGATCTGCTGGAGACCTATCACCAGGAGATCGCCCGGGTCGCCCGTTTCTACAAGCTGGATACCTACCCCAACCAGATCGAGGTGATCACCGCCGAGCAGATGATGGATGCCTACTCCAGCGTCGGCATGCCCATCGGCTATCAGCACTGGTCGTTCGGCAAGCGCTTTATCCATACCGAGCGAAACTACAAGCGCGGCCAGATGGGGCTGGCCTACGAGATCGTCATCAACTCCGATCCCTGCATCGCCTACCTGATGGAGGAGAACACCATGCCGATGCAGGCGCTGGTGATGGCACACGCCTGCTACGGCCACAACTCCTTCTTCAAGAACAACTACCTGTTCAAGGCCTGGACCGATGCCTCCTCCATCATCGACTACCTGCTGTTCGCCAAGAACTACATCACCCAGTGCGAAGAGAAGCATGGCATCGAGGCGGTGGAACAGCTGCTCGACTCCTGCCATGCCCTGATGAACTTCGGGGTGGATCGCTACAAGCGTCCACAGAAGATCTCGATGGCTGAGGAGAAGCGGCGTCAGAAGGCGCGGGAAGATTATCTGCAGACTCAGGTCAACGAGCTGTGGCGAACCCTGCCCAAGCAGCATAAAGCCGCTGGTGTGGAGGACAGGCGCTACCCCGCCGAACCCCAGGAGAACATTCTCTACTTTATCGAGAAGAATGCCCCCTTGCTGGAGCCCTGGCAGCGGGAAGTGGTGCGCATCGTGCGCAAGATAAGCCAGTATTTCTATCCGCAAAAGCAGACTCAGGTGATGAATGAGGGGTGGGCCACCTTCTGGCACTACACCATCCTCAATCACCTCTATGACGAGGGCAAGCTGAGCGATCGCTTCATGATGGAGGTGCTGCATAGCCACACCAACGTGGTTTATCAACCTGCTTACAACAGCCGCTACTACTCGGGGATCAACCCTTATGCGCTGGGGTTTGCCATGTTTACCGACCTGCGCCGCATCTGCGAGAACCCGACCGAGGAAGATAGATACTGGTTCCCCGACTATGCCGGCAGCAACTGGGTCGACACCCTCCACTTTGCCATGCAGAACTTCAAGGACGAGAGCTTTATCAGCCAGTTCTTAAGCCCGAAAGTGATGCGGGATATGAAGCTGTTCGCTATTGATGACGACGATCTGAAGAACTATCTGAAGGTCTCCGCCATCCACAATGACGAGGGGTACCGTCAGGTGCGCAATACTCTGTCGGCCCAGTACAACCTCAGCAATCTGGAACCCAATATTCAGGTGTACAACGTCGCCGTGAAGGGGGATCGCTCCCTCACCCTGCGCTATGTGCCCCACAACCGCATCCCCCTTGGCGACTCTCGCCATGAGGTGCTCAAGCACCTCCATCAACTGTGGGGATTCGACGTGGTGCTGGAGCAGGACAACGGTGAACTGCCACCCGATATTATCGGCCGCTGCCCGGAGCGTAAGCCGGGTATCTGAACCATGCTACCTCGCAAATTGCCCACTTCGGTGGGCCATTTTTTCGGCCTTCGCCTCTGCCTGCATCATCGCAGCACTACCTGAATAACCCGAACAAACCACAACATAGAAAGAGGCCCGCATGGGTGCGGGCCTCGTTGTCTTGCGGTCACTCTGCAGCGATTATCAGTAGAAGGTCTGCTGCTCTGCGGCCATCGCCTTGAGACGGGCACAGGGGGCGAACCGGTCGCCGTGGCGCTTCTGGTAATACTCCAGACGGCCAACCAGATGATCGATCCCGAGCGTGTCCATATAACGGAACGGGCCGCCAAGGAAAGGCGGGAAACCGATGCCGAAGATGGCGCCGATATCGCCATCACGGGCCGAAGCCACCACACCGCTATCCAACGCCATGGCCGCTTCGTTGAGCATCAGCAACACGCAGCGCTCGGCGATTTCCTGGCGAGCCAGCTTGGCAGACGGCTTGATGCCGAGCACGCCATAGACGCTCTCGTCCACCGTCTTCTTGCCCTCTTTGCCTGTCAGCTTGTTGCGCGGTGCCGCCTTGCCATAGAGATAGAAGCCCTTGCCGTTCTTGCGTCCCTTGCGATCATTTTGCAGCAGCTTGTCGAACGCCTTGGGCGCCTGGAACTGCTCGCCGCCCAGCTCTTTCTCGAGAATGGGGGAGATCTTGGCGCCCACATCGATCCCCACCTCGTCCAGCAAGGTGATGGGGCCAACCGGGAAACCAAAGTCCAGCAGCGCGCTGTCCAGCACCTCCACCGGCTCCCCTTCCAGCACCAGTCTTGCCGCCTCATTCATGTAGGGCGCCAGGATGCGGTTGACGTAGAAACCGGCTTCGTCCTTCACCACGATAGGCGTTTTACCCTGAGCACGGGCAAAGGCCAGAGTGGTGGCGACCGTCTCGGCACTGGTGCCAGCGTGGGGGATGATCTCCGCCAGCGGCATCTTGTCCACCGGGCTGAAGTAGTGCAGCCCCACGACTCGCTCCGGGTGCGCCGCCTCTGCCGCAATCTGGTTGATGGGCAGGGAGGAGGTGTTGGATGCAAACACTGTGTGCTCACCGCACTCACGCTCCACGTCCTTCACCATCTGGTGTTTGAGCGCGAGATCTTCAAACACCGCCTCCACCACCATGTCGACCCGGTGGAAACCGGAGTAGTCGAGGGTGCCGGTCAGCAAGCTCATCTGTTTTTCCAGTTCGCTGCGCAGAATGTGACGACGCTTGAGCTTCTTGGCCAGAATGTCGTAGCTGTAGCGCATGGCATTACCGATGCCACTACTTGCCACATCCTTGATCCGTACCGGTACGCCCGCCTTGGTGGCGGTGACGAACGCAATGCCGCCCCCCATCAGACCACCGCCCAGCACGGCCGCGTGGCCCACCTTGCGCGGCTCGGCCCCCTGATAGGTGACCTCTTTCTTCATCTCGGTGGTGGCAAAGAAGATGGAACGCAGGGCGGCAGACTCAGCAGTCATCACCAGCTCGCCAAAGTGACGGGATTCGGCAGCCAGGCCGGCCTTCATCCCCTCCTCCACGCCGATGCGCACAACGTCCAGGATCCGCTCCGGCGCCGGATAGTTGCCGCGGGTCTTGGCTTTCACCCCCTTGCTGGCCTGATCGAACAACACCTTGCGGCCCAGCTTGTTGGTCTCCAGCACCTTGCCCTGCAGATCCCGTTTCAACTGATGGCGCGGTTTGCCCTTCTTGGCCAGCTTGATGGCAGCATCCAGCAAGATTGACGGCGGCACCACATCGTCCACCAGCCCCAGTTTTTTGGCTTGTTTGGCCCGGACCTGCTTGCCGGTCAGCATCAGATCCAGCGCCTTGGCCACCCCGATAAGGCGCGGCAGACGCTGGGTACCGCCAGAGCCCGGCAGCAGGCCGAGCTGAACTTCCGGCAATCCCAGCACAGATTTGCCATGATCGGTCACCACCCGACCATGACAGGCCAGCGCCAGCTCCAGCCCGCCTCCGAGGCAGGGGCCGTGAATGGCGGCGATCACCGGAATGGTCAGCCCCTCGATCTCGGCAAAGATCTCCTGTCCTTCTCGTGACAGGGTCTCGGCATCCTTGGCACTGGTGCAGGCGGCCAGCATAGTGATATCAGCACCAGCGATGAAGGAGTCCTTCTTGCCGGAGGTGATCACCAGACCGATCAAATCTTTGTTGCGTTTCACTTCGGCCAGCACGGTGCGGATCTCCTCCACAAAGGCGGCCTTCAGGGTATTCATGCTCTCGCCCGGCACATCCATGGTGAGGATGCCGATGCCATCTTTGCGAACATCCAGGGAAAAAGTCTTAGCGCTCATCATTCAACCTCCAACACCATAGCCACGCCCAATCCACCCGCCGCACAGGCGGTGTTGAGCCCCAGTCCCCCACCGCGACGACGCAGCTCGTGCAGGGTCTGGGTGATCATCCGCGCACCAGTCGCGGCAAAGGGGTGGCCATAGGCCAGCGAACCGCCGAGGACGTTGAACTTCTCCATGTCCACCTCGCCGATGGCCTGATCGCGGCCCAGCTTGTCGCGGGCAAAATCGGCACTGGCAAACATCTTGAGGTTGGCCAGCGTCTGGGCGGCAAAGGCTTCGTGCATGTCGATCAGGGTGAGATCACCGAGCGTGATGCCGGCTCTGTCCAGCGCCAGCGGCGTGGCATAGGAGGGGCCCATCAGCATGTCTTGCCAGACATCGATGGCCGAGAAGGCGAAGCTGCGGATATAACCCAACGGTTCGAGTCCCAGCTCTTTCGCCCGACCTTCGCGCATCAGCAACACGGCAGCGGCGCCATCGGTCAGCGGCGTGGCGTTGGCCGCCGTCACTGTGCCATGGACCCGGTCAAACACCGGCTTGAGCTTGGCGTAGCTCGCGAGATCCGAGCTTTCACGGATATTGTTGTCCCGCTCCAGCGGTGATTTGTAAGGCGGTACATGAGCGGTAAACACCTCACCGCTGAGCTTGCCATCAGCCCAGGCCTGCGCGGCCAGGGTATGGGAGCGGTGCGCCAGCGCATCTTGCGCTTCGCGGCTGATCTGGTGGCTCTTGGCCATCTGCTCGGCGGTCTGCCCCATGGAGAGGCCGGTGGAATATTCCGCCACAGCGGGCGGCACCGGCAGCAGATCCTTGATCCTCAATGTCCGCAGAATATTGAAGCGCTGCTGCAGATTGCGCGCCTTGTTGAGATCCACCAGGGCGCGGGCCAGCTTCTTGCTCACCCCGATAGGCAACACGGAGGAGGAGTCAGCACCGCCGGCGATGGCGATGTCTACGGTACCGGCCATGATGGATTCGGTGACGTTGGCCACCGCCTGAAAACTGGTGGCGCAAGCGCGGGAGACGCTATAGGCATCGGTATTGACGCTCATGCCGGTGCCAAGCACGATTTCACGGGCAATGTTGGGGGCTTCCGGCATCTGAACCACCTGACCAAACACCAGCTGGTCGATAAGCTTGGGATCGAGATCGGTACGGGCGAGCATTTCGCTCACCACCAGTTTGCCGAGATCGACTGCAGGCACGCCATGAAAGGCGGTGGCCTGCTTGGCAAAGGGGGTACGCAGCCCCGCCACGACGGCAATCCGTTCGCCCTGGCGAGTCGTCAGTTTCAATGGCTGTTTCATCCTGGCTCCTTGGTTTAAAAGGCAGAGGTCTGACCTCATTGCGCCACATCTTAACAATCCAATCACAAGTTTCATACAGCTGATTGAAACTAAATTAAGCACGGCAAGGCCCCTTTGCTCGCCCTTGGGGAGCAACTGGAGTATAAAAAGATCAACTTCCATAAAAACAACGGGTTTATCGCATGGCAGCGGCCGAGTTCAGAGCACTTAGGGACTATCTTGGCAGTCAGATCCTGGGGCAGGAGGAGCTAATAGAAGGGCTCCTGATTGCCCTGTTATGTGAAGGACATGTGTTAATCGAAGGGGCTCCCGGGCTGGCCAAAACCCGCGCCGTCAAGGCGCTCGCTGGCGCTGTCGAGGGGCGCTTTGCCCGTATCCAGTTCACCCCCGACCTGCTTCCCGCCGATCTCACCGGCAGCGAGGTGTTTCACCCGCAGGATGCCAGTTTTGTATTCCAGCCAGGCCCCCTCTTCAATCATCTGGTGCTGGCAGACGAGATCAACCGGGCGCCAGCCAAGGTACAATCAGCGCTGCTGGAAGCCATGGCTGAACACCAGATCACCGTAGGCAAAAAGAGCTGGCGACTGCCGCCTCTCTTTATGGTCGCCGCCACCCAGAACCCCATCGAGCAGGAGGGAACCTATCCCCTGCCGGAGGCGCAGCTCGACCGATTTCTGCTCAAGCTGATGGTGGATTACCCGAGCCCCACGATGGAGCTCGCCATCTTGCAGCTCAACGCCAGCGGCGAACAGCTTGGCGCGGCGCCGGTGACACTGAGTCAGACCAGCTTGCAGCATGCCCGCAGCGAAGTGCTGGCGGTGACCATGCAAAGCAGACTGGAGCACTATCTGGTGGAGCTGGTCTGCGCCACTCGCCCGGGCAGTGGTCTTTGCCCTGCCCTTGAGCCATTGATTGCCGTGGGGGCCAGCCCTCGGGCTACGCTGGGGCTGGCTCGCTCCGCCCGCGCCCGAGCCTGGCTTGCCGGACGAGATTATGTGCTGCCGGAAGATATCCAGCTGCAAGCCTATCCTGTGCTGCGCCATCGCCTTATACCCAGCTATCAGGCACTGGCCGACAATCTGGATAACGATATCCTGATCGCCCAACTGCTGGATCAGGTGCCATGCCCCTAGATCCCGGTCTGCATCCCGATATCGTCCTGTCGCTGCCACGGCTGCTCAGTATCCGGCTATGGGCCAAGGCCAGGAAGCCACCTCACGCGGGCAGAAGCAGCAGCGAACGCGGCAGACCGGGCCGCTCTCCCGGGCTCACCTTTCGCGAGCTGCGCGCCTATCAGGCTGGTGACGAGGTACGCCATATCGACTGGCGAGTGACCGCACGCCTCGGTCGTCCCTATACCCGCCTCTATAGCGAGGAGCTGGATCAGGCGCACTGGCTGCTGCTCGATCTCTCTCCCGCCATGTATTTCGGCTCCACACTGCAGCTCAAGGCGCGCCTCGCCTGCGAGCTGGCGGCAGCCTTGATCTGGCAAGGGGAGAAGCAGCACAACACCCTAATCTGCCACGGGCTTATCCCCCATCACCAGAACCAGCGCGGCAGCGTGCTGCCCCTGCTCGAATCCCTCTGCCATCACTATCAGCAAGGGCTGGCCCGCCGGGCGCTTTCTCACTCGCTGGCCGACACCTTGTCCGGCGTGAAGCTGCCTCACGGTGCCAAGCTGACGATCATCACCGATCACAGATCCTGCGAGTCGGCGCTCTGTCAGCAATTGCAACTGCTCTCCCGCCGCCACGATATTCACTATTGGCAGATCCGTGACCCCCTCGAGGCAGCCCTTCCCCCTGACGGCCAGCTGCCAGTGGCTATCGATCGGCCAGGGCAGCACTATCAGGGCTGGCTGGATGGGAGCCATGCCTGTTTCTCCCAGCGCTACCGGCATGCCGCCGAGCAGCAGCTGGCCCACGGCAAGCAGTTGCTGTTGCCATTGGTGCAGCGCCTCTATCTGCTCGATAACAGCCAGACGCTGCAACAGCAGTGGCAGGAGGGGCTATGTCATCAGGGATGATCTCGCCCGCCGAACTCGACAGCGCCAGTCCAGCCTCCGACGCCATCACTCCGCCGCTGGCCGCCCTGATGCGCGACATCCACCCGGGACCTGATCTGATTGAACAGAGTCTTGATCCCAGAGTGCAGGCGCTACTGTGGCTATTGATCACAGCGTTATTGCTGCTGCTGATCGTCTTGATTGCCCGGAGAGTGATACGTTACCGCCGCTGGTGTCATCAGCTGGAGGGAGATCCGGCGCTGCTGGTGGCACGCATACAGGAGGCCCTGCGTCATGAAGCACTGCAACGCTGGCCCGAGGCGCGCCAATTGCAGGGAGAGGCGTGGCTCGCCTTCGTCGATCGTCACGGCGGCAGCAATTTTAGCCAGTTTTCGTCTCACTGGAGCAGTTGGCTCTATGGCAGCCAGAACCCGACTCGCGAGCAGAGCGAACAACTGCGGCAACATTATCGCCGCTGGGGTCAGACCCTCTTCTTGCAACGCTCTCCCCGCTCGGGGCGTAAAACCGCACGGAGGCATTCATGATCCTGGCCTGGCCCTGGTTTGCGCTGGCGCTGGTACTGCCCTTGCTGGTGCGCTTCGGCTTGCCGCCCCTGCGCCGCGGCTATCTGGCTCACCCCGGGTTTGCGCTGCTGCGTCCTCAGGCCGGATTACCGCTCTGGCGCGCCATGCTGCTCTGGTGCGCCCTTATCCTCGCCCTCTGCCGCCCCCAGTGGTGGGGAGAACCGGTTATTCAATATGAAGGGAGTCGGGATCTGCTGCTGGCGGTGGATCTGTCAGACAGCATGCGCACCCCTGATATGCTCGATAACGGCGAGCAGCAAGCACGGCTAACGGCGGTGCGCCAGCAGATCAAGACGCTGATCGCCAAACGGGCCGGAGACAGGGTGGGCCTCATTGTCTTTGCCGATCACGCCTACCTGCTCTCTCCCCTCACTCAGGAGATCCCGGCGCTGTTGACCTTGAGCGACGAGCTCGATTTTGATCTTGTCGGCCGAACCACCGCCCTTGGCGAAGCCATCCAGCTGGCACGTCAGCATGGAGATCCGGGTCGCCCCACCGCCCTGCTGCTGGTCACTGATGGCCGCAATACCGCAGGCAATGCCGACCCGCTGCAGGAGGCAAAACTCGCCGCAGCGCAGGGAATACGGATCTACACGCTGGGGGTCGGGGCCGATCCCGATACCTTTATTCAACCCTACGATGAGGCGGGCAGCGGTCAGGCCGATCCCAGCAGCGAACTGGACGAGCCGCTCCTGAAAGAGCTGGCACAGACAGGCCAAGGGCGTTACTTTCGGGCACGCACCCAGAGCGATCTCGATGCCATCAACGTGACCATCAATGCCCTTGAACCTGCCCCCATGCCGATTGCCCAGTACCAGCCGGTGATCGAGCTCTACCCCTGGCCGTTGGCACTGCTTTGTGGCTTGTTGCTTCTGCCGTCAGGGCACGGCAGGCTGGAGTTTCGCATGGTGCGTAGCTGGCTGACACGAGGCGCACGCAGATGGAGTTGATCTTGCTCCGCCCCCTGTGGCTGATCGCACTCATCCCCTGGCTCTGGCAAGGGTGGCGCCGTCGTCGCAAGCCCACGCTGCTCGCACCTGCGATGCAGGCTTATCTGCTGCCAGCATCCCACCCTCAACGCCCCTGGCTTTGGTTGGCGACACTGCCCGTCATTTTGGCTCTGAGCGGACCGGCACTGCGCGGCGAGCTGCAACAGCAGCCTGCAGCGCCGCTCGATATCTGGCTGCTGGACTTGTCACGCTCGATGACCGCCACCGACCTCAAACCGGATCGGGCGACCCGGGTCAGGTGGCAGTTGCAGCAACTGCTGAGCCGTGCTCAGGGCGAGCGCATCGCGCTGATCCTCTACGCAGGCGATGCCTACCTCGCCATGCCGCCCACCCGGGATCATCAGGCCCTCGCGTTACTGCTGCCCGATTTGCGCCCCGATATCATGCCGCTGCAGGGCAGCAATCCGGCACGGGCGGTGGAACTTGCCATGAAGCAGCTGGCCCCTGGAGAACAAGCGCGTCTGCTGCTGATCACCGACGACCTCACCCAGAATCAGATGACCCAAATCGCTGCCCTGTGGCCCTGCCAGCAACGCCTTCTTTGCCGCGACACCCAGTCGGCACGCCTCGATATTCTGCTTGCCAGCAGCGGTCAACCGGCCCCGATGCCCGCCATTCCGGCCAATGAGTTGGGGTTTGCCACCCGCATGCCCGCGCAGTTGCCCGCCCCCGATAGTCAGGCCATTGCCGCACTGGCCAATCGCCTCGGCGGTGAGCTGCAGTGGCTTGGCAGCAACGTCCCCCGATTTGCCCCTCTCCCCGCCACGACCTCAGCCCTCACCCCGGCGCCACTGGATCTTGGCCCCTGGTTGCTGCTCCCCTTGTTACCGCTCGCCTTGCTGGCCAGAGTCGGCGCACGGTTGATGGTGGCGCTGATGATGGGAGCACAGCTGCTGGCGCCACAAGACCTGCAAGCCGCAGAGAAGGGAGATCTGCAAGCGATGCAGGCTTATCAAGAGGGGGATTTTCAGCGGGCTGCCCACACCTTCAACGATCCAGTCTGGCGCGGCAACGCCTGGTATCGGGCCGGAGCCTACCGGCAAGCCATCGCAGCCTATCAGGAAGCGACGAGCGCCACCGCCCACTACAACCGCGGCAATGCCCTGCTGCAACTGGGGGAGTTTGCGGCCGCCAAAGAGGCCTATCTGGCCGCTCTGGCGCTTGAACCCGGGCATGAAGATGCGCTCTATAACCTCTCTCTGTTGCAAGGCGGTGCGGCCGCCGCTCCCGATACCAGCACCAGCAAGCAACCCAAGCCATCGGCTGAACAGCAGGCAGCAGCAATGCCCCTGCCCCCCTCTCCCCCGGTGTTGCTGCTGGAGCAGCGACTGCGCAAAGAGGCACTACGCCGGGACCTGATCAAGGTGGAGGAGCCCTGGTGACGCGGGCAGGATGGGGGCTGTTGCTCGCACTCGCGAGTCCACTTTGCTGGGCTTTGCCCCCTCGGGCAGAGCTGCTGCCGGGGGCTGACCCCAGCGATTGGCTGCTGATCATCGAAGCGGATGGCGAGCGCCAGAGCAGCGAACTGGAGATCACCCCATTACTGCGCCAGTTTGCAGTAGGCAGAGTGACCATGAGCCGGGTCACGACCCCAGTACAACAACTGACTCGCTGGCAGATCCCGCTGCACCAGAGCAATTCAACCGCAAATACCGAGGTGGTGATTGCCCCGCTCAAGCTCGGAAATGAGTTCACCCCCTCGCTCCCCCTGCCATTGAGAGAGGTGAAAACAGCGGCGCTGCCGCAGCCCGCAGCCCCCTCGCCCCTCGAGATGCAGGCCAACCTTGATCATCAGGGCCCGCTCTATCCCGGCCAGCCGGTGATCTACCGGCTGACACTGTGGCTGCCCACCAGTATGCAACACCCGGCGCTGAGCGAGCTTAGCTCTGCCAACTTCACTATCCGTCGCCTCGGTAGCGACGAGTGGATCGCCCCCGTTCAGGCAGGCCTGCCTGGCCGGCTCACCCGCAGCTGGCTCGTTCAGGCAAAAGCGCCGGGACTCTGGTACCTCGACTCGCCCCGCTTGCAGGGGCAGCTCACGCAGCAAGGGGGAAAAGCGCAAAAACTCTCGGCCCGTGCGGCACCACTCGAGGTGAGGGTCGACAAGGCACCCGCCACGCCGGTGGCCACCCGGCTGACCCTGAGTCAACGGCTTGAACCGGCCGCCACGGGGGAAGTGGGTGAACCGCTGATCCGGATCCTCACCCTGACCATGGAAAATGGTGACAGCGGCCAGATCCAGCTAGCCCCCCTGATGGCCCATCAACTGCCAAACGGCATACAGGCACATCCCGATGGAGAGCAACAGCAGGAGCGTTACCGAGATGGCAAGCTGCTGTTTGAGCGACAGTGGCGCCAGACTCTGGTCGCGGAACAGAGCGGCGACTATCAGCTTCCCCCCATTGATCTGCCCTGGTTTAATACCCAAAGCGGCCGGATTGAGCAGGCCAGCCTCCGTGCCATCACGCTGACGTTTCAGGCAACGACAAATCGGCAACCTGATCAGCAGACATCACAGATGGCACTGCGAGAGAGCCTTTGGTGGGTCGTGCTGGCCATAATGCTGCGTTCACTATGGCGCCACTGGCCCCGCTGGCGAGCCTTCTATCAACTGCAACGTGCCCTTGCCCAACACCAGCCGGATGCCAGTCGCAAGGCGCTGATCAAGTGGGCGACCTTGCGCTGGCAGGTCTCCTATTATCAATTAGGCCAGTTGCCCGACGCTGGGCATAATCGGCTCGGCAACGCGCTCGCCGCACTCGAGCGAGCCTGTTTTGCACGGCCCTCTTCTGGTCCGTCCATCGAGTGGCGCGCTCTGGCGCGTACCCTCAGGGCTGATGAAATGGCCGGTATTGCGTACCTGATTTACCTGCTGGCCCACGGGAGTTCCCGCTCCCGCCGCCACGCCCCCTGACAAGGATTGCCCTATGGCACTGCTGTTTTTAAAAAAAAAACGTGCTCAGCAGCATATTGGTGGAAATGATCCGGACACTTCGCCGGTCTCTGATCCCATGGCTGACAAACAAACCAAATTTGAAGCACTGGTTCATGCGCTGCATGGCGATCTCTACCGGTATGCCTACTGGCTGACCCGGGATCCCAACGTGGCGGAAGATCTGGTGCAAGAGACCTTCCTGCGTGCTTGGAAGGCTATCGACACCCTGCAGGATGACAAGGCGGCCAAAGGGTGGCTGATCACAATCCTCAGACGGGAGAACGCCCGCCGCTTTGAACGCAAACAGCTGGAGCTGGTGGATCTCGACGATCATCCTCAGCCCCAGCACGATGCGCTGCACAGCGAACAGGAAATGGAGAACGAGTGGTTGCACCGTCACATCGCCCGGTTGCCCGAGGAGTATCAGGAGCCACTGCTGCTGCAAGTCGTGGGAGGATTCAGTGGTGAGGAGATTGCCGAGATGCTCGGCCTCAACAAAAACACCGTCATGACCCGACTGTTTCGCGCCCGCAACCAGATCAAGGAGGCGATGGAGCAGAAGAACCAAGCAAGAGGACACGGACATGGATGAACTCGAATTTCGCCGCAACGCCATGATCCAGCCCAACGATCAACAACCGGACTTTCTCAAAACAGCTGAAGCCAGCCAAGCCAATCGGAACTATCTCGACGAGATGAAGCAGTTCGACAGAAGCCTCAAGCGCACCATGCAGGTAGAGGTTCCCGCCGGACTGGCCGAACGGATCCTGCTCAGGCAAGCCATGCTGCAAGACAGTGACGCGCCAGATGATATGCCGCCATCCCGCCCCCTTGGCACGGCACCGGTCAAGATCCGGACATCGACATCCTGGCGCCAGATCGCCCTGGCTGCATCGGTCGCCTTCCTGCTGGGAATGAGCACCCGCTGGATCACGCTGCCAGAAACGGCTCCTGCGGCCCTCTCCCTCGCACAGGTGGCGATGGCTCATGTCTATGGTGAAGAACCCTTTATTGAAGGTGTCGATGAGCAGGTCAATCTGCATAGCATCAATGCCAAGATGGAGAAGTATGGCGCCACCTTAAGCGGGATGGATGGGCTTAAGGTGACCTATGTCAATCACTGCTCGTTTTATCAGGGACCGGCCTTGCACATGGTGATCCAGGGAAAGATGGGGCCAGTCACTCTCTTTTTAGTGCCCAAACATGTGCCATTAACCCTGCAACAGGACACCTTTGATGATGGCACCCTCAAAGGGGAGATAGTCCAGCTCAAAGGCGCCAATATGGTACTGATTGGCGAGATGAAAGAGCCACTTGCCCCTGTTGCCAACGCCCTGCAGTCACGTCTGCAGTGGGACATTTAACATCGCTGGTTAACAACCTCAGAGCCATCCTCAATAGCAGGCGGCGGTCACGAGACGCTGCCTGTTCCCTCCCTGTTTACTCCCCTTTGTCACTCATTTGCCTCAAGATTTCGAAAAATTGACAAAATTATTTTTGTGACGGAGATCGGCAATCCAGGTCAATATTCCGCCTTTAGACCCTGAAAATGATGAATTAAACAGCAAGTTAAAACAAATGATTAACACATCAATCACTTTTATGTATTCTGCTGTCACTGGTCTGATTTCTTACCTCCTACCAGATCCATAGAATCACGCCAGAATTGATTGGGAAGAAGCTGAAATAAAAACGGATTTTGTCGAGGTTTGCATTGAACGTGCAGCCAATATCGGCAAAAAAATCTGCCTACAAGAGAGAACACCATGACGACAACTATTTTCAAGAAGAGCCTGATTGCCGCCACCATCGCGCTGGCCACCGGTCAAGTCCATGCCGCGGCATTCCAGTTGAACGAGCACTCGGCCTCCGGTCTGGGTCGCGCCTATGCCGGTGAAGCGGCTATCGCCGACAACGCCTCCGTGCTGGCCCGTAACCCGGCTGCCATGACCACCTTCGACAAGATGGCGGTTTCTGTCTCCGGCACCTACATCAAGCCGGATGTCGATGTGAATGGCAGCGTTGCTACGCCTCTGGGTACAGTTCCTGCCAGCGAATCAGGTATTGCTCCGTCAGCATTCGTTCCTGCCGCTTATTTTATTCAGCCGCTGAATGACCAGTGGGCTTGGGGTATCGGCCTCTTCTCAAATTACGGGCTATCTACCGAGTACTCCAAAACCTTCCCGGCTGGTGCCGGTGCCGGTGATACTGAACTGATGACTCTCAATATCAACCCGAACATCGCCTATCGCATCAATGAGCACTTCAGTGTGGGTGCCGGTATCAACGCCGTTTACGGTGCTGCCGAACTCAACCGCTATGCTGGTCTGCTGGGTCCGCTGAACCCACCGAGCCAGGGTGGCCCGCTGGCAACAGATACTCGCTTGGCTCACCTGAAAGGCGATACCTGGGGCTTTGGCTGGAACGTTGGCACTCTGTACGAAGTCAATGAGAACCATCGCTTTGCTCTGACCTACCGTTCACAGGTCGATATGAGCTTTGATGGTGACTTCCAGGGGCTCACTTCAGGGAACCGCACTGTTGATGGCAATCTGAAACTGGATCTCCCTGCTCAGGCCGAGTTTGCCGGTTATCACCGTTTGAATCAGCAATTCGCCGTTCACTACTCTGTCAACTGGACTGACTGGAGTGCCTTCCAGGAGCTGAAAGCAACCAGCGGCCAATGCGCTGGCGGCGTATGTCTGCAAAAGGATGAGAAGTTTAAAGACTCTACTCGTTACTCAATCGGCGGTACCTGGTATATCAACCCGGCTTGGGAAGCGCGTATTGGCTTTGCTTATGACAACAGCCCAATCGAGCCCGAATACCGCAGCCTGAGCATCCCGGATTCTGACCGTGTCTGGTATAGCGCTGGCGCGACCTACCATATCAATACTGATATGAGCATTGACTTTGGTATGGCCTATCTGGACGGTAAAGAGGTTGATGTCAACGAAGGTCTGCGTAACCACTCAGACCCTCTGCGTTGGAAAGGCTCCTCCCACGGCAATGCCTTCCTGGCCTCTGCCCAGTTCAATATGAAGTTCTGATTAGAACGCCACCGAAAAGAGCGCCGACAGGCGCTCTTTTTTTATCCGAAAAAACAGTTTCAGCGCACAGCTGTAGCACACACGTGTTTATTTTTCTTTTTCAATCAAGCTATTAGACTACATCATCCCAGCATTAAATCTTGTTTTCTCCGGATAACCACCATGAGCGTTGCCTTACTGGTCATACCATATAAAATCCTGCCTCCATCCATATGACCTATTGAAACCTCGGGTAACAGCAAGGATTTTCCCATGCATTCCATCATCAAACCGTCCGCCATCGCCCTGCTGGTGATCGCGGGTCAAACCCATGCCGCCGGGTTCCAGCTGGCTGAACAATCCGCCACGGGCCTAGGACGCGCTTTTGCCGGTGAAGCCGCCATTGCGGATAACGCCAGTGTACTCTCCCGCAATGCCGCAGCCATGACCCGCTTCGATCAGATGGCGCTCTCTGGCGGAGCTATCTATGTCAGCCCTGACGTCAATATCGAAGGCCACACACGTTTGCCGACGCAAGCCGGCATCGTCACCTCCGATGCGAGTGCACACGATATCGCGGCCTCGGCCTGGGTGCCCAACGCCTATCTCATCATCCCGCTGAATGAGCAGTGGCGCCTCGGCTTCTCGGCCACCTCTTACTATGGTCTTGGCATCAAGATGCCGGATAACTACAGTGCCGGCCACTTTGGCAATGTTTCCGATATCAAGACCATGGATTTGGGAACCTCTCTTGCCTATCGCATCAATGAGATGTGGTCAATTGGCGCAGGGATCTCTGCTATTCAGGGCGAGGGCGAAGTCGGTGGCACCTTCCCCTCTCGCAATCTGATAGCAAAACATCTGCAAGGGGATGGCTGGGCATGGGGCTGGAATGTCGGCACCTTGCTGGAGTTGTCGGAGCAAACCCGGATTGGGCTCTCATACCGCCACGATGTCAATTTGACACTCTCGGGTGATGCCATTCTTGGCCTGCCCAACGGCAAGGAGCTAAAAGACACAGGTTCTCTGGTTCTTCCGCTACCCGCAACGGCAGAGCTTGCTGCATTTCACCAGCTGACCGAAAAACTGGCGATCCATGGCAGCCTGAACTGGACCAACTGGAGCAAATTTGTCCAGCTGGAAGCCGATCTGGATACACTGCCCAACATGCATATCAAGGATGAACACTGGGAAGATAGCTGGCGCTATGCGATCGGGATGACCTATCAACTGACTCCCCAGTGGCAGCTGCGCTCGGGAGTTGCTTACGATGCGAGCCCGGTACCAGCGGATCGCCGTACTATCTCCATTCCTGATGCCGACCGGATCTGGTACAGCCTGGGGATGGGTTATCAGTTCACCCCCAACCTGACCATGGATCTGGGGTTAACCCTGATCGATGGCAAGAAGGTTGATGTTACTGAAAAAATGGAGTTGCAACCGGGCAACCCGCAGAGCACCTCCACCTTCCAGGGCACCTCCGAGGGAGATGCCTGGCTGGCTGGCGCCCAAATGAGTTATCTCTTCTAAGTTCCCTCCCTGCAGAAAAACACTATGCCAATTATTGCCTTACCGAACAGGGTCAAAACTGGCATAGTGTTCTGCAACACCATAAAATCAACCCAGTACCCATACTGGAGCAAGGCATGTATTCCTACGTAGCCAGACAGCCGATCCTCGACAGAGACCTCAATACCCATGCCTATGAGCTGCTCTTTCGCGATAGCCTGAATAATGTCTTCCCGAGCATCTCCTCACAACAAGCCACCTCCCGGTTGGTGGTCGAGCAGTTTCTGCAACAGAATATCGATCAGCTGTTGGGTGGCCGCCCCTGCTTTATCAATTTTCCCCACTCACTGTTACTGGAAGGACTGGCCGAGTGCCTGCCACCCGAAAAGGTGGTGATCGAAATTCTGGAGGATGCCCCTCCGGATGATGCCCTGCTGGAAAAGGTGAAGCAGTTGCACAAACTGGGCTATCAGCTGGCACTCGATGACTTCACCATGTCGCCGGATTGGGAGCGCTTCCTCCCGTTTATCCACATCATCAAGTTTGATCTGCGTGACACGCCCCTGTTGCAGATCAGGGTGTTCATCAAGCGCCATCAGGCGCTGGGACTCACCTATCTGGCAGAAAAAGTTGAGGACAAGGCTGAGTTCGAACGAGTCAAAAAGCTGGGGATCCAGCTGTTTCAGGGCTTTTTCTTCAGCCGCCCCGAGATGGTCAAACAAGCCACTATGGAGCCCGCCCAGGTCGTGGTCATGCAGTTGCTCAATGTGGTCAACGAGACAGAACCCGATATCAACAAGATCGAGCAACTGCTCAGCCAGGATATCTCTCTGTCACTCAAGTTGCTGCGCTATGTCAATCATCTCAAAGGCCATGCCAACCCCATCTCCTCGTTTCGCCAGGCTGCGATATACTTGGGCAATACCCAGCTAAAGCGTTTTGTTTCACTGGTGGCTGCGACCAGTGCAGGCAAGGGGAAAAGTGCCGAGCTCTACCAGATGTCGATGATCCGTGCCCGTTTCTGCGAGTTGCTGGCGCATACCCATGCGCCGACCCTGCAGGCTCAGCAAGCGTTTATCACCGGTCTCTTTTCGCTACTGGATGTGCTTATGGAGCAGCCGATGGACAAGCTGCTGGGGACTATCCCCCTGATCGAGGATATCCGGCTGGCGCTGCTCGAGCGCAAAGGCACTCTCGGTTTCTATCTCGCATTTTGTGAAGACTACGAGAATGCCAACTGGCCCAAAGTCACGGCCCGAACAGCCCGCCTGGGGTTGAATGAAGATAAGGTAAGCCACCTTTATCTCGCGGCAACGACCTGGGTGAACGAGCAACTGCAAGCGATGGATACCGGCGATTAAGGGATCTCTACCGCAATAGCGGTCGCCTCTCCGCCACCGATACAAAGAGACGCAATGCCTCGTCTCCCTCTCCGCAACCTCAATGCCGAGATCAGCGTCACCAGAATACGTGCTCCACTCGCGCCAAGCGGGTGACCCAATGCGCAGGCGCCACCATGAACATTCACCTTGTGATGGGGGATCCCGCACCCGCTCATGGCCAGCATGGTGACCATGGCAAAGGCTTCGTTGACTTCGAACAGGTCAACCTCATCCACTGACCAGTCGAGACGAGCCAGCAGTCTGGATATTGCGCCAACGGGAGCGGAAGTGAACTCGGCCGGCAATGCCGCATGGCTCTGATAACCGACGATCCGCGCCAGTACAGGTACCTGCCAAGCTTGCGCAGTGGCACCATCCATCAATATCAGCGCCGCCGCGCCGTCCGAGATGGAGCTCGAATTGGCCGCCGTAATGGTGCCATCTTTACCAAATGCAGGCTTCAGGGTCGGGATCTTCTCCGGCCTCCCTTTGCCCGGTTGTTCGTCTTCGGCCAGCAACAAGCGATCACCGCGATAGACACTTGCCAGCTCGGATGCAAACGCGCCGTCTTGCTGCGCAGCGCGGGCACGCTGCAACGACGCAAGGGCAAACTCATCCATGGCACTGCGGGTCAAACTGGCATGATCAGCGCTGCGCTGGGCGTGTATTCCCATCAACTGGCCATCATAGGCATCCTGCAATCCGTCGAGGAAAAGGTGATCAAACAGCTGTTGATGGCCCATCCGAAAACCATTGCGGGCATTATCCAGCAGATAGGGGGCCCTGCTCATGCTCTCCATCCCCCCAGCCACCACAACCTTGTTATCGCCCAGACGAAGGGAATCTGCCGCCAGCATCACCGCCTTCATGCCGGAGCCACACACCTTGTTGACCGTGGTAGCAGGCACACTCTCTGGCAATCCCGCTTTTAACATCGCCTGCCTTGCCGGCGCTTGTCCCACACCTGCCGAGAGCACATTGCCCATAAACACTTCATCGATCTGCTCGGGAACAAGCCCGCCCTGTGCCAACGCAGCGGCAATGGCACAGGCCCCCAGCTCCGGGGCCGCCACCTCTGCCAGTGCCCCTTGAAACGCCCCCATTGGCGTACGTTTTGCCGCCACAATTGCAATATCCATTTGCCCGCCTCTTTTAGTTACATGGTCATAACATAGGTTTTCTATGCCATGGGAACAAGAGTTGCAGTGCAGTTTACGTTTAGGTAAGGTGCCAGCAGGATTTAGCTCGCCAAGAAGTTTATATGAACAAAAACAAGGATGAAGCCCGGAGCTACAGCATCAGTGAACTGGCTCGGGAATTTGATATTACGACGCGTAGCATCCGTTTCTATGAGGATCAAGGGTTACTCAATCCCGCCAGAGAAGGGCAGACCCGCATCTACAGCAAGCAGGATCGGGTTCGTCTCAAGTTGACCCTGCGTGGTAAGCGGCTCGGTTTCAGTCTGGCCGAGATCCGGGAGTTGTTTGATCTTTATGATGCCGACAAGAGCAGCCGCACCCAGCTGCAAACCATGCTCGGGCTGGTTACCGAGAAGCGGGAGACGCTGCAGCAGCAGATGGAAGATATCAGGATGGTGCTGCTGGAGCTGGATGCCGCGGAGCGGCGCTGTCAACAGGCATTGCAGCAACTGGGTCGTTAAAGAAGGGGGCCGTGAGATCCCCTTCTCATGCTTCAGATAACAAAAAGCCACTCCTGAGAGTGGCTTTTCTGCTACCTGACGGTTCGTGATTAAACGCGAACGAAGTCCAGGTGAACCAGCTTGTAACGTACCGGGTGACGCTGGATAGCTTTCACTTTCACGTTAACTTCTTCGCCGTTGATAACCAGAGTCAGTACGGACTCATAGAACTCCGGCTTTTCTTGGGCCAGGATGAATTTCTTGTGGTCAACAGTGATGGACTGGGCCTCTTTGCCTGCACCGTAAACGATGGCAGGAACTTGGTCAGCTTGACGCAGGCGGCGGCTCGCACCTTTCCCCAGGTCAGAACGGACTTCAGCTTGGAATACGAAAGACATAGTATGTATCTCTTTTAAAGGAATGTATGGTGCAAACTGCGACCGGTCAGCACCTCGCAAAACGAGCGCGAATACTACCATGGGCCAATAGCGGATACAAGGCTCATCCCGCGCTTTAACGCCCCTGCTCAAGACGAGCAAATTGCTGTTGCCGCTGGGCCGGACTCAACGCATCAAACTGCGCAAGCGTCTCGGCGCGAGGACAGTAGAGCCCCTCCCCGGTTTTGACCCGGATACTGTTACCGAGGCCCGCCCTGTTTTCTGCGGCCAAGGCCAGCAGATAGCTGTAAGTATCTGCCCCCACCCTGCTGGATAGCTGATTGGCGATGCGCCACAGCGTCTCACCCGCCGCGACCCGATGGCACACTGAGCGCCCCTCGCCAACCGCCGGCGCAGAGAGTGTCAGTGTGGTGCTATCAGATGACACGCTGGCCGCCAGCAGACCATCACTGCGACTCCCCCTCTCGCCAACTGCGGCACCAAGCAACGCCAGCAATGGCTCTGCTTCGTAGCGGGGGGCGACCGCCAACTGAACCGGCATGGCACGAGGAACGTTGAACTCGGCGATAAAGGGCGCTATGGGTTGCGATGGCTCAAAAGGTGAAACACTGCCATGCTGCACGGTTGCAGCGACCTGGCCGGGGGCGACCCCGTAAGCCATCTCGTCGATGCGCCGCAGTCTTGCCAGATAGGTTTTGGAGAGCTGCGCCTCCCCCTCGAACAGATCGAAAGGGGGGACCAGCCGAGCGGGAAAGAGGATCTGCCAGCGACCATGCTTCTGCTTTTGGGCCAGCGGCGGAAACTGATTGCCACGCCAGGCCACAAACATCGCTGGTGGCGTGCGCGCCAGCGGGTAATATTCCGGGTTCAACTGCACCCAGGTTTGTTCCGCAATGGGTTGATAACCGCTGATCACCACCTGCGCCACACTCAACCAGACCCCCAGCATCCTTGCCTCCCTGACTTGCGGTTTGAAGGGGCTACCTGACCGGCAACCCCTTCTTATCACGCGCTATCATGCTGTTAAAACAGTTAGATAGCAGCTTAGCACTGAGCGATGGCGTTAAGCACCCGTTTATCGGAGACCGGATAAGGGGTGCCCAGATTCTGGGCGAAGAACGACACCCGCAGCTCCTCGATCATCCAGCGGATATTGGCCACCTCGGTGGGCACCAGCTGGGATTTGGGGATCTTGGCCAGCAGCGCCTTGTACTCCGACTCCACACTGTGCACCTTGAGCATGTAGACCCGATCCCGGTTGGAATCGATGGCCAGCTTCTCCAGACGTCGCTCGATGGCCCGCAGGTAACGCAGCAAGTCAGGCAGCCGCTGCCAGCCGGTCTCGGTGACAAAGCCCTTGTGAATAAGGTTGCCGAGCTGCTGCTGGATATCTGACATGGCAAAGGCGGTGTCGAGCTGCATCTTGCCCTTGAGCCGCTTCTTGATCTCATGGGAGAGCGTCAGCACGGCTTCCACCTGCTTGGCCACCTCCACCACCGCATCGTTGAGCTCGGCGCGAACATACTCCTTGAGCGCCTCGAAACCGGCCTCGTCCCAAGCCAGCCCGCCATGCTGCTCGATCAGCTTGTCGCAGCCACAGGCAATGCAGTCGTCAATCAGCTCCGCCACCTTGCCAAACGGGTTGAAATAGAGCCCGAGCTTGGCCTTGTTGGGCAGCTTCTCCTGCAGATACTTGATGGGCGATGGCACGTTGAGCAGCACCAGCCGGCGCTGACCGGCCCACATCAGCTGCTGTTGCACCACCGGGCTCTCCACCAGCTGGATGGCTACCGAATCCTTCTCGTCTACCAACGCCGGATAGGCTTTCACCTCGAAGCCGCCCCGCTTCTGGCTGTACTCTTGCGGCAGCTCGCCAAAGCTCCACAGGGTGAGACCGGATTGTTCGATGTCATCGTCCGCCACTTGCGACAGGGTCTCCTGCACCTTGCCACGCAGCGACTCTTTCAAGGCTTCCAGATCTTTGCCTTCCGCCACCTTCTTGTGCTTGTCGTCCACCACTCGGAAGGTGAGTTTCAGGTGATCGGGTACCGCAGCCCAGTCCCAGGATTCGCGAGGTACGGTGACACCGGTCATGCGGCGAAGCTGACGCTCCATCTCGTCCAGCAGCGGTCCCTGTTCGGGGTTGATGCTGGCAAGCAGCGCATCGGCATAGTTTGGCGCCGGCACGAAGTTCTTGCGCATCGGCTTGGGCATCGACTTGATGAGGGCCACCAACAGCTCATGGCGCAGCCCGGGGATCAGCCACTCGAACCCCTTCACCTCCACCTGATTCAGGAGCGGCAGCGGAATATGCAGGGTCACGCCATCCGCCGCCTCCCCCGGCTCGAACTGATAGGTCAACTTGAGCTTGAGGCGCCCCTGCTGCCAGAAGTTGGGGTAGTCGAGATCGCTGATGTGGGCCGCATCCCCCTTCATCAGCATCTCTTTCTCGAAGTTGAGCAGTTCGGGATCCCGCTTTTGCGCCTCTTTCCACCACTTGTCGAAGTGGCGGGAGGAGATCACCTCCTCCGGCAAACGAGCATCGTAGAAGCGGAACAAGTCCTCGTCATCCACCAGGATGTCGCGCCGACGGGATTTGTGCTCCAGCGCCTCCACCTCGGCCAAGAGCTTGCGGTTATCGCTGAAGAAACGGTGACGGGTCTCGAAATCTCCCTCCACCAGCGCGCGGCGGATAAACAGCTCACGACACAGCGCCGGATCGATGCGGCTGAAGTTGATGGTGCGCTCATTGACCAGAGTCAGACCATAGAGGGTCACCTTCTCCTTGGCCATCACGGCGCCATTTTTCTTCGACCAGTGGGGGTCGCTGTGGTGCAACTTGATGAGATGGCCCGCCAGCGGCTCCACCCACTCGGGCTCAATCTTGGCGTTGATACGGGCGTAGAGGCGCGAGGTTTCCACCAATTCTGCGGCCATCACCCACTTGGGCGGCTTCTTGAACAGACCCGAGGCCGGGAAGAGGTGGAAACGGCCATTGCGAGCACCGAGGAACTCGGGCTTTTCCAAATCCTTGTTGCCGATATGACTCAAAAGGCCGGTCAACAGCGCGCAATGCACCGTCTTGAAATCTGCCGGTTCATGGTTGGCTTTAAAACCAAGCTCTTTCACCGTCTGACGCAGCTGGAAATGGATATCCTGCCATTCGCGCACCCGCAGGTAGGAGAGAAACTCCTTCTGGCACATGCGGCGGAACGGGTTGCTGCCAAGGGCATCCTGCTGCTCTTTCAGGTAGTTCCACAGATTGACGAAGGCGAGGAAGTCGGAATCCTTGTCCTCAAAGCGCCTGTGCTGTTCGTCGGCGGCCTGCTTCTTCTCCATGGGCCGCTCGCGGGGATCCTGAATGCTGAGGGCCGCAGTGATCACCATCACCTCGCTCAAGCAGCCGGTCTGCGCCGCGCTGATCACCATCTTCGCCAAACGCGGATCAAGGGGGATGCGCGAGAGCTGGCGACCGGTCTCGGTCAGCTGCAACTTGGCTTCGCGCTCGCCGGTGGCGGGCAGCTCGCGCACCGCCTCCAGCTCCTTCAAGAGGGTCAGGCCGTCCTTGATATGGCGCGACTCTGGTGGCTCGACGAAGGGGAAAGCCTCCATATTGCCAAGGCCGAGCGCCAGCATCTGCAGGATGACGGAGGCCAGGTTGGTGCGCAGGATCTCGGGGTCGGTGAAGGCAGGGCGGCTGTTAAAATCCTCCTCCGAGTAGAGGCGGATACAGATGCCGTCCGCCACCCGACCGCAACGCCCTTTACGCTGGTTGGCGCTGGCCTGGGAGACCGGCTCGATGGGCAGGCGCTGCACCTTGGTACGCCAGGAGTAGCGGCTGATGCGGGCTGTGCCCGGATCGATGACGTAGCGAATGCCCGGCACCGTCAGCGAGGTCTCCGCCACGTTGGTGGCAAGCACGATGCGCCGCCCAGCATGGGGCTGGAACACCTTGTTCTGCTCGGCGTTGGAGAGGCGGGCGTAGAGCGGCAGCACCTCGGTGTCGCGCAGATTGAGCTTGCGCAAGGCATCGGCGGTATCGCGGATCTCCCGCTCGCCGTTCATGAAGATAAGAATGTCCCCGAGCCCCTCGCGGGCCAGCTCTTCCACCGCGTCGAAGATCCCCTGCAGTTCGTCGCGCTCTTCAAGACCTTCGCTCTTGTCACTGCTTTTTTTATCAACAAATAGCGGACGGTAGCGCACCTCCACCGGATAAGTGCGACCGGAGACCTCGATCACCGGCGCCTTGTTGAAATGGCGGGAGAAACGTTGCGGGTCTATGGTGGCCGAGGTGATGATCACCTTGAGATCGGGGCGCTTGGGCAGCAGTTGCTTGAGATAGCCCAGAATGAAGTCGATATTGAGGCTGCGCTCGTGGGCCTCATCGATGATGATGGTGTCGTACTGGGTGAGCATCCGGTCGTTCTGGATCTCCGCCAGCAAAATACCGTCAGTCATCAGCTTGATGTGGGTCTGCTCGCTCACCTGATCGGTAAAGCGCACCTTGTAACCCACGTAGTGACCGAGTTCGGACTCCATCTCCTCGGCAATACGGGCCGCCACAGTGCGGGCCGCCAGACGGCGCGGCTGGGTGTGGCCGATGAAGCCCTTGACCCCACGCCCAAGCGCCAGACAGATCTTGGGGATCTGGGTGGTTTTGCCCGAGCCTGTTTCCCCTGCAATGATCACCACTTGATGTTCTTGAATGGCCTTGGCGATCTCCGCCTGCTTCTGGCTCACTGGCAGGTTGTCAGGATAAGTGACCTTGGGCACTCCGGCCAGACGGGTTTGATAACGCACTTCGGCGACGGCCAAATCAGCGGCGATGGTCTCCAGTACGGCGGCCTGTTTGCCTTCAGGCAGCTTCTTGACCCCGTGCAGACGGCTGGAGAGGCGGCGGGCGTCGAGATTCATGCAGGCAGAGAGACGGCGGCGCAGCGCCTCGATAGAGAGAGACAAGGTACGAATTCCTTAAATAGGTGCCCAAAGGGGCCATATCGATAAGCTGGGAGCGATCCTAAAGAGCGAGCGGGGGCGGTGCAAGCCTTAACGTAGCGTTATATATGGGAAGACAGAGAGATTGGCCGCTCCTCAAACATGACAAAACAACCATTGTAAGATGGCATAACATGAATAAATGGCAGCATATTAAATAGCCAAGGCAAGCCGAAGCTTGCCTTGGGAGAGAGAAAAACAGGGTTAACCGTGGGAATGATGGACAAAACAGGTGGTGAGCTGGGCGTGAATGGCCTGCATGACGTTGTGGCGATTGATGACACCGAGCAGGCGTCCCTCCTCCACTACCGGATAGATCTTCGGCTTTTGCCCCATCATCATCTCCGCCAGACTCAAAATGCTGGTATCGGGTCCCACCGACAACACCTCCTTGCGCATCACATCCTTGACCTGCGCCACCTGTTCGCAGTGATAGGCCTCTTTAAGCAGCACTGCGATGCAATCCTGCTCGGAGATCCAGCCAATCAGATGGCCCTGCCCATCCACCACCGGGCCACCGAGCTGATGACTGTTCAGAAATTTCTCGACCGCAGCCTGCACCATCATGTCTGCAGTGAAGGTAATAGGTCTGCTCTGCATATAATCCCTGGCTTTTAGCGATTCCATATCAATTCCCCTATCCATAGTCCAATCAGGCTGGCGTCTTGCGCGTCAGTACCGGCACCACGCACGGCTTGCTCCAAGCATAGCTGGCTCACTGCCGGATGGGTCAGCCTCTCCTCCCCCATCAACCGATTGCATATCTGTTTTCATTGGCCGGCATGGCCGCAGCCATCATCTGTGGCAGATGATCCGCTAACGTCGCCACCACGACAGGATCTACCCGACCCTGAGCCGCCAGTTGTTGCATAAAGGCCAGAGCATCACGAGCAGGCAGCCCACGTCGATAAGGTCTGTCCTGCACCATGGCCTGGAAAATATCGGCTACCCGCAGGATGCGCGCTTCGAGCGCCATGGCGGATGCCGGCAGATGGAACGGATAGCCCTCCCCGTCAGGCTCCTCATGGTGATAGGCCGCCCAGCAGGCTATCTCCTCAAACCCTTCGATATGACGCAGGATCTGGTAGGTTTCGAAACTGTGGGTATTGATGATTGCCCGCTCCTCCGGCGTCAAGCCGGCAGGTTTGTCCAATATTTCATCAGGAACCCTCAACTTGCCGAGATCATGCAACAGCCCTGCAATTTCGAGCATGTCACAATGGACACTACTAACCCCCAGCCGCTCAGCCAGGGCACGCGAAAGACGGCTCACTCCGAGGGAGTGTGTCATAGTGAATGGACTTTTGGCATCAACGATACCCGAGAAGATCCTGGCCAACGCTTTTAGCTCACCATTATCGGTGATGCAGGACTCCCGCTGCCTCAGCATCTCGTGCATGTAATCATTGATGGCTCGCGCCTCCAGTTGCAACCAGAACGCCTCCGAGCGGGAGGCTTGGAGAAAACCATCCAACAGATCGGTGGCAAAGAACTCGTCACGGCAATCCTGCAGGCGTGCACGGATCTCGTGTGTATGCATTAACAATGAGCCATCGCCATAGAATGGGGCAGCCAGCGCATCGCAACGATCCACCAGAAAGATAAGGTTGGCCTGACGAGCAACCCGGGGGTCCACATCGGCCATCTCGCGCAAGAGATGCCAGTGGGTATGATGATAACGGATAGGCAGTGCCAACGGGGCCAGCAAGCGGAAATCCTTGAGCAGCTGATATCCTACCTCGCAGTGACGCTGGGAGGACTCCCAATCGAACTCACTAACCAGATGGTGATGGGTGATGGTCGAGGAGACACCAATATCGTGCAGCACGCCGAGCTCAAACAACAAACAACATTCAGCTGTATCCAGCCCCAATACCCGACCACACTCGGCCGCCATGATCCCGACCCGTTTACCATGGGCCACATCGCCAATTCCTACCAGATCCAGTGACGCAGACAAGGCATAAACGACCTGTCTGAGATCCACCTGAAGCGAGCACGAACCGGCTTCCTGCGCTCTGTTCATGATCCCTGTCCAGTGCTTTTTTGTGATTATGCAAGGGTGTCGTTTTACTCCTTGCTACTGATAAATCTAGTCATTAATCCCATGGTTTACCTCATCACGGTTTTTCAAAAAGCAGTGCAAAGAGGCTTATAGAGCCCTTGTATCCCTACTACCGCTCAACCGGGCCTCTTTCACGCGAACAAGACCTGCTGCTCGATGGGATTGCCGGGATACACCCAACCGGCGTAGAAGGATAAAAGCGGTCATCGCACAGCATGTGCGAGCAGTCGCGACACCATAAGGTTCCGCACACTGGTGTTAAACAAAGCTCGTTATTGCAGCTAAATGCAGTCGCGCGGTGCTTCGGATGGCTGAAGAGGTTTCAGATATGAAAAACAGGCGAGAGGTTATGCTGTATGGAAATGGTATTCACCTGACAGTTGCCCACAAAAGGGAGTGGTCATACGGCTTCAAACCGGATAACAAAACGGTACCCCTACCGTGTTATCTTGAGTCACCATATTACCACCAACGAGAAAGTAGCACGTCGTAAACTCAGCCTGCTAGAGCTTGCCAAAGAGCTCAATAATGTCAGCAAAGCCTGCAAGCTCATCGGCTACAGCCGTCAGCAGTTCTACGAAATTCGCCGTAATTACCAGACCTATGGCGCCGAGGGATTGCTCGACAAATTGCCCGGCTGTAAAGGGGCTCATCCCAACCGGGTTGCGCCCGAGATTGAACAGGCCATCCTCGATTACTCCCTCACCAGACTAACTCATGGCCCGCAGCGGGTCGCACAAGAACTGGCTCTGCAAGGCATCAACGTCAGTGCGGGCGGTGTGCGTGGCGTGTGGCAACGGCACGACTTGCTCTCCAAACACGACCGCTTGCTGCGCCTTGAGAAAACACACCGGGAGCTGACCATTGAGCTCAATGACGAGTAAATTCGCCTGTTCGAGCGTCTCAGCCCAGAGTTTCGAGAACGTCAGATTGAGGTCCACTACACCGGAGAACTGGTGGCTGTCGACACCTTCTTCGTCGGCGCGATCCAAGGGGTTGGCAGGTGTATCAGCAAACCGTGCTGGACTGCTACAGCCGCCACGCCTGGGGACGGCTCTACATCAGCAAGCTGCCGGTGACCTCGGTCTATGTGCTCAATGAAACGGTACTGCCGTTTTCCGAGGCCCACGAGGCACGGGTCTATACCATTCTGTCGGATAACGGGCGCGAGTTCTGTGGGCGCCCAGACCATCATCCCTACGAGCTGTTCCTGCAACTGGAGGGGATTGAGCACCGGACAACCAAGGTACGCAGGCCGCAGAGCAACGGCTTTATCGAACGGCTGCATCGCACACTGCTGGATGAACACTTCCGTATCAAGGGGAGGACGACCTGGTATGAGTCGATAGAGCAGATGCAGACAGACCTGGGTAGCTACCTGGCGCACTACAACACCCAGCGGCCGCATCAGGGCAGGATGATGGAGGGACTGACGCCCTACAGCATGTTCAAGAAGGGTCTGAAATTGATACCGAAGGAAGTGCGCTCTAAAGTAGCGTAAACAAGACACCGGCTTGAGGCCGGTGTCAGGTGATAACTAGATCTGTACACACTTGCGCATGAGGGATACCACCTTTCCCAAACCCATCGACCACCAGCCACTGCGCTGGATAAAGTCACACATCATGGCCTGGATTGACAGCCACAACCGGATCAGTGGCAACGCCTAGCTCCCGCTGGATCACTGTCCACCAGCGCTCATAGGCAGCCGCTTGATCCTCAAGCCAGTCATGTTTGTTGTAAACAGCCATCACGCCAGTCAGGGTGTGCCCCAGCATCACTTCGGTGATATGGGGCGACACCCCCAATTCCGATAGCCTGGTCGACAGCGTTCGACGAGCATCATGAATCCGCCAATGGGGGATCCCCAGGCTGCTGCGCAAGCGGCTCACCAACCGATTACATGAGTGGATCTCTAGCGGACCATTCCCCTCCCCCTGACCGGGGAACAGATAGACCGGGTCCACCGACGCCATGGCGGCTCGTTCGAACAATTGCTTGCCCACCGATGTGATGGGGCGGCGGATAGGCCTGCCGGTCTTGCTGATCTCCGCCGGCACGGTCCAGACCATAGACTCGTAATCCAGGTCCTGACGCCTGAGCGTTCTGGCCTCGGAAAGCCTGCACCCATAGACCAGGCAGAGCAGATGAATCACCTTGTTGCCGGTGCCAGTCCGACTGGCCTCGATGGCCCGCCAGATCTTCGCAACCTCTGGCACCGTCAACACCCGGTGACCGGTCTTAGCGGGAGCGCCAACATCCCTGGCCCGCAGACTCATCATGTTGGGCATGTAGATCGTGCCGCAGCGAGCCTGCCAGTTGAAGCACGCCTTCAATGCCGTGATCACAGCCCGGGTTACCCCTGGTGCCCGCTCACTTATGGTATCGAAATAGCTCAACCACATGTCCATGGTGATCTGGTTGATTGGCCGGTCAGGCAAGCGGTTCTTCACTGACGAGAAGGTATAGAGATAGTATTTCTGGGTGCCTTCTCGGCACTCCCGCATCACGTACTTCTCGAACCACTCATCAAACAAGGCTGCAGGCGTAGGCTCGTCGCCCGAGGCACTGATCCGCGCAACACCGCTTTTGAGCTTATCGGCCTTTATCCGGGCCTCTCGCAAGGTCAGAATCGGGTACCGACCAAGAGAGGTCCGAACCCGCTTCCCGTCGACCACATGCCGAACTTGGAACGCAACTACCCCTTCGGTGAGACCCGGACACTCAACCCATCACCGTCGCTCACTTCGCTCGGGCCAGCATATGGTTTACCATTCAGCCCTCGAAGCCAGCTATCTGATAACGCCATTGCTACCCCATTAAAATTTTGTACCACTCTCATGGGGTATTTTGTACCAGATAATGTACCAGCAGGCCATTGAACAACGTCAGGTTTGGGTGAACGATGAAAGTGTCTTCGGAATTTTCACCTCACCAGAACGGCACTAAACCCTGAAAAATCAATCAGAAGCGCGAACACACAAGAACACATGAGCACATCAGCGAAGCAGACCACCCAGCCCACTTACTACTTCCACGACTACGAGACCTTCGGCATCAGCCCCGCCAAGGACAGGCCATCGCAGTTTGCCGGTATCCGTACTGATGCAGATTTCAACCTCATTGGCGAACCGCTGGTCATCTACTGCAAGCCGCCGGCTGATTACCTGCCAGATCCGGAGGCGTGCCTGATTACCGGTATCACGCCACAAAAAGCGATGAAGGATGGGCTGTGCGAGGCGGATTTCATTCGCCAGATCCACGAGCAATTCGCCACGCCGAATACCTGTGTGCTTGGCTACAACAGCATCCGCTTCGATGATGAAGTGACCCGCTACACCCTCTATCGCAACTTCTATGACCCCTATACCTACAGCTGGCAGAATGGCAACTCTCGGTGGGATATTCTCGACATGCTGCGGGCCTGCTATGCCCTGCGACCAGAGGGGATCGAGTGGGCGTTTGACGATGAGGGGAAACCGAGTTTCAGACTTGAAAAGCTGACGGTCGCCAACGGCGTGACTCACGCCAATGCCCACGACGCACTCTCGGACGTACTGGCCACCATCGAGATGGCCAAGCTGGTGAAAAAGGCCCAACCCAAGCTGTTTGGTTATCTCTTTGACCTTCGCAACAAGAATAAAGTGAAGGCGCTGATTGACGTGGTGACCATGAAGCCGCTGGTGCACGTCTCCGGCATGTTCTCCCCCTGGCAGGGTTGTGCAAGCTGGGTCTCGCCACTCGCCTGGCACCCCACCAACCAGAACGCGGTGATCATGGTGGATCTGACCCGTGACCCCACCCCGCTCATTGAACTCTCCAGCGAGGAGATCCGCGAGCGCCTCTACACCAAGAAAGAGGAGCTGGGGGATCTGGCAAGCATTCCGGTGAAACTTGTGCACATCAACAAGTGCCCGGTGCTGGCACCGGCCGCCACCCTGACGGCGGAGCGCGCCGACGAGCTCGGCATCAATCGGGAGCAGTGCCGCAAGAGCCTGGATCTGCTGCGCGCCCACCCCGAGGTGCGGGAAAAACTGGTGGAAGTGTTCAATCAGGAGTTCGCCGGCAGCAATGAGAGCGACCCCGATACCCAGCTCTACGCCGGATTCTTTGGCCATGGCGACAAGTCCACCATGGATCTGGTGCGTGCCACCCCCGCGGATCTGCTGGGTGAGAGGGAGTTCGCCTTTACCGACGCCCGGCTGCCGGAGATGCTATTCCGCTACCGCGCCCGCAACTGGCCACACACCTTGAGCGAAACAGAGCAGAAACGCTGGCGCCTGCACTGCAGCGACTACTTCAGCCGTCGTCTGCCGGACTACGTGCCCCGTCTCGAAGCGCTGGCAGAGCAGAACCAGAGTAACGAACGGAACTTTGCGATTCTAAAGAGTCTCTACCACTATCTGGAAGATTTATGAGTTGTGAGTAGTTTCACAATAAATCCTTCCCGCCCATCCCCTTCTTCAGGTCATAATGACGAAGGGGATTTCCCCAAAAACCAATATCTTGCAACATCCTGAGCGGATGTCTCCCAAGCAAGAGATCTCTTTGGCAGAACGGAAGCCATTTGCTGATGCCTCGTCACCACGCACTGCTCGGATTACTGGCCCTGCTGCCGCTGGCAGCCAACGCCGCATACCGGTTCGATGTGCCGGATTATCTTGCTCGCCTGCCCGAGCAGACCTATCGCATCGTAGAACAGAACTTCAATACCCTTTATCAGCAGACTGATTTCACTCCCCTGATCACCAACAGCTACTTCAACGGTTCCCATCTCTACAAGTTTGTCGGGGTACCGCTGGCCATCAGCGCCCAGTCAGGTTTCCAGCTGGAGGTGTTTGGTCAGGTCTATAACCGCGCTTCGCAAGTCTATATGCACCTGAGCGAGGACATGTCCCTCTATCGGGTGATGCGGGTCGATCTGATGGGGAACCCCAATGATCAGCTGGCCATCGGTTTTGGTCTGGGGGTGCCCATCACCCCGTTGCTGACCCTCAAGGCGATCGCCTCCGGCAGTGATATCCCGGGCTATGGCTCAGCCAAATACGCCGTCGGCTTTGAGTGGCGTTACTGAAAAACGTGGCTGATAACCGCTGATTGAAACAATTCAGGCTCCGTGATGGAGCCTGAATTGTTTATGGTGAGGCTGTGATCAGACGTAGTGGATCACCCGCCCCTCGCCCCCTTGCAGGGTCACAGCCGTACCGACTGCCTGTCCCTGCCAAAAATCGGTTCCCCCTTCCGGCAGCAGAAACTCCTGTGGTTGCTCCTCCCAGTTGAAGAGGCAGAGCAGAGTGTCACCCTCGGGCAGGCTTACTTCGCCGCAGGCAAAGTCCATCGACTCGAAACGGGCAGAGGGTGCCCGGGCGGCGCAGAGCGCCAGCAACTTGCGCAGTTGCGCAGCCTGCTCCTCATCGAGATCTTGCAGCCGATCACCCGCCAGCATCATGCCGCCGCTTGCCACCAACGCCGCCAGATGGAAACTATATTCCGCCTGGCTTGCCTGCTGGCTTGGCAGATCCCGCAGACAGATGCAGTCGGGGTCGAGGGCCCAGAGCTTGTCATTTTGCCAGGTGCGGCAGAAGGCTTCACGGGCAATTTGGCGGTAGCGGTGGCCATTGCGCTCCACGTCATCGCTCACCCGCATGCCGTGCACCAGCCCAAGGCTTGGCCAGATGGGGGCGTTGCAACCGAGCAGGAAAGCCCCTTCACCAGCACCACGCAGGATGGCGGCCATGCCGCGCCGATAGGCTTCAACCCGGGTGGCGGCCGGATCATGGAAACGGCCACCATGGATGGCGCCCCAGAAGTTGGCATCGAGCTTGAAGTAGTGGATGCCCCACTGCTCACGCAAAGTACGGAACACCCGCTCGAGGTGCGCCTGCACCTCGGGGTGGGTGCCGTCCAGCACATACCAGGGAGTACAACGCCAACCGCCATAGGTGACCCGCTCGGAGGGGAGCGGCAGGCCGTCATCCCCCTTCACAAACCAGTCGGGATGCTCCTGAAACACCTGTGAACCGGGCTCTGCAATAAAGGGAGCGACCCAGAGGGCTGGCTCGCAGCCAGCCTGTTTGATCTCGGCAGCCAGTGAGGCTACACCTTGCTCGAACTTGGCCGACGGGGTAAGCCAGTCGCCCATTTTGGCCTGATAGCCGTCGTCGATCTGCACATAGCGCAGGGCCGGGAAGCGCTCGGCACGCACCTGCAGGTTCTCGCGAATATCGGCAGCGCTCACCTCGGCGTAGTAGTGATACCAGGAGCACCAGCCGCTCGGGCGCTCACTCACCTTGCCGATCAGAGAGCCATGTTCGGCCTCGATCAGCCGTGCCAGCTCAGCCAGCAGATCCTCGCGCTCCGCCCCTTCGAGGCAGATCAGCGCCTCGCTCTGCCAGTGCTCACCAGCGGCGAGTTTTCGCCCTTCGCAATTCATCAGGATCTGCAAGCGACCATCGGGATAGAGGCGAAACTCCCCGCCAAAACGGTGGCAGCTGGCAAAGGCGAGCAGCAGCCACCCCTTGCCATGCTCCACCAGCAACAGGTTGTGAATGGTGTGATAGCCATTGTCATCGGTGATGCGATAGACGCTGGCATCGGGGCAACGGCCGACATGTTGTGGTGATTGCCAGCTACCCATGGTCTGGGCCAGCATCTGGAATCCTTCGCCATAGATGGCGCTCTCCACCGGCAGGCCAAGCTTGCCGTCAAATAGCACCCAGCGCTCAACCGGAGTGGCATCAGCGCCAGTGTTGTCGAGTCGCACCCGACACAGGGGCCCTTCCCACTGACGGGTTTGCAGCAGATGGGGTGGCAACGCATTATCATTCGCCAGCTGGCGAAGTCGGGACAAGAGGGATGTCATCACTACTCCTTGTAGTTCGAAAAGGGTTCTATCAGGCACTTTTCAAAAAATGCCAATCAAATCAGCTTCAAATGAACTGATTTCAGTTGTTATTGTTTTAATGCCGCGACCCGGCCTCTCTGGTAAACTGCGATTTTTCTTCCCAGTCGATGAGGTTCACGTGATCGCGCAACGCGCCTTGCTGTACTTTCGTGACTTTATGGTCATCGTCGCCTGCCTGCTGGCAGGCAAATCCGTGGCGGCCATCCTGCCATTTGCCTTTCCCGGCAGCATCATCGGCATGCTGCTGCTGTTCGTCCTGCTCTCCCTTCAGCTTATAAAGCTGCACTGGGTCGAGCTGGGGGCAGGCTTGCTGCTGCGCCACATGGGCGTTTTGTTCGTGCCGGTTGCGGTCGGACTGGTTGCCTGGCTTGAGCCCCTGCGCCAATCCTTCGGCGTCATCATGCTCTGCATCGTGCTCGGGATCGTGCTGATCCTCGCCACCGTCGGTCGGCTCTACCAGAGGATGAACAAATGATCTTCTGGCTAGCCATTCCCCTGACCCTGGCGCTCTATTTCGCCACCCGCACCCTCTATCGCCGTCTGCCCTGGCCCATCATCAACCCAGTGCTGGTGCCGACCGGGGTGATCATCGGCCTGCTACTCTGGTTCAACCTGCCCCTTGAGCAGTACGAACGCGGCAGCAGCCCCATTACCATGCTGCTGGAGCCCGCCGTGGTGGCGCTGGCGCTGCCGCTCTATCAACAGGCGCGCCAGATCCAGGCCAAGCTCAAGCCCATCCTAATCTGTACCCTCGCCTCCGTCTTGATCTCGGTGTGCACAACCCTGCTGATCGGTCATTTTATGGGCACAGATCCGGCGCTGCTCGCCTCATTGGCGACCAAATCGATCACCACCCCGCTAGCCATGAGCGTCAGCCAGTCCATCGGCGGCATTCCCGCCATTGCGGCCGCCGTGGTGGTGGTGGTGGGGATTATCGGTGCCCTGATCGGCTACCCGCTGCTCAAACTGCTGAAAGTGACCGACCCGGAAGCACAAGGGCTCGCCATGGGGGCCTGTGCCCACGCCATCGGCACCGCCACCTCCGCCGAGAAGGGGATCACCCAGGGCGCCTTTGCATCGCTCGCCATGGTGGTGTGCGGTATCCTCACCGCTGCCGTCGCGCCCCTCCTTTTTGCCATCTATCACTGGCTCACCTGACCGATGATTAACCACCCCGACGGCTCTGCAGCGCTGTCGGGGTGCGACCTGCCGCACAATTTGCACAAGACAAACGTTTCCATTACCATCCCCCTCCGTTTGCCCATCAGGGCGTGAGCCTGCTCACACATTTACCCGAGCTTGCTCCCTACAATGGCCGCCCAATTGGCCTTTGAGGACACACTATGCATCCCCGTTTTGCCAAGCCATTCGATACCCTCTCTGCCCCGCTCAAAGCAGCCGTGCAGCCCATGCTGGATAGTGCCGACTTCAACGCCCGCTTCACGCCGGAGCAAGTCGCCACCCTGAAAGCCGCCACAGGTCTCGATGATCGCGCCCTGCGCCTCGCCCTGTTGCCGCTGGCCGCCGCCTGCTCGGTCGCGCCCATCTCCAAATTTTACGTCGGTGCCATCGCCTGCGGCCTGAGTGGCACCTGGTACTTCGGTGCCAACATGGAGTTTGCGGGGCAAGGTCTGTTCCACTCGGTGCACGCCGAGCAGTCCGCCATCTCCAACGCCTGGCTGGGTGGCGAGACCGGGATATCTGAAATCACCGTCAACTACACCCCTTGCGGCCACTGCCGTCAGTTTATGAACGAGCTGAGTACCGCCAAGATCCTGAAAGTCTCTCTGCCCGATGACCTGAGTGCCCTGCAATCCTTCCTGCCCCACTCGTTTGGCCCGGCGGATCTCGACATCACGGATGCGCTGATGAGCCCGCAGGATCACGCAGAGCTTCAGCTTCAAAGCGAAGACCCGCTGTGGCAGGCCGCGCTGGCCGCCGCCCGTCAAAGCTACGCCCCCTACAGCCAGGGCTATGCCGCGGTAGCGCTGCAGTTTGCCGATGGCCGCATCTTCTCTGGCCGCTACGCCGAGAACGCCGCCTTCAACCCCAGCCTGCCTCCGATGCAGATGGCCTGCGCCCATGCGGTGCTTAACGGCGAAGATCTCGCCACCATCCGCCGCGCCGTGCTGCTGGAGAATAAAAACGGCCAGATCAGCCAGCGTGACTCCGCCCAGTCCACCCTCAAGGCGCTGGGCTCGGTCGAGCTGGAGTATCAGGCGGTTTGATCCCGGCTTTGTGTCGATATTTGTGTCGATAAACGAAAGCCCCCGCACCTTGGTGCGGGGGCTTTTTACTTGGCCGTTTAATCGGGGGCAGCCCTCCACCTCACTGCTTGGCGCGGTTGATCACCCCGTCTAACAGATTACTGATCAGACAGGTTTCAGCCGCGCAGTGAAGTGGCGCAGCAGCGGCGGCTCGTAGTCAAAGGTGAGCCCGCGAATGTCGCTGGCCCGCGCTTTCACCGCGATCAGGCAGTCGGCCACATAGTCCATATGATCCCGGGTGTAGACCCGCCGCGGAATGGTGAGGCGCAGCAGCTCAAAATCCGCCGCCTCCTGCTTGCCGGTTGCGGGATCGCGCCCGAGCAGCAGGGAGCCGATCTCCACACCGCGCACGCCCCCTTCCAGATAGAGCTCGCAGGCGAGTGCATGGGCGGGGAACTGCTCGGCTGGAATATGGGGCAGCAGCTTTTTGGCATCCACAAACACCGCATGGCCGCCGGTGGGGGTCTGGATGGGGATACCCGCCTCGGCCAGCCGCTCACCGAGATAAGCCACCTGACTGATGCGATAGGTGAGATACTCCTCATCCATCCCCTCGCGCAGGCCGATGGCCAGCGCTGCCATATCCCGCCCGGCAAGCCCGCCGTAGGTGACAAACCCCTCCATCGCCACACAGCGCACCTGCACCGCACGAAACAGGTCGAGATCTTCCTTGAAGCAACAGAGCCCGCCGATATTGACCAGCCCGTCCTTCTTGGCCGACATGGTGAAGATGTCCCCCAGCGCAAACATCTGGCGCACTATCTCCTTGATGCTGCGCTTGGCATAGGCCGGATCCCGCTCCTTGATAAACCAGGCGTTCTCGGCAAAGCGGGCAGCATCGATCACCACCGGAATATGGTGGCGACGGGCCAGCTCGGAGACCGCCTCCATATTGGCCATGGAGACCGGCTGACCGCCGGCGCTGTTGCAGGTCACCGTGATGATGATGCCGGCCACGTTGTCGGCCCCCAGGGTCTCGATGGTGTCGCTCAGACGAGGGAGATCAAAATCCCCCTTCCAGGCGTAGGGGGCCGTGGTGTCGAGGGCTTTCGGGGTGAGCAGGTTGATGGCCCGCGCGCCAGCCAACTCCACGTGAGCCTTGGTGGTGTCGAAGTGGTAGTTGGAGATAAAGACCGGCGCCTTGCCCTTACAGCGCTTGACCAGCTCGGGGAAGAGGATCTGCTCGGCCCCGCGCCCCTGGTGGGTGGGCATCACATGCTGGTAGCCAAAGATCTCGCGCACCGTGCGCTCCAGCTCGACGAAGTTGCGGCTGCCCGCATAGGCTTCGTCCCCCATCATGATGCCGGCCCACTGGCGATCGGACATGGCACCGGTGCCGCTGTCGGTCAGCAGATCGATATAGACATCCTCGGCCAGCAGCAGGAAGGGGTTCCAGCCAGCGGCCTCGAGGGCAGCGCGACGCTCGGCGCCAGTGGTCTGTTTGATGGGCTCGACCATCTTGATACGAAACGGCTCGGGTATACGACGCATAAAAGACTCCTCACCGGCGCAAGGCCAGTGTGTTTGAAATTGGAATTGGTAAAGAGGCCGGGGCGATCAGGGTCGTCCGGCTGACAAATTCAAACGGCGGGTGCCGCCAATCAGCGGTGAGGAAAGTCGAAAGTGAGAATGGGATCCCGGGTATACCAGTGGGCGAGCAGGCAAGCTGCCCGGGGCGTAGCTGTCATGATTGGCATCACTCCCCTCCATATCGGTTGTAGACAGTCGGTGGCCAACAAGATCCATTGATGGATGCTGCCAACGGGCAGCCTCGCCACGTTAACGGCTGGTTAATTGGCAAACAAGGAGTGCACTGACGGGCTGTGCGCCCGCTCACAAAGTGGGCATCTGCGCGTCAAACTGGCAGTGAGGTTGATCCGTCCACGCCCCCGGTTCGTTATTCTCCCTAACCACACGCCACATCCCCCATCAGCCAGGGCCGTAAGCCATCATGCATCGCAAACCCCATCTGCCCGAGAAGATCTGCCCCGTCTGCCAGCGCCCCTTCAGCTGGCGGCGCAAGTGGGCGCGCAGCTGGGAGGAGGTTCGCTACTGCAGCGAACGCTGTCGCCACGCTCGTCACTGCAGCTGCCAACATAACGGGGAGCCAGTGTGATGGAGCTGCGCCTGATTCTCGGCGATCAGCTGAACGCCGCTCACAGCTGGTTTCGCACGCCAGATCCAGCGGTCTGCTACCTGATGGCGGAGCTGCGCCAAGAGACCGACTACTGCCGCCACCACCGTCAGAAGGTGCTGGCCTTCTTTGCCGCCATGCGCGCCTTCGCGGCGGCCCTTGGCAAGGCGGGCCACCGAGTCTGTTACCTGACTCTTGATGAGAGTGCCCGCTGGCCCGACTTGCCCGGCTTGCTGGAGGCTCAGCTCGAAGCACATCAGGCCGACAGCTTCGCCTGGCAGAGCCCGGATGAGTGGCGCCTCGCCAGCCAGTTGAAAAGCTGGGCGACGGGCCTTGCCATCCCTGCTACCGAGGTGGAGAGCGAACATTTTCTCACTCCCCGCGATGGCTGGCAGCGCTATCCCCATAGCCGGATGGAGTTCTTCTACCGCGCCCTGCGAAAGCAATACCAAGTGCTGCTCGATGAGTGCGGCCAACCCCTTGGCGGGCGCTGGAATTTTGATGACGAGAATCGCGCCAAGCTGCCGGCGAGCCAGCCCATCCCGGCGCCCCTCACCTTTGCCAACGAGGTGAGCGAAATTGACGCCATGCTGACCCGCCACGGGGTCAGCACCATCGGTAAGGCGGATGTCAGCAAGCTGCCGTGGCCTATCACAAGACGCCAGAGTCGCGAGCTGCTGGCCCATTTTCTGGCCCACTGCCTGCCCCACTTTGGCCGCTATCAGGATGCCCTGAGCGAGCGGGGCTGGAGCCTGTTTCACAGCCGCCTGTCGTTTTCCCTCAACAGCAAGATGCTTCATCCGCTTGAGGTGATCCGGGCCGCCGAAGCCCACTGGCAGGCCAATCAGGGCACCATCACGTTGGCGCAGGTGGAGGGGTTTATCCGCCAGATCCTCGGCTGGCGCGAGTTTGTCCGCGCCCTCTACTGGGAAAAGATGCCCGACTACAAGCAGACCAATTTTCTCGAGGCCAACCGGCCGCTGCCCGGTTTCTTCTGGAGCGGCGAAACCAGGATGGCCTGCGTGCGTCACGCCATTCGCCAGTCTCTTGAGCACGGTTACGCCCACCATATCCAGCGGCTGATGGTGACCGGTAACTTTGCCCTGCTGGCGGGGATCGATCCTGACGAGGTGGATCAGTGGTATCTCGGTATCTATGTGGATGCCATCGAGTGGGTGGAGCTGCCCAACACCCGCGGCATGAGCCAGTTTGCCGATGGCGGCCTGATGGGCAGCAAGCCCTACTCCAGTAGCGGCGCCTATCTCGAGCGGATGGGCCACTACTGCAAGGGGTGCCACTATCAGGTGAAAGCCCGCCACGGCGATGGGAGCTGCCCCTTCAACAGCCTCTACTGGCACTTTCTCTGGCGCAATCGGGACAAACTTGGCGGCAATCCCCGCCTCGCCCTCCCCTATGCCAACTGGGATGGCCAAGCCGCAGCGCAGCAGCAGGCCATTCTGGCCACTGCGGAGCACTACCTGATCAAGCTGGAGCAGTTGTAAGCGGGCCATGTCCCCTGGCACATTCACACTGACAACAGCGCAGCGATTTACGCTGGCAATCAGGCTCACCATCGCACCAAACACCAGCTTGTGACAGGCAAGCAGACGGAGATCCCAATCCTGCGCAGAGCGGTTGAATATCCTGTGGCGGCTGATTATGGTGGTGGCCACATCAGGAGATCAGTCAAGGAAAGACGATATGGAGATAGTGGTTCTCGGTGGCGGCGTGATAGGGGTAACCAGCGCCTGGTATCTGGCCAAAGCGGGTCACAAGGTGACCCTGCTGGAGCGACAAGGTGGCGTCGCCCTTGAAACCAGCCATGCCAACGCCGGGCAGATATCCCCGGGTTATGCGGCCCCCTGGGCGGCCCCCGGCATTCCCCTCAAGGCCGCCAAGTGGATGCTGCAAAAGCATGCCCCCTTCACTGTGCGCCCCACTGCCGACCCCTTCCAGCTACGCTGGATGCTCAGAATGCTCGCCAACTGCACCCCGACCGCCTATGCCACCAACAAGGGGCGCATGGTGCGTCTGGCCGAATACAGCCGCGACTGCATGAAGCTGCTGCGTGATGAGCTGAACATCGATTACGAAGGGCGCCAGCTCGGCACCCTGCAGCTGTTTCGCAGCCAATCCCAGCTCGATGCCAGTCAGCGCGATATCGAGGTGCTGGAGGAGTATGGCGTCCCCTACCAGTCGCTCGATGCCAGCGGCTGCGAAGCGGCAGAGCCTGCGCTGGCACGGGTGCGCGGAAAAATCGTCGGCGGCTTGCGTCTGCCCGGCGACGAGACCGGCGACTGCTTCCGCTTCACCAAGGCCCTTGCCCTTGAAGCCGAGAAGCTCGGGGTCAAGTTTGTCTTCAACTGCGATATCGACGAGATTGAGCAAGCACGCGGCCGCGCCGTGGCGGTGCGGGCGGGCGAGCAGCGCTATCGCGCCGATGCCATCGTCTGCGCGCTCGGCAGTTATGCCACCGGTTTTCTACGGCCGCTGCTGCGCCCGCTCGGGCTGGAGCTGCCGGTCTATCCGGTCAAGGGCTACTCCCTCACCCTGCCGATGATCAACGCCGAGGCCGCACCGCGCAGCACCGTGCTCGACGAGACCTACAAGGTGGCCATCACCCGTTTTGACGAGCGGATCCGGGTCGGCGGCATGGCGGAGCTGTCGGGCTACAACCTCGCCCTTAATCCCAGACGCCACGACACATTGGCGATGGTGGTGGGCGATCTCTTCCCCGAAGGGGGCGATATCAGCAAAGCTGAATTCTGGACCGGTCTGCGCCCCATGACACCGGACGGTACCCCGCTGGTGGGGCCAAGCCCCATTCCCGGTCTCTGGCTCAATACCGGCCACGGCACCCTGGGCTGGACCATGGCGGCCGGTTCGGGTCAGCTTCTGTGCGATCTCATCAGCGGCAGCGAGCCCGCCATCAGTGATGAGGGGCTCACTCTGGCTCGTTACGGCTAAGCACCTAAGCTGTCGGGCTGTTTCACTCGCCAACTACGCCCAGCAGAGGACGTTCTCAACCGCTTTATTGACAGGCCACCGCCATAAACGGTGGCCTTTTCGTCTGATGTTGACCTTCTCCCTCCCCGCCTACCTGAGCGGTGCTCTGGCTGCCGGTTAATGCAGCAAACGGCACAGAATATTGCGCAATTCGACTTGCGCAAGCCGCCACAATCCGTAATGTGGATAGACGCATTTTTCGCAGCGCATATTTTTTAAATGGCCTGTAAACCGCTTGTAAACAGGCGCCGCCAGACAAGGGGTTACGGGTGTCACCACGAGTTTCTTTAGCAGCAATCCAGGGTAGGACAATATGAAAAAAGTAGGTTTGGTCGGTTGGCGTGGCATGGTGGGATCGGTTCTGATGAGCCGGATGCAGGAAGAGCAGGATTTCGCCCATATTCAACCCACATTCTTCACCACCTCCCAGGCCGGTGAGGCCGCGCCCAACTTCGGCGTCGATGCCGGTACTCTGCAGGACGCCTTCGATATCGAGGCGCTGGCCAAGCAGGATATCATCATCACAGCCCAAGGCGGCGACTACACCAAGGATGTTTATCCGCGCCTGAAAGCCGCCGGCTGGCTGGGTTACTGGATTGACGCCGCCTCCTCCCTGCGGATGGAGAAAGATGCCGTCATCATTCTGGATCCGGTCAACGGCGACGTCATCGAGCAGGCCCTGAACGATGGCATCAAGACCTTCGTCGGCGGCAACTGCACCGTCAGCCTGATGCTGCTGGCCCTCGGCGGCCTGTTCAAGGCCGATCTGGTGGAGTGGGTAAGCGTAGCCACCTATCAGGCCGCCTCCGGTGGCGGTGCCCGTCATATGCGCGAGCTGGTCACCCAGATGGGGATGCTGCGCGACGAAGTGGCGGTCGAGCTGGCGGATCCCGCCTCCGCCATCCTCGACATCGAGCGCAAGATCACCGAGAAGACCCGCTCCGGCACCCTGCCGGTCGACAACTTCGGCGTGCCGCTGGCCGGTGGCCTTATCCCCTGGATCGACACCAAGCTCGACAACGGCCAGAGCCGCGAAGAGTGGAAGGGTCAGGCCGAGACCAACAAGATTTTGGGTATCGAGAATGCCGTCATTCCGGTGGATGGTCTGTGCGTGCGGATCGGCGCCCTGCGCTGCCACAGCCAGGCGTTCACCATCAAGCTGAAAAAGGATGTGCCGCTGGCGGAGATCGAAGCGCTGCTGGCTGCCCACAACGACTGGGTGAAAGTGATCCCCAACGATCGCGACATCACCGCCCGCGAGCTGACTCCGGCGGCCGTCACCGGTACCCTCAGCATTCCAGTTGGTCGTCTGCGCAAGCTCAATATGGGCCCGGAGTATCTGGCCGCTTTTACCGTGGGTGACCAGCTGCTGTGGGGCGCCGCCGAGCCGCTGCGCCGCATGCTGCGTATCCTGCTGGCGCGCTAATCCGCTACAGCAGCAGAGACAACAAGGGCGGGGAGTCACACTCCCCGCCCTTTTTCATTGCCTGTTTTCGTGACCCGTTTAGCGGGTTTGCAGCCTTGCGCTCACGCTTGCCGTTACTTGAGCAGGATTCGCTGGCACCCGCTGTAGATCTCGGCCCGCCCGAGGCGGCAAAAGCCCACCAGGGTGAGCCCCGTCTGCTCGGCCCGCTCGACCGCAAGCTCGGTGGCGGCGGAGATGGCGAGCAAGATCTCGACCCCGGCGCTGGCGCACTTTTGTACCATCTCGAAACTGGCGCGGCTGGTCACCAGAATGGCGCCGTCACGGCGACCCGTGCGGCACAGATGGCCCACCAGCTTGTCCAGCGCAATATGGCGCCCCACATCCTCGCGGATGGAGAGAATGTTGCCTTCCCCGTCCAGATGCACCGCCGCATGGGTGGCGCCGGTGCGCTGGCCCAGCAGCTGGAGCGGGCGCAGCGCGCTCAATACCTTATCGATATGGCCCACCGCCAGACGCTGACTATCGGGCAAGCTTGGCTGGGTGCGGATCACCTGCTCCAGACTCTCGCTGCCGCAGATGCCGCAACCGGTGCGCCCCGCCATGGTGCGCCGCTTCTCTTTGAGGCGGTGAATGCAGCGATTGGCCAGGGTGATATGCAGTTCAATTCCCTGACAGCCATCGATCTGCTCGATGTCGTGGATATCGAGCAGGCTGTCGATGATCCCCTCGGATAGCGAAAACCCGATGGCGAAATCCTCCAGATCGGAGGCCGAGCACATCATCACGCTGTGGGCGATACCGTTGTAGACCAGCGCCACCGGCGTCTCGGAGGGGAGCGCCATTTCGCTGTCGCAGGTCAGTGCATCGGCGCGGTAGTGCACCACCTCGCGGTGGATGGCGCAGCGGGCCAGCTCGTTCTGTTCGCTCGATTCTCTCTGCTCACTCCGCATCTCAAGCTCTATGGCCTCTCTCATGGTGCGACCCCGTCAATGATCTCGGGATCTCTGGCCGAAATGCCGAGCCGCTTCATTTTCGAAAGCAAGGTGGTGCGCTTCATGCCGAGGCGGTTGGCTGCCCCCCGTTCGCCAGCGACTATGCCGTTGCAGTCGCGCAGGGCGGCGATGATCGCCTCGCGCTCATCAATCGGCCCCTCCTCGGCAAAGAGCGGCGTGGCGGGCTCGTCATAGACCAGGGTCTCAATCTTGTGGTAACCCTTGAGCGGCATCAGCTCATCGGGCGAGAGGTTGAGCACATGGCCGCGGGTCATCACCACGGCGCGCTCGATGACGTTCTCCAGCTCGCGAATATTGCCGTACCAGGGCAGCGACACCAGCATCTTCATCGCATCGGCGGGGATGGAGGTGATGGTGCGGCGCATCCGCTTGGCGATCTTCTTGATAAAGAAATTGACCAGCAGCGGAATATCCTCGCGCCGCTCGCGCAGGGGCGGCAGCTCGATGGGAAAGACGTTGAGGCGGTAGTAGAGATCGCTTCGAAAGCGCTTGTTCTTGACCATGGAGAGCAGATCGCAGTTGGTGGCGGCCACCAGCCGCACATCCACTGCTATTGGGTTGCTGTTACCCACCCGCTCCAGCTCGTGCTCCTGCAATACCCGCAACAGTTTGGGCTGCAAGTCCAGCGGCATATCCCCCACTTCATCGAGGAACAGGGTCCCCTTGTGGGCCCGCTCGAAGCGGCCGATGCGCTGGGTCAGGGCGCCGGTAAAGGCCCCCTTCTCATGGCCAAAGAGATCGCTCTCGATAAGGCCGGTCGGGATGGCGGCGCAGTTCACCTTCACCATCTCGTGATCGTGGCGGGCACTCAGGGCGTGAATGGCCTGGGCGATCAGCTCCTTGCCGGTGCCGGTCTCGCCGAGGATCAGCACGGTACTGTCGCTCTCGGCCACCAGCCGCACCTTCTCCAGCACACTCTCCATCACCGCGCTCTGGTAGATGATGTGGGGGAACTCCCCCTGCATCTGCGGCTCGTTGATGCGAATGGTCTTCTCTTTGGCACCGTTGGTGTTGGAGATCTCCTGCTGCGCCTGCACGTTGTTCATGGCAATCGCCGTGCGCGCCGCCACCTGCTCCAGCAAGGAGATATCGATATCGGCAAAGAAGTCGGCGTTGGGGTGCGAGAGGATCAACACCCCCAGCAGATTGCCCCGATAACGCAGCGGCAAAATGCAGGAGCTGTCGGCCTCGGGCGGCAGGATCTGGGAGGTAAAACGGCAGCGATTGCTGCAGCCGTGGCCGTGTTCGCGATAGACAAAAAACGGCTCGCTGTGGCCAAGGGCCCCCTGCAGACACTTCTTTTCAAAACAGGAGTGATCGATGATGCCCGGCTGATCGCTCTGGTGCTGATTGACCAGATAGCTCTTGAAGCTGTCGGAGGTAGCGTTGTACTCCGCCAGACACAAACTGCTGATGCCAAAGTGGTGGTGCAGGATGGTAAACAGGCTCTTGGGCAACTCGGCGATACGCACCAGTTTGATCACTGCGTTGGTCACATCCACCAGAATTTTGCAGCTGTCGCGCTCAAGGCGCAGGGAGTTGGCCTGCTCCAGGGTGCGCTCCTTGTCGAGCACGTTCTCCAGCGCAATGGCGATAATGGCCGCCAGCTGGGTCAGCTTGGCCAGGGTCTCCATGGTGAAGCTGTCGAGCTGGGTGTTGATAAACTCGACCCCGCCAAGGTGGCTGCGGGCGGTGGTGATGGGGAGCTGGCAGTAGGAGCGCAGCCCCCCGTAGACCCCTTCGCGATCCAGCGCCGGGCAGCGATTCTCAAAGCGGGCGGCAGCGAGAATGATGGCCTGTTCCGGGGTCTCTTTGGCAGGACGGGGGGAGAGGTGCAGCTCTGCCTTGGGGCAGACCAGATGCTTTGGGCCGGAATGTCCCATGAAGTAGAAGATGGCCTCCTCGTCCGCACCCATGTTGAGGATCAGGTTGACCCGGGTCACGCCGCCGAAGCTGGCATCTATCTTGTTGAGTTTGTGGATAAAATCATCGAGCGTCACGGCCGACAGGAGGGATTTGGAGAGCAGGAGGAAACCGTCGTCCCAGATGGGAGAGATCTCGTCCAGGGGGATGGCACTCACATTTAGCATTGCGGCCTCACGTTATATCGATTTAGTCACCAGTCAGGCTGTCCATGCCATCGCATCACGACAAGCACCCGTCACCAAAATAAATAGCCGCAGCCCGTAAAAACGGCTGCCAATAAGAAAAGCGGTGACGAAAATTGTCGCATGTTGCAATTCCAGAGTTGTTATTAACGAACGACAACAAAAAGTAACATCGTTATCGGGGGATATATTGGAATGGCGACTCATCATAGATGAGCTCAAATTTCATTACAATCCGATTTAATATATCTGATGGCCATATTTAACCGGTTATTTCATCAGTTCTTGATCTCAATTAAGGCGCCTGAAAAGTGGGCCGCCGTCAACTGTCAGATCTGCCCTTTCCTCTTCGCTGGCTGCGGGTTTCGAGATGGCGTTTGCTGCCCATCCATCGGCAATTTACGAGGTGATGATCCGGCTGTGGCAGCACTTCAGGCCACCGAAGATAAAGAGGGCCGACAAGCTCTGGAAGGCCATCAGCAGCCAGCTGGCGTTGTCGGCAAGCTCGGCGGTGACGCTCTGATGCGTGAGGTAGACCAGCAGGGTGATCACCCCCAGCAGCAGGCCGTTGATCAAGGTGGTGGAGATAAACCCGATCAGCCAGGCACTGGAAATACTCAAAGCAGAAAATACGCTGCTCATGGCGAGCCGTGCCGCCATAAAACAGCCGAAAAAACCGAAGCCGAGCAGAAATATCATCTCGTCGCGCCAAATATAGCAACCTATTCCCAGCAATATCGCCGCCAGATAGGTGCCAATATAGAAAAGTCCGAATAAGCGACCAATTTCATGTTGCATCATTTACTCCCCTTTTTTTGGGTAATAAAAGGGTGCCCGACTCGATAAATCCGAGTCGGGTTCCCTTATTTGTGCAGAACCTCGTTTTTAGGGCGATCAGCCCTTGGCTGCGCTGCGCAATTTCGCCTTGAGCGCGCTGTATTCAGTCTGGACGTACACTTCCGCCTCAGGCTGATTGTCGATGCGCTCGATCTTCACCGCGCAATACTTGTACTCCGGCGTGTGGGAGACGGGATCGACGTGCTCGATGGTGAGCTCGTTGCAGGCCCCGATCCACCACTGGTAGGTCATGTAGACCACCCCGGCGTTGACCCGGTCGTTGTAGTTGGCGCGGGTGATCACCTTGCCACGGCGCGACGAGATCCAGACCAGCGCCTGATCCTTCACCCCAAGCTTTTTGGCATCGCTCGGGTGGATCTGCACATAGCCCGGCTCATCGGCCAGGGTCTGCAGCGCCGAGCAGTTGCCGGTCATGGAGCGGCAGGAGTAGTGACCCACCTCGCGCACGGTGGAGAGCACCAGCGGGTACTCGGCACAGGGCTGCTCCAGCGGCGGCCGCCACTCGGAGGCAATCAGCTGACCCTTGCCGCTCGGGGTGGTGAACACATTTCCCTCGAACAGGGTGCTGGTGCCCGGGTGATCCTCGGTCGGGCAAGGCCACTGCACGCTCTTGAGATCGGCCATCTTGTCGTAGCTGACCCCGGCGTAGAGCGGGCAGAGCGCACGCATCTCGTCCCAGATCTCTTCGGTGTTGTGGTACTCCATGGGATAACCCATGGCGGTCGCCATCAACGAGAAGATGGCCCAGTCCGGTTTCACGTTCTCGGGGGGCGTCACCGCCTTGTAGAAGCGCTGGAAGCCGCGATCAGCCGAGCTGTAGACCCCTTCATGCTCGCCCCAGCTGGTGGCGGGCAGAATGACGTCGGCCATCTCGGCGGTCTGGGTCATGAAGATATCCTGCACGATCACCAGCTCCATCCCCGCCAGAGTGCGACGGAACTGACCGAGATCTGCCTCGGTCTGAGCCGGATCTTCACCAAAGATGTAGAAGGCCTTGCACTTGCCCTCCTCCACCTTGTGGCCAAGCTCGGTCAGGCGATAGCCGGGTTTCTGGGACAGAGACTCCACGCCCCACGCCTTGGCGAACTTGGCGCTGATGGCGGGATCGGCCACCGACTGATAACCCGGGAACTGGTGGGGCAGCATCCCCATATCACAGGTGCCCTGCACGTTGTTCTGACCACGTACCGGCCCGCAGCCGGTGCCGCGGCGACCGAAGTTGCCGGTCAGCAGCGCCAGACCCGCCAGCCCCTTGACCACGTCCACCGCCTGACCGTACTGGGTCACCCCCATGCCCCACAGGATCATGGACGCAGGCGACTCGGCATAGGTGCGAATGGCGGCGCGGATATCGGCGGCTTTGAGGCCAGTGATACCTTCGACATATTCCGGGGTGTACTTGGCCACCGTCGCCTTGAAGGTCTCGAACCCTTCGGTGTAGTTGGCGACAAAGGCCTTGTTATAGAGCCCTTCATTGATCAACACGTTGGCGAAGGCGTTCACCAGCGCCATGTTGGAACCGTTTTTGAGCGGCAGCCACTGATCGGCGATACGGGCGGTCTCCACCATGCGGGGATCACACACAATCACCTTGGCCCCGTTTGCCTTCGCCTTGAGGATATGGCGAGCGACGATGGGGTGAGAGTCAGCAGCGTTGTAACCAAACACCAGCAGGCACTTGGTCTCTTGAATTTCGAGAATGGCGTTGCTCATGGCGCCGTTGCCTACAGTTGTCTCCAGACCGGAGACTGAGGGTGCGTGTCACACCCTCGCGCAGTGGTCGACGTTGTTCGTCCCAATCACCGCACGGGCAAATTTCTGCATCACATAGTTGGCTTCATTGCCGGGGCCACGGGCAGAGCCGGTGGTCATGATGGCGTCCGGGCCATATTTCGCCTTGATGGCAGCCAGACGGCTGCTGGCGAACTCGATCGCTTCGTCCCAGGAGACAGCCTCGAACTTGCCACCGCGCTCGCGGCGGATCATCGGGCTCTTGAGACGGGGGGTCAGCAGGTTGGTGTCGTTCAAAAAATCCCAACCGTAATAGCCCTTGAGGCAGAGCTGCCCCTCGTTGGTCCGGCCGTTGGCGCCTTCGGCCCCCACCACCTTGTCGTTTTCAACCAGCAGGTTGATTTTGCAACCGGTGCCGCAATAGGGGCACACGGTAATGACTTTTTTCATGACTCACACTCTTGTTTGTTAACGAAAAACGGCTCGGCAAGCCCGCTCACACCCGCGCCGGCATCGCCAGCAGTGCCTCGGCACTGGCCAGCTGCTTCTGCCGGTTCAGGGTTTCAAGATGCTCCGGCGTGACCAGCCGCAGCGCCTGGGTCGGACACACCTCGACACAGGCCGGGCCCGCCTCGCGGTGACGGCAGAGATCGCACTTGAGCGCCTGCGCCTTGGTCTGCGGACGCTTGAAGAGCGAATCGGCAGCGGGGGCCACCTCTTTGAGCACCACCGCCATGGCGCCGTAAGGACAGGCCACCACGCAGGACTTGCAGCCGATGCAGCGCTCCTGCAACACCTTGACGCAGCCATCCTCGCTGACGATGGCATTGTTCGGGCAGGCCATGGCGCACGGCTTGTCTTCACACTGGCGGCAGAGCACCGGCGTGGTCACCTTGCTGCCCACGATCACCTTCAGGCGCGGCTGAAAGTAGCTGTCCTTGGAGACCAGATGTCCATCCTCGATGGCAAGATGCAGGCCGCCCTCCCGCTCAAGGGTCCCGCTGCAAGACCCTGACTGGTGTGAAACGGCGCAGGCCACCTCACAGGTACGACACCCAATACAGAGACTGGGATCTGCAATCACGAAGCTGTTCATAGAGAGGGATCCTAAATGGTTCGTTACACCGGGCCGCCCGCCGACAGGCAAAGAGGCGGCCAGCCCCCACAAAGCATTTATCAGACCAAAACGGGCCAAGGGTGCGATAAAAAATCACAAGCAACTGAAAATAAAAGAGTAATCAGAAAGAAAATCGTGCTGATTGCCACCTCTGACGAGGGTGACGACGGGGTGGGAAGTGTGATCGACACGACAAAAGTGACGAGCTCGACACCGGCTGACCAGCCTATGCCCCAACCGCGTGGCGGAGCCGTTCAAAGGCGTTTGCAGCCAGGATCGGCCGCCCCAAACCGGGCAAGCGGAGCAACGACATCCGGGGAGAAAAACCATACCAAGGGCCAAAAATGGGCTGTACAGCACGCAAAAATGGCTTGGAGCGGCGGCCAAGTTGTTTGGTTTTTCTATCGAGCGGGCAGGCAATCATCAAGTCAAACCGAACAAAAATGGGCCACTTATTGACTGATTTGTTGAGCCAGAGCCGGTTTTAGGCCCCTGCCCCTTCAGTTTTCTATCCCTCCGGTTAATATGTGCCAGTTGGCAACCAGCTCCGCTGGGAGTCGTTTCCATGCAGACGTGAGATATAAGATGAGTGAGCTAAGCCATTTGGGGACATTATTTGATCGGGTAACATATTTACAAAATATGCTGATTGCACAAGCAACAGGCAGTGTTGGTGATAATGCCGATTACCAAGTTATTAGAACTGAATTGCTTGGTAATCCAACAATAGCAACGATGACCCCACGATGTGTTAAAACTAATCGCAACCTTGATCAATTCTGGCAGTTCATAAAATATGAGTATGGAACCTATGCTGACCGTAGGCAATATCTATGGAAAGAGTTTGACCAACTACTTGAGTACTTAGAACAAGGTGAAACACACCCAGCTCAACAATCCATATCCGATGTTTTACAAAATTTTGATTCCGCCAGCATCCATCATGCATGGACTAAAGCTCTAGAGAGAAAAGTTAGAGATCCTGAAGGTGCAATTACAATTTCACGTACAATATTAGAAAGCGTATGTAAACATGTTTTAGAAGAACTTGGTGTTGATTATAACTCCTCGTCAATTGAACTGTCTGAATTGTATAAACTTACAGCGAAAGAGTTAAACATGGCTCCAGAGCAGCATAATGAACCAATATTCAAACAAATTTTGGGTGGGTGCTCTGGGATAGTTAATGGCTTGGGTACATTACGCAATAAATTAGGTGACGCTCATGGGCATGGTAAGCATCCCGTTAAACCACAAGCAAGACATGCTGAACTTGCTGTAAATTTAGCTGGAGCAATGTCGTTATTTTTAATCTCAACATATGAGGAAAATAACCGCAAAAAATAGTGACGTAGAGTGATGTATGCACATCGCATTGTACCTAGGCGCTTACGCATTAAAATAGCGGTGCAATTCACTTCGTTCATTGCACCCTACGATTACATTTTAATGGAGTCAGATTTGATGAATATTCAAATCCATAATGAACATAAAGATGACATATTCAATGTACTTGTTGATAACCTTAGACAATTTAACTTTGATAAAATGGGTGAGGAGCGCTCCCAACCTTTAATTGTTGCCATTCATGATGATAATGACGAAGTTGTTGGTGGCATTGCCGGACGTACTATTTATCATCAACTGTTGATCGAGGTGCTTTGGGTACACAATGACAAGAGAGGACAGGGGCTTGGCATTCAATTAATGGAGATTGCTGAACGCGAGGCAAAAAAACGGGGATGTATCGCTGCTCAAGTCGACACCCTCTCATTTCAGGCACCCAAATTTTATGAAAAAATGGGATTTAAAATAGTCGGTAAAGTGAGCGGCGTTAACAATAGTCCTGACCGCTACTTTTTATTGAAGCACTATCATGGAGAGTAATAATTACCGTAGGGTGCAATAAGCGCAGCACATTGCACCTCTTGCTTCTTTCAATATTTGGTGCAATTCACTTCGTTCATTGCACCCTACATTTACCCCACCCAAATAAAGACCCCATTGCTACCCAGCGCCCTCCCCTTTGCCGTCCTGCCAGCAATTAATTAGTCACTATTTTATCGTCTGTTTATCACTCAGCTCGGTAAAAAATAGTGGCCAAACCACTTCCCCAGATAAAACAAACGGTTGCCCGCAGAGCGCATGAATATTTCAATCAACGGCCAATTAATAACCTTACTCAAAAGGACGTTTTGATTATTTATACCTGAGCATGAACCCGCAGAGTGTGTGTCATTATAAGCTTAACGACAGATGAACAGACTGTGTCCCATGAAACGCATCTTTATATCCGATTAGCTCCCTTCCCATCGCAATCCTTTGATTTCCCCCGATGTTGTATCCACACATACCTGATGTGTTCGGGGCGATCTGCTGTGGCAAACGTGTAAACATCAAACTGACAAGATGAACTCATGAACTGTGATAAACAACAAGCCATGTCCGGCGTCATGCTGGCGGCGATTGGCGTAGTCTATGGCGATATCGGCACCAGCCCGCTCTATACCTTGCGCGAGTGCCTGTCAGGTCAATTCGGGTTCGGCGTCGAGCCGGCCTCCATTCTCGGCTTTCTCTCGCTGATCTTCTGGCTGCTGATCCTGGTGGTGTCGGTCAAGTACCTCTCCTTTGTGATGCGGGCCGACAACGCCGGCGAGGGTGGCATTCTCACCCTGATGTCGCTGGCGACCCGCAACGCCTCCACCCGCTGGACACCGCTGCTGATCATCCTCGGCCTGATTGGCGGCAGCTTCTTCTATGGCGAGGTGGTGATCACTCCGGCGATGTCGGTGATGTCGGCCATCGAGGGTCTGAGCATTCTCACCCCCGCCCTCGACCCCTATATCGTCACTCTCTCGGTGCTGGTGCTGACCCTGCTGTTTGCCATCCAGAAACATGGCACCGCCATGGTGGGCAAGCTGTTTGCCCCCATCATGCTGATCTGGTTTATGACGCTGGCGGTGCTGGGGCTGCGCGGCATCATCCACAACCCCGAGGTGCTGGGTGCGCTCAACCCCATCTGGGCGGTGCGCTTCTTTGTCCAGTACCAGACCACCTCCTTCTTTGCCCTCGGCGCCGTGGTGCTGGCCATCACAGGGGTGGAGGCGCTCTACGCGGATATGGGCCACTTTGGCAAAAATCCAATCCGCCTCGCCTGGTTTATCGTAGTGCTGCCCTCGCTGGTGCTCAACTACTTCGGTCAGGGTGCGCTGCTGCTGAGTAACCCCGCCGCCATTGCCAACCCCTTCTTCCTGCTCGCGCCGAAATGGGCGCTGGTGCCGCTGCTGCTGCTGGCAACCATGGCGACGGTGATCGCCTCGCAGGCGGTGATCTCCGGGGTCTTTTCGCTGACCCGGCAGGCGGTACGGCTAGGTTATCTATCCCCCATTCGCATCGTTCATACCTCCGAGCAGGAGTCCGGCCAGATCTATATTCCGGTCATCAACTGGATGCTCTATATCTCGGTGGTGATCGTCATCATGAGCTTCGAGCACTCCAGCAATCTGGCGGCGGCCTACGGCATCGCGGTGACCGGCACCATGGTGCTCACCTCCATCCTCTCCTGCTCGGTGGCCAAGAACAGCTGGCACTGGAACAAGTATCTGGTGGCCATCCTGTTTGCCGCGCTGCTCTGTATCGACGTGCCGCTCTTTGCCGCCAACCTCGCCAAGATCTTCTCCGGCGGCTGGCTGCCGCTCACTCTGGGCGCGGTGATGTTCACCGTGATGACCAGCTGGAAGAGCGAGCGTTTCCAGCTTATTCGCCGCCTGAACGAGCACGGCAACTCCCTTGAGCCGATGATCGCCTCGCTGGAAAAATCCCCGCCGACCCGGGTGGCGGGCACTGCGGTCTATATGTCACGGGTGGTCAACGTGATCCCCCATGCGCTGCTGCACAACCTCAAGCACAACAAGGTGCTGCACGAGCGGATCATCCTGCTCACCCTGCGGGTGGAGGATGTGCCCTACGTCCACAATGTACGCCGGGTCTGCATCGAGCAGCTATCTCCCACCTTCTGGCGGGTGGTGGCAAGCTACGGCTGGCGCGAGACCCCGAACGTGGAGGAGATCTTCCACCGCTGCAACGCCGAGGGGCTGAGCTGCCGGATGATGGAGACCTCGTTCTTTATGGCCCACGAGTCGCTCATCATGAAAGACCGCCCCTGGTATCTCTATCTGCGCGGCAAACTCTTTATGCTGCTGCAACGCAACGCCCTGCGTGCGCCGGATCAGTTCGAGATCCCGCCCAACCGGGTCATCGAGCTGGGTTCGCAGGTGGATATCTGATGGCGGGTTGATGGCCTTTTGATGGCATAGAAAACCTCAGCAAATAGAGAGGGAGGCATGGGCCTCCCTCTTCTTTTCCGTTAACCCCGATTACCGCCCCCTCATCCCCGGCCCTTCTCCCGCAAGGGGAGAAGGGGGCAAACCACATCCGCCCCCACAGACATCCCACCGTAGGGTGCAACAAGCGCAGCGCCGTGCACCACGAACATATGGCTGACCTCCCCCCTCATCCCCAGCCCTTCTCCCGCGAGGGGAGAAGGGAGCAAAACCACGGCGACCCCCACAGACATCCCACCGTAGGGTGCAACAAGCGCAGCGCCGTGCACCACGAACATATTTTGATAGCGGTGCAATTCACTGCGTTCATTGCACCCTACTCATGCTGCATTTTCCAAGGTGACGAACCCTCCCGGCGGCTTCGTCACAAGTGACGAACGTCACGATTCGACAGTAAGACAAGGCCTCGACACCCGTCGGCGCGATTTTTAACATCATTTAAAAACAAACACTTACACTCATCCAATCAAGCAAAACCAATCTGGCCCGTATCTTGCCAACCTGCCCCTACTTTCTCCGTTCGCGACACGACAAGGTAGGCTATGAACCGCTTCGTTATCGCTGACCCCAAGCTTTGTATCGGCTGTGGCACCTGTATGGCGGCCTGCAGCGAGGTACACAAGGCGCAAGGTTTGCAGCAAGCCCCCCGTTTAACCGTTATGCGACACGAGCAGGCGACCATGCCGGTTCAGTGCCGTCACTGTGACGATGCCCCCTGCATCAAGGTGTGCCCGGTCGAGGCAATTCGCCAAACCGGCGATTGCGTGCAACTCAACGAGTCGCTCTGCATCGGCTGCAATCTCTGCGCCGTGGCCTGCCCCTTTGGCGCCATCCAGAGCGGCGGCAGCCGTCCGGTGGCCGTGGCCACCAGTTACGACACCTATATCCCCTGCTCCATCCGCTCCAGCAACCCCTCCACCTCTGCCGGCCTGCGCTGCTTTGGCGAGGATCTACTGAGCTGGGAGCCGGGCGTGCGCAGCATCGCGGTCAAGTGCGACCTGTGCGAGTTTCGCGCCGATGGCCCGGCCTGTGTCGGTGCCTGCCCCTCCCAGGCGCTGAAGCTGGTCAATGACGGCGACACCGAACGCGCCGCCCGTATCCGTCGCCAGCAAGCGGCCGACACCAACCCGCAAGGGGCCTCTGCCTTCTCGGCGCCTGCCACGGCGCTCCCTGCATCCGATTTATCTACCACAGAGGGAGTTCGCTGATGTTGTCCCCCCTTGTAATGGCCACGCTCCTGCTCTTTTTGCTGGGCGCTGCCGCCGGTTTGCTCCTGCAAAAGCTGCCCGCACTGGCCAACCGTCTCAATAGCGGTTTTGCCCTGCTGGGCTCGCTCGCGGGTCTGGTCGCCGCCATCCAGATCTTTGCCCAAGGCGCCCCCGTCGACGGCCAACTCTGGCTGCTGGGCTCGGTTCACCTCGATATGCTCTCCGCGCTGATGCTGCTGGTGATTAGCACCGTCGGCGTCGCCGTCGCCCTCTACTCCTTTGCCTATATCCGCGAATATCAGGGCAAAGGGGATGTGGCCATCGGTGCGCTGATGAACCTCTTCCTGTTTGCCATGGTGGGCATGGTGCTGGCCGACAATGCGCTCGGTTTCTTGCTCTGCTACGAGCTGGTGACCCTCACCACCTACTGGCTGGTCAAGACCAACCCGGATGCCGCCAAACAGAGCCGTCTCTACTTGGTGATGAACCATATCGGCATGGCGCTGGTGCTGATCGCCTTCTGGCTGCTCTGCCGTGAATCTGGCTCGCTGGAGTTCGCCGCGTTGCGTGAGCACCATCTGGCGGGCGGATTGGCCTCGCTGGTGTTCCTGCTCAGCTTCTGCGGCTTTGGCCTGCGCGCCGGTTTTGTGCCGCTGCACGGCTGGCTGCCGGTGGCCGAGCCCGTCGCCCCCTCCCATATCTCGGCGCTGATGTCCGGCGTGATGGTGAAGCTGGGTCTCTTTGGCATTTTGCGGGTCTGCATCGATTTTCTCGGCGCCAGCCAGCTCTGGTGGGGCTATGTGGTACTGATCTTCGGTGCCTGCTCGGCGGTGCTCGGGGTGCTGTTTGCTCTGGCCGAACACGACCTCAAGCGGCTGCTCGCCTACCACACGGTGGAGAACATCGGCATCATCCTGATGGGGATGGGGATCGGCATGATCGGCATCGCCAACCAGCAACCGGCACTGGTGGTGCTGGGGCTGCTCGGCGCCCTCTATCACCTGCTCAACCATGCCATCTTCAAAAGCCTGCTCTTTATGGGCACCGGCTCGGTGATGTTCCGCCTGCACACCCGCGACATGGACAAGATGGGGGGGCTGGCCAAGCTGATGCCCTGGACCGCGCTGGCGTTCCTCATCGGTGCCATGGCCATCTCGGCGCTGCCGCCGCTGAACGGTTTTGTCAGCGAGTGGTTTATCTACCAGTCGCTCCTTTCCATGACCAAACTCGGCACCTCTGTCGTTGCGCCGCTCGCGGTGGTGATGCTGGCGGTGACCGGCGCCATGGCGGTGATGTGTTTCGTCAAGGTGTATGGCATCTGCTTCTGCGGCGCCCCGCGCAGCGAACACGCGAGCCATGCCCGCGAAGTGCCGGGCGCCATGGTGGCTGGCACCCTGCTGCTGGCCGCCGTCTGTCTGGTGCTGGGTCTAGGCGCCCCCTGGATTGCCCCCCATATCGCCAGCTATGGCCAAGCCTTGGTAAGCGGTCAGATGAACGTCGCCACCGGCGCGACCCTGCTGCCGCTCGATAGCAGCCAGGCGATCCTCTCCCCGCCCGTTATCGCCATCACCTTGCTGGGGCTGTTCCTCATCCCGCTGCTGGTACTGGCCATCTTCAAGGGGCCCAAGCTGGGTCGTCGTCACGCTGGCACCCCGTGGGCTTGTGGTTACGCCTACGAGGAGCGCATGAGCCTCACCTCCGGCGGTGTCACCCACACCTTGCGCCAACTCTGCACGCCACTCTATCGCAAGCAACCGCAGCTCGATCTGGCCAGCGCCCTGCACGGGGTGAGCGATACCAGCGGGACAACCGGCTGGTTGCTGCACGGTGTTGTGCTGGCGCTCTTTATCCTGATGGCTGTAGGAGTCTGATATGCCTGTTCTTGAAATGCCGAGCTGGGGCATGGTTGCCCTCGCCCTGACCCAGGCCATCGCCATGCTGGCGCTGGCGCCGCTCGCCACCGGTTTCAACCGGGTGCTGCGGGCCAAGATGCACTCCCGTCAGGGGCCGGGCCTGCTGCAGGATTACCGGGATATCGCCAAGCTCCTGCGCCGTCAGGAGGTGACCCCCGAGCCTGCCGGCATCATCTTCAACCTGATGCCTGCGCTGCTCATCGCCGCCCTCTTGCTGGTGGGGATGGCGCTGCCAACCCTGACTCACGAGTCCCCCTTCCCCATCGCCGGGGATCTCATCACCGACATCTATCTGTTCGCCATCTTCCGCTTCTTCTTCTCCCTCTCGGGGCTCGACAGCGGCAGCATGTTTGCAGGGATCGGTGCCCGCCGCGAACTGACCCTCGGCATTCTGGTGGAGCCCATTCTGGTGCTCGCCTGCTTCATCATGGCGATGATGGTGGGCAGCTCGGATCTGGGCAATATCAGCAACTATGTGGCGACCCAGCCGCTGGCCGCGCCGGTTGCCACCCTGCTGGCCGGCGCCGCCTGCGCCTTCGCGGTGTTTGTCGAGATGGGCAAGCTGCCCTTTGACTGCGCCGAAGCCGAGCAGGAGCTGCAGGAGGGACCGCTCACCGAGTACTCCGGTGCGGGGCTGGCCCTGCTCAAGCTATCCATCGGCCTCAAGCAACTGGTGGTGGTGCAGCTCTTTCTGGTGATTTTCCTCCCCTTCGGCAAGGCGGCCAACTGGAGTCTGCCTGCGCTCATCGGCGCGGCGCTGATCCTCGCCTGCAAGCTGCTGGTGGCATTTTTGCTAGCCGGCATCATCGAAAACGCCATGGCCCGTACCCAGTTCGTGCGCACCCACAAGCTCACCCGCTACGGGTTGGGGCTGGCCCTGCTGGCGCTGCTCGCCTATCTGGTCGGGGTCTGAACCATGCCCGCCAGCACAGCACCTTTTTTCGATTTCATCATTTGTGAATGCTCATTCCCGAACATTAAAGTGAGAACTGCATGACCATCGCCATTTCGGATCGCATCGGCTGCGACTACATCCAGCAGGTGCGAGCCCAACTGCCCCACGCCATCGTCGACGAGGAGTGGCAAACCGCCGATCAGGCCACCATCACCGTCAAACCCACCAGTCTGGTCGAGACGGCCAGCCTGATCTTCCATCAGCTGGGGGGCTGGCTTCCTCTCTCCTTTGCCAATGACGAGCGCAGCCTCAACGGCCACTTCGCCGTCTACCACGTCTTCTCCATGGAGGGCGACACCAAGTGCTGGATCACCGTCAAGGTGCTGGTGGATGCCGATACCCAGGAGTACCCCTCCATCACCCCGACCATTCCGGCGGCGGTGTGGGGCGAGCGGGAGATCCGCGACATGTACGGCCTGCGCGCCATCGGTTTGCCGGACGAACGCCGTCTGGTACTGCCGGACGACTGGCCGGAGGATATCCACCCGCTACGCAAGGACGCCATGGATTATCGCCAGCGCCCGATGCCCACCACCGACACCGAGACCTACCCCTTCGTCAACGAGCTGGGCAGTGATGCCAACCGCATCGTGCCGGTCGGCCCGCTGCACATCACCTCCGACGAACCGGGGCACTTTCGTCTGTTCGTCGATGGCGAAGACATCATCGATGCCGACTACCGCCTCTTCTATGTCCATCGCGGCATGGAGAAGCTGGCGGAAACCCGCATGGGCTACAACGAAGTGGCGTTTCTGACCGACCGGGTCTGCGGCATCTGCGGCTTTACTCACAGCGTCGCCTACACCACCTCGGTAGAGAACGCCATGGGTATTCCGGTGCCGGAGCGGGCCAAGATGATCCGCGCCGTGCTGCTGGAGGTGGAGCGCCTGCACAGCCATATCCTCAACATCGGCCTGTCGAGCCACTTCACCGGTTTCGACACCGGCTTCATGCAGTTCTTCCGGGTGCGGGAGAAATCCATGACCCTGGCCGAGCTGCTGACCGGCGCCCGCAAGACCTACGGCCTCAACCTGATTGGCGGGGTACGCCGCGACATCTTCAAGGAAGATCGCATCAAGGGTGCCCAGCTGGTGCGCGAACTGCGTGATGAGCTCAAACCCCTGGTGGCCATGCTGCTGGATACCGCCAACATCTCCTCCCGCCTCATCGGTATCGGCAAGCTCGCCCCGCAGATTGCCCGCGATTTCAGCTGCGTCGGCCCCATGGTGCGGGCGAGCGGCTTCAAGCGCGACGTGCGCCGGGTTCACGATTTTGCCGGTTACCGCGAGCTGCCGATGGAGATCCAGACCAAGGCGGGTTGCGATGTGCAATCCCGGGTACTGGTGCGGATCCACGAGCTCTACGACTCCCTCGACATGATTGAGTTCGGCCTGGAGCACCTGCCGGAAGGGCCACTGCTCACCGAAGGCTTCACCTACCAGCCGGGCAAGTTTGCGCTGGGCTTTACCGAGGCGCCCCGCGGCGAGAACGTCCACTGGAGCATGACCGGGGATAACCAGAAGCTATTCCGCTGGCGCTGCCGCGCCGCCACCTACGCCAACTGGCCTGCTCTGCGCTACATGCTGCGCGGCAATACCGTGGCGGATGCGCCGCTCATCATCGGCAGTCTGGATCCCTGCTACTCCTGTACCGACCGGGTCACCCTGGTCGACCCCAAGAAGGGCAAATCCACCGTGGTCTCCTACAAGGAGATCGAGCGCTACGGTATCGATCGCAAAAACTCTCCGCTGAAATAAGGGGTCATCATGATCAAGCTGTTCAAGACCATCCTCAAGGCTGGCACCCCGACCGCCAAGTACCCCTTCGCCCCTTATGAGGTGAACCGGGATTTTCGCGGCAAACCGAAATATCAGGCGGATCAGTGCATCGCCTGCGCCGCCTGCACCAAGGCCTGCCCGGCCAATGCGCTGGTGATGGAAGTGGACATGGAGACCGGCGAACGGCGCTGGGAGATCTCCATGGCGCGCTGCATCTTCTGCGGTCGCTGCGAAGAGGTCTGCCCGACCCGCGCCATCGCGCTCTCCCCCGAGTTCGAGCTGGCGGTGACCAACAAGGCGGACCTTTATGAGGAGGCCCGCTTTGCGCTGGCCCCCTGCACTCTGTGCGGCACCTACTTTGCCCCGAGCAAACTGGTGGCACTGGTGGAGGACACCCTCAAGCAGGCGGGCACACCGCTGGCGACCCCGGAGCGGCTTCACCACTGCCCCGACTGCAAACGAAAACAGAGCATGCTGAGCCAGCCTGACTCGGCCCTGATCACACCGATAGCCACACCGATGGCCGCACAAAAGGAGTGGATGTGATGAGCAAGATCAAAGGCATAGAACCGGTTGTCGGCCATGCCCATACCCGCGCCGTACCGCTGGCACAGGATCCCGAGATCACCAAACTCAAGAAGACCCTGCTCAAGGACATTCGCCGCTCGGCCTATGTCTACCGGGTCGATTGCGGCGGCTGCAACGCCTGCGAGATCGAGATCTTCGCCACCATCACCCCGCTGTTTGATGCCGAGCGTTTCGGCATCAAGGTGGTCGCCTCCCCCCGCCACGCCGACATCCTGCTCTTTACCGGCGCGGTGACTCGGGCGATGCGGGTGCCGGCCCTGCGTGCCTACGAGGCGGCGCCCGATCCCAAGATCTGCATCGCCTACGGCGCCTGCGGCTGTGACGGTGGCATCTTCCACGACCTCTACTGTGTATGGGGCGGCACCGACAAGATCGTGCCGGTGGATGTCTATATCCCCGGCTGCCCACCCACACCGGCGGCCACCATCTACGGCTTTGCGGTGGCGCTCGGTCTGCTTGAGCAGAAACTCAAAGCCACCAGCCACGAGGTGCAACCGGGTGAGCGGGTCGAACTACGCCACACCGGCATCCCCAACGAAATCCGGGTGATGATCGAACGCGAGGCGCGCCGCATGGCCGGTTACCGGCAGGGGCGGATCATCGCCGACGAGTTTATGGCCCTGCTCGAAGGGGCAACCCAGCAGGATGTGGATCTGCGCATCCAGAGCTACCTCGATCAGCACGACGATCCGCGCCTCTCGGAGATCGTCAACAACCTCGCAAACGCCTGCCTTAACCGGGCAGCCGGCAAGGGAGAGGCGGTGCATGGCTGACGAGGTTTTTTTCTACCGCCTCTCGCGCAAGTTCGTCGACGAGCAGTTCAACGTCCCCGAGGAAGCCAAAGAGGTGATGTACTACAGCCTCGCCATCGGCCACCACCTCGGCATTGTCGATTGCCTGCGAGCAGACCTGGTCTGCTCGCTGACCGGTTATCGCGACTGGGTAGCCAAGCTGCCAGAGGGGAGCGAAGCGCGCCGCAAGATGGAGGGGTTTCTCACCTTTGGCGAGATCACCATCTATCGCGAGCACTGCCATATGCTGGCCTGCGCCTTCGACCGACTGCGCAAAGCCGAAGGCGTGCTCGATGAGCAGGAGCTGGGCTGGACCAACACCTTTATGGATCAGCTCACCGCCCTCTTTAACGACCCCCATATGTACCTGATGGTAAGGAGCCGCTGATGGGCTGCAATCTCGTGTTGACCGTGGGCAATGCCATGATGGGGGACGACGGTGCCGGCCCCTATCTTGCCGACAAACTGCAAGCCGCCCCCCTGCCCGGCTGGATCCATATCGACGGCGGCATCGCGCCGGAAAATGTGGTCTACAAGGTGCGGGAGCTGCAACCGGAGCGGGTGGTGCTGGTGGATGCCGCCGAGATCGGCGAGAAGGCGGGAACCCTGCAGGTGATCCCCCCCGAGACCATCGCCGAGATGTTTATCTTCTCGACCCACAATATGCCGCTCAATTTCCTGATCGACGAGCTCAAGACCTTTGTCCCCGAGGTGATCTTTGTCGGGGTACAACCGGCCATCGTGGCGTTCTCTTTCCCGATGACCGAGATGGTGAGCGAGGCGATGGATTATCTTTATCAGCACCTTGATGCCGCCAAAGATACCGACTTGTTAATAGAGAAACTGGAGCAGTGGAATATTGACAATTCCAAGAGGTGATTATTTATCGAGTTGTTAACGACCGTTATTGACCGACGGTTCCGGCAATGTGATCGAGGCCCGATGTTAAATTAAAAGCATCGGGCTAATTGTGCTGAACTTGATATAAAACAAGGTTCTTTGATTTTTTCAAAAAATCGCTAACTCTCGCTTTTTTATGACAAAAAAAGCGTTGCCAGTCACAGAAATTTGCCACAAAATGGCGACCGTTACGGAAGTTGATGGGGTCTGGTGGCCTCCTCGGTCTTCAAAACCGATGTGAGCCGAGAAGGCTTTGGCAGGTTCGATTCCTGCCTCTTCCGCCAAATTTATCTATTGAACAAATACTCTCCCGCTGAATTTTTCGGCCTGAATGTTATTTCCATTGTTTGTTCAATATGTTTGAATTAATACCTTAAAAAAGGTGCTTGCCGCTTGCCAATATAATCCGAACTCAGGTTATCTCGCTGGCCAAAAATTAATTTATCAGCATCGATGCAGCATTAATTTATACCCGCTCATTGATGCACCCAGTTTGCACTCATCCGCAAATCGCCAGCAGTGCCATAACCCGTCAGCTCGGCCTCTCTATCGGCAAACCGGTGCGCCTCCCGAACCCACGCACTGCACTGGTAATCCCATGCCGAACTCGTCTCACGCGTCAGCCATCCCCCACCGCCAGCCCGCATCAGGTACGGCTGCCGACGATTCACTGCCAGATTCTCAGCAACAGCCCAGCCAGCAACAAACGCGCCGTTTGCCGCAAGTGGAGCAGCTGCTGCAGCAACCCTTTCTCGCCGGGTTTATCGAGGCGCTGAGCCGCCCGCTGGTGACTCAGGCGGTGCGCGACACCCTGAGCGAGCTGCGCCAGAGCGAAGATTTTCGCCAGCATGGCGTCGCCCCCGAGCAGATCGAGGCGCTGATTGCCAAGCGCTGCCGACAGCAGTTGCGCCAGCGTCAAACCCGGGTGATCAACGCCACCGGCACCCTGGTGCATACCAATTTGGGGCGCTCGCCATTAAGTCACGAGCTGTGGGACGAGGTGCGTGACCTCAACACCGGGTACAACAATCTGGAGCTGGATCTCGCCACCGGCAAGCGCGGCGGGCGCAAGGGGCTGATCGCCCCCCTGCTCCGTTGCCTCACCCAGGCCGAGGATTCGCTGGTGGTCAACAACAACGCCGCTTCGCTCTTTTTGCTGCTGCAGGAGGTGGCCAAGGGGCGCGAGGTGATCGTCTCGCGCGGCGAGCAGATCCAGATTGGCGGCGGCTTTCGCATTCCCGATATTCTGGCGCTCTCCGGCGCCAAACTGGTGGAGGTGGGCACTACCAATATCACTACCGCCAAAGATTACCTCGATGCCATCACCGATCAGACCGCGCTGGTACTGATGGTGCACAGATCCAATTTCGCCATTCGCGGCTTTACTGAATCCCCCGATATCGGCGAGGTGGCCCGCGCCCTGCCCGAACATGTAGTGCTGGCGGTGGATCAGGGGTCGGGCTTGACCACCGAAGAGTTTGCACCGGATGAAACCTCGGTGCGCCAGTACATCAAGGCGGGGGCGGATCTGGTCTGCTACTCCGGTGACAAGCTCTTGGGGGGCCCGCAATCGGGCATCATCAGCGGCCGCAGCGACCTTATCAAGCGGCTGGAAAAACACCCCATGATGCGCACCTTCCGCCCGAGCCGCATCGTCTACTCCCTGCTCGAACGGCTGCTCATCCACAAGCTCAACAAATCTCCCGTCGGCGAGGGTATCGCCCATCGCACCCTGAGCAATCCGGCCGCCATGCAGGCGAGAGCCGACCAGCTGATGGCCGCCCTGCCCGGCTCCTTTGTGCCGGTCCCCGCCCAGCTGGTGGTGGGCGGTGGCACCTTGCCGGACGAGTTCTATCCGGCCCCTGCGCTGGAGTGCACCGACCCGCGCCCGGCCCAGCAGCTGCTCGATGATTTGCGCGAACTGCCGGTGCCGGTCATCGCCACCGTGCGCCAGCAGAAGGTGCTGCTCAATATGGCCACCCTGCTGCCGACCGAGATGGAACTGCTGATCGCCCAACTCAAGGAGTTGCTGCTGCCCGCCCCGTTCAATGCAACAAATGCGACCGAGGAGCCCTGATCCCATGACCCCCTATCGCGCCGTTATCGGCCTTGCCGGCCACGTGGATCACGGCAAGACCCTGCTGATCAAGGCCCTCACCGGCATCACCACCGCTCGTGCCCATGAGCAGGCCATCGGCATGACCCAGGATCTCGGCTTTGCCCACTTTGACGACGGTCAGGGCAACACCATAGGCGTCATCGACGTGCCCGGCCACGAACGCTATATCCGCAACATGGTGGCGGGGCTCTGGAGTCTGGATCTGGTGCTGCTGGTCATCGCCGCCGACGAGGGGTGGATGCCGATGACCGGCGATCACCTGCGCCTGCTCAAGGCGATGGGGGTGCCGCGTCTCTTGGTCTGCATCAACAAGTGCGATCTGGTCAGCTCCGACGAGCTTTTGCTGTTGGAAGAGAGCCTGCTGGAGCGGGTGATGGACGAGAGCGGCATGGTGCCCGATATCGTCAGCGTCAGCGCCAAAACCGGCGCCAATATGGCTGCCCTGCACGCCGCCATCGTGCGCCAGCTTGCCGAACTGCCAGCCTCACACGCTGCCCGCGAGCAGAGCGCACCGCGACTGTATGTAGACAGAGTCTTTACCGCCAATGGCACCGGCACAGTGCTTACCGGCACCTTGCAGCAGGGCAGCCTCAAGGTGGGGGACAAGCTGCGTCTCTACCCCGCCGATCGGGAGGTGCAAGTGCGCTCCCTGCAGGCCTATCACCAGAGCGCCGACGAGATCGGCGCCGTCTGCCGGGTGGCGGTGGGCCTTAAAAAAGTGCCCCACAAGGAGGTGGCTCGCGGCCACTGCCTCACCAGCACTGCCGGTCAGTGCGAGGCGGCCACCCACCTTATCGTGCGGCTCTGCGAGGTCGGTGGCAGCATCCGGGAACAGCGCAACCGCGAAGTGGAAGTGGCCCTCGGCAGCTGGCATGGCCGGGCCCGTTTCGTGCCCATCAAGGATACCCGGCTGGCGCGGCTGATCTTTACCAGCCCCATCCCCTGCTTCTTCGGCCAGCCACTCGCCATCATTCGCCACGGCAGTAGCGAACTGCTGCACGGCGCCCGCATCGTCTGGTGCGGCGACATCCACCCCGCCAGACGCAAGGCGCTGCACGCCCTGCTGGGCGAGCTGCCAGATGAGCTCGAACACTACAACCCGGCCACCCTGCAGCTGGGGCTCAACGGCTATGTGCTGGCCAACCGCTTTGACCAGCAGCCAGAGCAGGTCACTCCCCTCGGTGAGTGGCTGCTGGACAACCACTGGCTGGCCCAGAGCCGCGATCAGCTGCTCGCTACCTTGGCAAACGAACCGCTGAGCGCTGCGGAGCTGGCGACCCGCTTTGGCATCGCCCTGCCGGTCACTCAGGCCCTGCTCCAGCAGCTCAAGAGCGAGCAGCTCATTCGCCTGCACCATGACAAGTGGCAACCGGGCAGCGGCGAGTCGGAAGATGATTTGGGGGAAGAGGCGCAGCTGGTGCTCAAGGTGGTGCGAGATCAAGGCAAGGAGGGTTACGAGCCCGGTAAACTGGGCCCCGGCGGCGTGGAGCTGGATCCCTTTATCACCCGCAAGCTGCCCGCCGCCCTGCAGCAGGGCTTGCAGCAAAAAGGCGCGTTGCAAAAGCAACTGCGCAATCTGGCGCGACTCAAGTATCTGGTGCAGCTCGATGGCCCCATCTACTACGACGCCGAGCTTTACAACCAGATGGTCGCCGCCGTGCTGGCGGGCCAACAGGTGGGAGATCTGATCGACATGGCATCCCTCAAGGAGATCACCGGCTTGTCGCGCAAATACGCCATTCCGTTCTGCCTGCGCATGGAGATGGATGGCTGGGTACGGCGCGAGGAGAACGAGCGCCGGGTGCTGCGTTTGCCGCAGACTCAAGATGAGATGGAGCCGGCATGAGCGCCACCATCGCCCACTCTGGCTCTGCCAATCCTGTGGTCAACCGGCTGCGCCGCGAATTTCATATCGACGGCATCGTACAGGGGGTCGGCTTTCGCCCCTTCGTCTATGGGCTGGCGCTGCGCCACGGCCTTGCCGGCTATGTGTTGAACGATGCCAACGGCGTCACCATTGGCGCCGAAGGATCGCCCGAGCAGCTCGCCACCTTTGCCCGCGAACTGCGGGAACTGGCGCCGCCACTTAGCCGCATCGATCATTTCAGCGAGCGGGAACTGCCCCGCGCTCATGATCCCGACTTCGATGGCCAATTTCATGGCCAGTTTCGAATTAAAGCAAGCCAGCAGCAGAGCGCGGCCACGGTCGCCATCTCGCCGGATCAGGGGATGTGCGAGGCGTGCGCCAACGATGTGGCCAACCCTTCGGATCGCCACCATCGCTACCCCTTTACCAACTGCACCCACTGCGGCCCGCGCTACACCATTATCCGCCGCCTCCCCTACGACCGCCCCCATACCGCCATGGCGGGCTTTGCCATGTGCCCGCGCTGCGCTGCGGCCTATGAAAACCCGCTGGACAGACGCTACCACGCCCAGCCGGTGAGCTGCCCCGAGTGCGGGCCTCATCTCAGCTGGCGAAATGGCCGTGGCGATGCCCTGGCCGAGCGCGAGGATGCCCTGCAAGCAGCTGCAAACGCCCTGCAAGCAGGCAAGCTTATCGCGGTCAAGGGGATGGGGGGTTATCACCTGATGTGTGATGCCCGCAATGAACAGAGTGTCGCCAGATTGCGAACGCTCAAGCGGCGCGCGCGCAAGCCGCTGGCGGTGATGATAGGCTCCCTTGCCGAGGCCAAATTGCATGTCACCGGCAGCGAAGACGAGTGGAAGCTGCTCGCCTCTCAGGCCAGACCCATCACCTTGCTGCGCAAGCGCAAAAATGATGATCGGCTCTCAGAATCCCTACTGACAACCGCGCCGCTGGCCGAGGGGATCGCCCCCGGCATCCCCTACTTTGGGGTCATGCTCCCCTATACCCCGCTCCATCAGCTGCTGCTGGACGCGTGCGCCATGCCGCTGGTGGCCACCAGCGCCAATGGTCGCGGCAGCCCGATCCTCATCGAGTGCGAGGCGGTGGTCAGGGAGCTCGGCAGCGAGATTGACGGCATCCTGGATCACAATCGCCCCATCCTGCACCCCTGCGACGACAGTCTGGTGCAGTGGGCAGGCGGGCGACGCCAGACGTTGCGCCTCGCCCGGGGCTATGCCCCCTGCACCCCCAGCCTGCAAGAGGCGGTAAAGTTACCGCTCTTGGCGGTCGGGGCGCAGCAGAAGAACCAGCTGGCGCTTGCCTTCAGCCGCCAGCGCATCTACAGCCCCTATATCGGCGATCTGCATAGCCTGCCGATGCAGGAGCACTTTGAGCAGACCCTGGCGACCTTTCGCGACCTCTACGATCTCAAGCCAGAACTGCTGGTGTCGGATCGCCACCCGGGCTACCTCAGCCATCAGTGGGCCAAGGGCTATTGCCGCAATCAGGGGGTGACCCACCTCGAGGTGCAGCACCATCACGCCCACCTGCTGGGGGTGATGGCCGAGCACAACATCACGGGCCCGGTGCTGGGGGTTGCCTTCGATGGCACCGGCCTTGGCGATGACGGCACCCTCTGGGGTGGCGAGCTGCTGCTGGCAGACGTTCAGGGATTTGAGCGGGTTGCCCACCTTGCCCCCTTCAAGCTGATCGGCGGCGAGGCGGCCATTCGCGAGCCGGTACGTCAGCTGCTGGGGCTGCTGTTTGAATCGCACACTCCTGAACAGATCAGTGCCCTCGATATTCCGGCGATCAAGCAACTGCCCGCTGGGCAGATCAACAATCTGCACCAGCTCTGGCAGTTGGGTCGCAACGCCCCTTACACCAGTTCCATCGGTCGACTGTTCGATGCGGTGGCGGCGCTCTTGGGGGTGATCAACACCCCGGATTACGAGGGCGAAGCGGGACTCCTGCTGGAGGCAGCCGCCTTGCAGCTCACCCCAGATGAACAGCCCTTCCCCCTCGCCTTTGATCTCAGCCAATCAACAGAGGGGCCACTGCATATCGAGTGGGCCGAGCTCATCAATACCCTTATCAGCGAGCAGAGAAAAGGCATCTCCACCGCCAGCCTGGCCGCCGGTTTTATCCGCGCCATCAGCAATCTGGTCATCGCCCTTGCCGAGCGCGTCCCCGGCTATCCGGTGGTATTCGGGGGCGGCGTTTTTCAAAACCGGGTGCTGATGGACCAGCTGGTGCCCGCTCTCGAAGCGGCCGGCCGGCAGGTATTGACCAGCGAAACCCTGCCGCTCAATGACGGTGGCATCGCCGCCGGTCAGCTCTGGTTTGCCATCCACCATCTTGCCACGCACCACCCTGTCACAACCGGTTGTGCCACCTTGTCGGAGTCCTGAAATTCATGTGTCTATCCATCCCCTCTCAGGTGGTGCAGCTGCACCCCGAAGATAACTGCGTCACCGTCGACACCCTGGGGGTGCAGCGGCGCGTCAGCTGCATGCTGCTCGAAGAGCCTCTCAACATTGACGACTATGTGCTGCTCCATATCGGCTTTGTGATGAGCAAGATTGACGAAGAGGAGGCGCAGGCCAGCCTCGAGAGCTTCCGCCAGATGGTGGCCCTGATGCCAGAGCAGGATATCTTGCCATGCTGACCTTGAATGACCTCTTTCAGGGCTTTCGCCAGCCCGAGGTGATCCGCGCCCTCGCCGCCCAGATCACCGAACTGGCCAAAGATCTGCCCGAACCGCTGCGGGTGATGGAGGTGTGCGGTGGCCATACCCACACCATCATGAAATACGGCCTGCACCAGTTGCTGCCGGCCAGCATCGAGTTTGTCCACGGCCCCGGTTGCCCGGTCTGCATCATGCCCAAAGAGCGCATCGATCAGGCCATCGAGCTGGCCCGCCAGCCCAACGTCATTCTGGTCACCCTGGGGGACATGATCCGGGTGCCGGGCTCCAAGGGCACGCTGGCCCAGCAGCGGGCCAAGGGGAGCGATATCCGTCCGGTCTATGACCCCCTCGATGCCCTGCGTATCGCCCGTGAGAACCCCGAGAAAACCGTGGTCTTCTTCGCCATCGGTTTCGAGACCTCCACCCCCATGACCGCCGCCTTGCTGGCTGCGGCTGAAGCTGAGGGGATTGAGAACCTGCTGTTTCATATCAACCATGTGCTGGTGCCCCCCGCCATTCATGCGGTGATGGCCGACGGGGTGGCCAAGGTGAACGCCTTTATCGGCCCCTCCCACGTCAGCGTCATCACCGGCGCCGATATCTACCTGCCTATCGTCGATCGCTATCAGGTGCCGGTGGTGGTGAGTGGCTTCGAACCAGTGGATGTGATGGAGGCGCTCTTGATGATGGTGCGCCAGAAGGTGGAGGGTCGCTACGCGCTGGAGGTGCAGTACAGCCGCGCCGTCACCGCCAGCGGCAATAAAGCCGCCCAGCGGCTGGTCGAGCGCTTTTTCGAGACCCGCGAGCACTTTCGCTGGCGAGGTCTGGGGGATATCAACGCCTCCGCCCTGCGCCTGCGCGATGCCTTTGCCAAGCGCGATGCGGAGCGTCACTTTGCGCTTAATCAGACTCCCATCGATGACCACAAGGCGTGCCAGTGCGCCGATATCCTGCGCGGCCTGGCCAAACCGAACCAGTGCAAAGTCTTTGGCCGGGGCTGCACCCCGACCCAGCCCATGGGCAGCTGCATGGTCAGCTCCGAAGGGGCCTGCAATGCCTACTACCGATATATGGGGATCCAATGAGAGAAATTCAGTTAAGCCACGGCGGCGGCGGTGTGGAGATGAACCAGCTGATCAATCAGCTCTTCTTTCGCCACTTTGGCAACGAGATCCTGCTGCGCGGTGAAGATGCCGCCCTGCTGCCGGTAAACGGCCCCGTTGCCTTCACCACCGACAGCTTTACCGTCTCGCCGCTCTTCTTCGAGGGGGGCGATATCGGCAAACTGGCCATCGCCGGTACGGTCAACGATCTCGCCATGATGGGGGCCAAGCCCGAGTATCTGAGCTGCAGCTTTATCATCGAGGAAGGCTTCCCCTACGCCGATCTGGCCCGCATCGTCGAGTCGATGGCGGTCGAACTTGCCAAGAGCGGTGCCCGCATCGTCTGCGGCGACACCAAGGTGGTGCCCAAGGGGGCGGCCGACAAGATCTTTATCAACACCAGCGGGGTCGGCACCTTTCCGCGGCCTGAGCAGAGCCGGGGCATCTCGGTACGCAACCTCAAAGCCGGTGACGCCATTCTGGTGTCGCGGGATATCGGCAGCCACGGCGCCTGCATCCTGATGGCCCGTGACGCCCTGCAACTGGGATCCGATCTCAAGAGTGACTGCACCACCCTCTGGCCGCAGGTAGAAGCGCTGCTAAAAGCGGGGATTACCCCTCACGCCCTGCGCGATGCCACCCGCGGTGGCCTTGCCGCCGTGCTCAACGAATGGAGCAGCGCCTCCGGCGTTGCCATCGAGCTGGAGGAGTCCGCCATTCCGGTGTGCGATCCGGTGCGTGGCCTGTGCGAGCTCTATGGCTTCGAGCCCCATGATCTCGCCAACGAGGGAACCATGGTGCTGGCCCTGCCTGCCGAACAGGCACAGGACGCGCTGGGCATCTTGCGGCAATTCAACCCCGCCGCCAGCCAGATCGGCGTGGTGCAGGCAAGCGATCGCCACAAGGTGATCCTCAACAACCCCTGGGGTAGCCGCCGTTATCTGGAGCTACCGCAAGGGGAGCTGCTGCCGCGGATCTGTTGATCGGCCATGCCGTTCCGTCAATTACAGGGAGGAGTCACTGCTCCTCCCCATATCGGTTAAGGAGCCACCATGCACGAAATGTCTCTGGCCATGGCCGCCATCGATCTGGCGGCTGAACAGGCCACCCAGCGGGGCTTTACCAAGGTGACCGCCCTCTGGCTCGAGGTCGGCAGCTTCTCCTGCGTCGACCCGGACACCATTGCCTTCTGTTTCGAGGCGGCCGCCAAGGGCACCGCCGTCGAGGGAGCCCAACTGCACTTTCAGCACCAGGCGGCAGAGGCCTGGTGTTACGACTGCAACCAGACGGTCACCCTCACCGAGCGCGGGCAGGCCTGCCCCGAGTGTGGCGGATACAAATTACGAGTCGCGCAGGGTGATAGCCTGCGCATCACCGACATCGAGGTAAGTTGATATGTGTAGCGTATGCGGATGCGGCCAGGCGCGGATCGCCGGCCATGAGCACGATCACGAGCATCATCACGAACATGAACATCACCATGAACATGGGCATGAGCATGAGCATGAGCATGAGCATGGCCATCATCATGCTCATGACGCCCATCACCATCATGACCACGAGCAGAGTGCGCCGCGAACCCTGATCATTCACCACCACTATCACCATCAGGGAGATGTCCATCACCACTACCACGGGGTGCGAGCTCCCATAAGCCACGAGGGTCATGATCACCCCCATGAGCACCACAATGATCACCCCCACAGCCATCATCATGATCACGCCCACTCTCATGACCACGGCCATTCCCACGCACATCCCCATGATCACAGCCATGACCATGACCATGACCATGACCATGACCACCAGCAGGGTGATCTGCACTATGGCAAAGGGGAAGCGGGATTGTCGGTTCCGGGCATGGGGCAGCGTCAGCTGATCGCCATCGAGATGGATGTGCTGGCCAAGAACAATGCGCTGGCCGCCCACAACCGCGAGCACTTCACAGCTGCCGACCAGCTGGTTCTCAATCTGGTCTCTAGTCCGGGTTCAGGCAAAACCACTTTGCTGTGCGAAACCCTGCGCCTGCTGGCCGAAAAACGCCCCTGCGCCGTGATCGAAGGGGATCAGCAGACCAGCGCCGATGCGGATCGCATCCGCGCCACCGGCGTCCCTGCCGTGCAGATCAACACCGGCAAGGGCTGCCATCTGGACGCCAAAATGGTTCACGACGCCTGCCACCAGCTGCCCGCCAATCAAGGGGGTATCCTCTTTATCGAGAACGTGGGCAATCTGGTCTGCCCCGCCAGCTTCGATCTCGGTGAGAAGTACAAGGTGGCGATCCTCTCCGTCACCGAGGGGGAAGAGAAGCCGCTGAAATACCCGGACATGTTTGCCGCCGCCCAGCTGATGGTGATCAACAAGATCGATCTGCTGCCCTACGTCAGCTTTGACGTGACCCGCTGCATCGAGAACGCCAAACGGGTCAACCCCTATATTCAGGTGATCCAGGTCAGCGCTACCACGGGCGAAGGGATGGATGCCTGGCTCAACTGGCTGGCTACAGCCTGAACCAGAACCGGTTAAATGCCGTTACCAACGGCGGATAGCAAGAGAGGGAGGCTGATGCCTCCCTCTCTTTTATCTGTAGACCTTGTCGGCCGTGCTATCTGTCTCGAATGGCCAGCGCCTCACACTCGCGTCCCATCACCCAGGCCCTCTCCCCAGGGAGAGGGAACCGGTTCGTGGATGCCGCATTCCGTTCCCGTCTCAACATGGAAAAGGGAACCTATTCGTGGATACAGGCAATATGCTGCAACAATACGACTCCCTCAACCCCCTCAGGGAGGCTTCGAGCATAACAACCAGCCATATTTTCAAACCCCAAGGTTCTCCAAACCCTAAACCCTGAGCGTATTGAGATGGCACCTTCAACTCCCTTCTCCCCTTGCGGGAGAAGGGCTGGGGATGAGGGGGGAAACACCAATCCTCAGGCCACGCTACGGGCCATCGCCTCCTGCTCCGCAGGCACCTCACCAAAGCGCAGCACCCGATGGCAGATCTGGCGCAACAGCGCCTGCTGGTGACTGAAGATCACCATACCAAGCCGGCGCTGTTCGCACTCAATCATCAACTCCCGCCAGAGCTGGCGCTGAATTTGCGGATCCAGCTGGGCAGTCACCTCGTCGGCAATCAGCAGTCGGGTGCGGGGATCGAGGGCGCGCAGCAACGCGATGCGGGCCAGCTCGCCGCCGGAGAGTTGACCGGGTTTACGACCGAGCCATTCAGGCTTGACCATAAAGCGGGCAAGCATGGCGTTATCGGGGCGCCATACATCCCACAACGCCTGCCCGGTGGTGCGATAGGGATTGAAGGTGAGTTCCGGGTGCTGGGGCACCAGCTGGATGGGGTTATAGCCTTTTACCTGCTCAGGCACCGGCAGCCCATCCAGCAGGATCTGCCCGCCAGCCCCAACCGGTTGCCAACCCGCCAACACTCGCCCCAACGTGGTCTTGCCATGGCCGCTCGGAGCGGAGATGCCGAGCCGTTCGCCCGCTTTCACCGTCAGCGATAACCCCTGCCAGAGGGGACGTTCCCCCTGGGCGATGGTGAGATTTCGTACTTCCAACATCAGGAAACCTCCGGCACAGAGAAAAGCGCATTGAACTCCGGCAGCGCCTGCCAGTGGGCACGGAGCATCTCGCTCCCCAGCCCCTGGCGCAGATGGTGGCAGCTCAAGGTATCGCTCACCTGCCCCTGATGCAGCGCCACAATGCGATCGGCAAAGCGAGCCGCCAGCGCCAGATCGTGGGTCACCCAGAGGATACCGCTGCCCCGATTGGCCAATTCACGCAACTGGCCGAGCAGCAGACAGGCCAGCCCCTCGTCGAGCCAGGCGGTGATCTCGTCCGCCAGAATGTAGCGAGCACCGCCGAGCGCCGCAGTGCAGGCCAGAATGCGCTTGGCCATGCCACCGGAGAGCTGGCGCGGATAGCGGTCCAGAGTGGCAGCGGGCAGCTGGTAGCGCAGCAGCTGCTCACCGAGCCGCTCGCGAGAACAGCTCTGGCCGCAGAGACGTGCCGCACGGCCCAGCTGGCGCTCCACCGTCAGCAATGGATTGAGGGCGCTTACTCCCTGTGGCACATAGCAGAGAGTGTGACCGCGTAGACGGGCCCGGCTGGCATCGCACAGAGGAGTACCATCGAGAGAGATGCTGCCGCGCATCCGCAGATTGTCCGGCAGCAATGTCAGAGCGCTTTGCAGCAGCAGGCTCTTGCCCTCGCCGCTCCCCCCCACCAGCGCCACTATCTCCCCTGGCGCCAGTTGCAGGCTGATATCGGTCAGCAAAGGCTGCCAGCTACGCCGCCCCAGCCAGGAGTAGTGGGCCGCCTCTATGGTCACATGGTCAAAACTCAGCATGGTTCACTCCTGTGCCACAACAGCTGTTGCAAGGCGCGGGTAGCCTGATCAAACAGCAACACCAGCAGCAACAACATCAGACCGGGGAAGAGGGCCAACCACCAGCCGCCACCGGCCAGATAACGCAAGGCATCGGCCAGCAACAGGCCAAGGGAAGCCTCGTGGGCCGCCAGACCAAAGCCGAGAAAGCTCAAGGCCGCGCTGTGTAGCACCGCATGGGGAAACATCAGCAGGGTGCCGATAAACCACTGGGGCAACAGGCCCGGTAGCAGGTGGGTGCGCCACCGACGCAGCGCCCCCATCCCCTGACAACGGGCCAGCACCACATAGTCGCTGCGGGCGATCCGCCGCGCTTCTGCACAGAGAATGAGCGCCAGCTTGGGCCAGTGGGTGAGCGCCACCGCCAGGATCACCCCGCGCATGCCGCCGCCCACGGTAAAGCAGATAAGGATCAAGAGCAGCATATGGGGCAACGCCAGCATGGCGTCGATCACCATTCGTACCGCCGCATCACATCTGGGGTGAATGAGCGACACGCTTGCCGCCACCATGGCCAGCAGGCCACTGCAGAGAGCCGTGCTTATGCCAAGCTCCAGACTGGTGAGGGTGCCCTGAAAGGCCCGCAACCAGAGATCCCGCCCCATCTGATCGGTGCCGAACCAGTGGGTCAGCGAGGGAGGCTGCTGGCGCGCCAGCAGATCCATCGGCACATCCTGATGAGAGAGGCTCCAGCCGTAAGTGGCCAGCAGCGCCAATCCGAGCAGGGCAAAAACCAGCCGCAGTATGGAGGGAAGCGGATTAAACAGCATGCTCGTCCTCCCAGCCCCGATTGATGCGGGCCAGCAGCAAACTGGCCACCGTATTGCCAATAAAGACCAGCAGGGTGCAGAAGAGCACGATTCCCATCAGCAGGGGGATATCGCCCCTGAGCCCCGCATCCACGGTGGCCTGGCCGAGCCCCGGATAGGAGAAGACCTTCTCGGCCAAGAGCGATCCGCCAATCAGTTCACCGAGCGAGGCAAACTGCAGGCAGAGCGCCGGGGTCAGGGCGTGGCGCAGCACATGAAAACGCAGCATGGGCCAGCCGCCATCCCCCTGAGCGCGGGCGTAGCGGATAAAGTCACTCTCCAGCACCTCGGCCACCCGCGCCCGGGTATGCAGGGCAATATTGCCCAGCCCGAGCAGGGCGAGCGTGGTCACCGGCAGCAACAGATGGCGCAATCGCATGGCCCAGTCCACCTCATCGGCAGCAAGCCCCGGCGTCCAGGCGCAGCAGACCGGCAGTAGCGGCCAGTGCACCGCAAACAGGGCGAGCAGCAACAGGCCGACCCAGAAGGTGGGCAGGGAGGCGAGCAGGTAGGCAAAGCGGCAAATCAGGCGATCGGGCCAGCGGTTGAGATAGCGACCAGCGCAGAGGCCCAGCAAAATCCCGAAAAAGCCGGAGAGCAGCCAGGCGCCCGCCAGCAGCAGGAAGGAGGCAGCAAAACGCTGGCCAATGACCTCACCCACAGGCGCGTTGTAGAGCATGGAGTAACCGAGATCCCCCTGCAGCACTTGGGTAAACCAGTGCCAGTAGCGCAGCCAGAGCGGTTGATCCAGCCCCCAGCGGGCTGCGATGCGGGCGTATTGCTCCGGCGGCACATGGAGCAGGTCGTTGCCGATATAGGCCTTGATGGGGTCGATGGGGGAGTAACTCAGCAGCACAAAGGTGGCGACCGAGACCAAACATAACAACCCTGCCAGACGCAGCAGGGCTTTTAGCAACAGATAACCGGAGTGACTCAAGGGCGAACTTAACGGCACGTCCACCGCCAATCCTGCAGGTTGTTGAGCAGGGACCAGCTACCGTGGATTTCCGGCGCCCCCTTGCCAAGATCGATGCAACGGTTGGCCAGATAGGTATGCTGCACATTGAGCAGCCATGCCCAGGCGGCATCTCCCTGCACTCCGGCGCCCGTTTTGCCATCCCACTCCACCTGCTGCCAGAACGGCACGGCCGCCTGCCAGTTCGGGGCATCCAGCGCCTGCTTGAGGTGGCTATCCACCACAGGGTTGCTGTAGTAGCCCGGGTTGTAGAACTCCACGCCACCTGAGCCGCTCTGGTAGTGGTGATAGAGCTCCATGGGATCCAGACTCCCCCACCCCATCAGCACCGTATTGGCATGCATCTCCCGCTCCACCTGCTCCCAGCTGCCGGACTTGAGGCTCACCTCAAGACCGATGGGTTTGAGCATGGCCCGCACCGCTTCCGCCAGATCACGGCGGGTGCTGTCGCCACTGGTGTACCAGAGGGTAAAAGCGGCGCGCAGATTGCCCTTGTGGCGAATGCCGTCACTGCCCATCTTCCAACCCGCCTCGTCGAGCAGGGCGTTGGCGTGGGCGGCATCGCCATCCTTGAAGGCGGTGGCTTTGTTTAGCCAGGGCAAGCCTTCCACCGCGCTGTAGGCGGGGATGGCGTGCCCTTCCAGCAGTTGATCGGCCAGCAGCTTGCGGTCGATGGCGTAGTTGATGGCGCGGCGCACCGCTACATCCGAGGTCACGTCGTTGCCGATGGGATAACCCTTGGCATCTTTTTTACCCGCAGGAGGAATGGGGAAGACGATACCGCGGTTCTCCACGCTCGGCCGCACCCAGAGCTTGAGGGAGGCAGGCACGGTGGGCGCCAGCGACGGGGCAATGCGCACCACATCGAGCTGGCTGCTCTGGGCGGCGGCATAGGCGCTCTCTTCATCGATAAAGACAAAGACCAGCCGTTTGAAGTCATTGTTGCCACCGGCGTAATAGGGGTTCGCCTCCACCACCAGCTGTTGACCGGGCAGGAAGCTCACCAGCCGGTAAGGGCCGGCACCGACCGGCTTTTGGGCATATGCTTTTGCGTCGTAATCCTTCTTCGACACTATCCCCAAAGATCCCAGCACGTTGACGAAGGTGCTCTGGGGGGCACTCAAGGTGATGGCAACCTCGGTGGGCGAGAGCACCTTGGCCGAGACAAAGTTGCCCATGTCGATCTTGCCGCCGCCCTTGGCTGCGCTGTTGTAGGTGAAGGCCACATCCTCGGCGGTGAGCGGCGCGCCGTTGGAGAATTTCAGGTCAGGCTTGAGGGTAATGAGCCACCCCTTGCCATCCTTGCTTGGGGTCACCGCTTGGGTAAGTACATTCTGCCAACTGAGATCGGCACTATCGCCAGCAATCTGTTTGAGCAGCGGGCTGTGCAGCAGCAGGTAGCTGCCGTGGCTCCAGCCAAGTAGAGGGTCAAACCCTTCGGTGGGCTCACTGCCGATGGCGAGCTTGAGCTCGGCAGGCACAGGTTGGGCAGCGGCCAGAGCCACGTGAGAGGCAGTGCCCAGCAGCAGAGTCAACAGGACGCTCGCGCTGGATCTAGCGTAATGGAGAAGGGAATTGCGAGAAACAGTCATGGGGATCCTTCTTGTTTTGTACCACTCACGGATCATCACTCAAAAAAGAGGCGAAATGCGTGTCTGAACATGGGAGTGAGGGGCCAAAATGGCCCCCTATTCTAAACTTGATTTCGCGTGAAACCTAGCGACTATGCCGGTTAACCGCGCCGGGCACCGAATAGCCGTCTGCGACCCAGATCCACGCCGCCAGCCCCTTGCTGCACCGGCAAGGAGAGCAGCATCTTGAGGGTGCTGCTCACCAGCGCCCGCCCCTCCCCGGCACCGAGATGGGGATCGAGCGGCGACATCAGGGAGCAAGCCAGCAGCTGTCCCGTCTCGGGCAATTCCCCCACCATAAAGGTCATGTTGCCGCAGGGGAGCTGCAGGGCGAGCCGATCGATGCTGCTGCGAACCGGCCAAAGCTGATCCGGCCCCGGCAACACCACCACGCTCAACATCCAGGGGGTGAGCACGCAGCCGAGCCACTGACCTTCAAACAACGTGCACTCCGCCACTATAGGCATGTCCGGGTGATAGAAAGGCAACGCCTGCATCTCTTCGCGAGCGATCCGCTCGTACTGGGCTACCAGCAGAGGCGCGGGATCGCTAGCAAAACCGGCAAACTCCTGCGCCGTCTCCGGTACTATCTCCAGCACTCTCTCAGCCTCGCTTAAATGGGACTGCGCCATAGACCCTCCCGTGCTTGTTCAGCTTTCTCCTGCTCAGAGAGCGGGATGGCGGGTGCGCCAACGGCGGCCAGCAGAGTCAAAATCCGATCCGTCGCCTCCCCCATGGCAGCAGCCACCACAGGAGTGAGGCCGATGCGGGGTTCGAGGGATTCAGGCTCGACCCCGATCAGGGTGAGCCGCTTGGGCGACTCCCCCGTCATGTGCAGCGCCGAGAGCACGTCCGCCAGCCCCAGCTGGTGCGGGGATATCTTGCGACCAAACAGGGTCGGGATCTCCTCATCCTTCAGGGTCACGACGGTGCCCGGCGGATTACCGCTGCGCACCGCATCCACCAGAATGATGTGATCGCGACTGGCCATCGCTTCGAGCAACTCCATGCCGGCGGTACCGCCATCGAGCAGCTCGATGCCGGGGGCGAAACGGTATTCACGCCCCAGCGCCTCGACGATGCGCACACCGACGGCTTCGTCGCTCAAGAGCAGGTTGCCTACGCCCAGGATCAGGGTATTCATCACAACACCTTCACCTGAGTCGTTTCGCCATTCTGGGTATCCACCACGTGGACCGCGCAGGACATGCAGGGGTCGAACGAGTGGATGGTGCGCACCACCTCCAGCGGTTTGGCCGGATCGGCCACCGGGGTGCCCACCAGCGCCTGCTCGTAGGGGCCGGGCTCGTCATTGAAGTTGCGCGGGCCCGAGTTCCAGGTCGATGGCACCACCGCCTGATAGTTCTCGATCTTGCCCCCCTTGATGACGATCCAGTGGGAGAGCATGCCGCGCGGCGCCTCTTCAAAGCCCACCCCGCGAAACTCTTTATCCGCCGGGATCTCGGCCTTGATGTAGGCGGTGAAGTCCCCCTTGCCGATGTTGTCGATGAGCGCCTGCCACTGGTGCGCCAGGGTATCTTTCAGCACGCAGCAGCGCACCGCGCGGCCGATGATGCGGCCCATGGTGGAGTGCAGCTGCTCAGTCTTGATGGCCGAGCCGGTGAGCGCCTTGTAGATGCCGTTCAACTGATCGAAATGCGCCACCGTCTCCGGGTGTTTGGCGGCGAGCTTCACCAGCAAGTCTGCGAGCGGCCCCACCTCCACCACCTTGCCGTAGAAGGTGGGGGATTTGACCCAGGAGTATTTGCCGTCATCCTGCCAGCCGGTGTAGTTCGGCTCGGTCTTGCCCTCCCAGGGCTTGAGGGGCTCGTCATCCTTGTACCAAGCGTGCTTGTTGCTCTCGGCGATACCGTCCATCAGCCAGCCATCCTGATGGCTCTCGATGGGGCGATAGCCCGCCAGATTGCCATTCTCGATATAGCCGCCCGGCATCAGGAAGCTGCCGCCGTTGGCGTCGGTGGGGAGCTCCGGCACGCTCAGGTAGTGTTTGGCACCCTGCCCCAGGTTCAGCCACTCGGGATAGTGGGCAGCGATGATGGCGGCATCCACCTTGTAAACCTGCTCGATAAACTCGCCGAGCCGGTCGATAAAGCTCTTCACATAAAGCAGCCGCTCGAGGTTGAGCACGCTCGGCGCATCCAGATTGATGGGGTTGGCCACGCCGCCCACCGCCAGATTCTGGATGTGCGGGCTCTTGCCACCGAGGATGGCGACAATGCGGTTGGCATCGCGCTGGCACTCCAGTGCCTGCAGGTAGTGGGCCACGGCGATGAGGTTTACCTCCGGGCTCAGCTTCATCTCCTTGTGACCCCAGTAACCGTTGGCAAAGATGCCGAGCTGGCCGCTCGCCACCAGCGCGCGGATCTTGTCCTGCACCTTGGTCAGTTCATCGGCACTGTTGAGGGACCAGGTTGATACCCCCTTGAGCATGTCCGCCGCTTTTTGCGGATTGGCCTCAAGGGCCGCGGTGATGTCCACCCAGTCCAGCGCGGAGAGCTGGTAGAAGTGGACGATGTGATCGTGGATGTTGTGGGCCGCGATGATGAGGTTGCGGATGTACTGGGCGTTGACCGGCACCTTGGCGCCAATGGCGTTCTCCACCGCCCGCACCGAGGCGATGGCGTGAATGGAGGTACATACCCCGCAGATGCGCTGCACTATCATCCAGGCATCGCGCGGGTCGTTGCCCTTGACGATCTCCTCCATGCCGCGCCACATGGTGCCGGACGACCAGGCTTTGGTCACTTTACCGCCTTCGATTTCGCAGTCGATACGCAGGTGCCCCTCAATGCGGGTGATGGGGTCTATGGTGATACGTTGGCTCATACGTTGGCTCATACGTTGGCTTTCCCTCGGGCCTGATAATCTTGGTGAACACGTTCAAGTGATGGCAGTACCGGCAAGAGCCGGATCAACAGCAAATAGGCACACACCTCGATGGCAACAAAGCCCAGGGAGATCAGCACCTCCTCCGCAGAGGGGAAGTAGTGGTAGCCATTGCCGGGGTTGAAGGCGAGCAGGGAGTAATCCAGCCGCCAGAGGGCGGCGCCCAGCAGCATGCTGAGGGCCCCCAGGAACAACATGCGCGAATCCCGGCGGCTCTTGTCCCAGTGGAACACCAGCAACGGGAAGATCATCAGCGCAATCTCGCTCCAGAACATGATGGAGTAGCGATTGAACTCGGAGAGGTAGGCCGACTTGTCGTGGATGACGATCTCGGCAAAACGCAGCGCCACAAACAGGATCAGGAAGATATCGATCACCTGGGTCAGCTTGTAGAAGAGCGACTTCTCGTTGGGGCCCCGCCCCGCCAATCCGGCCTGCACCAGGGATCCTTCAAACACCACAATGGAGAAGCCCATGATAAATGCGGTCAGCAGCGAAAAGACCGGCAGCAGCTCGTAGCTTTGCCAGAGCGGATGGATCTTCTCCCCTGCCACTATCATCAATGAGCCCATCGAGGACTGGTGCATGGTGGGCAGCAACGCCCCCAGCGCCAGCACGAAGAACATGATCTTGTTGAGGCGAATAAGTGACGCCTTCCAGCCGAACTTCTCCAGCAGCACGGGAGCGAACTCCAGCGCCATCACCCCGATATAGATGGTCATGCAGACCGCAGTTTCGAACAGCACCGAGGAGGTGTTGAAGTGACCGGGCAGGTAGAAGTACGGCAGGTTCCAGTAACGGCCGACGTCAATGGTGATGGAGAGGCCGCCCAGCGAGTAGCCAAACAGGCTCGCCAACAGGGCCGGTCGCACCAGCGGGTGATACTCGCCCCGGTTGAACACATAGACAGCCCAGGCCAGCGCCCAGCCGCCACAGGCGAAACCGGTACCGATCAAGAGATCGAACGAGATCCAGAGCCCCCAGGGGTAGCCGCCATTCAGATCGGTGACCGAGCCCAGCCCGAAGACGAGGCGTTTTAAAATCAACATGCCGCACAGCACGGCAAAGGGGGCCAGCACCAGTACAGGCCAGCTGACCAGCTTGCCACCGAGGGGATACGCCTTGTGATTACTCATGATCCTTGCCTCCCTTTGTGGTGCCCTGATCCTTGATCTGCGCACTCCCCTGATCATGGCCATCGTCATGATGGTGTTCGTGACCATTCTTGGTGTTGCGGCGAATGAGCACCGAAAGGCCGGTCAGCACCACCATGGGCAGCACCATCCCCTTGTAGAGGGTGTGCTGGATATGCTCGGAGCGGGCACCGGAGGAGAGCTCCGGCAGATCGGGCATATCGAGCTTGGTATAGGGCACCCCGGCCAGCACCAGCACCTGGGTGCCGCCCCCCTCCTTCTCGCCATAGACGTAAGGCTGGTAGTGGGGTACCTCGTGCAGGTAAGGGTCGTTGGCAGAGAGGGTCTGGCGCGGATAGGCATATGCGCTGCCCGGGGTCGCCAGCAGGCGACGCTTGGCCTCGGCCATCAGCTCCTCGCGGGTGCCGAAGATCACAGCGCCGGTGGGGCACACCTCGACACACCCGGGCAATTTCCCCTGATCGATCCGCTCAAGCCCTTTCTGGTTGCAGAGCTCGCACTTGTGGATCGCCCCCAGCGGGTTGTCATAGTCATATTTGGGCACATCGAACGGGCAACCCACCATGCAGTAGCGACAGCCGGTGCAGACGCTCGGGTCGTAGTGAACAATGCCGGTCTTGGGATCTTTTTTAAGAGCCTGCACCGGACAGACAGAGACGCAGTTGGGATCGACACAGTGCATGCACTGCTTCTTGATGTAGGCGTAGCCATCCACCAGCTGATCCTTGTGCTCGCCAGTGCCGCTCTTCCACACCTGAATGATGTTGTTGGTGTAAGGGGTCAGCTTGTCGTTGTTGGACCAGGTTTGCGCCCCGGCTGGGTTGGTCGGGTTGCCGTTGAGGCGCTGACACTCCGCCACACAGGCCTGACAGCCGACGCAAAGGGTAGAGTCATACAACATACCGAGCGCGCCGGGAATGGGCGGCTTGTTCTTGGCCGCCGCCAGTGCGGTGCCGGGTACGGCTGTGCCCGCCGCCAGCGCACCGACGGAGGCAAATTTGAGGAAGTTTCGTCTGTTCACGGCTACTCCTCCCGTGATGGGTGCTGCCCGGCTTCGTGGCGTTTCTGCTGGCGACCGAGTTCACGCACCGTCATCAGACTCACCCCCACCAGCACCCCGAGGGCGCCACCGATCAGGCCAGTCGCGGTGGGCGAGGTATAGCCCCCCTCCTGGATCTTCACATCGGGTTTATCCACCCTCGGAGTCGGATTCTCTACCTTGGCGAGCTGGAAGATCCCCTTGCTAAAACCGACCCCCTGCTCGTTACAGCCATAACAGGGGTGACCGATGCCGACCGGCCAGATGCCGCCGCCCACATCGCAGAACTCCAGGGTCGAGCAGTTGCCGTAGGTCTCCGGCCCTTTGCAGCCCAGGTGGTAGAGACACCAGCCCTGCCGGTGGCCCTCATCGCCAAACTCCTTGGCAAAACGCCCTGCATCGAAGTGCGGACGGCGCTCGCAGTTCTCGTGGATCAGCCGCTCATAGGCAAACAGCGGACGCTTCTTGCTATCCAGCGCCGGCAGCTTGCCGTAGGTGATGTAGTAGGCAACCGTGGTGAGGAAGTTGTGGGGATTGGGCGGGCATCCCGGGATATTGATGATCGGGGTGCCGATATTGCCGAGCGCCTCTTCCAGACTGACGGCACCGGTCGGGTTGCCGCCGCTGGCTGGCACACCGCCCCAGGCGGCGCAGGAGCCGATGGCGATGACGGCAGCGGCATCACTGGCGGCACGGCGAATATGGTCGACGATAGGCTCACCGGCCACCATGCAGTAGACACCACCATCTTTGAGCGGAATGGAGCCATCCACTACCAGCACATACTTGCCTTTATAGCGCTTGATGGCGTTGTGCTTGTTCTCTTCCGCCTGATGACCAAAGGCCGCCGAGAGTACCTCGTGGTACTCCAGCGAAATGGTGTTGAGGATCAGGTTCTCGATGGTGGGGTGGGTGGCGCGCAGCAGCGATTCGGTACAACCGGTGCACTCCTGCGCCCCAATCCAGATCACCGGCGGCCGTTCGGGGCTGGTGAGCGCAGTGGCCATCTTGGCGACGGCATGCTGACTTAATCCCAGGGTTGCGGCCATCCCGGCACACAATTTCATAAAATCACGGCGATTAATCCCATGAGCCGATAAAAAATTATCCTCGACCATTCTACTTATTCCCGTAGTGAGCACTTGTTTGATAAATGCTTAATAGCGGAAATGCTAAGGACTCACCCACACTGCAGTATTGATCTCTATCAATTTCGACCGACTCCCCCCTATTTTCATAGCGAGCCACATCACAAATGAAATTAATTACCCCCAAAGAGATATTTAGCAGCCCCGTAAATTTTATGAACTTAATTGGATAGTAAATAATTAATCACCGCATATCCTCTCTTTCTCTGTGAGCCAAATTAACATGATTGAAATCTTGGCTATACCGCTCATTTAACAATACTGATGCCCACCAATAAATGATCCATTGAATATATCTTTACTCATCTCATTGCATATTCCATACAGTCTCCACGGGACAACCTCCTGACTTGCCTCCCCATACCAGAACTGTCTCACGACCAGCTACCACCGGTAGCAAGCACGGCCTGCACGGCACGATTTACCTGCTGTCGCTTGATATCTGCTTGCATCTTGCCTGCGCTGAAGGGCGATGATTGCTCCTGCTAGCCCACGCAGTACAACCCCGCTTGGCCTCCCTGCCGTTTAACACCGCTTAATGAAAAGGTGCCGCAGAGGTATGCATATCAATACGCTCCCCCCCACTCTTTATTGTCTTGGATGCTGGTGAGTAAAATATCGCACTCACGGATATGTTTACGCATCATCGTGAATCTGCATTCAAATTAATGGAGAGAGAAAAGGCAAGGTGGAAGGCTGCCTTCAACATAGTGATCATATTTAACTCGCGATACATTCGCTCATCCGGTTACAGATGTTACTGCACGTATTCACACTATTTACCTTCACGTCACCCTGCGTAATTAACCAGAGCGTAAATATCCATCTCTATCGATATAGATGATAATTGTTCTTGTTCAATGGCAACCCTAAAAAATGAGTTGGGATGACGATGAACATGACAAGCGATAAGGGTGTTAACCATCACCCAAGCAGTGGTACCAGCAACTGCAGCGCCTTATCGAACTCGAACTCGTTGACCGCCCGGCTCACCTCTTGAAATGCAGCACGCAGCGGCAATGCACTGCCAGCCAGATCAGCCTCAATCTGCTGACAAAGCGCCAACGCCTGGGCATCGCTCTGTGCCAGCAAGGCCCCCAACTGCTGGAGTTGCGCCGCCAGCATCCCGGCATCGATGCCTCGGGAAGCGCCCATCGTCACAGGGGACACTGCCAGCGCGGCTTCCAGCCCAGACAGCAGGGGCTTCAGCTCGGCCATCAGGGATGGCAAGCGGGTTGCGACCCCTGCATCATCCCCCTCTTCACAGGCTTGCTCGAGCAGCGCCGCCTGATCCGCCACACCGGTCGCCCCTATGGTGCTGGCACTGCCTTTGAGGGTGTGAGCCAGACGCCGGGCCGTGACCTTGTCATCCGATGCGCACGCCGATTGGAAACTGGCTGCAAACCCCTGCTGCCCGCTACAGAAGCGCTGCAACATATTGCGGTAGAGCACACTGTCGCCCCCCATCACGGCCATGCCCCGCTGCACGTCAAGTCCGGGCACGCCTTGCCAAGGGGTCGCATCGTCAGTCACCTGCAACTTGCTGGCGGCAGCCAGAGGTCTGGCGGGTGTGATCCAGTGCGAGAGGGTCGCCAGCAACAGCGGCATATTCAAGGGTTTGGCGATGTGGTCATTCATGCCTGCCGCCAGCGCCTTCTCTTTATCCCCGGCCATGGTGCTGGCGGTCATGGCGATAATGGGGATCCGGGCCAGCGCCGGATCGGCGCGGATCAACCGGGTCGCGGTGTACCCGTCCATCACCGGCATCTGGCAATCCATCAGGATGCCGTCAAACCCGCGATCTTGCGCCAGCAGGGCGAGCGCCTGTGCCCCATCGCAAGCACAGACCAGGGAGATCTGCTCCTTGCCCAGCAGGGCCAGCGCCACCTCCCGGTTCATGTCGTTATCATCCACCAACAGCAGACGAGCACCCGCCAGCCCATGAGCGGGCAGCGCAACCTGATGATGGGGGCTTGCATCCGATAACGCCTCTCGTCCCACGGCATCGCCCCCCTGCGCCTTACACAATGCCTGACACAGTGCCTGCGGGGTAAACGGATGGGCCAGCACATCACACGGCGCCAACCCCAGCGCAGCAACATAGCTGGCAAGCGGTGCGGGATCGCCCGAGGTGATCAGCAAGATCGCGGGCGGCGCTGCCAGCGTGCCAACCTCCTGCAGCACCTCTGACAACCAGCTCTCCCCCTCCAGCCAGCCCAGCACAACTCGATCACAGGGCTTGCACGCCGCGATGCCTTGATGCAGCAGTGCCAGCAGCGCGGCGGGCTCGTCCGCGCAGACAAGATCAACAGGCAGCGCCGCCAACTGGTGGAGAATGGCCGCTCGCGAAGCAGGACACGACTCCAGCAACAGCAGACGCTGCGGCGCCAGCGGCATGGCTACACGTTGCTCTTTCTCCTTACCCTGATCCGCCAGGGTGGCGAGACAGATACGGAAGTGGAACTCGCTGCCCTGCCCCGGGGCGCTCTCCACCCGGATCTCACCGTCCATCAGTTGCACCAGATTGTGCGTGATGGCCAAACCAAGACCGGTGCCACCATATTTGCGGGTGGTCGAGCTGTCAGCCTGTTCAAAGGAGTGGAAGAGACGCTGGCACTGCTCGGCTGTCATGCCGATACCGCTATCCTGCACACTGCCCTGCAGCCAAATCTTGCCATCTCGCTCGTTACTGCGTGCCAGCCGGACAATCACCTCTCCCTGCTCGGTGAACTTGATGGCATTGCTGGTCAGGTTGAGCAGGATCTGGCCAAGTCGCAGGGGATCACCGCGTAAACGGTCAGGCAGATCACCGGCCAGATCGAACAGCAGCGCCAGCCCCTTTTCCCGCGCCCGAAACGCCGTAAGATCCGCCAGCCACTCGAACACCTCGTTGAGCCGGAAATCCACCTGTTCCAGTTGCAGCTTGCCCGCCTCCATCTTGGAGAAGTCAAGGATGTCGTTGAGGATCCCGAGCAGGTTGTTCGCCGCTCTGTCTATCTTGCTCACATAGTTGTGCTGCTCGGGGGAGAGGCTGGTTTGCAGCACCAGATGGGCCATGCCGATGATGGCATTCATTGGCGTGCGGATCTCATGGCTCATGTTGGCCAAAAATTCGCTCTTGGTTCGGGTGGCATCTTCGGCGATCTGCCTAGCTTCTAGCATGGCGGCCTCAGCCTGCTTGCGGTCGCTGAAATCGAAGATGATCCCGTCCAGATAGATGGCCTTACCCTCGGCATCATAGGTGGCGAGTCCGATGGAGTAGACCCAGCGGAGCTGACCCCAGCGATCGAAGATGCGGTACTCGTTGATGTATTGCCGATGTTCGGCAATGGCATCGATGGTATTGCGGTTGCTCAGTTCGAGGTCATCAGGATGGATCAAGTCACCAAAATCGCGGCTGTTATCGACAAAATCGCTGGCGGGATAGCCAGTTAATTTTTCCGCCTCGTCGCTGACGAACAACATGGTCCAGGGATGATGAGGCAAGCAGCGATAGACCATACCCGGTACGTTGCGCACCATGGACTGGATCCGCTGCTCGCTCTCGTGCAGCCGCTGGCGATCTGCCGCTATCCGGTCATGAGCCTCCCGCATGGCCTGCTCGGCGGCACGGATCGGGGTGATGTCGACCAAGCTGCCGACCGCACCGCTTCGCTCGCTCTCGGCAAGCTCGATCCCCGAGAGAAAATAGAGCATGTCCAGAGGACGGCCATCCGGCGAAAACAGGCGCACCTCATGCTGCGTTCTGGCCTGACTGCCCGCCACCCTTTGCAAGGTGTTACCCTCATCCACCGCATCCAGTCCGGCCAGTTGCGGCAACTCCGCCAGCCGCTTGCCTTCGACCGGCCGGGCGCCACCAAATGCGCTGGTAAAGGCGCGATTCACCCCCAGCAGGCGCCCCTGATTGTCGGTATAGAAGAGAGGATGTGGCAGGGTATCGATCAACGCCTGCTGGAAGGCAAACTGCTCGTTGCGCTCGCGAATGCTGCGGCGACGCAACATCCGCCCCTGCCAGAGCAGGGCCGAGCTCAGACATATCAACAGGGCGGTGCCGAACAAGGCCACTCGCCGCCATCCTGACACGGCCTGTTCCACATTGCCCAACAGCAGCAGCGTCCACTGCCCTTTGGCATCGTGCCACTCGATAGGCATGCGGCTCACCAGATAGCTATCTTTCCCTATCCGAACTTCACTGCCATCGAGTGCAGGCAGGATCACCGGTTTGCGATCCGGGGCAAAGTAGTGTCCATATAGGCGAGAGGCAAAGAGCTGCTGTTGCCTGGCGGCAGAGTTTGGCCCCACCACTGCCATTTGCCAATCGCTCTTGTTGCTGGCCATCACCACTCCATCTGGCGAGACCAGCAAACCGATGGTATCGCCCCACCCGGCCAGAAAGGTATCGAGCAGCGCCATCTCGTAACGCGCCACCACCACCCCAGTAATGTCGCTTCCTTGCGCCCGATCGTGAGAGACTGGCGCCGCCACATAGATCATCCGCTTGCCGGTATTGAGGCTAACCCCGGCATCTACTGTTTCCAGCCCCTTGAGCCCTTGCCTGAAGTAGGAGCGAAACGACACATCCTGCCCGACGACATGGCGGCCAAGCGCATCCCAATCACGGACAATCACCCCTGCTTTATTGGTAACAAAGGCATGATTGGCCTTCACCCCCTGCGCCAACACCTGCAGAGCTTCGCTCGGGCTCAGCTCCCCCCGCTCGAGCAGTGACGATTGCTGGATCTCGCGGTTGAGGCGGCCAGCCAGTTGCACCGCCCCCATCCCCTTGCTTGAGAGGGTCAGTTGCTGCAGATTGTCGCCCTCGCGCTGAATGCGGGTATCCAGCGACTGGCGATACTCCTGCCGCTCCAGCTCCAGATAGAAGGCATCGACCAGCGTGGCCAACATCAGGGAGAGCAACAGCACGGCAGTAATGTGCCAGAGACGCGATTTCATGGTTGACAGCATGCTCCATCGTTCTGCCTGACCATCATCAGCACCGCCTCACAGGAGAAGACGTGCAATAAAAGGCACTCACCGAGCAGCGTATTCATCAAATTGTGGCAGCCACTCTTATCATCAACCAGCAACACCATAGGATGAGCCGCGCTCGGGGCAAGATGTTCCATATCTCGTGATTCTCCCTGCCAAGATGGAGGATGGCGACCCCTGCCAACCTTTCTCACACCATAACGGATCCCCCGACAGGCAGCCATGACAACCCGGTTGAAATGTGCGCACAACCCGACAGGAGCCAGCAACTCACAAGGGATAAATCGGATACAAGAAAAAGTGGATATGGGGTAATGGCGGTTGTACACCATCAGAAGATGGGTCAGCACCAACGGTATGATGATATCGGATTGCTCTCTTTATCACGTTGGGTCATGAGCCAGCTTGCAGATTTATATTTCCAGCGCAAGGTAGCAGAGGTATCGGTTGACCAGGGTCATGCACCCTATATTATCATGCTCAAAATGAGCTGGCAGGATACAGCGACAGATGGGCACATCAGATAGCCATATGGACATAGCAAAAATAATTTCCGGCCCCACGCTGGTACTGGAAAAAGATAATGTGCACAGCGATGCGCTATGCAATCAGTTACGAGCCATTGGCATAAGCCAGATTACGGTGGTGGAGAGTGTCGAGGCGCTGGAACGTTGCGTGGCTGATGGCCCTGCCGCCATGATCATCTGCAATATCGATCTCGATTCGGCAAACTTGCTCACGCTGCTGAAAAATATTCGCAGTAGGGCACCTCATCACACACTGCCTTTTTTGACCCTGACCTCAGGGACAGATCGCCCATTGATCGAACAATTTGTCCAGGCGAAAGTCTCTGACATTATCTTGACCCCGCTCAAGCCCGATACCCTTAAAACCAGGATTACTCGGCTACTGTTGGCAACCAGCCAGTCGCAGCCACCACTTTCACAATTTGAATTCGGTCGTTTGCACCGTTTTTCCAACAGCGATCTGGTCGCCAGCAATCAGGATAGTCCAACCATTCTGGTGGTTGACGATGTTCCAGATAATTTGATGCTGATCACCTCGGTATTTCGCAAAGAGTTTCATCTCAAGTTGGTCAAGGATGGCGAAAAAGCGATCAGGATCTGCCAATCGGATAATCCACCCGATCTGGTGCTGCTCGATATCATGATGCCCAACCTGAACGGATTCGATGTCGCCAGAATTTTGCGTGAACATCCCCACTCTGAGCACATCCCCATCGTCTTTATGACGGCACTGGATGATATCTATTCCCGTAAACGGGCGATGAAACTGGGGGCCGTCGATTTTATCACCAAGCCGATCGACATCGAGATGCTGCGTTTTCGCATTGCCAATCTGATGCGGCTGGTGCATGCCAGAAGAGATCTGCAAAAAGAGTTCGATCAGATGCTTGAGCTCAATGCGCTCAAAGAGAGCCTCGAGTTCAATATCCGCTATGAAATTCGGGAGCCCCTGCTCAACGCGCTACACCTGCTGGAAGAGCTGGCGGCCGACTCATCGCTCAACATGCTCCAAAAAACCCAGCTATCCATCACCAGAAAATCTGTAGGCGATGCACTGGCATTGACCCGGCTGGCCAGCGAGATTTACCAGATTGAAACCGGCACCTTTGTTTTGAAAGCGGGTAAAGTCCAGCTCTTTAATATTTTCAACCGGCTTTCGGTGCAATTCAAAAATCTCTATGCCGGGAAAAAGCTCGATATCAAGCTGACCAAACCCAAAAATTACCTCTATGACGAGCTATTCATCGCAGGTGACGAATTTCTCTGTTATTCCGCGTTTCAAATATTGACACGGCTCGCTTGTGAGCATGCGGCGCCCTCCTCCTGCGTGGAAATTGTCTGTCTGAAATATCCCGACAGCATTATTTTAAATATTGATAGCTCGACCTTGCTGGATATCAACAATGTCCTCTCTCTGTTCGACAGATTCCCATCATCTAATAACAACAAAGAAGCACACAGTCACAATGGCTATCATGGCAAAATCATGCTGGAAGCTCATGGCGCCACCGTTACTGTGTCGCTGGATGAAGAAACCAGGCTGCTGAATATCTCGGCGTCCTTCCCGCAAAAAGAGGGTTTCAATCCATCTCCAGAGTGAAAAGAATCACGTTCACAGAACTCTGCGGTAACATCGCCGTGGATCATGTTTGGCTACTGCGATGGGTGAATAAACAAAAGGATTTATCACCCCTTTCCATTTATCGTCATCTGGTGGTTTACGCAACGGGGTCTCTTTAATGCAAGCAGCAAGGGCGAACACCATGAAGCTACCCATTATCCTGTTGGGTTATCTCATTTATACCCCACTCAACAAACCCATCCATTAAGGAGATAACATGAGTCTCATTCGCCGCGTTATCCCCTTGTATGTCCACATTGCCCACCTGTTTCTGGGCTTGCTGCTGGTGTTTGCCCTGATCACCCTTGGTCACCAATATCGGCAGACCAAAACCATGTTGATGAAAGAGGCGGAAGAGAGATTCAGCCTGATTGGCCAAATCGCCACTCAGGCTTTAGAAGGGCTGTTCAGCACCTCAGCTTTAAGCGTCAATCTGCTCGCCCAACAGCGTCTGACCGAAGCCAAGACCCTGTCAGAACGAATGGCCAGCCTTCCCTACATGACAACCCTGCTCAAAGGACAACCTTCTGCCAACGCGGTGTATGCCGGTTACAACAACGGCGATCTATTCTGGCTCATGCGCTGGCCTGCCGACACCGAGGTACAACACCTAACGCCGCCCGCCAATACCCGCTGGATCGTGAAGAGCATCCGGCATCAAGAGACAACCACTCTTACGGAGACCTTCGCGCTGGCCGACAATCTCACCATCATTGAACGGCAAGAGGAATCAGGACAATTTTTTGATCCAATAGAGCATCCATGGTTTATTCAGGCCAAGCAGAGTGGACAGTTGGTGCAATCCCCTCTCTATATCTCGCACGATACTCAGGAGATGTACCTGAGTTTTGCCGAACCAATGCAAAATGGGGCTGGCGTCATAGGGATGAGCCTGAACCTCCGAGCTATCGAGCGCCTGCTCAAATCCGCCAAGATAACCCCCAATATGCGTCTAGCCATCGTCAATGAGCAGGGCGAGCTAATGACAAGTCATAAAGGTGGGATGGTGATTCATGAACATGGCGCGTATCGACTTGCAAGAGTGGCCGAAGCCGACCTGCCTATGATCCAACACTTGATGAATGCCAGTCAGAACCAGAAGGCAGATAGTCTTTCCTTTAAATCAGAGGGCAATGATTGGCAAGGAATGCGTATCACTTTACCGGAAGCCGATGGGTCAAAATTAACCCTCTGGATTGCAGCACCTGTCGATGAGTTGCTGGCCACCGCCTTCACCATTCGCAATCAGACCTTCCTTCTGTCGGGCATCTTCCTGTTCTTTGCCCTGTTCGCGGCCATCAAGCTGGCCAGAACCGCCGCCAGGCCCCTTGATGACCTGACTCAAGAAGCAGGAAAAATCGCCCACTTCGACTTCAACGATCCGATCCGAGTCAACTCCTATATTGCTGAAATCATCGATCTCTCCCAGGCCATGGGCGACATGAAATCGACCATCCAGCGCTTTTTGCAGCTTTCCACCTCCCTCTCCAGCGAGACCAGTTTCCCCCGCTTGCTGGTGCGGCTGCTCACCGAAATGCAGCAACTGACCGGTGCAACAGGCTGCATGCTCTACCTCTCCGATAGCGGCAACAAGACACTGGATCTGGCAGGGTTGTGCTGGAATGGCGAGGTGCAGGAGCAAACGCCGATCCACAGTATCGGAACGCTCAATCAGCCAAAACATCCACTGTTCCAGAGCTTGCAAGGAGTAGAACTGGAACCCGTTGCGTTGGTCACCAGCGAATTGCAGATCCTGTTTCCCTACATTGAGGAGAGCGACACGCCGCTGACCTTCTGGCCGATTGCCCTGAAAAACCGTGATGGCCAACTGCTCGGCACCCTGGTGTTTCTGATCGATGAACGGAAGAAGTCCCTGACCCCGCAGCGGATGGCATTTGTCAACGCGCTCTCTTCCACCGCCGCCGTGGCACTCACCACCCAGCGGCTGCTGGAGGAGCAGCGCAATCTGCTGGAGGCCTTTATCCAGCTCATCGCAGGGGCCATCGATGCCAAGAGCCCCTATACCGGTGGCCACTGTCAGCGAGTCCCCGAACTGACCAAGATGCTGGCAGAAGCGGCATGTGAGGCCAAGGAGGGCCCCTTCCAACACTTTTCGCTCGATGAAAAACAGTGGGAAGCAATACATATCGCGGCTTGGCTGCACGACTGCGGCAAAGTCACCACTCCGGAGTTTGTGGTCGACAAGGCCACCAAGCTGGAAACCCTGTGCGATCGCATTCACGAGGTCAGGATGCGCTTTGAAGTGCTGAAACGGGATGCCGAGATTGCCTACTGGCAGGCACGTCTCCATGGGGGTGATGAGGCCACGTTACAGGCCACGCTGCAACAGCATTGGCAACAGCTGGATGAGGAGTTTGCCTTTATCGCCCGTTGCAACGAAGGGGGCGAATTTATGGCCACAGAGGATATTGCAAGGCTGCAGCAGATCGCGGGCCGCACCTGGCAGCGCACGCTCTCCGATCGGATTGGGATCTCTCAGGATGAACTGGCACGCAAACAGCGGGCCGCGGAGCCACCGCTGCCGGTCACCGAACCCTTGTTGGCCGATCGCCCGGATCACCTCTTCACCCGCAGCAACCGCGACCGCCTTGCCCCTGACAATCCTTGGGGATTTCAGGTCAACACCCCTGAATACCTCTATAACCGCGGCGAGCTCTACAACCTCGCCATCCGCCGGGGCACCCTCACAGATGAGGAGCGCTACAAGATCAACGAGCACATGATCCAGACCATCATCATGCTCAAAAAACTCCCCTTCCCCGCCAACCTGAAACAGGTGCCGGAAATCGCAGGGGGACACCATGAGAAGATGGATGGCACTGGTTATCCCAAGCGGCTGAAACGGGACGAGATGAGCATCCCTGCCCGGATGATGGCCATCGCCGATATCTTCGAGGCGCTGACCGCCGGCGATCGCCCCTACAAGAAAGCCAAATCTCTCTCGGAGGCCATCCGCATCATGGGATTCATGCAACAGGATCACCATATCGACCCCGAGCTGTTTGCGCTCTTTCTCCGCTCTGGCGTCTACCTGCGCTATGCCAAGCGTTACATGAGCCCGGAGCTCATTGACGAGGTGGATATCAGCCCCTATCTCGCCAGCCATTGATCGCCGCGAGGCACTCTGGGTTACCTGATGCCTGCAGTCTGGGGATCTGCATGCAGACCCGCCGTCTTGTCACCGGTGGTCACCCCGATGCGTAATAGAGATGAGGAGGATATGCACCGGACAGCCATGCTAATCCTCTCCATGGTACCTTGTTCTGACTGACCTTACGGCACTTGCCAATAACGGTAATCGAACAAAAAAACGAGAAAAATCAAAATAGATAGCAAATTAAAATGACATAATTGACTATAGTTCAATCGAACATTTGAAAAACGTGACTACTTCACATGGGCCCAGCGCAATGACCACTGAACGGGAACCGTTGATCCGCTCACTGTTTGATGAGTACATCGAGCTGTATTCATCACGGGATGATCGGCTCACAACGCTGTTTAGCGACAATTTCAGCGGTTTTGCCGGCAGCAGTGATGTTCTGGTTACCGATAAAGATGAGTGGATCCGGATAACCCGCCGCGATTTTGCCCAGATCCCGGGCAGGATCCGCCTGGAAATACTCGATGTAACCCTGCAAGATCTGGCCGCTGATGTGGTGGCTGTCACCGCCTTCTTCCATATCCATCTACCGAAATCAGAACCTATCCTCTCCCGCAGAACCGCCAGACTGGTATTGATTTTTCGACACGAAGCCATGGCGTGGGAAATTGCTCACAGCAGTATCTCCATCCCTTACAGTGCGGCTCGGGAAAGCGAAATTTACCCGATGACCAGTCTGGAGGAGCGCCAACATGAGCTGGAGCTCATTATCGAGCTCAGAACCAAGGAGCTGGCGGAAGCGAACCGGAAACTGGAAGCGCTCAGCAATACCGACGGGCTAACCAATATCGGCAACCGTCGTCTGTTCGACAACTCATTGAACCAGGCCTGGGAGCACTGTATTCAGACAGAGATGCCGATTGCGCTCATCATGCTCGACATCGATCATTTCAAGCAGTTCAACGACCTCTATGGCCACGTTGCCGGTGACGAGTGCCTTCGATTGCTGGCCCATACCCTGGCGCAATCCGGGCGCCGCTCGGGGGAGTTGGTGGCCCGCTACGGGGGAGAGGAATTTGTCATCCTGTTGCCACATGTCGAGCGTCAATCCGCCTATGAAATAGCCCAACATATCCAGCGGCTGATTTTTGCACTCGCGCAGCCACACGCACAAAATGCCACCGGTCTGGTGACCGTTAGCATGGGTGTTGCCTGCCTCAGACCATCGAGTCACTGGCTGCCATCTGAACTGGTAAAACTGGCTGATGCTGCGCTCTACACCGCCAAATCATCCGGCCGTAACTGCATCAGAGTGGCGGAGTCACCCAGCCTTCCGCAACCAGTTTGCCCATAAGTCCCTCATACACCCCCATCCTCCCCACGGGGAACCACTGTGCGCTAACCATGCACGGCAAGGCTCAACGCATCCCATCGCAACATACCTTCCCACTGATCCAGTGTGCTTTGATAGGTATCTGCCGCGTTGTAATGGACCATGGCATGCAGGCGGGCATGATGGCCAAGTCGCTTGATCACGTCGGGCATGGCATTGAGGTTGGCCAGCACCCGCGCCAGATCGCCGGGATCGTTTGGCTGATATTTACGGCAATTCACGTCATCGGTGAGGTGTCGATCCCACCAGGCGCCATCGGCCGGGATCACTACGCATAATCCTGCCGCCATGGACTCCAGAATGGAGAGACCAAACGGTTCCTGATGACTGGTGGAGACAAAAATGCCGCATTGAGATCGGATCTCGTCAAGATTGGCGGGGTTGGCATACCAGTGCGTGTCTGGCAGCTGTGGCTGAGGCTGGCTGCAGGGTTGCAGCGTGCCCTTGGGCTGCAGATAGCACACCATCAGCTCGGGGCGAGCGTCAGGGATCATCTGATGGGCGGCCAGCATGGTCTCCAGCCCCTTCCAGCGCAGCAACGAAGCAGCCCATAAAATACGAGGCCCCCCCAGGGTCGCTTTGGGCCAATCAATCTCGCTCAAGCCGTTGGTAAATGGCTGCCAGTGTGACGGGAACTCGGTCTCGCCAAGCCGGGCCAGCAATGCCGCCAGGGAGCTGCGGGTTGATTCGAGATAAAATACAAAACTCGCCCGTTGCAATGCCCTGGCAGAGAGCCCCGAGCACCCCACAGGGCCATGGATCAGCTGAACCACCCGGCACCGCAACCAGCGGGCCGCCCAGTAACAGCAGAGATCCACCCCCGGCCCGGACGCCGCCACCAGGCACTTCACCTCCCCCAATCGCAACACCAGCCAGAGGATCAGCAAGGTCTGCCACCCCTGTTTGAGCAGATAGCCGATGCCGGACTCCCGCCCCTTCAATATGTGGGGCAGCCAAAGAGGATGATGCTGACAACGGGACCAGGAGTCGGGATCTAGGGTCAGCACATGGCATGTGAGCCCGGGCATCCGTTTGGCCAACTCATCGAGCAGCACTTCGGTCGCAACCTTGGAGCCACCGCGAAACGGGATGGGATCCACGACGATGACCTTTCCAAACACCGGCTCAGTTTGCATGCTCATCTTGCTGCTCCCTTACTCTGGTACCTTGCGGCGGCCAAACCCCAACTGCACTTTTTGCGCCACTTTTGCCATCCCACTCGCCAGCATATTGCGACCTCTGGCAAGGAGTCGTTGCCCCGCCCAATGAATGAGTGGTCGGAAGGTTGTGGGGGCCGTTGCGTGCCAACGACCAGCCAGCGCGGCGTCCCACACCGCCGTGACCCCGTCAACGTAGCGCGCCACCGTGAACAACTGCGCGGCACGCAGCTGAGCGGCCCGCCCCATTTCACATCGGCGCTGCGGATTGCTCAATTGCCGCCAGTGATCAGCCATCTCGGCCCACTCCCCCGGGGTTGCCAACAAGCCGGTCACCCCCTCCTCCACCACTTCGGGGATGCCGCCCACTCGATAGGCACTGACCGGGAGCCCCAACATGCCCGCCTCCGCCAACGTCAGACCAAACACCTCCTCACGGGCTCCGGAGACCAGCAGATCCACCCCGCCTCGCAAGATAGCGGCACTGTCCGGCCGCTCGCCAAGAAAGTGGACACGCTCGGCCACCCCGAGCTCGACAGCCAACGCCATCAGTGCTTCCCGCTCCGGGCCGCTGCCAATGACCAGCAATTGGGCCTCCTCCCCCGATGCCATCAGGGCAGCCAGCGAGCGGATCAGCAGATCAATCCCCTTGCGTTTGATCAATGAGCCGACGGTTGCGATGATCATATCCCCCGGGGGCAAGCCCAGCATGCCGACGACCGGCCAGTGAGCACCGCCATTCAGGCGAGCTGCATCCACCCCGTTGGGTATCCGGATCAACCGCTCGGCCGTGCAGCCATCCTGGCGCCAACCGGTCAACACCGGCTCGCTCACCCCGATCAGCACGCTTGCCTGATGAACCCGCAGGCTGAATCTGTCTCTGGGCTGGTAACGGGCATGGAGGTGGCACACCAGCGGCACCTGCAACACTCGACAGACCCCAACCAGCCACTGACAAGGGGCCGCGCTGTTGGCATGCACCAGCCCAATCTGCCGCTCGGTGATGAGCTCTCTGGCTCGCCGGGAGAGGCGCCGATGGGCCGCAAGATCAAAGCGGGGCGCCTGCCATCCCAGCAGCAGGCTGAACGGCTCGACCATGGTTTCTACCCCGAGGGTGGCCGCCTCTGCCGCCAGAGCCGGGCTATTGCACCAGAGCAGGGGCGTAAACCGGCTGCGATCGAGGTGGGCCAGCAGATCCAGCAGGCAGCGTTCGCTGCCGCGGATCCAGTCCTCTCCGTAGTGAACCAGCAAAACAGGGGTTGCGTTCATCCTCTTGCTCCCTTGGGTGGCACTGCCGGCAACCGGGTTGCCTCCTGATGATCCTCAGCGGTGGCCTTCACCTCTGTGGCCGACTGCTGCACGTACTTGATGGCGGCGACGGCCAGCGCCAATTCCAGATAGATGGGCCAGGTAAACCCCTGGGTCAGGAAGGATCCCGAAATCACAAACCCCACCATGCTGGCCATCACCCCCTGCATCGCCGTGATCACTGCAGGAGGCATGCCAGCAAGCTGGCAACGCCAGCCACTGCGCAGGGTCACCGTCACCATGCCGATAAACAGCGCCAACCCGACAAAGCCGGTTTCAGCCAGCACCCCGAACCAGGTGGAGTGCACCGCATGATTGAGTCCATCCCAATGGGGGCTGTAGAAGAAGTAGTTGTAATAAAAATTGGACAAGCCCACCCCCACCAGCGGATGGCCCAGCGCCATGCCCCAGGCCGCTTGCCAGGCGTAGATCCGCCCCATGGCCGAGGCATCGACCCCGCTCTCGGCGGCGCCGCCAGATGCCCGGTCACTGATCCCTGCGGCGGCAAACAGCACCACCAGCGCGACCATCCCCATCGAGATCAACAGGGTTTTCGACTTCACCCGCTGCCAGGCAAACAGGCCGCTGACCGCACACACGCCAAGCAAGCCGCCGCGGCTCTGAGTGGCGATAATGGCGGCCGCAGTCAGCGCAAAGCCGAGCCCCCCCAGTAAACGCCCCCCCACCCCATTGCCCTGATTGAGCAGCAAACTCAGCGAAAAGCCGGCAGGAAAGAGCAGCACCAGCGCCAGATCGTTGGGATCCCCCAGCACAGAGCCCAGCTCGCGCCCTATGGTCACCCGGGTCCCCTCCACCAGCCCAATCCCGCTCGCCTTGTTGTAGAGGGCCACCAGCGCCACCAGACAGCCCGCTACCACGAAGGTGCGCACCGCCAGCGCAAAATCCCCCGGTGTGCGCACCAGCCAGGCGGTGGCCAGGGTCATCAGATAGATCTTGCTGTAGCTGCCGGTCCAGGTGGCGATCGCCTCACCCCGGTTACTGGCAAACAGCACACCGATGGAGACCATCACAAAGAATGCCGTCAGCCAGCTCAGCGCTGGACTCCAGTAGGGCTTGATCCGGCCGGTCAGCAAAATGTGCCAGACCAGCGCGCCGATGGCGGCCAGCGAGAAGAGCAGCGGGATCTTGAGGGGATAGAGCTGGGGGAACACCTCATGCAGCCGAAAGAAGGAGAAGGTGACAAATCCCAGCACCATCAAGAAGGGCCAGCGCAGGGCAAACCAGATGGCGGGAATGGCAAGGCCGAGCACCGGCAGCAGCAAGGGATGGGGCAGCCGCCACCAGAGTAGAGCCAGCACCAGACAGATGGCGCTTGCCCAGATGGCTGGCGTTAGACGAGCCATGATCCTGCCCACCATTGGCCGAGCCAGACCATGGCCAGCGCCCCGAGGGAACTGGCCCAGAGGGTCGAGAGGCGATACGGCAGCGGCAGCAACCGCTGGCTCACCAGATAAAAGGCCAGCGCCCGTACCAGATAGACCAGCAGCAGGGTCCAGATCACCCCGGCGACCCCGAAGGGGGGGATGGCGAGCAGAAAGCCTGCCACCCCAAGGGCGCTGCAGCCCAGATTGATCACCATCTGGGCATTGCTCTTCTCGCCGCTAAAGCAGCCGACATTGAGCAAGTCCGAGACATTGCGCACCGCCATGCCCAGCACCAGCAGCGGAATATAGGCGATCGCCCCGTGATAGCTCTCCGGGGTCAGCCAGCGAATAAGCAAGGGGGCGGTGAGCCCGACAATCCCCGCGGTAACAAACCCCAACACCGACCCCATCACGCTGTAGTGGGCATTGAGTCGCAGTCCATCCGGCTCGCGCAGCAGCATGAAACGGCGGGGATACCACCAGAGAGCAAAGGGTTGCAGCAACAACCCCACCGCCAGCGCGAGCTTGCCCGCAACGGCGTAGTAGGCAAGCAGCGCCTCCCCCACCACATCGGCCAGCAACCAGCGATCCAGTCCGCTCAGGGCAAAGCCTGCCAGCCCGCTCACCACCAGGGGCAATCCATAGCGCAGCAGCGGCCGATAGTGCTGCCAGTCAAAGCGGATCCCGCTATCTCGCCACTGCCAGAGGCTCAGCAGCAGCGCCAGTGCAACGCAGGTCAGGGTGCCGGAGGCCAGTACCCCGCTCACGCCCCAACCGAGCCAGAGCCACCAGCCGGTCAGCACCGACTGGATCACCGCCTTGCCTGCGGTCGCCACGAAAAAGAACCGCGCCTGATTGCGCATCCGCAGCCATGCCAGCGGCACGCCGATCACCCCTTCAAACGGCAGGGCGCAGAGCACCCAGCGCACATCCGCAAGGCGGGTTTCCACCGGCAGCCAGGCTTGCACCAAAGGCGCCAGCAGCCAGAGCAGCACCAGACTGCCCAGGGCGATCAGCCAGACCAGACCAAACATGCGGGCCACCACCTGCTGGCGCTCCTGCTCATCTTTCGCCAATCCGGCAAAGCGGTAGAGGGCATCCACCAGCCCGAAGCCCAAAATAAGGGAACCCAGATTGATGAGGGTCAGCAGCACCTCCAGCTGGCCGTATTCACGAGGCAGCAGCTGATGGGTCAACACCGGCAGCATCAGCAGGGAGATCCCCTTCATCAGGAGCAAGCCGCCGGCGTAATAGAGCATGGCAATCTGGTTCACACCAAGTTTCATAGGGCCTCCCAGCCACCGGAAGCATCCTGCTCCGGGTCAGCTACCGCTAATGCAAAGCCCACGCCACTCACTCCAGCCCAGAGACGATTGCTCCTCTGCGCGGCTTAACCGGCCTGAACAAGCCCAGAATGAGACTGGCATTTGCGTTTTGCACAACGCGGGCTGCAAATTGCACCGACCGGCGCAATCTGACTCTCCTCTTATCCCCATTTGGCCCGATCTAGCTGGGGCCGTCCTGTTGGCCCGATCCCTGCTTTCTGCTTAGCGAGCAACGGACTGCACCAGAGGGAGAGGTCGCCATGAACACCATCAACCTGCACCGGATGAAAAGCTGGGCCAAACAGGGGGAAACGCCACTGGCTCGCCGGGTATGGCGACTGGCCAAAAGTGCCCGCCACTGGTCATTCCCCGTGATCCCTCCCCTGCACCGGCTGCTTTATCGGCTCTATCTGCTCGGCAGCAACGCGCTGGCGACCCTGACCCGCACCCTCTGGTGGACCCCCTTGTTTCAATCTCGCCTGACGGCCCCCGCCCCGCGCCTCTATCTCTATGGTGGCATCCCCTATATCAGCGGTCCGGTCACCATCGAAATTGGTGCCGACTGCCGCCTCAGCGCCGCCATGACCATCAGCGGCCGGGCATCGAGCCAGACACCAAGGCTGGTGATTGGCCGCAATGTCGGGATTGGCTGGCAAACCACCCTGGCGGTGGGCAGCAAGATAGTGCTGGGGGATAACGTCAGAATTGCTGGCCGTGCCTTTCTGGCGGGCTACCCGGGGCACCCGATCAACGCCCGCGATCGCGCCCGGGGCCTGCCGGATCGCGATGAACAGGTGGGGGCCATTGTGCTGGAGCAGGATGTCTGGCTTGGCACCGGGGTGATGGTGATGGCCGGTGTCACCATAGGCGCCGGTACCATTGTCGCCGCAGGCAGCGTCGTCACTCGGGATCTGCCCGCAGGTGTGCTGGCAGCGGGTGTACCGGCCACCGTACTGCGCCCGTTGCAGCCACAAGATCACAGCGACCCCGCACACGCTTCGGAGACCTTTGCATGAAACCAAACTCACTGCCGCAACTGGTGGTATTGGGAGAGGATTGGGGCCAGCACCCCTCCAGCACCCAACACCTGATCAAGCGTCTGTTGCCCGATTATCAGGTGCTCTGGGTCAACTCCATCGGCATGCGCTGCCCCCGTTTTACCCTTCATGATCTCACCCGTATCGTCCGCAAACTGGGGGCCGTGCTGCGCGGCGCGCGCCATGCTGGCGGCCAGTCGGTTGCGCCATCAGAGGTCAGCAGCCCCCAGGTACTGCCGCCGCTCGCCTTGCCGCTGCCGGGCAGTCGTCTGGCGGGCAAGATCAATGGCCACTGGCTGGCGGCGCAGATCCGGCGCCAGTTGCCCGAGCTGGATCGCCCCCTGCTCTGGATCTCCCTGCCCAGCGCCGTCGATCTGATTGGCAAGCTCGAAGAGCGGGCGGTGATCTACTACTGCGGCGATGACTTCTCGGCGCTGGCGGGGGTGGATCATCAGGCCATTGCCCACTGCGAAGCCCGACTAGTGGAAAAAGCGGATCTCATTCTGGCCGCCAGCCCCGCGCTGGCCAGCCGCTTTCCCCCCCATAAAACCCGGCTCCTCAGCCACGGGGTGGATCTCGAGCTGTTTATGCCCCCCAGAGAGCGCCCGGCAGATCTCCCCTCCGGCCGCCCCATTGCCGGATTTTACGGCAGCCTGAGCGACTGGATTGATATCCCCCTGCTGGCAGAGACGGCGACCGCCCTGCCCCATTGGGATCTGGTGCTGATTGGCCCGGTCCAGACCGATATCTCCCCCCTCAAGGGGCTCCCCAATATCCATCTGCTGGGGCCCCGTCCCCACCACACGCTGGCGGCCTATGCCCAGCACTGGCAGGTGAGCCTGCTGCCCTTTGTCGACAACGCCCAGATCCGTGCCTGCAATCCATTGAAATTGCGCGAGTATCTGGCCGCAGGACGACCCATCGTCAGCACCGACTTTCCGGCCCTCGATGGCTATCGGGATCAGATCCAGCTCCCCCACGATGGGGAGAGCCTGGCCCAGGCCATCAACCGGGCCGCCTTTGATCAACCCAATCCGGGCTGGTTTCAGGAGAGTGGCTGGGAGGGGCTCACCCGCAGCGAAGGGCGTCACACTCGCCAGCAGCAGGTGGCCCTGCAAAGCTGGGATCACAAGGCTGCCGAGCTGAACAACTGGTTGAAGGGGCTGGCCGGATGAGCAGAGGGCTCTGGCTGGTTATCCTACTCTGCTGCCATGCAGCAATGGCCACCACCCGGCTGGAGGGGCTGACTCCGCTGTCCATGACAGGTAACCAGACACCCCAGCGGCTCGATCTGAGCACCCACAACTGGCCAATAGGCAGCGATGATGAACTGGTGATCGAGGGCCATAACCCCAGCGCCCGCCCGCAAACCCTGATCCTGCGTATCGACGATGAGGCCTCGGTCAACTACCGCAGCCGGGTCAATCTGGAGCGGATTGTCGCCCCCGGCCCCTTCACCCAGCGCTTTGCCTTGAGCGAGTGGCGCACCAGCCAGCCCAGAGCGCTGGCGCTCGACAAACTCACCAAGCTCTATCTCTTTATGGCCGATAACGCCCCCTCGCTGACCATTCACCGCTGGTACTGGGAGCCCGGTCTGACCCTGCCTGAGGGCACCATTGCGCTGGATCTGGGGGCGGCCGCCGTGCCCCGATTTACCGGCTTTGAGGCCCTGAGTCCGGGAGATCCCCGGCTGATTGGCCATCCCACCCCCATCTTGCGCCCCTCCGGCGATGCCCTGGTTCGCGATGGGCTGCGCAATCTTGATGGCGTACGGCTGGAGGTCGCCAAGGGGCGCTACCAGCTCACCCTCTGGCTGGATGACCCCGGCGAGTGGGAGTACCTGCCCCACCCCTTCGAGCGCAGCGTGCTGGTCAATGGCGAGCCCATCTGGGCCGAGCAGTGGCAACCGCAGGAGTGGCTAACGCAGCGCTATCTCGCGGGGCAATCTCGCGAGGCACTGCCAAATCCGGATCCCTGGCAACTGTTCGGGGCACGACAGGGCGGCCCGGTTCATGTCACCCTGAACCACCCCGGCGGCCCGCTCACTCTCACATTGGTGGGTCACTCACCGGATGCCAAATACCTGGCAGGGCTGCTGCTTGCCCCCTATCCGGCCCCCACCAGCAAAGAGGCGCTCCCGAATAGTGGAAATGATCTCGCCGTATTGGCCGACGCTACCGCAAGCGTGCTGACCAAGCAGCGCCAGCTGTTTTTGGAAAAGTGGACTCTGGCCCCCTATTCCCCAGCCCCAGCTTCGCAGCAACTGAGCCTCACGCCGATTACGGATGCCGCCCCAACCCTGCAGATCGCCCCGCTATCCGCGGCCGATGCGTTGCAGCAGGCTTCACAACCGGTGCTGGCCGCCCGTGGCAGCCAGCTGTTGCTGGAGTTTGCCATCCACGCCGCCACCGACGATCCGACCCCATTGCTGGTGATCCAGCCCCCCGTGCAGGCAGGATCGCCACTGGCGCTGACCCCCTATTACGGCAAGTGGCATCTGGTTCGCCCGCAGGCGAGCGGCACCCTGCTGGCCCCCTCGGACCAGGAGCTGGTCGAGGGGATCGCCGGGCTCACCCTGCTGGCAGACGTGCCACGGCGTCTGGTGCTCCAGATCACCGTCCCCCGCGATGCGCCTGCGGGTCACTATCTGGGCAATATTCAGCTGCTCAGCCAACAGCAACTGGTGCAGCTGCCACTGACTATCGAGGTGCTGCCGCTGACTCTGCCCGCGGCCAGCAAGCCGGTCGGCATCTATGTCGAAGCGCCCCCTTATCTGAATTGGCTGAGCCCCAATCCCGAAGCGTTAAAAGAGCAGATCGCCGAGGCCAGTCGCTGCGATCTACAGCGGCTCGCCAAGCTCGGGATCAGCGGCCTCTCGCCTGCCCTGCCACAGGATGAAGCGGGGATGCGGGAGATCATGGGAGAAGCGGCCGGGCTCGGCTTTGTGCCGCCCCTGCTGGCCTATACCCCGCTCAAACGCTGGGGGGGCGACCCTGCCAGCCAGCTCGAACAGTGGCAGGCGCGGCAACAGGGGCTGACCGCCAGCGGCTTGCCCCCGCTGGCATGGAGCCTGTTTGATGAGCCGGATCTCGCCACCCTGCCCACCATCACCACCATGGCGCGGGAGATGAAACGGCGGGATCCGGCGGTGATCCGTGCGGGCCACTTCAACCACCCGGGTCAGGTTGGTCTGTTGGCAGAGGTGGAGATTGCCCTGATCAACGCAGGTTTTGGCGCCGACAAGGCCGATGTAGCCCGGGTGCGCCAGCACAAGGTCACCCCCTGGTTTTACAATCTGGGCACCCCGAGAGCCGCCGGGTTCTATCTGTGGCAAAGCGGCGCCGAGGGCTATTTGCAGTGGCATGGTCGCATGCCCACCGCCCTGCCCTATGACCCCACCGACGGGCGGGAGAGCGACTTTATGCTGCTCGGCCCGCAAGCCTGCGAGGCGCACCGCCTCTCCCACGATCTGTTGCTGTTGCAGCAAGCCATCGAGGATCTGCGCTGGCTCGCCTGGCTGGAGCAGGAGGCCCGCTATCAGGTGGAGGCCGCCCTGCTGCTGGAGCGCCTGCGCGATCAGCTGCCGACCCGCTGGCAGGAGGCAGAGCAACTGCCCTCTGCCGCCTGGATCCAGTGGCGCCGCGAGATTGAACAACTGGCCAAGGGATTGAAAACATTGCAAACTGGTGCCAACTCATCCTCCTGAAGTGACTGCGTATGGCCAACCAGACTCCCCGCTCCACAGCCAAAGACTGCGCCCTGCGCCGCCTGTTGCCCCTGATGCTGCCGCTGCTGATCCTCACCGGTTGCGCCCGTCAGGAGCCGGTCAATGAGACCCTGCCGATCCTCAACCAGTTGCGGGAACAACAAATGGCCGAACAGCCCCAGCTGCAACTGCAGTACCAGCAAGCAGAGACGCAGCTGCCAGCGGATCAGGAGCAGCTGCTGCATCAGTTTTTGGGACGCAAGGATCCGGCCCGAATTGCGCTGGTAAGCGGCCCCGGGCTGCAAACCGACATGCTGGAGAGTGCGCGGATGGCGAGCGTGCGGCTGACCGCACTCACCCGCTTGCTGGGAGCTCGCGCCATTGAACTGGAGCCCCGCTATGACCCCATGCTGGCCCCCAATACCTTGCTGATCCGCATTCTGCCAAACGGTGAATCGGGGTCGGTCACCCCAGCGGCGGCGCAATAAGGCCGAGGCAGGTGGACGGCAAGGCCACCCGATAGAGGGGATAAGGGGTCAGCCCCCACAACTTGCGCCAACCCTGGGTAAGACGGTACGAGAGCAGCGGCGGGCTCTGGTGCAACTCGCCTAAAAACATCACCCCCTGACTCATCCCTTCACTCGCCAGCGTCACTGACATCGCCTCCCGATCCGGCGCCACCAGCATGGCCTGCAGCAGGCCGTCACAGCGGGGATGGGCCAGCTGATAGCTGACATAGGTGCCGCCCAATACAGGCGTAGCCACCCGCAAGCGCCATCCCAACTGGACCAGCTCCATTAGCATGGGCTTGGCCCCCTCGTTAACTGCCCGGTTCTGATAACGCCAGCCCATGGCGGCAGCACTGAGCAGCGCCACCAGCAACAGCAACAGATATCCCCTAGACAGACGCATCACGGCGCCCCCGGATAAAGAGGATGGTCATCACCAGCAACATAATGGCCCACTGGTAGAGCTGGGCCAGCGAGCCGGTATGCAGCCAGCCATACCAGCGCAGATCCAGGCTCATCAGCACCAACCGCAGCTGATTGGCCCCGATATAGAGCAGACAAACCAGCAGCAACATGGGCCACTGCCGGTAGAGTGGGCGCTCCGGCGCCAGCCAGCAGCAAGAGACCAGCCAGGAGAGCACCACCAGATAGAGTTGAGAAAACGAGGAGCACCCCTTGAGCACGATCAGCGCATGGCCCCCCAACCGCTCGATGCGATTGCCATCAAGGCGAGTCTCCCAGCCCAGCAGTTGCAACCACTGGCCTACCCCCCAGGCATCGAGGGCCAGCACAGGGCCGGAGAGCAACGCAAACACCTGTTGCCCCCACAACACTGCCACGGTAAAGGCGAGCACAATCTGCAACACCGCCCGCTCATCGCCACTCTGATGACGGCGCCATAGCGAGGCCACCAGCAACAGACAAGCCAGCGCCTTGCAACTGGCGCTGGGGATCAGGATCAGCAGGATAAAGAGGGCGAGCGCCAGTGGATGCGGGCGCCAGCTCGGTGCAACCCGCGATGCAATTTGCCACCAGATAGCAATCAGCAACACCACCAGCAGGTTGAAGTGGCCCATATTGAGCCACACCATGCCCCACTGATTGGCCAAACCAAGTAGCAGCCAGTTGGGTGCCCACTGCCAGGGACGGATCTCCATCGCAACTCCTGCCGGTTATCAGCGCTTTTGACCCCTGTCGCAAGTTCCATGCCTGCCCGCTCTCACCCGGACCAAGCCAAGTCAGAGGATGCAACAAAGCTGGCACGCTTTATTCATTCCCCCTGCTGGCACTAGCGCCAGGGAGAAGGAGTGAGCAATGAAACTCAAACCGTTGGCAGGGCTGGTGGGGATGTTGTTGGTAACCTCCCCCGCATACGCCTTGACCGAAGTCGATACCGAACTGCAACTGCTGATGGATGTGTCGGGCAGCGTCAGTTCATCGGAATTCAATCTGCAATTACAGGGGTATGTGGACGCCTTTTACAGTCAGGATGTACAAAGCGCCATCCTCGACACCAGTGGTGGCAAACTCGGGTCCATCGCCGTACAGATGATCATGTGGAGCAGCAGCAACCAGCAAAGTCTGATGACCGACTGGTTCCACCTCTACGACATGACCTCCATCAACAACTTCGCCGCCACCCTGGATGCCCTGGTCCGCCCCTATGCGGGGATGACGGCCCCCGGTTCGGCCATGGCCTTTGGTGCCCAGCAGTTTGATACCAACAACTACACCGCCGCCCGCCAGGTGATGGATGTGTCAGGTGACGGTATCCAGAACAACGGGCTGGATACCTCCACCGTGCGGGATCAACTGCTCGCCTCCGGCATCGACACCATCAACGGCATCACCATAGGTCAGGACTATGCCGATGGGGTGCTACAAGAGTGGTATGTGGAGAACGTGGCGGGCGGTCAGGATGCGTTTGTTATCAATGCCACCACCTTCGCCGACTTTGGCAATGCGCTGGAGCTCAAACTGGCGGCCGAAATTGAGGGGGGAATTATTCCGGAAGGTGCACTGGCCGCCCCCATCGAGGAGATCCCGCTGGCCGCCCAGCTGCTGCTCGGGATGCCGTTACTGCTGGCCTGGCGCTATCAGCGCCGTTACCAAGGACGCCTGCAGCCCGCCAACGGGCAACTGGCACCCGCCATTGGCTGATTTATCACCCCGTGTGTCGCGATTAGGGAGCTATTGCTCCCTGATTTATTTTACCATTACATGCCTTCTGACGATTTATATTTCTTAGCAACTTATTTCCTAGAGGCGTAGGTTCGATTAGCGAAGCGTAATCGGACGTTCGCGGCCTTTCTGTAATATATTTATTTAACTCGCTCCCATCTTGCCACGTCTCCCCCCAAAAAACTCACTTTCGACTGGCACCGGTCAGGACGTACTTGCCATATGAGCGGCGAGCGTCACCGCGAGCGCCCGATTACGCCTACCGGGGATAATTGAACCTACGACTTGAACAAAGCGTGAGCTCAGCCAAGCTATTTACCCCTTCACGTGCTTGTCATATGTTTTTATTTCCTTTCACTAAATAATATTAGCTTGTTGCTGTAATTTTCTAACATAACTATTTAAAGATTCTTTGAACTTAGGAATGGTTTCAGCTACAAAGTCCCAGTTAAAACTAAGCAAGGCACTACTCCAACCAACATGAGATATAAGCCCATTTTCATCAGATTTTTTATCACCATGTTTTACATAGAAATTTTGTTGATCAAAGTGTGCTCCCTGCTGGTTACGATATGCTTTAGCTTGCTCAATAAACTGGTAAAAGCTTTCTCGTACATCTCCCGCAAATGCATCTGCAATCACATTATCGACAATAGGTTCCCAAAATGATTTCTTATTACCAGAAATAACACCAACCTTCCCATAACCATCGTTAAAAATAGTACAGAACTTAATTATTATTTCTTCGGTTATTAATTCGCCAATCAGGTGAATGTCATGAATATCTGGAAATAGAGAACCATGCTTATCTTCAAAGTTATCTAACTCAGCACCTTCCAGACGTAAGCCAATTTTTAACCTTGCACGATCTTCATCATACAATAGGGTAATGTTCTGTGGTCTTCCAGAGTTACAGAAACGGTCAACCCGTAGTTTCAGTGCTAAAAGATCACTAATTCTATTAAGTGCTACTTGCCATAAATATAACCTTCCGAGGGTTTCCTTCTCACTCGACACTATATTAACCCCTAACATACATGATAAGTTTTAAATGAAATAAAATAAGGAATATAGTAATTACACGACAGAAACCATTAACGCATTGTTAACGCATCTCATATAAACTAGCCATATAACTCGTCATCCAAACCAATAAAATCGTTTTAAAGTAGCTGTATTACTAACCTGCCCTCAGCTTATAAGTAAATTATTAATAGCATTGGGCGGCTCCACTTTTAACATTAGGTAAAACTACAGTCAAGAAACGGAAATAGAAAATGCAGCTTCTATCCTCTTCTAGAGGTTTACCGCAATTTTTACTCCGCCATCTGTACGATATAAAAAAGGCCTTATCACAAGGCCTTTTCAGAAATATCCAGATTCAGGCTGATAGCCCGCTTTTACGGCAATCACCCCGGCTCTGGTGACATGGGCAGCACCTGCCCATCCAGCGCCTGATCACTATGGGATGGATAGTCCGGCACTGGCTCGCAGTAGGGAATGCGGCTTAGCACCGGCGCCTTGACCAGGGCAGCCAGCTGATCGGAGCGGCGCAGGCTGGCATCCGCCAGTTCGGCCACCAGCGCCAGACCGCAGCCGAGCCCCAGTCCGCCAACAATACCCGCCAGCAGAAACAGCCAGAGCGGGTAGTTGCTCGGCTTGCTGGGGGCAAAGGGTTTGTCGATCACTTTGATCCGCTCCCCCTGCTCGAAGTTGCCCAGATCGCCGGTCACCTTGGCCTTCTCATAACGCAGCAGCAAATCCTGATAGAGGGTGCGCTTGACCGCCAGATCCCGCTCCAGCTCGGCGAGCTGGCGCTCGGTATCGCCCTGGGAGTCGACCACCTTGTCCAGCCCATCCAGCTGGCTCTTCAGGCCGGCGGCGTTTTGCTCTGCCTCCGTCAACTGCGTCTGGGCCAGTTGCCACTCGGGCCCGCGGGCCATATCCGGCTGGGATTTGAGCTGCTCGAACTCCTGCTGCAACTGATCAATCTGATAGCGCAGGCTCTGAACCTTGCTGTGCTCGTCGCTGTAGCGGGCCCGCAGCAACACCAGCTCGGTGCGCATCAGCTGCAGCTTCTCATCCAGTTGGCGGGCCAGCTGGCTCTCTTGCCCCAGCGATAGCTGATCGACCCGTGCCTTGGCCTGCTGCAGGGTGATCAGGCTCTCGGCATAACGCTCCTGCAAGCCATAAAGACGGGCGACGTTGGTACTCTGCTGCTGGGGCAAGGCGCTGGCATGCTCCCGTTTAAAATCGGCGAGCAGCTGCTCGGCCGCTTGCAGTTCGCTGCGGCGGCTGTCGAGCTGGCTTTGCAGAAAACGTTCGGACGACTCCGCCGACTGGCGCCCCTTGCTGAGCAGGTTGAAGAAAAAGCGCCGTGAAATGGCTTCGAGCAGCCCGGCGCTGTTGGCCGCCGAATCCGCTTTGACCTTTATCTCGATCACCTCATCGCCGATCAGCCGCAGCGAGACGGCACTCGAGAGCCAGTCCATGATGGCATCGCGCTGAGCTGGGGGGGTCTCGTCATTGACCAGACCGCGATCCCGCGCCACCCCGTCCAGCACATAGCGGCTGCGCAGCAGGGCTTCAAGCACCGCAAAGCGATCCTTGAGACTCTCCTGAGTGATCAGATCCTTGAGGGTCGGGGTCTGGTTGGCATCTTGCGGCACCATAAAGGTGGTGCGGCTCTCATACTCCTTGGGGGTGAGCAGGCCGACCGTCACGCCCACCAGCGGCATCACCAGTACCGGGATCACCAGCAGATAGCGACGGCGCCAGGCGGCAAAGAGAATGATGTAGAGGTTGTAATAGAACTGGACAGGCATGGCATCACTCCCTGAGAAAAGCCCTCCCCCGCACGATGCAAAGGCAGTGCCACCAGAGGAGCTGATCGCCTCTGTGGGCAGATCGCAAGAGTGGTACAAGATTCGCATTCTCCCGCTATCCGGGGTGTCACCCCTTCCCTTGCCGGAGCGCGAACCATGTTGTCATCAACCCCGTCGCACAAACCCCATCCCCGCGGGAGCGCCATCGTTCAAATAGTGCAGCACCTGCAGCCGGGCGGGCTGGAGACCATGGTGCTCAACCTCACGCAGGCGAGCCCGGCCGAGCAACCGGTGCATATCATCTCTCTCGAAGGGTGCAAAGGGGATGTGCTAAGGGCATGGCCCGCCCTGCATCCCTTCGCAGGCAATATTCACTGTCTGGAAAAGCCCGCTGGCTGGTCGCTTGCGACCCTCTGGCGGCTCACCCGACTGCTGCGCCAACTCAAGCCCATCGCGGTACATACCCACCATCTTGGGCCCATGCTCTATGGCGGGCTGGCCAGTCGCCTGGCCCAGGTGCCCACCCTGATCCACACAGAGCACGATGCCTGGTATCTCGATGATCCCCATCAGCGCACGCTGGCCCTGTGGGGGCTGCGCGCCTTCAAACCCATTCTGGTGGCCGATGCCGCGCCGGTAGCCAACCAGCTGCTGGCCAAGCTGGGCCAGCTGTCGCCAACCGTGATCCCCAACGGCATTGATGAGCGGCGCTTTGCCCCGGGCGCTGCCGCCCTCGCCCGTCAGGATATGGGGCTGCCACAAGGGGTCAGGTTGATTGGCTGCGCCGCCCGCCTTGAGTCGGTCAAGGGTCACACCTTGCTGCTGGAGGCGATCCGCACCCTGCCGGAAGAGGTGCATCTTGCGTTGGCAGGGGTCGGCAGTTTGCAAAATGCGTTGCAACAACAGTGTCAGCAGCTGGGGATCGCCCATCGGGTCCATTTTTTGGGGCTGGTCGAAAACATGCCGCGCTTCTATCAGGGGCTGGATCTCTTCTGCCTCCCCTCGCTGGCAGAGGGGATGCCGCTTTGCGTGCTGGAAGCGCAGGCCTGCGGGGTGCCGGTGGTGATGAGCGACGTGGGGGCGGCCAGAGAGATCGTCTGTCAGGCCAGCGGCCATATCCTGTCGGAGCGGGATCCCGGCCGCCTTGCCCAGCTTCTGGCACAAGGGTTGCTGCAGTGCCATAGCCTGCGTGCCGTCACCCGAGAGTTTGTGTGCCAGCAAAGCAGCTTGAGCCGGATGGCTCAGGCCTATCAGCAGCTTTACAGCCGCTGATCAAGCGACCCGATGACCAGAGGAGCATCCCATGGAGTGGATCATGATCGTGTTCTGGCTGTGCGCTGTACTGGTGGTCTACCACCATGTCGGCTATCCCCTGCTACTCAAATTCGGTGGTCGGCAGGCGTGCAAGGTAGCCAATCCACCCCGCCCTCTTGATCGAGGGTTCAAAACAGACGCCACCGATGAGGCGCTGCCGACCATCACCCTGTTGATGCCGGTCTACAACGAGGCGGCGACCATCGCGGCCAAGCTGCAAAACCTCGCCAGCCTCGATTACCCCGCCGACAAGCTGTGGGTGCATGTGCATTTCGACGGTTGCAGCGACAACAGCTACCCCATTGCGCTAAGTCAGCTCGGTGATCCCGCCCTGCAGCAGTTGCAGATCAGGCTGTTTGATCACCCCCGCAATCGCGGCAAGGTCGCCGTCCTCAACGAGGCCATGACCCGGGTACACAGCGATCTAGTGGCCCTCACCGATGTCTCGGCCCTGCTGCCCATCGACAGCCTGCTGCTGGCGGTCGCCCATTTTGCCGATCCCAAGGTAGGGGTGGTCGGGGAGGCATACCGCTTCTGGCAACCGGGCTCACAGGGCGAGGAGAGTTACTGGCACTATCAAAGCCAGATCAAGCTCTGCGAGTCGGCCCTTGGCGGCATGCTGGGGGCCCACGGGGCCTTTTACATGATGCGCCGGGAGTGCCTCACCCCGCTGGCCGCCGATACCATCAACGACGATTTCATCCTGCCGATGCAGGCCATCGCCAAGGGGTATCGCGCTGTCTATGACAATCGCTGCGCCGCACTGGAGCTGGAAGTTTCCAATGCCGCGCTGGAGGCGACACGGCGCAAGCGGATCGGGGCCGGCAACACCCAGCAGCTGCTGCGGTTGCTGCCCCTGCTGCACCCCAAGTTCGGCTGGGTTGCCTTCAACTTTGCCAGTGGCAAGGGGCTGCGGGTGTTGATGCCGCTCTGCCTGACCCTGCTGTGGCTCTGCGCCATCCCGCTGGCCACCCAATCCCTGCTATTTCAGCTGTTGCTGGGGCTGCAACTGCTGGGGTATCTGCTGGTCATCTTGATCCAGCTGACCCCTGTGCACCCCTGGCCCAATCTGTTTCGCAAAATCCACTATCTGGTACTCGGACACTGGTACAACGGCATGGGCACCCTGCGCTACTGCCTGCGCGCCCCCATACGTTTCATGTCACAGGAGAAAGCCGTATGACACACCCCATTCCAAGATTGACCCTGGTGGTCAAACGCAGCATGGATCTGCTCGGTGCCACTCTTGGCCTGCTGCTGACGCTGCCGCTGTGGCCACTGATCATGCTGGCCATCCGGCTCGATAGCCCGGGGCCTGTGTTCTTTCGTCAGCTGCGGATCGGGCGCAGCCACGCCACCCATACCGAGCTCTTTTTCATGATCAAGTTTCGCACCATGCGCGCCGACGCCGAGGCGGCCACCGGGCCGATCTGGTGTGGCAAGGGGGACAGCCGGATCACCCGCAGCGGCGACTTTCTGCGCAAAACCCGGCTCGATGAGCTGCCGCAGTTTATCAATGTGCTCAAGGGGGAGATGTCGCTGATAGGCCCCCGCCCGGAGCGACCCGGTATCGCCAACCGGCTGGAAGATGCGGTGCCGTACTTTATCGAACGCACCTATGAAGTGGCCCCCGGCATTACCGGTCTGGCACAGGTCAATCAGGGTTACGACGAGTCGCTGGATGATGTGCGCAGCAAGCTGGCGTTCGATCTGGCCTACTCGGTCGCCCTGCTCCACCCCTGGCGCTGGCTGGTGCAGGATGTGCATATCATCGGCAAGACGATCGCCATCATGGTTGGCAAAAAGGGGCGCTAATCCCGCTGTGCCAACCTCAACCACACCCCAACCCCATCAGGCCATTGCCACTGCAATGGCCTTTTTTTATGGCGCATCCTTGTGGCACATCAACGTTGATCACCGAAAAGTCAGCGATCTGATCGCCATTATCTGGCCCCATCCATCCAAAGGCCTGATGCCAGTTTGACCAACAGCAGAAACCCAAGCGTTGCGTGATCACCGAAGCAATCCGCCCCCTGCAACCCCTAACACCGGCACATAAAAAAACGAGTAGCCAGCGGCCACTCGTTTTGGCAATTTTTCCCTTGGTGATTCAGGCGCCGTAGACGGCCAGAATATCGGTCACTCTGTTGCTCACGCTGTACCCGCGGGCGATGGTGTTGCGGGCCGCCTGACTCATTTTGCTGCGCACCACCCCATCGCTGCGCAGCCAGTAGTTGACCAGCTCCGCCATATCCCGCACATGGCCGGGCTCCACCAGCCAGCCATTGGATTTATGGTCGATCAGATTGACCAGCCCCCCCACCGCAAAGGTACAGACAGGTATGCCGTGAGCCATCGCCTCCAGGGCCACCAGCGGCAACCCTTCAAAGCGGGAGGTGATGCAGAGCAGGTCGATGTTGTGCCACTCATTGGCCATGTTCTGGAAACCATGAAGCTGGACGCGATCACCATACTGCTGCAACAAGGCACTTTTCATGGGGCCATCCCCGTAGAGATGAAACGCCCCATCCGGGCAGAAGGCGGCCAGCTGGCAAAACGCCTCCGGCCCCTTTTCCGGCGAGAGGCGGCCGACAAAGGCAATCCGGTTGCCAGATACCGTAGCCGGCGTCGCAGGCATGGGGACAAAGTTGCTGATCACCGTGCTTGGCACAGGCAATTTGCGAGCGATGGGCTCGCTCACTGCAATACACTTCGCAAAACGCGCTGTAGTGCGATCCAGCCAGCTGTAAAACTTCAGCAAACCCTCCCCGTCATCTCCACTGTGAAAAGTCGAGACCACCGATTTGCCAGTGAACCAGGCCGTCAGCCGCCCCAGCACCCCGGCCTTGTAGCCGTGGGTATGGATCAGCACAGAAGCAGGCTGGCGGGCCAGACGGCGCATAAAATCGCGGCTGTTGTGGCACACCTCGTAGGGCAAGCCCTGTTGTTTGAGCAGGGTCGTAAAGGGGGTCATGCCGTGGTTGCTCACCAGCACTATGGTGGGGCGAAATCCCCTGGCCAGCAGATCGTTGGCCAAGTGGATAATGTGAACTTCTATTCCACCGACCTGACGCGCATCGATGGCCAGCCAGATCTGCTGCATGGGTAACATAGGCACCTCCTCCCGTGGCTCCATGCCACCAGAAATGAGGCGCTGCATAGAGCGGGCCAGTCAGGCAAAGAGGGGCTGGATCAGGCGCCGGGACAGGCGACCAGCAGGAGGGTCATGTCATCGAGGGCGGCATCATTGATGCGCTCATCAAACCAGCGGGCAATGAGATGAGCCAGTTGCTCAAGACCGGGCCCCGAAGTCAGGCAGATCTCTTTTAGCTGCGACTCCCAGCGCTGGCGCTCTGCGGCATCACGACTATCGAGCAGACCGTCGGTCCAGAACAGCAGGATCTCGCCGGGCTTGAGCTGACGCTCATTGGTCACGAAGTGGGGATCCGGGCGCAAACCGGGCAAGGGGCCGGTCACGCCGACCTGACGGATGGTGCCGGGTCCGACCAGCCAGGGCGCAGGGTGGCCCGCACTGGCCCACTGCACCCGTCCCTCGTTGCCGAGTTCAATGCAGAGGGTGGTGAGCAGGGTAGCCCCCAATAACGGATCACTGTGAACCGCATTGGACAAGATGGTCAGCAAACGGGCGGGGGCGCGCTCCAGATCGTGGGCGGTCAGCAAGCCGCGCAGATAACCGGCATAGGCATGGGCAAAAAACTTGGCTTCCGCGTCGTGGCCCATCACATCCCCGAGCCACAGCACCCGATCCTTGACCAGCAGAAAGTCCCCGCCCCCCACGGTGGCCGCGCGGGTTTGCAACGCCAGCTGGTATCCCCCTATGGAGGTGGCAGGCAATAACGGGCGCAGCGCCGAGGTCATGCGCTGATCCAGCTGCTCGCCCCATTGCGACTTGAGCTGCTGCGAGCGTTGCAGCACCCGCGAAACCGCCAGCAACAGGTCCTGCTTGGTGATGGGTTTGACCAGAAAGTCATCGATCCCCAGCGCCCCCGCCCGACTCTGGGTCCACTGATCCTGATGACCGGTCAGGAAGATAAAGGGCACCCCCTTCATCTTGGGATCCTTCATCAACTGCTGGCGCAGCCCAAAGCCATCGATCCCCTCCATCTCGATATCGGAGAGTACCAGCGCGGGGGGCTGCTTTCCGAGCGCCAGCAGGGCGGCATGGGAGTCGGCATAACTTTCAACCCGGTAGTGCTCATGGAGATAGGCGGTGAGCAGGGCACGCATCACCTTGTCATCGTCGATCACCGCGATCACCGGCAGTTGGTTGACCAGGCCCTGCTGGCGAAGGGTCACGCGATTGCGATCACCGTCGCGAGAGAAGTGCACCTCGGCAAACAGCTGGTGCACCAGCGCCAGCCCGTATCCCCCCTCCTGCAGCTCATCGGGTAACGGCGAGCTGGCAAGACCGGGTTGCGGGCCGCCATCATCCTCCAGTATCAGACTCAAACCCGTTTCATCCTCTTTCAGCGTGAGCCAGAGCCTGGTCGCGGGAGGAGCTGTGTGCTTGACGCTATTGGTGGCCAGCTCACTGAAACAGAGCAGCCAGTTGGCTTGATCCTTTGGGGAGACCTGAAACAGGGAGAGTCCCTGCGCCAGCCGGTTGCGCAGTTCGCGCACCGACTGCAGGGTTGCCGGAGCAGATCGCAACCAGTCATCCATATCGGGCCTCCATCAGCGGGCGATCAGATCCGGAAATTGAGCAAGGCACTGCGCCGACACCAGCGCTTGAGCCATTCGGTCACCCGGTTGCTGGGCAGCCGGTTGAGTTCGCGCAGGATCTCGCTGGCCAGCCCCGGGTTGAGCTTGTCGTTATAGACTGCGCCAATCAGATTGGCCTCGGCACGGGTCAGTTTATCCACCGCACTTTGTACCACGGTCGTCGGCGTCACTCCCGCCAGCACCACCAGCAGCGCCCCTTCACAGGCCCCACACACCTGATCGGCCGGAATATTGCCCCGATTGAGGGCGGTGAGCGGCGAGGTATCGAAGATCACCACATCGTAGTGCTCGAGCCAGCGAACCAGCAATTGGCGCAAGGTATCCTTGTTGCGAAAAGCCATCAGATCCTTACCCGGCGCCGGGAGCAGGGACAACGACCGGCCAGTGGCCACCGGCTCGGGCACATCATTGGGCCCCCAGGCAACCGCCGTGGCGCGGCCGGGGTGATAGAGATTGAGATCCACCAGCAGGGTGCGCAGCCCATCCGCTTCCGAGCGCCTTGCCAGCGCATCGCAGATGGAGCTCACCCCCTCTCCCCCTTCCGACGAGGTGACCGCCAGCGAGCGGATCCCCCGGGCGACCGTCGCCGCGTAGAGGGATTCGAGCTCCAGATATTGAATGGGGATGCTCATATCAAAGCGTCCCGACCAGGGCCACCACCGAGATCGTGGTCAAAATGTCGCGCATGCCATCCATGAAGATGGCCCAGTTGCTGCTTTTGCTGTCAGGGATAAAGACGGTGTCCCCTGCACGCAGCACCGGCAACTGGCTAAAGTCGGGCTCTTTGGCAAAGCCGTCAAGATCGAAGCTGCGGGCCTGATCCCCCTGACCACTGGTAGACATGTTGATCACCACAATCTTCTTGATATAGGCGCTGCTGGTCGGGCCCCCTGCCTCGGCCAGCAGATCCAGCAGGGTCATGGAGGAGTCAAAGCGGTAGCGACCAGGACGGGCTATCGCTCCCAGCACCCGAATGGTGTTCTCCTTCGGCTCATCGAGCCAGGGACGATTCTTCTCCGGCAGGTAGATGGAGTCGCCGGGCAGCACCTTGGGCAGCAAGGTTTCATCGCCGGTTTCAAAGTAGAGAGCAAGGTCGAGCTTGCTGACCCGTGCAGTGCTGCCACTGCGATGGGCGATACGCACATTGCGCAGATCCGCCGCCGCAGTCGGACCATCGGCGGCAGACAGGATGTCGATAAACCCCATCTGCTCATTGAAGGCATAGCGACCGGGGGCTCCGACCTGACCGAAGATATAGATGGAACTGTCCGGTGACTGGCGCACCCACTGGGACTTGTTGTCACTGGGATCGGTGGGCAGCTCGGGGATCATGATGGTGAATCCGGCCCGGATCTTCGGCAGGCTGGCCAGCGCCCCCCCCTGATGAAGGAACTTGTCGAGATCGAACAGGGTTGGCGTGGCCTGCCCCCCTGCGGCGGTCAGGATCTGCACCTTGGCGATATCGGCCCGCTCGTTGGGCCCTCCGGCGTGGGCGATCAGATCCAGCAGCGACATTTCGTCAGACCATTCATAGCGGCCCGGGATCCGCACCGCCCCCATCACCATCACCGCCCGCCCGGGCGCCACTTTCAACCAGGACTTCTCGTTGATATCGGTTTTTTCCGGCACAAAAATGGCATCACCGGGTTTGACTTGGGGAAGCGCCTTTTGCATCCCTTCGGTATAGGCCTGCAAGTCGATGGGTTCGATCGTGCCATCGGTGCGCAGCAAACGGATCTGGCGACTCTCGGCATAGCGGGTCGGGCCACCGGCATTGGCCAGAATATCGAGGAAGGAGTCCCCTTCCCGCCCCTCATAGGCACCAGGTTTGAACACCTCACCCATGATGTAGATGGTGCGTGCCCCCCGTTTTATCTGCTCTTCATCCTTGGGCACGAAGATGGTGGCGCCCGGCGCCAGATTGGGCAGCAACTTGTTGTTGCCGGAGTCGAGATAGGCTTTGAGATCGAACAGTTCGGGGGCATCACCATTGATCACCCGGATCCGCTCCACCCCGGCAAAGCGGGTCACCCCACCTGCCCGCATCAGCAGATCCACGATGGAGTTGCCGCTCTTGAAACTGAAGGCGCCGGGGCTGTTGACCTCGCCAAACACCTTGATCGCCTTGCCGGTATCGCCATCCCCGCCTGCCGCCAGGGTTGCCGCATCAAAATCAATCTGCACGTTGCCGATCAAAGGGGATGCTGGCACGAACACCACATCAAGGGATTGCAATGGCGGCAACACGCTGGCATCGCCGGTATCGAGATAACGCTTGTAGTCGAAGCTAGAGACCGTACTGCCGCGCCGCACCTGCATATTGTTGAGCTGGGCACCGGGCACCAGACCGCCAGCGGCATCGAGGGCCATCTGCACGTTGCCATCGGGCGCCAGATCATAACTGCCGGGTTTTTTGACATAGCCCATCACGCTGATCAGCAGCCGCTTCTCCAGCAAGGTAACGGTCAATTGAGAGAGGTTGTTGTAAACAGGTTTGAGGGCAGTGCGGATCAGCTCATCCGCCTGTTGCAGGGTCTTTCCTCCCACCACGACGTTGCCGACCTCAGGCAGTGCAATCTCCCCCTGCTTGTTGATCTGGAAAGGCTGATCAAAAGCAGGCTCACCGGGTTGCACTATGGCCAACCGATCACCGGGAGCCAATAAGGTGGAGGCCAGTAACGGGCAGGTGAACAACAGCAAGAGAACACAGATCAATCCTTCGAGAGCGCCCCGTTTCATAGACATCCTTTTCGTCTGTTACGTCTGCCCCCATTGGCGTAAGGGGAGCCCTAACCAATCAGCACGACAGCCATCCGCTGTTGTCTGTTGCAGCCGCAAACGTACTTGTTGTAGTGATTGTGCCAACACGGTCTGACGCCAGGCTACATCCGACCAGAGCCGTCCGTGCATATCCCGTTCGATATCAATACGTTGAGATTGTAGTCGTTTCAACTCGGCAGGCATACACCCCTGCAGACTCGCTTGCTTTAATTCCGTCAGCTGCAAGTCGAGTTCCTTCTGACGCTCATCATAACGAGACCAGACCCGCTGTTCATCCTCATTGACCGGAATACGGGTGGGTCTTGCCTCGGCCATGCCGCCATATCCCTCCGGCGGCCACTGCGCGCAACCCGACAGCAGAATGGATGAGAGCAGGATACCAAAGCGTTTCATGATGCAGCGGCCATCATGCCACGGGAACGCATATAGGCCTTGATGCTCTCATGGCAGGGGATCACCCGGTCGATATGCAACATCTCCAGCAGGTCATGAGGTTGACCGGGTCCACAGACAAGGGCCATCTGATGCCCGTTCATAATCAATCTTTTATAGAGAAATACCAAGGCTCCGATCCCCGATGAATCAATAAAATGAACATCGCTGATATCGGCCAGGATATCTCCCGGGTGGGTCGAGAGGGTTTCAAACAACGGGCGGAGCTCACTGACGGCCATCGCGTCAAACTCGTTTTCCAGTACCACTACCTGGATATCATTAAGGGTGTAAGTCATGCTTTCCATCGCTAGCTCCTTGTCGATTCTCAGACTATTTGCTGTCACGGCATTCAGCACGTTGCAAATGTTATGCCGGGCAGTGCCACGGCACTTGTTCTCCAAATGATACTCTTTGCGCCTTATTCGCCGACACCCACTCCTCGTTTTGATTGCCAAATTGCAATTGACCTCCCCCGCACGTTGCAAACTGCAATTCACCTTCGCCGAGATCGCTAGATAAGAGGCTAAATGGCTGATAATTCAAGCCCATTAGACCGGGCCCGATTATTGCTTGCCTTTGGACACACTTCACAAGCCACCGTTGGCTCGGCCCCCATGCCGCCATATTCCAGGAAGGAGAGATCATGAAAGCAGGCCTTTACATCGCACCACTGTTGGCAGCCCTTTGCGGCACCGCATACGCAGCCCCCTCCCCTGACAGCGCCGTGTTGAAGGTTGAAGGCGCCATCAGCAGCCCCACTCATCAGGCTCTGGCCCTGTGGGACAGCGCCATGCTGGATCAACTGCCGGTACACGAAATCAAAACCCATACCCCCTGGTATGACGAAGCCAAAACTTTTCGCGGCCCGCTGCTGCAAGATGTATTGGCCAAGGTCGGGGCAACCGGCAAACAGCTCACTATTACCGCGCTCAATGACTACTCGGTACAGGTGCCGACAAGCGATGCCGAGCAGTATCGGGTCATCCTCGCCCGCACGATCAATGGCAAGCCACTGTCGGTGCGTGACAAAGGGCCGCTGTTCCTTGTCTATCCGTTCGATCAATATCCCGAACTGCAAAACAAGCTCTATTACGGTCGGGCTATCTGGCAGATCAGCGCGATAAAAGTGGAGTAGATCCCATCATGCGTTCCATGGCGGCCAGTCAACGTTTCTTGTTTGTGGTGCTTTGTGTGCTGCTCCTTGCCTTTGCCGGTATTGGTACCATCCAGTACCGGCAATTTCAGGATCTGCAGCGCAGTACCAGCCAGGGCGAAGACAACGTGATGTGGAACTATTTCCAGCTCTATAACGAAGCGCTGCGTTTTCAAAGCTCGCTGCTCCATGAGTCGCAACCGACCTTCCAGCTCAGATACGATATTCTGGTCAGCCGCATGGATCTGGTACTGGAGAGCAAGGATCGCAGCCTGCTTCAGCAAACTGAGATCTACCAGCAGGCAAGCAAAGCCATTCGATCCTACATCTCTCTGGCGGATATCTGGCTCGGCCCGGAAGCCACCAAGCCGCTGGACAATCTTGCCCATCAGGAGCTGCGCCAACAGCTCGCCTCCCTGCTTCCCCTGCTCCATCAGCTGACTCTGGAGGTGAACCAGCAGGCGACGCTGTTTGATGTGGCACGCCGCGACAGCGTGAGGGAGCAGATCATCACGACGACACTCATCGCGACCCTGCAATTTGCGCTGCTCTTTGTGCTCGCCCTGCTGATCTGGCGGCAAATGAATATCTCGTTTCTGCAACACAAACTGATGCAGCAGCTCAATGACAAACTGCTGCGGGCAAATCAAGCGGCAGAGGCAGGCACAAGAGCCAAAAGCAGCTTTTTGGCCAACATGAGCCATGAAATTCGCACCCCCATGAATGGCATTCTCGGCATGCTCTCACTGCTGGCCGACCGGGATATGGATCCGAGGGAGCGAGACTATCTGGAGACGGCGCGCGAATCGGCAAACCATCTGCTCGGTCTGCTTAACGACATTCTGGATGTATCCAAGCTGGAAGAGGGCAAGATCGAGCTGCAACTGGCCCCCCATCACTTGCCCCAGCTGCTGGAGGATATCCGGGCCCTGATGCAGAGCAACTGCGATGCAAAAGGGATCAAACTGACCCTGACTGTTGCCCCCGATACGCCGGAGTGGTTGATGATCGACCCGCTGAGGGTGCGCCAAATTCTCTTCAACCTGGTGAGCAATGCCATCAAGTTCACCCATCAGGGGGAAGTAAAGATCCATGTTGATAGCACCCTGTTGGAGCAGGATCGCCACTCGATACGCATCTCGATCCAGGACACAGGGATCGGCATGAGCAAAAGTCAGCTAAAGAACCTGTTTCAACGTTTCGCCCAGGCGGATGTCTCGATCACCCGCCAATATGGCGGATCGGGCCTGGGACTTGAAATATCCCGTAACCTCGCACGCCTGATGGGCGGCGATATCTCGGTAGAGAGCAGCGAGGGACATGGCAGTACTTTTACCTACATCTGGCCCGCCAGAGCCACGACCCCCTCGATTGTTTGCCTGCAGTCCAAACCGCTGGATCAGGAGAGTTATCGCATCTTGCTGGTTGATGACAATGCCACCAACCGCAAGGTGATCGGCGCCATGCTCGACTCCGTGGGCCATCAGGTCACACTGGCCGTTCAGGGAGAAGAGGCGCTGGAGAAACTGGGTCACACCGAATTTGATCTGGTGTTGATGGATGTCCAGATGCCAGTGATGGATGGCCTGGTGGCCACCACCCGGATCCGCACCTCCCAGATGCCTTGGGCAGATATCCCCATCATCGCCCTGACGGCTGATGCGATGCCGGAATCCAAGCAATACTATCTTTCCCATGGCATGAATGGATATATCACCAAGCCCATCAATAAAGAGACGCTGCTAAGCGAGATAAACAGACATATTTCCCATGGTCGGCTCAAATACAACGCAGCCATGCGTGTCACCAAACAATAAAACCTTGGATTCCGGGCTACTGATTGCTCATGTGGGACAACATTGACCTCTGCAGGCAACTGAATGGGCTTGGGTCTGGAACGCGAACAGGCAAGTCGCTTCGCAACAGCTGCACGGGCCGTCAGCTTGTCTCGGGTATGCAGGGATTTTTTGATCTCTTTACGACGGCCACAGGGGAGCGTGGTGACTTTCCGGTAATACCGGATGCCGTGGGGACTGAGCCAGAGATTCATCGATGAGCTCCTCGTCGTCCACACAAAGTGGATGACCAAGGGCTTTAGGAAGCTAACTTATTGAATTGCAGAAACAAGTGGTGGCCCTACCAGCCACATCCCGGCACTCGAGTCCCCCGCCTTGGCTGCTACCTTCCGGTCCTGACCAGGTCGACGGGTTATCAATGCGAGAGGACCAATAGGACCACCGGCGAGGAGAATAGGCAAACTGGGCGTTCAATGCAACGGCTTTCTACCCTCCAACAGATCGTTTGCCTTATTTTTCAACAATCTGCCGAATGAATCAGCTAAACAGCATAAATTTCGCCCCCACCAGCAGCATCAGCAGAGCAAATGCCTGCTTGAGGCGTCTTGGTGACAATCGGTGTGCCAGCTTGGCACCAAGGCGGGCAAACTGGGTACTGGTCAGCACAATGCCCAGCAGGGCGGGCAGATAGATGTAGCCCACACTCCACTCGGGCAGATCGGCATGACCCCAACCCGCATAGAGGTAGCTGAGGCTCCCCGCCAGCGCGATGGGCATGCTGCAAGCTGCAGAGGCCGCCACCGCATTGCGCATTGGCACCGAGTTCCAGCTCAGGTAAGGGACGGTGAGCGAGCCACCGCCAATGCCAAACAGCGCTGACATCCAGCCAATGATGGTACCGGCGATGCCTGTGCCGAACGCTCCTGGCAGGTGTCTTTCCGCCTTGGGCTTGAGGTTAAGCCCCATCTGCAGCGCCATAGTCCAGGCGAAGCAGCCGATAATGATATTGAGGGTACTGGCACTGAGCAGATTGGCGGTCATGCCGCCAAGCCAGGCACCAACCAACATACCAGCCCCTAATCGGCGGATCATCACCCAGTCGACGGCGCCCGCTTCCTGGTGCGCTCTAAGCGAGCTGAATCCGGTAAAGATCATGGTGGGAAGGGAAGTGCCCAGGGCCAAATGGGTAATGATTTCGGGTTCAAATCCCATCGCCCGAAAACTGACCACCAGCACGGGAACAATGATCAATCCACCGCCAATCCCGAACAACCCCGCCAGCATACCGGCAAAGGCCCCCAGCAGGAGGTAACCCATAAACAGCATAAAAATTCCTGTCTTGAACGATAAACGGCCAACTCAGCCGGACGACACTGGATATCAGCATGAAAAAAAAGAGATGGCGCGAGGGCCATCTCTCTATTGTGCCGCTCAGTTCAGCGGAATGGTACCATCCATCACCTTGTAGAAGGCCAGCACGGCACAGCCGAGCAGGGCAGCAGTCATCCCCTGCTCCAACCGGTTAAGGCCACGCAGACCGTGATGCTGACGCGCCTTCCAGTAGATGAAGATGCCCGGACTATAGAGCAGCGCCACCAGCAACAGGTACTCCACACCAGCAGCGTAGACCAGCCAGCAGCCGTAAACGGTCGCCACCAGAGCCAGCAGCAGGTCACGCTTGCGCTGGTGAGGTTGACCCTGATAGGTCTCCCCTTTCAATGCCAGCTTCAGGCCATAAGCGCCCGAAAAGACGTAAGGCACCAGCGCCGCCGAGGTCGCGATGTTGACCAGCGCCAGATAGGTACTGCTCTGGAAGTAGATGATGATCAGGAAGATCTGCACCAGACAGGTGGAGCACCAGAGCGACACCTGCGGCGAGCCATTCTTGTTCTCCTTGGCAAACCAGCCCGGGAACACGCCGGTCTTGCCCGCGATGTAGGGCACTTCAGCAGCCAGCACGGTCCAGCTGAGCAGAGCCCCCATCACCGACACCACCAGACCGATGTTGATAAGCCAGGCGCCCCAGGGGCCGACTACGGCTTCAAGGATCATGGCGGTCGAAGGGTTCTTGAGCGCCGCCAGTTGCGGCTGGCTCATGACACCCAGCGAGAACAGGGTCACCATCACATAGAGTGTCAAGGCGCCGAGCAGCGCCAGCACGGTGGCACGGCCCACATCCTTGCGATGACGGGCACGGGCAGAGACCACCACGGCCCCTTCAATCCCGATAAAGACCCAGAGGGTCACCTTCATGGTGGACTTGACTTGATCCATCACGGAGCCCAGCTCCATGTTGTTCTGGCCCCAGATATCCAGAGTGAAGGTATCCATGTTGAAAGCCAGCAGGATCGCAACACAGAAGACGATGAGCGGCACCATCTTGGCGATGGTGGTGACGATATTCACCAGCGCAGCAACCTGTACCCCGCGCAGCACCAGCGCATGCACCGACCAGATCAGGATGGAGGCCAGCGTGATGGCCACCGGCGTATTGCCGTCACCGAAGATGACGTTGTCAGGTGTATCGAAGAAGTAGCTCAGGGCGCTGAACACCACGATGGCGTAGGAGACGTTGGCCAGCAGTTGGCAGAGCCAGTAACCCCAGGCGGCGTTGAAACCGATAAAATCGCCGAAACCGGCTTTGGCATAGCTGAAGATACCGCCATCGAGATCGGGGCGGCGCATGGAGAGGTTCTGATAGACCAGCGCGAGACAGATCATGCCCAGACCGGTGATGGCCCAACCCAGGGCGACCGCCCCGGCACTGGCATGCGCAGCAATGTTTTGTGGCAGACTGAAGACCCCGGCGCCGACCATGGAGCCGATCACCAGCGAAATGAGGGCGCCCAGCCCTAGTTTCTTGTCCATTTCAATCCTGTTTATTTAGGCGGCGGCAGAGCGTCCGTATTCATACTGCGCGCAATATGGGAGGGGCTGGGAATCCTGACCCCGTGAAAAAGGCGGCAACTATATTGCATGACTATTCCGACCGCAATCCCTCGTCCCGTCAATCATGCACCGCCTTGACCGCGCGCAATTTTACAGCACTGACCCATATGGCCTGTGAGCTGGCTCAAATTAACCAAGACCCATTGATATTTCTCATTTTTCTGCCAACACAACCTGACTCGCATGGTTCCTATGCATCGCCATTCAGGCGCTCTCTGTATAAATAATCTGCATAAAAAAGCCCCGGTGGAAACACCGGGGCCCATTATGTAAATCCCTATAAACGCAAACCGCCATCCAGTTCTATCATCCTTCCCGACAGATAGTCGTTGGCAAAAATAAAGCTCACCGTCTCGGCCAGCTGCTGCGCCTCGCCAAGGGTGCCGACCGGAATGGCCTGCTGCATCCGCGCCATCGCCTCCGGCTTCATCGCCGCCGTCATGTCGGTGGCAAACACCCCGGGGGCAATCCCCATCACCCGAATGCCATGGCGCGCCAACTCCCGCGCCCAGGTCACCACCAGCGAGGCAACCCCTGCCTTGCTGGCGGCATAGTTGCTCTGGCCAATATTGCCGGCGCGGGCGATGGAAGAGATGTTGATGATAACGCCCCCCTGCCCCCCTTGCGCCATCAGCGCCGCCCCTTCGCGCCCGCAGAGGAAGGTACCTGTGAGGTTGACGTCAATCACGCTCTGCCACTGGGCCAGCGTCATCTTCTCCACCAGCTCACCCTCTTTCACCTTGATCAGCATGCCATCGCGCAAAATACCGGCGCAGTTGATAAGACCGTGCAGCACGCCAAAACTCTCCTTGATGCCAGCAAAAACCGACTCAACCTCGGCTTCGCTCGCCACATTGCAGACAAACAGCTCGCACTGGCTATCTTGATCGCACTGATCATTCTGACTGCGCACCAGGGCTGCGGTCGCCTCCAGATCGGCGCGATTGATGTCGAGCAGCGCCAGCGTCGCCCCCTGTGCGCTCAGGGCCAGCGCAATGGCCCGTCCCAAGCCACGTCCGGCACCGGTAATAACGATGACCTTATCTTTGATATCCATCAATGCTCCTTGTAGCTGGTCGAAGAGAGATGCCTTGAAGAGAGGTGACCCGTCAGGCGGGATCCTGTTTATCCAGATAGAGTTCGACGATGCTGGAGAAATCGCGGCTCCCCTGCCCCTGAGCGGCATGCAGGTTGAACAGGTTACGCGCGATCGCCCCCATGGGCACAGCGCTGTGGCCATGCTCGGCCAGCGCCATGGCGAGCCCCAAATCTTTCACCATCAGACGGGTCATAAAGCCCCCCTGATAGTTGCGGGCGGCAGGGACATTCTCCATCACCCCGGGCCAGGGGTTGTAGCGCTCCAGACTCCAGTTGTTGCCGGAGCTCTTGCCCATGATGGTGGAGAGTACGGCGGGATCCAGTCCCTCCTTCACCCCGAGGGCCAGCGCTTCGGCAGTACCCGCCATGTGGATCGCAAGCAGCATGTTGTTGCACATCTTGGCGATCTGCCCGGCACCCAGCGCCCCGGCGTGAAACAGGTTCTGCCCCATGCAGGCGAGCAGGGGTTTTGCCGCCTCGAAATCGGCCGCGTCGCCGCCAACGATAAAGGTGAGCGTCCCGGCGGCCGCACCGGCGACACCACCCGAGACAGGGGCATCGATAAAACGCAAACCACGCGCGCGGGCCGCCTCCCCGACCTGACGGGCAGAGTCGACATCTATGGTGGAGCAGTCGATCACCAGTGCACCAACCGGCAGTGCTGCCAGCAGATCCTGCCCACCTCGCTCACCGGCGCTCTCGCCCAACCAAAGATCGCGTACATGCTCCCCCGCAGGTAGCATGCTGATCACCACCTCGCAGCCGGTCGCCGCATCACGGGCATCCCCCGTGGCGATGCAGCCAGCGGCGATGGCGCGCTCAATGTTTTGGGCAACCAGATCAAACACCTGCACCGTGTGCCCAGCCCTGGCCAGATTGGCCGCCATGGGCCCCCCCATGTTGCCGAGCCCGATAAACCCTATCCTTGTCATCCCGCTTGCTCCTTGCGTTGCTGATGGCGGCGTCCGCCGGTTGCCAAGATGTTATTCCTTGCAGGTCAACGGATTGCGCCCCTGCGGCCAGCGATAGAACTCGTCCAGCCACTCCACCTCCGGTGGCAACTGTTGCCAGCGGGGATCTTTATCCTTGTCGATCAGCAGTGCCCGTACCCCTTCCACAAAATCCCCCTTGAGCACACAGTTGACCGAGAGGGTCAGCTCCTCGGCAAATACTTCGGCCAGGGAGTTGCGGCGAGCCTGCCAATATTGGCGCCACAAAATGGCGCGGCTGATGGGGCTGCCGGTGCGGCAAATCTGCTGCGCCTGCTGGAGCACAGCTTCATGTTCATCGAACTGAGCCTCGAACAACCGCGCCAATACACCTTGCAGCGTGCGTCCCGCCAGCAAGGCATCGATCCTCTGTTGATGGGGTAGCAATACTGGCGCCGGCAAGCGGGCCGCCACCTCACTGTGCAATTCCCTGAGCAGCAGATCGATCTGCTCACGGGGATCACCACTGCCAGTCCAGTCGAGCACGGCGAGGCGTGACAACAGCGCACTGCGCTCGCCACTGGCGATGGCATGATCCGCCAGCCCAAGGCCGATGGCATCACTCCCGTTGAAGCGGGCGCCAGTCAAACCAAGCCAGAGCCCCAGCCGCCCCGGCATCCGGCTTAAAAACCAGCTGGCCCCCACGTCGGGGTAGAGGCCAATGGTCACCTCCGGCATGGCGAACAGGCTCTTCTCGGTCACCACCCGGAAATCGGCGCCGGCAAACAAGCCTATCCCACCGCCCATGCAGATGCCGTCCGCCACGCAGACAAGGGGCTTGCGGTAAGAGTGGATGTGGTGATCGAGCCGATACTCCTGCTCGAAAAAGTCGCGGGCATATTCGAACAGTTCCGCCTCGCTCACCTCCTGCTTGCGGTAATAGAAGGAGCGGATATCGCCACCGGCACAAAATGCCTTCTCACCCGCCCCCTGCAGCAGCACACAGACGATGGCGGGATCCTGCTCCCAACGGGTCAGCGTCTGTTGCAGGATCTGGATCATCGGCAGGCTCAATGCGTTGAGAGACGCAGGGCTGTCGAGGGTCAACACCCCGATCTGATGACCATCTTCGGTGGGATAACAGCTAACCTTGACCGGCTCACTCATATACAGCTCCGTATGGATTTACTCTGTTGGGCCATATTGCCAGCGCGGTAAGCGTTTCTCCAGGAAGGCGGCTACCCCTTCACGCTGATTGGCATCGCTAAAGAGATCGAGAAACAGCGACCGCTCAAGGGGCAAGGCGGCATCCCGCGGACCACTGCGGCCCTGATTGATCAGGGTTTTGCAGGCGCGCAGGGCGCTCGGGCTCTGGCGCTCCACCAGATGGGCCATCTGGTGCGCCGCCTCCCATGCCTGACCGGTTTTCACCACCTCCTCCACCAGCCCCATCTCGTAGGCCAGCGAGGCACTCACCTTCTCACCGCAGAGGATCATCCGCTTGGCCCAGCCCGGCCCCACCAGCTCGGTCAGACGCTGGGTGCCACCGGCACAGGGAAGCAAGCCCACAGAGGCTTCCGGCAGTCCCAGCAACGCCTGCTGTTCGGCGATGCGGATATCACAGGCCAGCGCCACTTCCAGCCCGCCGCCCATGGCATAACCATTGATGGCGGCGATACTGACGCCGTGAAAGCGGGCCAGCGCCTCGAAGGCCTTGCCAAAGGCCTCGGCTACTTCGCGGGCCAGCTCGACATTCCCCTCGACAAACATATTGAGGTCGGCACCGGCGCAGAAAAATTTGTCGCCCGCACCACGGATCACCAGTGCCACCACATCGGGACGACTGTCGAGCTCCACCATCATCTGCAAAAAGGCCTGCAGGCTGGCGAGGGTCCAGGTATTGGCAGGGGGATGGTCGAGGGTGATATAGGCCACATGGCCATGATATTCGAGTCTGATCCTTGTCATAACATTGTCCTTGTCGATGAAGCTGCCGCCATGATGACAGGCTTGAGTGACACCAACCTGTGGCTGGCTCACAAAGCCGAAACCGGCATGGCACGGTGCAAATCGGGTGGCAGGCAACACACCCTTGATGCGACCACCGGTTAGCCCAGCGACAAACCGGGATCGGTCAGCATGCGGCGCGCGATGATGAGTCGCATCACCTCGTTGGTGCCCTCCAGAATGCGGTGTACCCGGGTATCGCGCAGATAGCGCTCGAGCGGATACTCGCGGATATAACCATAGCCGCCAAAGAGTTGCAGAGCCTCATCACAAACCCGATAACCCACATCGGTGGCAAACCGTTTGGCCATGGCGCACCAGGCACTCTTGTCGGGATCCCCGCGATCCAGTTTGTCAGCCGCCTGACGCACCAGCAGGCGGGCAGCCGCCAGCTCGGTCGCCATATCGGCCAGGCGAAACTGCACGCTCTGGAATTCGCTGATCGGGCGACCAAATTGCTGGCGCTGCTGCACATAGGCCAGCGCATCATCCAGCGCCTGCTGGGCGGTGCCCACCGAACAGGTGGCGATATTGATGCGCCCCCCATCGAGGGCCTGCATGGCGAATTTAAACCCTTCCCCCTCCTCACCCAGCCGGTAGCGGGCGGGAATTCGCACTCCGTTGAACGCCACCTCCCGGGTTGGCTGGCTGTTCCAGCCCATCTTCTCTTCCGGCTTGCCATAGACGATACCAGCGCTATCTGCCGGTACCATAAAAGCAGAGATCCCTTTCGCACCTTCACCACCGGTGCGGGCCATCACCACCAGCACATCGCTGCTGCCAGCCCCCGAGATAAAGACCTTGGTGCCCTCGATGCGGTAGCTGTCGCCATCACGCACCGCCCGGGTCTTGAGGGCCGCTGCATCGGAGCCCGCCCCCGGTTCGGTGAGGCAATAGGAGCCCAGCAATTCGCCGCTGGCCAGTTTGGGCACCCACTCTTTGGCAACCTCGATGGGCAGCCAGCTACCCAGCATCCAGCTCACCATGTTGTGGATGGTCAGATACGCCGTGGTCGAGGTACAGCCCATAGCGAGGCGCTCGAAGATGAGGCTCGCATCGAGACGAGGCAGCCCCAATCCGCCAAACTGCTCCGGGGTATAGAGACTGCAAAAACCGAGTTCGGCCGCCTGCTTGATGGTCGGAATAGGAAACTCGTGCTCCTTGTCCCAGCGCGCAGCATGGGGTTTGAGCGCGTCGTCGGCAAAAGCGGCGGCCGCCTCCACATACGCCTGTTGATCATCGGTCAGGGTAAAATCCATCTTGTCGTTCGCTCCCTTGTTGCCCCGCGCTTATTTTCCTGAGTTAGTGCTTTATGACGCGGCGCCCACACGCTGCGTCAGTCGGATCTGCCACTATGGCGCTGTTGTCGTGGTAGCTCATGACGCTCTCACTACCACCTCTCTATCGACACACAACAGATTAACAATTGATTTACGTTTACGCTAACGTAAACTTAAGGCAGAAGTGAAGTACAAAATGGACCGACCACTGCCAGCCGTAACGCCGAGTCAGCCGGTCGAACCCACCTTCCTACCAAACTGTCATATCCGCAAGGAGAGCATGGATGCAGATGGATGAGACCCTGAATGCCCTGACCGAACAGGTTGCGGCCTTCTGCCAGAAAGTGATCGCCCCGCGCGCCAGCGAGATCGATCAGAGCAACGCCTTCCCACGCGATCTCTGGCCCCGGATGGGTGAGCTGGGGCTGCACGGCATCACGGTGGCGGAGGAGTATGACGGGGTGAACCTCGGCTATCTGGCCCACGTGCTGGTGATGGAACAGGTGAGCCGCGCCAGCGCCTCGGTCGGCCTCTCCTACGGCGCCCACTCCAACCTCTGCATCAACCAGATCCACCGCCATGGCACGGCGGAGCAAAAAGCGCGCTACCTCCCTCCGCTGGTGAGCGGCGAGCATGTGGGGGCGCTGGCCATGAGCGAACCGGGAGCCGGCTCCGATGTGGTCAGCATGCGCCTCACCGCGGAGCGCGAGGGCGATCACTTCGTGCTGAACGGCAACAAGATGTGGATCACCAACGGGCCCGATGCCGACACCTTCGTCATCTATGCCAAGACAGATACCAGTGTGGGCCCCAAAGGAATTTCTGCCTTTATCGTTGAAGCCGGCACTCCCGGTTTTTCTACCGCCCAGAAGCTCGACAAGCTGGGAATGCGCGGCTCCAGCACCTGCGAACTGGTGTTCGACAACTGCCGAGTGCCGCAGGAAAACCTGCTGGGCACCCTGCACGGCGGGGTCAAGGTGCTGATGAGCGGGCTTGATTACGAGCGGGTGGTGCTGGCGGCGGGCCCCCTTGGCATCATGCAGGCCTGCATGGACGTGGTGCTGCCCTATGTGCGTGAGCGCAAGCAGTTTGGCCAGGCCATCGGCGAGTTCCAGCTGGTGCAGGGCAAGCTCGCCGACATGTATACCCGCCTCGCCAGCAGCCGGGCGCTGGTCTACTCGGTGGCGAACGCCTGCGATCAGGGCCGCACCAGCCGTAAAGATTGCGCCGCCGCCATCCTGTTTGCCGCCGAAAATGCCACCCAGATGGCGCTCGATGCCATCCAGCTGCTCGGCGGCAACGGCTACATCAACGAATACCCTACCGGCCGCCTGCTGCGGGACGCCAAACTCTACGAGATAGGCGCCGGCACCTCTGAGATCCGCCGCTGGCTCATCGGCCGCGAGCTGATGGGGGATAACGCATGAGCAGGCTCCACTCCCGTCTCGACACGGCGAGCCCGGAATATGTGGCCAATCGGGCCGCCATGCAGGGGCTGGTCGATGATCTCCATGCTCGCATTGCCGAGATCGCCCAAGGCGGCGGCGCTGCCAACAACGCCCGCCATCAGGCTCGCGGCAAGCTGCTGCCCCGCGAGCGCATCAACCAGTTGCTGGACCCGGGCTCCCCCTTTCTCGAGCTCTCGGCGCTGGCCGGCTGGCAGGTCTATGACGAGCCGGTGCCCGCCGCCGGCATCATCACCGGCATCGGCCGGGTCTCTGGCCGCCTGTGCATGCTGGTGGTGAACGATGCCACCGTGAAGGGTGGCACCTACTACCCGCTCACGGTGAAAAAGCACCTGCGCGCCCAGGCCATCGCCGAGCGGCTGCGCCTCCCCTGCCTCTATCTGGTGGATTCCGGCGGCGCCTTTCTGCCGATGCAGGACGAGGTGTTCCCCGACCGGGAACACTTTGGCCGCATCTTCTACAACCAGGCCCGCATGTCGGCCCAGAACATCCCCCAGTTGGCGGTGGTGATGGGGCTCTGCACCGCAGGCGGCGCCTACGTGCCCGCCATGGCGGACGAGTCGATCATGGTCAGGGAGCAAGCCACCATCTTTCTGGCGGGTCCGCCGCTGGTCAAGGCCGCCACCGGCGAGGAGATCAGCGCCGAAGCCCTGGGCGGCGCCGAAGTGCACTGTGCCCACTCCGGCGTTGCTGATCATATGGCCCGTGACGATGCCCATGCGCTGGCCATCGCCCGCACGCTGGTTACTCATCTGGGTAACGAGCCGATAGAGAGCAGCCCCGGCTACGAGCCCCCCTGCTACCCGCTCGAGGAGCTCTACGGTCTGGTGGGCACCAGTCTCAAACGCCCTTACGACGCCCGCGAACTGATCGCCCGACTGGTGGATGGCTCTGATTTTGACGAATTCAAGGCGCTGTTCGGCACCACACTGGTGACCGGCTTTGCCCGTATTTGCGGCATGGAGGTGGGGATCCTCGCCAACAACGGCGTGCTGCACAGCGACAGCGCCCAGAAGGGGGCCCACTTTATCCAACTCTGTAACCGGCGTGCCATCCCGCTGCTCTTTTTGCAGAACATCACCGGCTTTATGGTGGGGAGTAGCGCGGAAAAAGAGGGGATCGCCAAGCACGGCGCCAAGCTGGTCACCGCCGTGGCCTGCAGCCGGGTGCCCAAGATCACCCTGATCGTCGGCGGCAGCTTTGGTGCCGGCAACTACGGCATGTGTGGCCGCGCTTATGAACCCGATTTTCTCTTTAGCTGGCCCAACAGCCGTATCTCTGTCATGGGGGGCGAGCAAGCTGCCGGGGTGCTGGTGCAGGTGCGTCGGGACAAGCTGGCTACCGAGGGCAAAGACTTGAGCGAACAGGAAGCGGCCGCCATCCGCGCGCCCGTGATCGAACAGTATGAGCGCCAGGGTCACCCCTACTACGCCAGCGCCCGCCTCTGGGATGATGGCGTCATCGACCCGGCCCAGAGCCGCACCGTGCTGGCACTGGCGCTCGCCGCCTGTCAGGGTGCCCGCATTGAACCCGAGCAGTACGGCATCTTCCGGATGTAAGGAGCAAACCCATGTCAGATCCACTTACTTCCTCCCAGACCCCATTTCGGCTGGAGCGGCATGGCCCGCTGGCCGAGCTGGTGCTGTCGCGCCCGGCCCGTCACAACGCCTTTGATGCCGACCTGATGCTGGGGCTGCTCGACTGCCTCGATGACCTGGCCCATCTCCATGGTCATGATCTTGCCGAACGTCCTCACGCCCTGCTGCTACGTGCCGAGGGAAAACACTTTTGCGCAGGCGCCGACCTCAATTGGATGCGTAATCTGGCCCACGCCGATTTCGAGCACAATCGCGAAGACGCCCGGGTACTGGCCCGGCTGATGCAGACCCTCGACGAGCTCCCCTTCCCCACGGTAGCTCTGGTGCAGGGGGCCGCATATGGCGGGGCGTTCGGCCTCATCTGCGCCTGCGATCTCGTGCTGGCCAGCGATGATGCGCGCTTCTGTCTCTCAGAGGTGAGCCTGGGTCTGGTGCCTGCGGTGATCAGCCCCTACGTGGTGCGCACCATGGGAATGCGTCAGGCGCGCCGCTACATGCTCAGTGCCGAGCCGTTCGATGCCATCACCGCCTGTCGGCTCAATGTGGCACATCAACTCTGCAAGCCGGATCAACTGCTGGTGGAGGGGCGGGCGCAGGCCCTTCGTCTGTGCCGCAACGGGCCGGAGGCGATGAAAGAGACCAAACGGCTGCTGGCGGCGATAGAGGCCCATCCCTCCCGCCTTCATGAAGAGAGAACCGTCGAGACCATCGCCCGGGTTCGGGTGGGGCTCGAAGCCCAGGAGGGGATGCAGGCCTTCTTCGACAAACGCCCTCCCGCCTGGCGTCCCCGTTTCAAGGATGAGACATGACCCATCACACTCAAATTAAGCGCCTGCTGATTGCCAATCGCGGCGAAATCGCCGTGCGCATCATCAAGACGGCGAAACGCCTCGGCATTCACACCATCGCGATCTACTCAGATGCCGACGCCCAAGCTATGCACACCCGTCTGGCCGATGAGGCCTGGCATTTGGGGCCCGCACCGGCCAGAGAGAGCTATCTGGACACCGGCAAGGTGCTGAAGATCGCCAAAGAGGCGCGCGCCGATGCCATCCATCCCGGTTACGGCTTTCTGTCGGAAAACAGCGATTTTGCCACCGCCTGCGAACAGCGCGGCCTGCGCTTTGTCGGCCCAAGCGGCGCCGCCATTCTCGCCATGGGCGACAAATCGGGCGCCAAGGCGCTGATGCAGGCTGCCGGCGTACCTGTGCTGCCCGGCTATCACGGCACGGATCAGCGGCCGGACTTTTTGCGCGATCAGGCGAGCCAGATTGACTTCCCGCTACTTATCAAGGCGGCCAGTGGCGGCGGTGGCAAGGGGATGCGTAGGGTCGATCAGCTGGCCGACTTTGACGAGTCGCTGGCGGCAGTCAAACGGGAAGCCAAGGCCGCCTTTGGTGACGATCTGGTGCTGCTGGAGCACTATCTGCCCCAGGCTCGCCATGTGGAAGTACAGGTCTTTGCCGATAGCCTCGGCAACGCCATCTATCTGGGGGACAGGGATTGCTCCTTGCAGCGACGCCATCAGAAGGTGATCGAAGAGGCTCCCGCCCCCGACATCCCTCCGGCTCTGCGCCGCGCCATGGGGGAGGCAGCCGTGGCCGCAGCCAAAGCCATCAATTATCAGGGGGCTGGCACCATCGAGTTCCTGCTCTGCAAGGATGAGTTCTTCTTTATGGAGATGAACACCCGGCTGCAGGTAGAGCATCCGGTCACCGAAGCGGTAACCGGGCAGGATCTGGTGGCCTGGCAACTGGCCGTGGCCGAAGGCAAGCCGCTGCCACTTACCCAAGAGGAAGTGGTGCTGCGCGGCCATGCAGTGGAGGCGCGCCTATACGCCGAGGATGTGGCGGCCGGTTTTCTGCCTGCCAGCGGGCCCATCCACTGGCTCCACTGGCCCGTTGGCGTGCGCATCGACACCGGCGTCACCGCTGGCGATGAGGTCAGCCCCTATTACGATCCCATGATCGCCAAGCTGATCGCCCACGGCCAGAGTCGCGCCGAGGCGTTCGCTCAACTGGCCGATGCGCTGGCGGCACTGGATCTCGGGCCGCTGGTGCACAACGGCCCGCTGCTGCTGCGCCTGTGTGAAGAGCCCGACGTCCTGGCCATGGGCCACCATACCCAGTGGCCCATTCCCACCACAGCACGGCCCATTCCTGAGCTCGCCTGGCCGCTGGCCGCCCTCTGGCTGGCGAGCCGCCCTGCGGGCACCTCCCCCTGGCAGCAAGCCTGCGGATTTCGGCTGGGGCCGGATCGCTGCTGGACAGCGGCGGTGCGCATTGGTGATGAGCACCGGGTATTGACCCTTAACGATCATGGCGGCCAGTTTGAGTGGCAAGGGGAGAGCCGTTGCTACCAGAGAGGTGACGATCATATCCGGCTACAACAGGGTGGCTGCTGGCAGCAGATCCCCATTCAGACGGTCGCAGGCTCGGAGGCAACCTTCATCATGATCCTAGGGGGCCAGCGCATCCGTTTCACTGCTGATGATCAGCAGCACAGCCACCACCATGAGCAGGCAAACGAGAAGGCGCAGGGCGCCATCGCGCCCATGCATGGCATAGTGGTAGCCGTGCTGATCGAGCAGGGGCAAACAGTCAGCAAGGGGCAACCCCTGCTGGTGCTGGAGGCGATGAAGATGGAACACCAGTTGCGTGCAGAGCGGGATGGGGTAATTGAAACCCTGCAGTGCAAACAGGGCGAGCAGGTAAGCCAGGGAGCAGTGCTGGTGCGCTTTGCCGAAGAGACTGCTTCACAGGAGGAACACCCATGAACCGATCACAGGACGTCCGTGACGACAGGGTCAGTTTGGTGGAGATGGGGCCGCGAGATGGCCTGCAAAATGAAGCTGCGCCCCTCTCCCTGGTACAGCGGCTGGAGCTGATCCAGCGCCTTACCGACAGCGGCCTGCAACGCATCGAGGTGGGTGCCTTTGTCTCTGCCAAAAAAGTGCCGCAGATGGCGGACTCCGCAGCGCTGTTCGAGGCACTGCCGCGCAAGGGCTCAACCCGTTACGGCGCTCTGGTGCCCAATCTGCAAGGCTTGCAGGCAGCCATTGCCGCCCGCGCCGATGAGATAGGCCTCTTCACCGCCTGCTCCGACGGTTTTACCCGCGCCAATATCGGCATCAGCGTGGAGGAGTCGCTGGTGCGCTTCGCCCCGCTGGTGCAGGAAGCTCGCCGCCTCGGCATCAAGGTGCGCGGCTACCTCTCCACCGTCATCGCCTGCCCGTTCGATGGCCCGACCCGCCCGAAACGAGTCGCCGCCATGGCCGAGCAACTGCTGGATCTCGGTTGCCACGAAATTTCGCTGGGGGACACCATCGGCGTCGGCACTCCGGGCACCGTGGCGCCCATGCTGGATGCGGTGCTGCACGAGATCCCGGCGGGGCGACTCGCGGTCCATTTTCACGACACCTACGGCCAGGGGTTGGCCAACCTGCTACCCGCGCTGGAGCGCGGCATTCGCACCATCGACTGCTCGGTGGCGGGGCTTGGCGGCTGTCCCTATGCGCCGGGCGCCTCCGGCAATGTGGCGTCAGAAGAGGTGGTCTACCTGCTGCACGGCCTTGGCATGACGACCGGGGTTGATCTCGACACACTGGCGGCCACCGGCCAGTGGGTGAGCGAGCAGCTCGCTCGCCCCAACGGCTCGCGGGTCGGTCAGGCCCTGCACGCCAATGCCGAGCGGCTGCGTGCCCGCCTCTGCCAGCCACACGCCCAGCAACAGGAGTCATGATCATGTCCCGTTCCCTGCCCGGCAAGGAGATCACCTACAGCATTTCGGAGCTGGCCCACGAATTCGATGTCACGCCGCGCACCATCCGCTACTACGAGGATGAGGGGCTGCTCACCCCGCTGCGGGAGGGGCAAACCCGCATCTACAGCCATCGGGACAAGATCCGGCTCAAGTTGACCCTGCGCGGCAAACGGCTGGGGTTTAGCCTGGCCGAGATCCGCGAGCTGTTCGATATGTACGACACCGACAAATCGAGCAAAACCCAGCTCCACTCCATGATCCAGCTGATCGAGACAAAACGCGGCGTGCTGCGCCAACAACTGGAGGATATCCAGATGGTGATGGCCGAGCTGGAAGCCGCCGAGCAGCGCTGTGTTAATTCCCTTAACAGCTTGAAAACTGGCGCAGATTAACCGAATCTGGGAGCAAGCTATTGCCCTGGGGATCCCATGAGATATTGGTGCTGGTTTTTGCTCTTGTTCAGCCTCTCTGGCTGGAGCCATCCCCTCATCAAGGTTGGTGGATACCCCTATGCCCCCTTTGTGGTCAAACTCCCCGATTCCCGCTATGAAGGACTGACCCTAGAGCTTATCGACCAGCTCAATGCAGTACAGAAAGAGGTGACCTTCGTCTTTGTCCCCACCTCGGCCGCCAACCGTTACAAGGCGCTCGATCTGGGCCGTTTCTCGCTGATGTTGTTTGAAGACACCAAGTGGGGCTGGGACACAGATAAATTCAAGATGACAGCCCCCTTCCTCGGTGGTGGCGAGGTCTATGTGGCCCTGAACAAAGCGGGGCGGGATCAGCGCTTTTTTGACGATCCTGCCAGCCATCACCTCATCGGGGTGACCGGCTATCACTACGGCGTCGGCCAGTTCAATGCCGATCCCCTCTACCTGCAGCGCAAGCTCAATATCACTCTGGTCAAGGACAACGCCAGTGCCCTGCAAGCGCTACTCAAAGGGCGCGGCGAGGTAGCCATTCTCAACGTTTCGTACCTTAACCAGTATCTGCAGGCCAATCCCGACACCGCCGACCAGCTGCTGATCTCGCAAAAATGGGACCAACAGTATCAGCACCGCGCCATTCTTCACCCTGCGGCCTCCATTACCCCTGCCCAGCTGGAACAGTGGTTGGCTGCGCTGCAACAAAAGGGGGAACTGGATCGCCTTTGGACAAAGTACGGCGTACAACAGCACGCAACCCCATGATTACTATCCAGCTTTTCTGTACCATGGCGGGAACCAAATGGGAGTGCACCAAATGAACACTACCGAGCCCGCGTCCCCCAAGCTCCGCTTGCTGCGCTACCTTGCCTACGCTTTCCTGCTGCTTCTTATCCTGATCACCCTGCTGCTGTGGCAAACCCCCCGTCTGATCCAGCGCTATCTGCCCGGCTGGCTGGCCGAACACTACGGCCTGCAGCTGACGCTGGGGGAGATTGACGTAGGTCTGCGCAACCCTTCTATCTCCCTCGGCGCGACTGCCCTGCTCGATGCCAAGCAGCAGCCCATCATCGGTTTTGAACAGCTCTTTATCACCCCAAACCTGCAAGCCAGCTGGCAGCAGAAAGGGGTCGTGCTTTCCGCCGTCACCCTGACCAAACCCGTGGTACAGCTGCAACGGCTGGCAGACAAAAAGGGGGATGTTCGACTCAATCTGACCGATGCACTGGCCACCCTGCTCTCCCCTGCCCCCTCCCCCAAGCCCGAAACAGCCAGCGCCCCGCTACTGGTCGACATTGCCAGCATCGCAGTCACTGACGGCCATGTGCGCTATCAAGATCAGCGCAAGGAGAGTGAACCCGGCTGGTTGCCACCCCTCAATCTGGAAAAAGTGGCCCTCAAACTCGATAACCTGCGCACCGAGGCAAACCATCCGACCGCCTATCAGCTGAACGCCGCCATCAACGGCAAAAGCAGCCTCGCCGCTCACGGCAAGCTCGATGTGATGAGCGGCATGGGTCAGGGCAAGGTGAGCCTCAAGCAGGTCGAGCTGACCCCCTTCGCCCCGCTCTGGGCACCCTACCTAAAGCTGGATCTTGCCAAGGGCCACGCCAATGCAGAGGTGGAGTACCAGCTTAAAGAGGGCAAGCAAGGGGTGCTGTGGCAATTGTCCAAAGGCAAGCTGACGCTGGACAACTGGCAGCTTAAAAAACACCAGGGCGACGAGTTTGCCCGCTTCGGACAGCTGGCGCTTAGCGATCTGGCTGTCGATGGCCAGAAACAGTCGATCCAGATCGGCAAGGTGACCCTGCAACACCCCCTGATCAAGGCCACCCTCAACCCACAGCAGGAACTGGATCTGGCTGACTTGCTGATTGAACAGGCCCCCGCCAAACCGGTCAAAGGGGCCAACGCCGCAAACGAGGTGGCCAACAATGCGGCGCCCAAGTCGGCACAACAAACAAAAGCAGCCGGTAACGGCAAGAAACACGGGGCAGACAAACCCTGGCAGTGGCAAATCAAGCAGATCCTTATCGACAAGGGCGATCTCACCCTCACCGAATCCAGCAGCGGCAAACCGCAGGCACGCCAGCTCTCCGGCCTCAAGTTGGCGCTGGGGCCACTGGGCAGCAAGGGGGAGCAACCGAGCAAACTGACTCTGGCCACCCAGTTCAACCAGAGCAGCCCCCTCGCCTTTGATGGCCAACTGACCCTGAGCCCCTTCACCCTTAGCGGCGACATCAACCAGCAGGAGCTGCCCCTGACGCTGGCACAGCCCTATCTGGCCGATCTGGTGCGTATCAAGGTGCAAAACGGGCTGCTGAGCAGCAAGACCAGACTTGATCTCGCCACCACCGCCCAAGGAGATCTCAGCAAGCTGACCCTGCAAGGGGGGCTGGATATCAACGGGCTCAAGGTGGTCGATCGGGCAGACAATCAGCGGCTGCTGGAGTTCAACACCCTGGCTCTCACCGGTCTGACGTACGACGGCATCAGCCAGCAGATGCGGATCAAGGACATTGCCCTGAACAAGCCCTTCGCCCGCATCGAGATCAACGAAGATGGCACCACCAACCTGCAACAGCTGCTGTTGCCGCAACCGGCGGCAACCAAAAGTACTGAAACAAAAGCAGGCAGCAAGACTCCTGACTTTCGTTTCACCATTGACCAGCTGCGCACCGAGCAGGGCAACCTGCGCTTTGCCGATCGCAGCCTGAGTCAGGATTTTGTGGCCGATATCGCCTCACTGGGCGGCCAAAGTCGCCATATCAGCAATATTCCGGGGCAACGCTCCGATCTCGCCTTCAACGGCAAGGTGGATCGCTATGCGCCGGTGACCATTCGCGGCGGCACCAACCTGCTGGTGGCCAACCCGATCCTCGACATCGCGGTCGCTTTCCACAATCTGGAGCTCACCACCTTCACCCCCTATTCGGGCACCTATGCCGGTTATGCCATCGACAAGGGGCAGCTCTCCATGAAGCTGCACTACAGGCTGGAGGGCAATCGGCTGGAGGGGGATAACGACATCACCATCAAGAAGCTGCAACTGGGCGAGAAGATCAAGAGCGATCAGGCCAAGGATCTGCCGCTGGGGCTGGCCATCGCCCTGCTAAGCGATGCCAACGGGGTGATACAGATGAACCTCAAGGTGAAGGGGGATCTCGATCAACCGGACTTCAGCATCGGCAATATTTTCTGGGATGTGCTGGGCAACACTCTGAGCAAGGCGATCACCTCCCCCTTCTCGCTGCTCGCCTCGCTGGCCGATGGCACCGAAGATCTCGACGAACTTCCCTTCCTGCCGGGGGAGCCCGATCTCACCCCCACCCAGCAGGAGAAACTGGTCAAGCTGGCGCAGGCCCTCAAGGATAGACCCAAGCTCAGCATGAACATTCGCGGCAAGGTCAACTTCAACGAGGAGCGCCCCATCCTGCAACGGCAAAAGCTGGAACGGGTACTGGCTAAGCTCACCGGCAATCAGGCAGATCTCGACCTGCTGGAACAGGACTCAGCCCTGCAAGAGGCGCTGGCCCAAGCCTATGAAGAGCGCTTTGGCGAAGATCTGGATGACCTGGCCGATCGCCTCCATCTGGATGAAGAGAGCGCGGCACTGCGGGCCCAGGCGGTGATCCTGCTGCGGGATCAGCAGCTCATCACCGCCAAATCCCTGCGCAATCTCGCCATGCGCCGGGCGCAAAATACCAAGGAGTTTCTGGTCGACAGCCAGGGGATCGCCCCGGAGCGGCTGTTCGTGCTCGACAGCCAGGTCAAGGAAGAGGACAAGGAAGCCAAAGTGATCCTGACACTGGATCAGTGACGCCGCCGCACTGCGCAAAAGCGTAAGAAAAATACAACCCCTCAACTATTTTGACACCTTTTGCTCACCAAACAGCCTGTCTTGGTGAGCATTTGGCCACTGATGCAAATAATTACGTAGTTTTTTTACGATTTATCCCCCTTGCCCCCTTGCGGGCGCGCCACAGCCTGCCTAAAATCGCGCGTCTTTTGTTAACCCCCACCTCTATTTTTGGAGAACGCCACGTGAGCGAAAAATTGGCCAACCCTGCCCCTCTGGGTCTGATGGGTTTCGGTATGACCACCATCCTGCTGAACATCCATAACGCAGGTTTCTTCCCCATCAGCGCCATGATCCTGGCCATGGGCCTGTGCTACGGCGGCATCGCCCAGATCATTGCTGGCATCATGGAGTACAAGCGTGGCAACACCTTCGGTGTGACCGCGTTCACCTCCTACGGCCTGTTCTGGCTGAGCCTGGTGTTCCTGCTGATCATGCCGACCATGGGTCTGGCCGAAGCCACTCCGCACGCCTACATGGGTTGGTATCTGCTGATGTGGGGCATGTTCACCCTGTTCATGCTGGTTGGCACCATCAACTACCCGCGCGCCAAGCAGTTCGTGTTCGCCTCCCTGACCGTGCTGTTCTTCCTGCTGGCCGCCCGTGACTTCACCGGCAGCACCCTGATCGGCACCATCGCCGGTTTCGAAGGCATCATCTGTGGCGCCAGCGCCATCTACCTGGCCATGGCCACCGTGATCAACGAGCAGTTCGGCCGCACCGTGATGCCGATCGGCGATCACAAGAAAGCCGCCGCCGTACAGCTGAAAGCCGCTGCCTGATAGGCAAGCCACTCAGATTGTAAAAAAGGCACCCTCGGGTGCCTTTTTGCTATCTCGAATAACCATTCAACCGATCGGTTATCAGCTAAGTGACCCGGCGTCCACCTCCCCCGCCAGCAAGCGGGTCACGGGGAAACGTAGGGCGGGATCCTGGCTAAAGAACTGGCTCAGTTGCCGGTATACCGCGGGATAAACCTGCTGCAGCCGCAGCGGATCGGTAAAGAAACATTCGCAGCTAACGGCGAAAAACTCCGCGGGATGTTCAGCCGCATAGGGATCGATAGCGGTTACCTCGTCCCGATCAAGCTGCTGGCACAGCGCATCGAAGGCGCTCTGAAAGGCCTGTTGCCACAGCAGGCTGCTCATCTGCCCCGGCAACGGCGGCGCACCGTCCGCCTCACCACCCAGCATATCGAGTTTGTGGGCCAGCTCGTGGATCACCAGATTAAAGCCGTCCCAGTCGCCATCCTGCTGCAGTTCGCTCCAGGCCAGCACCAGCGGCCCTTGCGGCCAGGATTCGCCAGCGTTCTCCTCTTCAAACTCGCTCACCAGCCCGAACTCATCCTGTACTTCCTGACGCCGGGTCACGGGCTCGGGAATGATGATGATTTCGTGAAAGCCGCGATACCAGTCAAGGCCAAGGTGCAAGATGGGCAACGCCGCCTGCAGCGCCAGCACCGCCTGTTGACGGCGGCTGAGCTCGACCCCGATCAGGCTCAGGGTCTTGCGCTTGAGCAGCTGTTGCCCCAAGCCGATAAGCATTGTCTGCTCGGTGTCGCTGAGCCCTTGCAAGATGGGCACAGCCGCCAGCGCCTGACGCCACAGCGCCAACTCATCCTCACTCATGGGCGTTTGCGGGCGACCACCCAGCCATTTGAACCATCCCAGCACGCCTACTCCTTCTTTTGATGCAAAAAACAGGTTACAACAGTTTGACGAACCGTTTCGGCCGCTCCTGATAATCCTGCGCCAGATAGAAACGGTGGGCCGCCTCGCGCTTGAGGCTACTGGATAGCTCCAGCTGGGCGCAACCTGCGGCCCGCGCTATCGCTTCGGCGCCCTTGAGCAGGGCTGCGCCCACTCCCGCCCCTCTTGCCCCTTCATCGACAACCAGCGCCGAGATCAGGCCCCAAGCTGGTGCAACATGCAGCGGTGCCAGTTTGTGCCACACCAGCACACCGACCACTCTGTCGGCCAGGGAGGCGAGCAGCACAACGCTCGCGGGATCCGGCGCCAACAGGCGCGCCGTCACGTCAGCGCCTTCGGCAGGATACCCCAATTGGCTGAACAGGTGGGCGATGGCGCTCCCGTCGTCGGCCTCAGGGGGACGGATCGTCAACGTCTCAGGATCATTTTTCATTGTTGGCCTCATGTTTGCTTTCCATTGTGTTACGCCCGTCACATTGTCTGGCGCAGATCAACAAGGAGGATCTCATCTTTACTCATAGAAAACGCTGCCTGCCATTATCCCCCCACCCTTGTCAATTCACAAATTTGCAACAAGACAACATTTTTAGCTGGGAAGAATGGATGCAACTCGATATGTTACCTCCCATGCATGGCGCGGGTTTGCGCCCTGCCAAACCACTCGGAGCCACCCTCGTTTGCTTACCTCAGACTGTTAACAAATGAGCCCCTAACTGTGACAGAGAGCGAGGCCAAGATCTCGCCAAGACAGCGCCACAAACACAACAAAGGAGTTGTTGTACATGAATGAAATCGTCAATGCCATCAATGGTGTAATCTGGAGCCCTGCGCTCATCTACCTGTGTCTGGGGGTCGGTCTTTACTTCTCCCTGCGCACCCGTTTTTTGCAACTGCGTCATATGAAAGAGATGGTGCGCCTGATGTTTGATGGCAAGAGCACCGATGCCGGTGTCTCCTCCTTCCAGGCGCTGGCCATGACCCTGGCAGGTCGCGTGGGTACCGGTAACATCGCCGGTGTGGCCACCGCCATCACCTTCGGTGGCCCGGGCGCCCTGTTCTGGATGTGGATGGTTGCCTTCCTCGGCGCCAGCTCCGCCTTCGTGGAGTCCACTCTGGGTCAAGTTTACAAAGAGAAGATCAACGGTGAATACCGCGGCGGCCCGGCCTTCTATATCGAGAAAGGGCTTGGCATGAAGTGGTACGCCTGGACCTTCGCCATCGCGACCGTCTTCGCCTGCGGCGTGCTGCTGCCGGGCGTGCAGGCCAACTCCATCGGTTCAAGCCTGCAGACCGCCTTTAATATCGATCCGAACGTCACAGCCGCCGGTCTGGCGCTGCTGCTCGGCTTTATTATCTTCGGTGGCGTCAAGCGCATCGCCAACTTCGCCAGTACCGTAGTACCCTTTATGGCGCTGGGCTACATCATCGTGGCTTGCGTCATCATCGCCCTCAATATCGGCCAGCTGCCGGGCGTGATCCTGCTGATCTGGAAGAGCGCCTTCGGTCTGGATGCCGGTTTCGGTGCCATTCTGGGTCTGGCCATCATGTGGGGGGTAAAACGCGGGGTCTACTCCAACGAAGCGGGTCAGGGTACCGGGCCGCACGCCTCCTCTGCTGCGGCAGTGAGTCACCCGGCGAAGCAGGGTCTGGTGCAGGCGTTCTCCGTCTATATCGACACCCTGTTCGTCTGCTCCGCCACCGGCTTTATGCTGCTGATCACCGGCCTCTATAACGTACAAGGGCCGGACGGCGCCGCCATCTACACGGGTATTGCCGGTATCGCAGCAGGCCCGGGCTATGTGCAGACCGCCATGGAGAGCATGATGCCGGGCTTTGGCAGCATTTTCGTGGCCATCGCGCTGTTCTTCTTCGCGTTCACCACCATCGTTGCCTACTACTACATCGCCGAAACCAACATCGCCTACATCAACCGCAAGATAAATCGCCCCTGGCTCACCTTCTTGCTGAAGATTGCGCTGATGGCTGCCACTGTCTACGGCACCGTCAAGACGGCAGATCTGGCGTGGGGCATGGGTGATATCGGGGTCGGCCTGATGGCATGGCTCAACATCATCGCCATCCTGCTGCTGCAAAAAACCGCCTTCACCTGTCTGAAGGATTATGAAGCGCAGCAGGCACAAGGGATTGACCCCGTATTCCACCCGGAGAAGCTCGGCATCAAGAACGCCGATTACTGGGTGGGCAAACGCTCTGAAGAGAACTTGGAGCGGGAGAAATCGGGCCATCAGTTCGAGCCGGATCAGGATCGCAAGATCTCCTAAACCGACACGAAATAACCGTTCGATAAAAATGGCAGCCTCGGCTGCCATTTCTTTTTCCTGTCACCTCATCTCAGAGCGGATTGCGGCGCGGCCCGAAGGGCAGGCGCCAGCGAAACAGGCTGTTAAGGGTGGCCCGCCACTGATTGGGTCGCCCCAGGATCTGCTTTTGCAAGCGGGTCTCTTCCTTCAGCATCGCCTCATCGCTGCGGGCCCAGGCCTGACTGTAGAGCTGCTTGATCCCCGCCAGTGCATCCGGCGACTTGGTGATAAGAGTGCGGGCAAACTCCCGCGCCTCCACCAGCGGATCGGCGCAGACCCGACTCACCAGCCCGAGGGATTTGGCCTCGATGGCATCCAGCTCGCGCCCGCTCATGGCCAGCTCCATGGCGGTATCCACTCCCATCAGGTTGCGCATGGTGATGCTGCCACTCATGTCAGGAATGATCCCCCACTTGATCTCCATCACCGAGAAGCGGCAATCGGGGGTGCTGAAGCGAAAATCGGCGCCGAGCGCAATCTGCAAGCCACCGCCAAAACAGACTCCCTGGGTCACCGCAATCACCGGCACCGGCAGCTGGTGCCAGCCATAGGCAACCCGCTGGGCCAGATTGGTCGCCTCGTCCGCTTCGCGCTTGAGAATATCGAGCGCCGCCACCGGCTGTCTCAGCATGGATTTCACATCCAGCCCGGCGCAGAAGGCCCGCCCCTCGCCGTGCAGGATCACCGCCCGCAGCCCCTTGTGCTGAGCGAGCTGCGTCAATGTCTCATCGATGGCGCTGAACATGGCGCGGTCCAGCGCATTGAGTTTATCCCCCCGCGTCAGCATCACTTCGGCAATCCCGTCGTGGATCTCGCACTTGATCCTTGTTTTTTCCATCTCCCTTGTCCTCTCCTTGATCCCTGAAACTGACTCACTGGTCATACCACCACGTTATCAGAGTGTGAACAGGCGGTACAGCTGAGACTAAAGTCGGCTGGTCGTCTCCCCCTCCCTTTGTCACACTGGGAGCTGCATGAGTGCCGCAAGCCAGCAGAGGACGCTATCATGTCAACCCTGTTCAATTTTGCCAGACCACCGTTCGACCGACTGGATGAGGAGGCGCGCGAGCGGCTCTCTCGTCACCTCTCGCTCTGCTATTTTCGGGCCGGGGATCTGCTGCTCAAGGAGGGGGACGAGCCTCCCGGCCTCTATCTCATCATCAAGGGGGCGGTGGAAGAGTCGGCCCCTCACCACCAGTTTGGTGATTACGGGGTCGATGATCTGTTCGACGTGCGCGCCCAGTTTGACGGCCGCTGCCGCCACCGCTTCACCGCGCTGGAAGATAGCCTCTGCCAGCTCATTCCTCGCCACACCTTTCTGGCGCTCTGTGAGCAGGATCCGCAGTTTGCCAGCTACTTCACCGCCAATCTGGCCGAGCGCCAGCGCCAGCAGGAGCAACGCGAACAACTGGGTCAGAAGAATCTGGCGGAATTTATCCTGACCCGCATCGAACCCGGCCACCTGCAGGCACCGCTTATCGTCGATAGCAAGCTCTCACTGCTCGCGGCGACCGAAGCCATGGTGAGCAAGGGAACCGATTGCCTGCTCTACCCGGCCCACGATGGCTCCCTCACGCTGGCAACCCGCAAGACCTTGCTCCACGCCCTGACCCTCAAGGGATTGCCGCTGACGGCCCCGCTCTCGGTGCTGACCCCCACGCCGCTCATCGGTCTGCCGCTGGAGAGCTATCTGTTTGATGCCCTGCTGCTAATGACCCGCCATCGCATCAAGCGACTGGTGGTGTGGCGCGGCAATGAGGTGGCGGGGATCCTGCAACTGACTCAGGTGCTGGGGCTCTTCTCTACCCACTCCCACGTGCTGACGTTGCGTATCGCCCGCGCCGACAGCCTGCCGGCGCTGGAGGCGGTCGCCCGCGAACAGCAGCAATTGACCCGCTCACTGTTTGCCCAAGGGATCCACACCGCCTTTTTGATGAAGCTCATCGCCACCATCAACGAGCAGCTGATCGCCAAAGCCTTTGCGTTGGTGATCCCCCCCGAGGTGCAGGATAAGGTTTGCCTGCTGATGCTGGGCTCGGAGGGGCGTGGCGAGCAGATCCTCAAAACCGATCAGGACAACGCCCTGATCCTGCCAGAGGGGCTGACATGGCCCACCCAGGCAGCCGATCTGGCCGAATTCAGCGCCCTGCTGGAACGCCTCGGCTACCCGCTGTGCCCCGGGCAGGTGATGGTGAACAATCCGGCCTGGGTAAAAACGGGCAGCGAGTGGCAAAGCGCCATTGCCAGCGCCTGCACCACGGCAAAAGAGGATGAGCTACTCTGGCTCGCCACCCTGGCCGATGCTCACCCCATCGCGGGGGATCGACAGCTCCATCTGCCGGTTGCCAGAGCGCTGCGCGAGCAGTTGGCGGACAGACGGGACCTGCTGGCGGAGATGGTGCGACCGGCAGTGGCCTTTCATGCCCCCCTCACCCTGTTTGGCCGGCTGGAGCAGCCACCGGAAGGGCTGGATCTGAAGCGGGGCGGCCTGTTTCCGCTGGTGCACGGCATCCGCATGCTGGCCCTTGAGGCAGGCATTCTGGAGACTTCAACCCTGGGGCGTATCGATGCGCTGGTGGCCGCCGATCGGCTCAGTGCCGACTATGGCAGCAATCTGGCGGAGGCGTTCCGGCTCTTTATCCGGCTGAGGCTGCGCAGCCAGCTCAAGGGGGGCAATAGTCGGGTGCAGACAACCGAGCTCAGCCACAGCGAGCGGGATCTGTTGCGTCAGGCGCTGCATCAAGTGAAGAAGTTCCAGCAGTGGCTCACCTTGCACTTTCGTCTGAGACAATAGCCATGTTGAGCCGCGTTCGACGCTACTGGTATGGCCGTGCGTTCCGAACTGGCGAGTTCGCGCCGCTCTTTGCCACCCCACCGGAAGATGAACGGATCGCCCTCGATTTCGAGACCACCAGTCTCGATCCCGAGCAGGCCGAGATCGTCTCCATCGGGGCGGTGCGCATTCAGGGCAACCGGCTGCTGACCGGTGAGGCCCTCGCCATCAAGGTACAGCCACCGGCCAGCCTGACCAGCCAATCTGTGGTGATCCACGGTCTGCGCCATCAGGATCTGCAACAGGGAATGGAGCTGGAAGCCGCGCTGCGCCTGCTGCTCGACTATATCGGCCCGCGCGAACTGGTGGGCTATCACATCGCCTACGATCTGCGTATTCTCAATCTCGCCTGCCAAAAATTGTGGGGATTGACCCTGCCCCAGCGAGGGATCGAGGTGAGCCAGCTTTATCATGACCACCTCTATCGCCGCTACCCCGATGCTGCGATTGACCTCCACTTGAGTGCCATCTGCCGTCACTTGGCGCTGCCCCCCCTGCCCGCCCACGATGCCCTTGCCGATGCCACCACGGCCGCGCTCATCTACCTGCGCCTGACCTGCGGCTCGCCGCTCACTTATCCCAAAGTCTAATTGTCGAGAAATAACATTTAATTCACATTTTGCTTACATGAGCAGATTGCCTGCTCGTCGGGGTTACCCCATCCACCGCTGACACTCATGTCATGGAGAACTGCAATGGAACAGCAAAGCTATCTGAGGATCCAGCAAGATCCCAACTTCCAGGAGCTGGTCGCCAAGCGCCAGCGTTTTGCCTGGGCCCTCTCGGCTCTGATGCTGGGACTCTACCTGGCGTTTATTCTGCTCATCGCCTTTGCCCCCGGTTGGCTCGGCACCCCCTTGAGCGAAGGGTCGACCATTACTCGCGGCATTCCTGTCGGGGTAGGATTGATCCTCTCCTCCTTCGTGTTGACCGGCGTCTATGTCTTTCGCGCCAACGGCGAGTTTGATGAACTGAACCAGAAGATCCTCAAAGGGGTGCAATCATGAAAGGCAAGTTGCTGCTGTTGACCTCACTGGCCTCCTCTCCCCTGCTGGCGGCCGATGCAATCTCTGGCGCCGTGGAGCGTCAGCCCCTTAATGTCGCCGCCATCGTGATGTTTCTGGTGTTTGTGGCCGCTACCCTGTTCATCACCTACTGGGCCTCCAAGCGCAACCGCTCGGCTTCCGACTACTATGCTGCCGGTGGCCGTATCACCGGCTTCCAGAACGGTCTGGCCATCGCCGGTGACTATATGTCCGCCGCCTCCTTCCTCGGGATCTCCGCGCTGGTCTACACCTCCGGCTATGACGGCCTCATCTACTCCATCGGCTTTCTGGTGGGCTGGCCCATCATTCTGTTCCTGATCGCCGAACGGCTGCGCAATCTCGGCAAATACACCTTCGCCGATGTCGCCTCATATCGTCTCAAACAGACTGAAGTGCGCACCCTCTCCGCCTGCGGTTCGCTGGTGGTAGTCGCCCTCTACCTGATCGCCCAGATGGTCGGTGCCGGCAAACTGATCGAGCTGCTGTTTGGCCTGCAATACCATGTGGCCGTGGTGCTGGTCGGTATCCTGATGGTGCTCTACGTGCTGTTTGGCGGCATGCTGGCCACCACCTGGGTGCAGATCATCAAGGCAGTGATGCTGCTCTCCGGTGCCAGCTTTATGGCCATCATGGTGATGAAGTCAGTCAACTTCGACATCGGCGCCCTGTTTAGCGAAGCGGTCAAAGTGCACGAGAAAGGCTCCGCCATCATGAGCCCGGGCGGGCTGGTCTCCGACCCCATCTCCGCCATCTCGCTCGGTCTGGCATTGATGTTCGGTACCGCGGGTCTGCCCCATATCCTGATGCGTTTCTTCACCGTGAGCGATGCCAAAGAGGCGCGTAAATCGGTGTTCTACGCCACTGGCTTTATCGGCTACTTCTACATCCTCACCTTCATCATCGGTTTTGGAGCCATCCTGCTGGTGAGCACCAATCCGGCCTTCAAGGATGCCACCGGCGCCCTGCTGGGCGGCACCAACATGGCAGCCGTCCACCTGGCTGATGCAGTGGGTGGAAGTCTGTTCCTCGGCTTCATCTCTGCCGTGGCATTTGCCACTATTTTGGCGGTAGTCGCCGGATTGACCCTGGCCGGTGCCTCTGCGGTCTCCCATGACCTCTATGCCAGTGTGTTGAAGAAGGGCAAGGCCAACGAGACCGATGAACTGCGCGTCTCCAAGATGACGACTCTGGTGCTGGGTGTGGTTGCCATTGGTCTGGGGATCCTGTTCGAGAAGCAGAACATCGCCTTCATGGTGGGTCTGGCCTTCTCCATCGCCGCCAGCTGCAACTTCCCGGTGCTGTTCCTCTCCATGTTCTGGTCACGCCTGACCACCCGTGGTGCCGTCTACGGGGGCTGGCTGGGACTGGCTAGCGCAGTGACCCTGATGATCCTGGGTCCGACCGTGTGGGTGAAAGTGCTGGGCCATGCCCAGGCCATCTTCCCCTACGAATACCCTGCCCTCTTCTCCATGGGGTTGGCCTTCGTCGGGATCTGGTTCTTCTCCATCACCGACAGCTCCCAGAACGCCGCCGACGAGCATGCCAAGTTCCTGCCGCAGTTCGTTCGCTCCCAAACCGGGCTGGGTGCCTCTGGCGCCACCTCCCACTAACAGATCAAGTTCATCCTTCCAAGCCGGCTTCGCGCCGGCTTTTTTATTGCCCATCAATCGGCTGCACGCCCCGCTTGCCCCGATCAAGATCACACTTCTCGCTAAAACTTTCGGGGGATCTGTGCCATAATGCGCGCCATTTGACAGACCAATCGGGACACATACCTTGTTAAGCAGCAACAACATCACCATGCAGTTCGGCGCCAAGCCGCTGTTTGAGAACATCAACGTCAAGTTTGGCGGCGGCAACCGCTATGGCCTTATCGGCGCCAACGGCTGTGGCAAGTCCACCTTTATGAAGATCCTCGGCGGTGATCTGGAGCCCACTGGCGGTAATGTGAGCCTGGACGTCAACGAGCGCATCGGTAAGCTGCGTCAGGATCAGTTCGCCTACGAAGATATGCGCGTACTGGACGTGGTCATGATGGGTCACACCGAGCTGTGGGCGGCCATCGCCGAGCGCGATGCCATCTACGCCAACCTCGAAGCCACCGACGAAGACTATATGAAGGCCGCCGAGCTGGAAGGTCTGGTCGCCGAATATGACGGCTACACCGCTGAAGCGCGTGCAGGCGAGCTGCTGCTGGGTGTCGGCATTCCGCTCGAGCAGCACAGCGGCCCGATGAGCGAAGTGGCGCCGGGCTGGAAACTGCGGGTGCTGCTGGCACAGGCGCTGTTCTCCAACCCCGATATCCTGTTGCTGGACGAACCGACCAACAACCTGGACATCAACACCATTCGCTGGCTGGAGCAGGTGCTCAACGAACGTGAAAGCACCATGATCATCATCTCTCACGACCGTCACTTCCTGAACTCCGTCTGTACCCACATGGCGGATCTGGACTACGGCGAGCTGCGCGTCTACCCGGGCAACTACGACGACTACATGCTGGCCGCCACCCAGGCGCGCGAGCGTCTGCTGGCCGACAACGCCAAGAAGAAGGCCCAGATCGCCGATCTGCAATCCTTCGTCTCCCGTTTCAGCGCCAACGCCTCCAAGTCCCGTCAGGCGACCTCCCGTCTCAAGCAGATCGACAAGATCAAGATTGAGGACGTCAAGGTCTCCAGCCGCCAGAACCCCTTCATCCGCTTCGAGCAGGACAAAAAGCTCTATCGCAACATCCTGGAAGTGGAAGGTGTATCCAAGGGGTATGGCGACGGTCCCCTGTTCAAGGGCCTCAACATGATGATGGAAGTGGGCGAAAAGGTCGCCATTCTGGGTACCAACGGTATCGGTAAGTCTACCCTGATCAAGACCCTTGTCGGTGCACTGGCTCCGGATACCGGCAGCATCAAGTGGTCCGAGAACGCCCAGATCGGTTACTACGCTCAGGATCACGCCGAAGATTTCGACACCGATCTCAACGTGTTCGACTGGATGGCCCAGTGGAAACAGGAGAACGAAGACGAGCAGGCTGTACGCTCCGTACTGGGCCGTCTACTTTTCTCCCAGGACGACATCAAGAAGCCGGTCAAGGTGCTCTCCGGTGGTGAACAGGGCCGCATGCTGTTCGGCAAGCTGATGATGCAACGCCCCAACATCCTGATCATGGATGAGCCGACCAACCACCTGGACATGGAATCCATCGAATCCTTGAACATGGCACTGGAGCTCTACCAGGGGACCCTGATCTTCGTCTCCCACGATCGCGAGTTCGTCTCCTCCCTGGCGACCCGCATCCTGGAGCTGACTGAAGATGGCATCCGCGACTTCGGCGGCACCTACGAGGATTACCTGCGCACCCAGGGCGTGGTATAACCCCGCAAGTGCGCAATGCAAAACCGGCACTCATGTGCCGGTTTTTTTATATCCCGTATTTAGACGACTGAGATGGCGTATAGCAGTGGTGTGACTACACGCCACAGAGCAGAGGGCAGAGAGCAGAGAGCAGAGAGCAGAGAGCAGAGAGCAGAGCTTGAATATCCCCCCTCTTGCCCACAGATAAAAAAACGGCTCCATCAAGGAGCCGTTTTCACTGAATTGAACTGACGATTACTCGACGGTCGCTTCCACGCTGGTGAAGTACTCGATCTTGGCCGCTTTACGCAACTCGTCGATCAGCGACTTGTAATCCACCTGGGCTTTGCCCTGACCCAGCTGAGCTTGCAGCATGGCGGCCATACCGGATGCGGCGGCAGGGACGTTGACCTTGTCCAGCGCAACCACAACGCGGTCACCATTGGTCTCGGCAACCAGAGCCACGCTCGGCTTGCCGTCGATCGGATGGGGCAGCGTGAACGCCTGGGCAATCAGGTTCTGATCCAGCTCGCGATCGAAGCGGGCAACCCCTTTGTGGGTCTCCACTTTCAGACCGAGTGCAGTCAGATCGGCGGTGATGCTCTCACCTACCTTCAGCTTGTCCAGCAGGCCCTGGGCCTTGCCACGGGCCACTTCGCTAGCCTTGTCATGCTTGATGGCGGCAATCACCTGCTCTTTCACCTCGGCCAGCGGCTTGACCGCTTTGGGCTTGTGACCAGTGATGTGCAGCACCAGCGCCTTGCCGTCAGCCAGCTCGATCACGTCGGAGTTGGTGTTGTCATCGCGCAGCTGTTCGGAGAACGCTACGGAAAGCACCTTGGGATCGTTCAGCGGAGCCGGAGCAGTCGCCTGGGTGAAGAAATCGGAAGATTGAACCTTCATCCCCATGGCATCAGCGGTCAGATCCAGCGAGTCCGGGTTTTCGAAGCTGTTGTCAGCCATCTTCTGCTGCTCGGCGAAGAATTTCTCCTTGGCCTTGTCAGCTTGCAGACGAGTGATGGTCTCTTCTTTCACATCGGCAAACGGCTTGGTCTGGGCTGCTTCAACCCCCAGCAGCTTGATGATGTGGAAACCGAACGGGCTCTTCACCACGCCGGAGAGATCGCCAGCCTTGTTCAGGGCGAACGCGGCTTTCTCGAAGGCCGGATCCATCACCCCTTTCTCGAACCAGTCCAGCTCGCCGCCTTTTTTGGCAGAGAAGGTATCGGAAGAGTCAGCCTTGGCCAGCGCAGCGAAATCATCACCTGCCTTGGCTTTGGCCAGCACGGCTTCTGCTTTCTGCTCGGCCGCTTTCTCGTCCTTGCCAAACGGGATCAGGATGTGAGCCACGTGGCGACGCTCGGCACGCTGGAACAGATCCTGGTGCTGATCGTAGTAATCCTGGGCATCCTGCTCGGTGACCTTGATATCCTTGGCGAGGTTGGCGGCGTCCAGCAGCAGATAGTCGACCTTGACCTGCTCATCGTTCATGAAACGGGCGCCATTGGTCTTGTAGTACTGCTCAAGCTCGTTGTCGGATACCTGAACGTCAGCCATATAGTTGGCGGCAGCCAGACGCACCAGACGCAGATCGCGAGTCTGGTTGTAGAGCTTATCGAGCTGCTCCGCTTCACCCTTGAGGGAGAATTCGGTGCCCAGCAGGGCGCTCATCAACTGTTGACGCACCATGTCCTGACGCAGGGAGTCACGGAACATTTCGGGAGTCATGCCGGCACGACGGATCAGCTGCAGATAACGGTCATTGTTGAACTTGCCGTTCTCGGCAAATTCCGGCATGGCCACGATGGCTTGCTTGATCTGCTCATCGCTGACGCGCAGACCCAGTTCACGGGCCTTGCTGTCCAGCAGCGCCTGATCGATCAGGCGATCCAGCACACCGCGGCGGAACTGTTTCATGTAATCGGGGTTCGCGGCCAGCTGGCTGAATGCCTCTCCCATCTGGGATTCCATGCGGGCGCGCTCGTTACGGTAGGCATTTTCCAGTGCGGTTGCACTGATTTCTGTGCCGTTGACAGTGGCGGGGGCGGTACGGGCCGGGCCGTTCAGGTAACTACCTACACCAGCCAAGGCAAAGGAGAGGATGATCAGGCCCAAGATAACCTTGGCTACCTTGCCCTGCGCCCCTTCGCGTAGTTTATCCAACATCATGTTTGTACTTATGCTCCCGAACTCGATGGGCGTAAACAATAAAAAGGCGCACCGATTGCGATGCGCCTTGGTCAATCAGTATGAGAGAAGACTCTCTAACTTGTCTGGTCTGCGACCAAGGACGGTAGCCGACGGATATCAGCGACCGACTTAGTTAACAGCGTCTTTCAGGGCCTTACCGGCTTTGAAGGCAGGAACTTTACCAGCAGCGATTTCGATGGTCGCGCCAGTCTGCGGGTTACGGCCTGAACGGGCAGCACGCTCGCGTACAGCGAAAGTACCGAAACCAACCAGAGCAACCTGGTCACCCTCTTTCAGCGCTTCACCAACAGCATCAATGAAGGCATCCAACGCACGGCCAGCGGCAGCTTTGGAGATATCGGCACCGTCTGCAATCTTGTCAATCAGTTGAGATTTATTCACTCTTATATTCCCCTTTTATCGAACACCGCTGCGGCGCTGATTTCCCTGGCCACAACAAGTGGAGGTTTTATAGCAAGCCTCCTGATCAGTTGCAAGTGACAATCTGGCGCAAACCCGCGCCACACAACGCATTGCGACTCATCACGAGTACCCGATCGGTGGTCAAGGCTACTTCCGTTATCGGGCGCATGCAAGCCTTAACCACCCGTCGAATGCGCCAAATTTGCGGCGCATCAACATTTACACGACAGAAACGCGCTCAAACCCCTGCGGATTGTCCTGCAACGCCAATTCCAGCACCTCGTCAATCCAGCGAACCGGATAAATTTCAAGGTCTTGTTTGACGTTTGCCGGGATCTCCTCAAGGTCACGCTCGTTCTCTTTCGGAATAAGCACTCGCTTGATGCCGCCACGATGGGCTGCCAGCAACTTCTCCTTGAGACCGCCGATGGGCAGCACTTCGCCGCGCAAGGTGATCTCCCCTGTCATCGCCACATCAGCACGAACCGGATTACCGGTCAAGCTGGAGACCAGGGCAGTACACATGGCGATACCGGCGCTCGGACCATCTTTCGGGGTTGCCCCTTCCGGTACGTGCACGTGGATATCGCGCTTCTCGTAGAAGTCAGCATTGATCCGCAACTTCTCGGCACGGGTACGCACCACCGTCATGGCCGCCTGAATGGACTCCTGCATCACTTCACCGAGAGAACCGGTATAAGTGAGCTTGCCTTTGCCCGGCATGTTGGTGGTCTCGATGGTAAGCAGATCGCCCCCCACTTCGGTCCACGCCAGACCACATACCTGACCAATCTGGTTCTGGTCGGTGGCTTTGCCGTAATCGAAACGCTGTACCCCGAGGAACTCCTTGAGGTTGGCCTGATTGACCTGAACATGCTTGATGCTCTTGTCCAGCAGGATGCGCTTGACCGCTTTGCGACAAATCTTGGAGATCTCGCGCTCCAGACCACGAACCCCCGCCTCGCGGGTGTAGTAACGGATCACCCCGACCAAGGCAGAATCCTCGATGGTGATCTCGGACTCTTTCAGACCGTTGCGCTGGATCTGCTTGGCAACCAGATGCTGCTTGGCAATGTTGAGCTTCTCATCTTCGGTGTAACCGGAGAGGCGGATCACTTCCATCCGGTCCAGCAAGGGGCCCGGGATGTTCATGGAGTTGGAAGTGGCCACGAACATGACGTCCGACAGGTCATAATCCACTTCCAGATAGTGATCGTTGAAGCTGTTGTTCTGTTCCGGATCAAGCACTTCCAGCAAGGCAGAGGCGGGATCGCCGCGCATGTCCGAGCTCATCTTGTCGATCTCGTCGAGCAGGAACAGCGGATTCTTCACACCGACTTTCGCCATCTTCTGGATGAGTTTGCCGGGCATGGAACCGATATAGGTACGGCGGTGACCACGGATCTCCGCTTCGTCACGCACCCCACCCAAGGCCATCCGCACATATTTGCGGCCTGTCGCCTTGGCGATGGATTGGCCCAACGAGGTCTTGCCCACACCGGGAGGCCCAACCAGACAGAGGATAGGGCCCTTGAGCTTGTTAACCCGTGCCTGTACCGCCAGATATTCGAGGATGCGATCCTTGACCTTCTCGAGGCCATAGTGATCGGCATCCAGCACCTCTTGCGCCTTGCCAAGATCTTTCTTGACCTTGGATCGCGCCTTCCACGGCACCTGTACCATCCAGTCCACATAGCTGCGAACCACGGTAGCCTCGGCGGACATGGGAGACATCATCTTCAGCTTGGCAAGCTCGGCCTGGGCCTTTTCACGGGCATCTTCCGGCATGCCAGCCTCTTCAATCTTGCGATTGAGGGCTTCAAACTCATCCGGGCTATCTTCCAGCTCACCCAGCTCTTTCTGGATGGCCTTCATCTGCTCGTTGAGGTAATACTCGCGCTGACTCTTTTCCATCTGCTTCTTGACGCGAGTACGGATGCGCTTCTCGACCTGCAGCAGGTCAATTTCCGACTCCATCATCGCCATCAGGAATTCGATGCGCTCGGAGACCGAGACGATCTCCAGCACCTTCTGCTTGTCTTCCAGCTTGAGCGGCATGTGGGCCGCCATGGTGTCAGCCAGACGCGCAGCATCGTCGATCGCCGAGATCGAGGTCAGTACCTCGGGCGGGATCTTCTTGTTGAGCTTGATATAGCCTTCAAACTGGCCGATGGCGGAGCGAACCAGCACTTCCTGATCCTTCTCCTCAATGGCTTGGGAGGGGATGTACTGGGCCTCGCAGACAAAGAAATCTTTGTCGTCGATCATCCGCTCCAGGCGGGCACGCTGGCCCCCCTCTACCAGCACCTTGACGGTGCCGTCCGGCAGCTTGAGCATCTGCAGAATATTGGCCACTGTCCCGACGGTGAAGATCTCCTCCACCGTTGGCTCATCGGTTGACGCATCCTTCTGGGCCACCAGCAGAACTTTCTTGTCCTGCTCCATGGCCGCTTCCAGACAGCGAATGGATTTTTCCCGCCCCACAAAGAGTGGAATGACCATGTGGGGATAAACCACCACGTCACGAAGAGGCAGGACGGGAATCTCGATGCGTTCTGAACGCTCTAGGTTCATATATGTCCTCTCGGCTTGTTATACCGTTGGCAAAGCGCTTGGCTGAGTATATGGGGGCGCTGAGATGAGATTCAATCGCCGAAACCGTAAAAAGCATGAAAGGGGCAAAAAGCCCCTTCCATTTGATTAAAAATCAGACATTTACTCTGATGCAGCAGCCTGGGTTTCGGGATTTTCGTAGATCATCAAGGGCGCGGAGTCCCCTTTGATCACGGTCTCGTCGATCACCACCTTGCTGACCCCTTCCAGAGAAGGCAGGTCATACATGGTATCCAGCAACACGGCTTCCACGATGGAACGCAGACCACGAGCACCGGTTTTACGCTCCATCGCCTTGCGGGCAATGGCGTTGAGTGCGTCGTCACGGAACTCCAGCTCGACCCCTTCCAGATCGAACAACGCAGCGTACTGTTTGGTCAGCGCGTTTTTCGGCTCTTTCAGGATCTGGATAAGCGCAGACTCGTCCAGCTCGGTCAGGGTCGCGACCACCGGCAGACGGCCGATGAACTCGGGGATCAGACCATACTTGATCAGATCTTCCGGCTCTACCTTGGCGAAGGTCTCGCTCAGGGTGGCCTTGGCATCCTTGGATTTCACCTCGGCGCCAAAACCGATACCGGTTCCCTTCACGGAACGCTGCTCGATCACCTTGTCCAGACCGGCAAAGGCACCGCCACAGATGAAGAGGATCTTGGAGGTATCAACCTGCAAGAACTCCTGCTGCGGATGCTTGCGACCACCTTGCGGCGGCACGGAAGCGATGGTCCCTTCGATCAGCTTGAGCAGTGCCTGCTGTACCCCTTCCCCGGAGACATCGCGGGTGATGGAGGGGTTGTCCGACTTGCGGGAGATCTTGTCGATCTCGTCGATATAGACGATGCCACGCTGGGCTTTCTCTACGTCGTAGTCGCACTTTTGCAGCAGCTTCTGGATGATGTTCTCCACGTCCTCGCCCACATAACCGGCTTCGGTCAGGGTGGTCGCATCGGCCATGGTGAACGGCACATCCAGCAGACGAGCCAGAGTCTCGGCCAGCAGGGTTTTACCGCTACCGGTCGGGCCAATCAGCAGGATGTTGGATTTGCCGAGCTCCACACCACTGTTTTCGCCGCTGTTGCGCAGACGCTTGTAGTGGTTGTAGACGGCAACGGCCAACACCTTCTTGGCGTACTCCTGCCCGATCACATAGTCATCGAGATGAGCGCGGATCTGATGAGGGGTCGGCAGCTCGTTACCATCGCGCTTGGGCGAGATCTCGCGGATCTCTTCGCGGATGATGTCGTTGCACAGCTCGACGCACTCATCACATATGTAGACGGAAGGGCCAGCGATCAGCTTGCGCACTTCATGCTGGCTTTTGCCGCAAAAAGAGCAGTAGAGCAGCTTATCACCCTCACCCTTGCGTTTCTCTGTCATTCAGCAACCTCGTTTTATCAATAGAGGATGGATCGGCCTGTTGAGTTTACAACAGACCGGGACACCCTGCTCAGCTACGCTGGCTCAGGACACCGTCTACCAGACCATAGGCCACGGCCTGCTCGGCGGACATGAAGTTGTCACGATCGGTGTCACGCTCGATGGTAGCCATGTCCTGACCGGTGTGGAACGCCAGGCGCTCGTTCAGGGTATTTTTAATCTTCAGGATCTCCTGGGCGTGGATCTGGATATCAGATGCCTGACCCTGGAAGCCACCCAGCGGCTGGTGGATCATCACACGGGCATTAGGCAGGCAGAAACGCTTGCCCTTGGCGCCACCGGCCAGCAGGAAGGCACCCATGGAGCAGGCCTGCCCCATGCAGACGGTGCTGACATCCGGCTTGATGAACTGCATGGTGTCGTAGATGGACATGCCCGCAGTCACCGAACCACCCGGCGAGTTGATGTAGATATAGATGTCCTTGTCCGGATTCTCGGACTCGAGGAACAGCAGCTGGGCAACCACCAGATTAGCCATGTGATCTTCAACCTGACCAGTCAGGAAGATCACCCGCTCTTTCAGCAGACGGGAGTAAATATCGTAGGAACGTTCACCCTTGGCAGTCTGTTCGACCACGATGGGGACCAGCGCATTGCTGGGAGAATCGGTCATATCGTTATAGTTCTTGTACATAAGGCATTGTCCCTAAAATAAAATGGCCCGAGTGGAGATCACACGAGCCATTATACTTAACAGTCTTGACCTTAAGTCAAATGTTCTTAGGCAGCGGCGCCAGACTTGTTGATCACTTCGTCAAAGGCAACTTCTTTTTCGGTCACTTGCGCTTTGGACAGGATCAGGTCGATGGCTTGATCTTCTACTGCCAGGTTACGAACGCCGTTCAGCATCTGTTCGTTCTTCTGGTAGTACTCGATCACTTCCTTCGGATCTTCGTAGGCAGTCGCCATGGACTCGATGATGCTGTTTACACGAGCATCGTCAGCCTTGATTTCGTTGGTACGGATCACGTCACCCAGCAGCAGGCCTACGCGTACACGACGCTCGGCTTGAGCCTGGAACAGTTCAGCCGGCAGCTCGGGAGCGTTGCCGCCCTGGAAGCCACCGAAACGCTGCAGAGCCTGCTGACGCAGTGCGTCGATCTCTTGAGCAACGGCAGCTTTCGGCAGGTCGATTTGGTTGGCTTCAACCAGACCGTTCAGAACCTGCTCTTTCACGCTGTTTTTCAGGGCTTGAGCCAGTTCGCGCTCCATGTTCTTGCGCACTTCGGCTTTCAGCTCTTCAACAGAACCGCTTTCGATACCGAAACGCTTCACGAACTCTTCGGTCAGCTCAGGCAGGATCTGCTCTTCAACCTTGATCAGCTTGGAAGCGAACTTGGCTTCTTTGCCTTTCAGGTTTTCAGCGTGGTAGTCAGCCGGGAAGGTCACTTCGATGGTGAACTCGTCGCCCGCTTTCTTGCCCATGATGGCGTCTTCGAAGCCCGGGATCATGCGGCCAGCGCCCAGCACCAGGTTGAAGCCTTCAGCTTTGCCGCCGTCGAACTCTTCACCGTCGATGGAACCGACGAAGTCCATGGTCACACGCATGCCATTGGCAGCGGCAACATCGGCATCAGCCCAGGTAGCGTGCTGCTTGCGCAGGGTGTCGATCATGTTGGCCAGATCTTCATCCTTCACGGTCGCAACCGGCTTCTCGACCTTGATGGTCTCGAGACCTGCAACTTCGAACTCCGGATACACTTCGAAAGTGGCGGTGAACTCGAAATCCTGACCTTCTTTGATCTCTTTCGGATCCATGGTCGGGGCACCGGCCGGGCTCAATTTGTTTTCGATGATGGCTTTGATGAAGTTGCTCTGCATCATTTCATCAGCAACGCGGGCGTGAGCCATGGCGCCGAACATCTTCTTGATGATGGCAACCGGAGCCTTGCCAGGACGGAAACCGTCGATGCGACGAGTTTTGGCCAGGCCATTCAATTCTTTACGCACAGCGGCGTCTACGGTAGCGGCCGGTACAGTGATGGTAAGACGGCGTTCCAGACCCTGGGTTGTCTCTACAGAAACTTGCATTCTTCTACCTCGTTCAACTCAGCACTGTGTGCTGACCCTTTATTGCCCCTGGGCAAAGCCCGGAGTCTTCCTGTTTATAAAGACAACGATATGTCTTTGTGATGAGAAAATATGACGCGGCATTATAGCGGCGCACTTTGGTCGAGTCGAGCCACACATCCCCCACATTGAGCGGCGTGCAAGCACAATTCGTGCAAAACTGCCCTTTATATGGGGAGAGAGGTGCCCGACTTCAACTATCCGATGGCAATAATTTTGCGTTTGCTCACCTTTTTTCATCCGAACGCCGCTTTATTGCCCATCTTTCGCCGAAAAACAGCCCATCGTTGCGGGCGGCGACTCAATTTGACCAGCCAAATGGCGATTGAACCAATCAACCATTGCGTCCCCTGCCCTCCCTCGTTATGGTGGCAACCAAATTGATGATCTGGAGTCACTCACATGGCCTTTTTCCGCTTCTTGTTCAATCTGCTCTGGTTTGTACTGGGAGGTGTCTTTATGGGCCTGGCCTGGTGGCTGGCCGGTCTTGTCTGCTTTATCTCGCTGGTCGGCATCCCCTGGGGACGAGCCTGCTTCGTGATCGGCACCTTTACCTTCTTCCCGTTTGGCAAGCAGGCCGTCAATCGCAAGACCATGACCGGCCAGAGCGATATCGGCACCGGTACTCTGGGGCTGATTGGCAATATCCTCTGGTTCGTGCTGATCGGTGTCTGGCTGGCCATCGGCCACATCGCTTCCGCGCTGGCCTGCTTCGTGACCATTATCGGTATCCCGTTCGGTATCCAGCACCTCAAGCTGGCACTCATCAGTCTGGCGCCCATCGGCCAGATGATTGTGACCAACCAGGAGGCGGAATCGGGCCGCTATATCCGCTAACTGCGGGAAATGCGCGGGCAGACGCAGCCCTGCAACGAAAAAAAGGGCAGACTAGGGTCTGCCCTTTTCTATTCTCTTTTGTTGAGGCCATCATGTTACCCAGCCACTTTTTCGCCAATCTCGCCCGCATGAAACTCATCTATCGCTGGCCCCTGATGCGCAACATCCAGCCGGAAAACATTGCCGAGCACAGCCTGCAGGTGGCCATGGTGGCCCATGCCCTCGGCATCATCAAAAACCGGCTGTTTGGCGGCAGCGTGAATGCCGACCGCGCCGCCGTGATGGCCCTCTATCACGACAGCAGTGAGGTGCTGACCGGCGATCTGCCCACCCCGGTCAAATACTTCAATCCCGAGATCGCCCGCGAGTACAAGAAGATAGAACTGGCCGCCGAACAGCGGCTGCTTGGCATGCTGCCGCCGGAACTGGTAGAGGACTTTCGCCCCCTGCTCGATTCGGCAGCCCAGGATGACGAGCTGGCCAGGCTGGTCAAGGATGCCGACACCCTCTGCGCCTATACCAAGTGTCTGGAGGAGATCAACGCGGGCAACCGGGAGTTCGAACCGGCTCGCAAGCGCCTCGAGGCCATGCTGGCAGCGCGGATGAGCGATGAGATGCGCTACTTTATCGACACCTTCGTGGCCAGCTTCTCCCTGCCGCTCGATGAGCTTAACGCTCACTAAGCCAGTCTACATGACTAGAAAACTGAAGGGCCCGCCGGTTTGCACCGGCGGTGCCCTTCGTTCTTTATTGCGCATTAGATGCAACGCATCAGTGACCCAGCTCGCGGGACGGTACCAGACCGCTCGCCCGCCAGGCGGGATAGAGGGTCGCCACCAGACTCATCAGGATGGCGGCGCCCGTCACGATGAGCAGGTCCTGCATATGCAACTCGGTCGGCAAGAAGTCGATAAAGTAGATATCCGGATTGAGGAAGCGATGGCCGATGAGCTTTTCGACAACGCTCAGGATCTGGGTCAGCTTGCTCGAAAGCAGCCCGCCCAGCAGGGCGCCAAGCAGCGCACCGGCCACGCCGTTGACCATCCCCTGAATGACGAAGGTAAGCCGGATCTGGCCGGGGCTCGCCCCCATGGTCTTCAGGATGGCGATCTCGCTGCGCTTCTCGTTCACCGCCATCACCAGAGTGGAGACGATGTTGAAACAGGCGACGGCCACCACCATCAGCATCACCACATACATGACGGTACGCACCATCTGGATGTCCTGATAGAGGTAGCCCTGGCTGTTCATCCAGCTACGGATGTAAACATGATGAGGGAACTGCTGCGCCGCGGCTACGGTGATGGATTGCGCCTTGAGCACATCGCTCACCCGCAGGCTGAAGCCCTCCACATCGCTGCCCATGCCGGTGATCGCTTGCGCATCGGCCAGATGCATAAAGCCGAGCAGACCGTCGAGCTGACCGCCAATTTCCAGCAGCCCCACCACGGTCAGGGCTTCGCGCCGAGGATTCTTGATCCCCGCCTGATCACCCCCTTGCGGCAGCAGCAGGGCGACCGAATCCCCCACCTTGACCCCCAACTTGTCGGCGATGGTCTTGCCAAGGATCACCCCACGTTCACCCGGTTGCAGCTCACGCAGACCACGGCCCGTCATGTATTTGCCTGCATCCGACAGATTGGCTTCCAGATCGGGCAGCACGGCGCGCAGTTGCACCCCCTTGAGGGCAGAGCCATGCTCCAGCAGGCCATTGAGGCGAATGACCGGCGCGGCCGCCTCAACGCCCGGCTGGGCCAGCAGGTAGTCGCGCAGACGCGGCCAATCCGGCAGCGGCCGCTCGACGGCGTCCAGCTCACCTTGCGGCACGACCGAGAGCACCCGATCTTTAAGCTCCCGCTCGAAACCGTTCATGGCGGAGAGGCCCAGGATCAGCGCCATCACCCCGAGGGCAATACCGATCAGGGAAGAGGCAGAGATAAAGGCGATAAACCCGTTGCGACGGCGGGAGCGGCTGTAACGCAGGCCCAGAAAGAGGGGCAGCGGTTTGAACATCAGGCAACCTCCGCCATCACGCCGCTCACCAGGGTCACCCGGCGATGGAGCTTGGCCGCGAGGCTCAAGTCGTGAGTCACTACCACAAACGCAGTGCCCAGTTCACGATTCAGTTCACACAGCAGTTCGTACACCGCCGTGGCACTGGCGTGATCCAGATTGCCGGTAGGCTCATCCGCCAGCACCAAGCTCGGTTCGTTGACCAGCGCCCGGGCGATCGCCACCCGCTGACGTTCGCCACCAGAAAGCTCGGAGGGACGGTGGTTCAAGCGATGGGAGAGCCCTACCCTACCCAACATTTTGGTCGCCTTTTCGGTGGCAACCGCCACCGACTCACCGGCGATCAGCAGCGGCATGGCCGCATTTTCCAGCGCACTGAACTCGGAGAGCAGGTGGTGGAACTGGTAGACAAAGCCCAGCTCGCGGTTGCGAAAACGGGCTTGGGTACGGCTGTCCCAATGGTGGATATCCTCCCCTTTGAACAGCACGGCGCCGCTGGAGGGGTTGTCCAGCGCCCCCATCAGATGCAGCAGAGTGGTCTTGCCGGAGCCGGAGCTCCCCACCACCGCCAGCATTTCACCGGGCGCGACGCAGAGATCGATCCCCTTGAGCACCTGAGTCTCCAGCCCCCCCTCTTTATAGACATGATTGAGCGCCTGGCAGCGCAGCAGAGGTTCACGGGATACGGCTTCATTCATAACAGGGGCTCCACTTGCCTCGGTAACAACGCTGGCACCCGCAACTACGGGGGCACCAGTCACAACAGAAGATGCATTATTCACGGCATTACTCATAACGCAGCGCCTCGGCCGGTTTCACCCGTGCGGCGCGTGCCGCCGGGTAAAGGGTGGCACTGAAGCTCAGCAGCACGGCGCCCAGCAAGATGGTGATGACCTGAGCCGGCTCGACAATCACCGGCAGGCCACTGCCGCCCGCCGCCATATAGAGGTTGAGCCCCACCGCATTGAGCAGAGGGTTGAGACCCAGGGAGAGCGCCAGGCCCGCCAGTCCGCCAAACAGGGCGCCAATCACCCCGCTGGAGGCGCCAAGCACCATGAAGATTTTGACGATCCCCGATTCACTCATGCCCATGGTGCGCAGGATGGCCACTTCACCCTCCTTGTCCGTCACCACCATCACCAGCGCGGAGAGGATGTTGAAAGTAGCGACGGCGATGATCAGCACCAGCATCAGCCCCATCATCCGTTTTTCCATGGCGACCGCCTGGAACAGCTCGCCCCGCTCGCGGCGCCAATCCTGCCAGACCAATCCGTCAGGCAACGGCGTCTTGATCACCTCATCGGCCGCAAACGGATCATCGAGCCAGAGGCGAATGCCACCGACGGTTTGTGGCGGCAGACGCAGCAAGCGCTGGGCATCTCCCAGTGCGATCAGCGCAATCTGGTTATCCACATCGGCGCCGACCCCGAAGATACCGGAGACGCTAAAGAGGCGCTGGGCCGGTACCCGACCAAAGGGAGTGAAGCGGGTCCCCTCGGTCAGGATCAGGCGAACCTGATCGCCGATGGAGACATTGAGGCGACGTGCCACCCCCTGCCCCAGCACGATGCGGTAGTGGCCGGCCTGCAGGGTATCGAGGCGCCCCCCCAGCATCTGGCTGTGGAGGATGTCATCCTTGGGCCACTTTGCAGGGTCGATCCCCTGCACACTCACCCCGGTCAGCTGGCCGGGGCTTTGCAGCATCCCTTCGCTGTCGAGCATGGGGGCCGAGGCGACCACATGGGGTAATTTGGCCAGATCCGGCAAGCCTTGCGGGTCTGCATCAATACGGCCAGCCTGATTGGTCACCACCACATGGGGGATCACCCCGAGGATGCGCCCTTTGAGCTGCCCTTCGAAACCGTTCATCACCGAAATGACCACCATCAGGGCGGCGACCCCGATGGCGATGCCAAAGGTAGAGAACAGGGAGATAAATGAGACGAAGCGATTGCTGCGCTTCGAGCCTGCATAACGCAGGCCGATGGCCAGCGAAAGGGGCTGAAAAAGTCCGGTCTTCAAGGATATGTACGTTGCCAACAAAATAAGATACCGGATAATAAAGGGAAACCGTCCATGACAACAAGGGATAGCCTCCATGCAGGAACAGTTCTTCAGCGTCACTCATGCCACGCCGGTCAATGTGATCCCCATGCCGGCCGACTTCCACCTCCCCTCGCTGGAGGAGCTGGACGCTGAGCTGCCGGAGCCCTTTCGGATCTCTTCGGCCATTACCTCCATCGATCTGGTGACCACTCGCCTGCTGCGCAACCAGAACGAGTCGATGCACGATCTGATCGAGATCGTCAATCAGCAGTCCCGCAAGATCGACATGATCATGGGCTATGTGCTCTCCCTGCAGGACCATCCGGAGCAGCGCTTTCACACCCTGCGCTTCGGGGCTGGCCAACTCACCTACCTGCACCCCTATCATGGTCACGGGGATGCGCCGCACCTGCACCAGATCGTGCGCCTCAAGATTTTCCTGCGGGAAGAGGCGGCCGCCATCTACTGCTATGGCCAGGTCAAACAGCTTGACGGCGGTGAACATGGCACCCATGTGCAGCTCGACTATGTGCGGATCCGCGAAGATGACCGTGAACTGCTGGTTCGTGCCAGCCTCCACGTGCAATCGAAGCAGCTCAAGCTGCGCGCCCAAGAACGTCAGCGCTAACCAGAGCGAACGTCAGCGATAGATAACGTCAACGTTAAAAGAATCGAACCATGCCAATGACACTCCCCGCCTTGCCCGCCAAAGCGGGCCAAAAGATCACGCTCGGCCAGCTGGTCGGCAGCAGCCTCTCGCTGATTGCAGCTCGTCTCACCAATGAAGCCAAAGGGCCGGTACTGCTTATCACCGCCGATACCCCGAGCGCCCTGCGCCTGGAGCAGGAGCTACAGTATTTGCTGACAGGCAAGCTGCTGGCAGACAAGCAGCTAGCCGATCAGTCCGCCCCCGTATTGCTGTTCCCCGATTGGGAGACCCTGCCCTACGACACCTTCTCCCCCCATCAGGACATCATCTCCCAGCGGCTCGAGACTCTCTACAAGCTGCCGCAGATGAGCAAGGGGGTACTCATTGTCCCCATCTCCACCCTGATGTTGCGCTGCGCCCCCCGGGTCTATCTCGACAAATACAGCCTGATGGTTAAGGCCGGCCAGCGCCTCAATCTGCAACAGTTGCGCGGCCGCCTGGCCGAGGCGGGTTACGTGGCGGTGGATCAGGTGCTGGAGCACGGCGAGTTTGCCGCCCGCGGCTCCCTGCTCGATCTCTTCCCCATGGGCAGCAGCAGCCCCTATCGCATCGACTTCTTCGACGATGAAGTGGACTCCATCCGCCCATTCGATCCCGAGACTCAGCGCTCCAGCGAACCGGTCAAGACGGTCAGCCTGCTGCCCGCCCGGGAATACCCTACCGACGAGGCGGCCATCGAACTGTTTCGCGGCCAGTTCCGCGAGCAGTTCGAGCTGTCGCGGGCCGAGGGTTCCGTCTATCAGGAGGTGAGCAAGGGACGCTGGCCCGCCGGCATCGAGTATTATCTGCCGCTCTTCTTCAACCAGACCGCCAGCCTGTTTGACTATCTGCCGGAAGAGACCCTGCTGCTCACCGTGGGGGATATCTACCCCGCCGCCCAGCGCTTCTGGAACGACATCGGCCAGCGCTATGAAGACAGACGCTGGGACAACACCCGCCCACTGCTGCCACCGGCCCAGCTCTATCTGCCGGTGGAGCAGCTCTTTGCCTCCCTCGGCCAATATGGCGCGGTGCGGCTGCAAGAGGCCGCCACCGCCGGTGATGCCGGTCAGCACGATCTGCCCATCTCCGCGCTGCCCGATCTGCAACTCGATCACAGCAAGGAGCAACCTCTGCTGGCGCTTAACCAGTTCCTGCAAGGCTTTGCCGGGCGCACCCTGTTTGCGGTGGAATCCGAAGGGCGACGGGAGGTGCTCGGCGATCTGCTGGCGCGTATCTCGCTGCAACCTAAAGAGTTCCCCTCCCTCGACGCCTTTATGGCAAGCCAGGATCGCCACGGCCTCTTGGTTGCACCGCTTGAGCGTGGCTTCCTGTGGCAGGAGGTCGGTCAGGATCCACTGGCGCTGATCACCGAGACCGAACTGCTGGGCGGCAAAGTGCGCAGCAAGCGGGCGCGGGAGAAGAGCAAAAACTTAAGCTCCGATGCGGTGATCAGAAACCTGGGCGAGCTGACCCAGGGTCAGCCGGTGGTCCATCTGGATCATGGGGTCGGCCGCTATCTGGGGCTCGAAACCATCGACGCCGGTGGTCTGCCCACCGAGTTTTTGACCCTCGAATATGCCGGCGGCGACAAGCTGTTCGTGCCGGTCACCAGTTTGCACCTTATCAGCCGCTACACCGGCTCTGATAACCCGCCCAGCCACAAGCTGGGTGGCGAGGCCTGGAGCAAGGCGCGGCGCAAGGCGGCGGAGAAGGTGCGCGACGTGGCAGCCGAGTTGCTGGATGTCTACGCTCATCGCGCCGCTCGCGCCGGCTTTGCCTTCAAGCACGACAAAGAGGCCTATCGCCAATTTGCTGCAAGCTTCCCGTTCGAGGAGACCGACGATCAGCTCAACGCCATCAATGCGGTGCTGGGGGACATGTGTCAGGCCAAGAGCATGGACCGACTGGTGTGCGGCGACGTGGGTTTCGGCAAGACCGAAGTGGCGATGCGGGCGGCATTTGTGGCGGTGCACGGCGGCAAGCAGGTTGCCGTGCTGGTGCCCACCACCCTGCTGGCGCAACAGCACTACGACAACTTCCGCGACCGCTTCGCCAACTGGCCGGTGCGGGTCGAGGTACTGAGCCGCTTCCGCTCCGCCAAGGAGCAGAGCGCTGTGATGAAGGAATTGGCTGAAGGCAAGGTGGACATCATCATCGGCACCCACAAGCTGCTCGGCTCCGAACTCACCTTCAAGGATCTGGGACTGCTCATCGTCGATGAGGAGCACAGATTCGGGGTACGCCAGAAGGAGAAGATCAAGGCGCTGCGGGCCGATGTGGATATCCTCACCCTCACCGCCACTCCTATTCCACGCACTCTCAATATGGCGATGTCCGGCATGCGGGATCTCTCCATCATCGCCACCCCGCCCGCCAAGCGGCTCGCCATCAAAACCTTTGTCCGCCAGCACGAACCGGCGGTGGTGCGCGAGGCGGTGCTGCGGGAACTCAAGCGCGGCGGTCAGGTCTACTACCTGCACAACGACGTCGAGAGCATCGAGAAGTGCGCCGCCGATCTGGCGGAACTGGTGCCGGAGGCCCGCATCGGCATCGCCCACGGCCAGATGCGCGAACGTGACCTTGAGCGGATCATGTCCGACTTCTACCACCAGCGCTTCAACCTCTTGGTCTGCACCACCATCATCGAGACCGGCATCGATGTGCCAAGCGCCAACACCATCATCATGGATCGGGCGGATCACCTCGGTCTGGCCCAGCTGCACCAGTTGCGGGGCCGGGTTGGCCGCTCCCACCATCAGGCCTATGCCTATCTGCTCACCCCCCATCCCAAGCTGATGACCAAGGATGCAGCCAAGCGGCTGGAGGCGATTGCCTCGCTGGAAGATCTCGGTGCCGGCTTTGCGCTGGCGACCCACGATCTGGAGATCCGTGGCGCGGGCGAACTGCTCGGCGACGATCAGAGCGGCCAGATTGAATCGGTGGGCTTCACCCTCTACATGGAAATGCTGGAGCAGGCGGTCGAGGCACTGAAAAATGGCAAGGAGCCGTCGCTGGAGCAACTGATGAGCCAGCACACCGAGGTGGAGCTGCGCCTGCCTGCGCTGCTGCCGGATGACTATATTCCGGACGTCAATATGCGTCTCTCCATGTACAAGCGGATTGCCAGTGCGGCGGACGAGCAGGAGCTTCGCGAGCTAAAAGTGGAGCTGATCGACCGGTTCGGCCTCTTGCCGGAGGCGACCAAAACCCTGCTGGAGCTGGCTGCCTTCCGTCAGCGTGCCACTGCCCTTGGCATTCGCCGGGTGGAGATGAGCGAGCGCGGCGGCTATCTCGACTTCACGCAAGAGACCAAGGTCAATCCGGCCTATCTGGTCAAACTGCTCTCCAGCCAGCCACGGGTCTACAAGATGGACGGGCCGACCCGGCTGCGCTTCCAGGTGCCGACCCAGGATCGCGCCATGCGCCTGAAACTGGTAGATGGTTTGCTGGCTGATCTGGCCAGCAACAGCCTGTGAGTCTCTGCAACGCTGGCGGCGAGCCAGAAAGAGAATGCCAACAAAAACGGGAGCCAAATTGGCTCCCGTTTTGCTTATGTTGGCTGGCTACTAGCGTCTCCCTTCTCCCCTTGTGGGAGAAGGGTCGGGGATGAGGGGGGCAGTGAAAACCATTCCTCTCACCCTGCCCTATCCCTGGGGAGAGGGAATCGCATCGGTAAATGTTGGGCTTCGCTGCGCTCAGCACCAACCTACACCTCTGACGATCAGCCCTGGTTGGCTGGATCCTCATGGGCGGAGAACTCGCGCATAAAGGCCTCGGCCCGCTCCACCATCTTGGTCGAGCCAACAAAGTAAGGGGTACGCTGGTGCAACGCGGTGGGCTGGATATCCATGATGCGGCCAAAGCCATCGGATGCCTTGCCACCGGCCTGCTCCACCAGAAACGCCATCGGGTTGCACTCATAGAGCAGGCGCAGCTTGCCGTTCGGCGAGTTGGTGCCGGACGGATAGATGTAGATGCCACCCTTGAGCAGGTTGCGATGGAAATCAGAGACCAGGGAGCCGATATAGCGGGAGGTGTAGGGTCTGTGGGTCGCTTCGTCGCGCTCCTGACAATATTTCAGGTACTTCTTCACCCCGTCCGGAAACTTGATGTAGTTGCCTTCGTTGATGGAGTAGATCTTGCCCTCTTCCGGAATGCGGATGTTCTCGTGGGAGAGGCAGAAGCAGCCGATGGAGGGGTCGTAGGTAAAGCCGTTGACGCCAAATCCTGTGGTGTAGACCAGCATGGTGGAGGAGCCGTAGACCACATAACCGGCGGCGACCTGACGGTTGCCCGGTTGGAGGAAGTCCTCCAGCGTCACCGGCGAACCCTGCGGGCTCAAACGGCGGTAGATGGAGAAGATGGTCCCGACCGAGACGTTGACGTCAATATTGGAGGAGCCATCGAGCGGGTCGATCAGCACCACATACTTGGAGTTTTTGGAGAGCGGTGAGTCAAAGGCGACGAAGTCCTCTTCCTCTTCCGAGGCCATGCCGCACACCTCGCCGCGCGCTTCGAGCGCCGCCTTGAAGCGTTCGTTGGCATAAACATCCAGCTTCTGCTGCACCTCGCCCTGTACGTTTTCAGCGCCCATGGAACCGATGATATCCGCCAGTCCCGCCTTGTTGATCTCCCGGTTCACCACCTTGGCAGCAAGGCGGATCGAGCTGAGCAACGAGGTCAGCTCGCCGGTCGCGGTAGGATAATCCGCCTGCTTTTTGACGATGAACTCACCCATGGTGATCATGTTTCGCATTTTTGTTCCTTTAGATCGCATCCGTTGGCATTGAAAACGTTTGCAGGCGTCGGCAAAAAAAATGCCGATCACCGGCGGCCTTGATTTGTAACCTAATGTAACGTCTGTTTTTTGTTTTTGCAGCGAATTAAGCGGCCTATTAAATAAGCTATTTCGCCTCACGTTATGGTAAAAGACGCGTTTCATTCGGTTTCAATCGATAACTTTCGGACCCTTAATTCGTGGCAATAACCTGCGACAAGCCATGAGCTGACTGGCCTTGAGCCATTAAAAATGGAGTCTGATGGGCCTGCCGTTCCCTCAACCATTGCCTCTTGAGATCCGATCGCCAATCCAGCACACTGATTTCGCTTTGGAAGCAAATAAAACTCAAGGATTATCAATGAACAAGACTCTCATTGCCGGCATGGTAGCCGGACTGTTTGCCCTTCCCGCCTGGGCTGCCCAGGTGCCTGCCGGTACCAAGCTGCTGCCGGATGCCCAACAAATCTACGTGACCAATATCGGCACCGAACCTACCACCATCGACCCCCAGCTGGTAGAAGAGACCGCCGGTAGTGCCATCGTCAACGATCTGTTTGAAGGGCTCTACGAGCTGGATAATACCGGCAAGATCAAGCCAGCAGGTGCCATCAGCTACGAGGTCGACAAGACAGGTACCGTCTACACCTTCAAACTGAGGCCCGAGGCCAAGTGGTCAAACGGTGAACCGGTCACCGCCGCCGATTATGTCTACGGCTGGCAACGGGCGGCCGATCCCAAGACTGCCTCCAACTACGCCTGGTTTATCGAGTTGACCGGTGTGGTCAATGCAAGCGAGGTGACCCAGGGCAAGAAGAGCCCGTCAGAGCTCGGGATCAAGGCGCTCGATGACCACACCCTGCAGGTCACCCTGAAAAATCCGGTTCCCTTCTTCCTAAAAACGCTGGCCCACTACACCACATTCCCGGCCCCCAAGGCCACCATTGAAAAATTCGGCAAGGATTGGGTCAAACCGGGCAATATCGTCTCCAACGGCGCCTTTGTACTCAAGGAGTGGACCCCCAACGAGCGGCTGAGCGCCGAGCGCAATGCCCACTACTGGAACAACCAGCACACCGTCCTGAACAAGGTGATCTATCTGGAGATCGTCTCGGAAACCGCCGCCTACAACCGCTATCGCACCGGTGAACTGCACTACACCACTTATCCGCTGGAGCAATACAAACAGCTCAAGAGCAAGAGCCCGGAAGAACTGGTCAGCGTCCCCACGCTGGCCAGCTATTACTATGTCTTCAATACCCAGCGCAAACCGTTCGATGACCCGAAAGTACGCAAGGCGCTCTCGCTCGCCATCGACCGGGAGACTATCACCGACAAGATCCTGGGGCAGGGACAAATTGCCGCATATAGCTTCACGCCCCCCATTGTGGACGGTTTTGAATTGAAAAAACCGGCCAGCCAGCTGCAGAGCAAAGAGGAGCGGATCAAGCAAGCCAAAGCCCTGTTGGCCGAAGCGGGTTATGGTCCGGACAAGCCACTCACAGTGGACATTCTCTACAACACCAACGAGAGCCACAAAAAGATTGCGCTGGCCGTCTCCTCCATGTGGAAACACAACCTAGGGGTCACTGCCACCCTCAACAACATGGAGTGGAAGACCATGGTCTCGGCGCTGAACGAGGGGGATTTCGGGGTTAGCCGCTATGGCTGGAACGGGGATTATAACGACGCCTCCACCTTTCTCGACATCATGACCTCCAGCAGCAGCGCCAACAGCGGCAAGTGGTTCAACAAGGAGTACGACGCCCTGCTGGCCAAGGCCCACGACTCGCTGGATCCCGCTGAACGCAATGCCCTGTATCAGCAGGCAGAGGCTCTCATTGATGCGGATGCCCCCATCGCCCCCATCTATTTCTCGGTCAAATCCAGGTTGCTCAAGCCTTTCGTGAAAGGCTATCCCCACCTTAACCCGCAGGATGTGGTCTACAGCAAGGAGCTCTATCTGGTTGCCCAGTAACCGGCTCGGCAAGATGTGACCATAAAAAAGCGCCTGCATTGCTGCAGGCGCTTTTCATTGGCGGCCAAACGGGCCACTTGGCCCCTCTACACCTTCACGCAAGATTACTCTTCGGGACAGGGTGCCAGCACTACCCGGCGGCGACCCATCACCACCGGACGCACCAGCAACTGAGCCAGCAAAACCCCCAGCAGAGTCAGACCGCCCCCGATCAGGTGATAGCTGGTCAGCCGCTCTCCCAGCAGGGTGATGGCAAGGCCAGCCGTCATCACTGGCAGCAGATTCATAAAGATGGCGGTACGATTGGCACCAAGCAGGGTGATCCCCTGCATCCAGAGCCAGGGACAGAGGGCCGACGCGGGGATCCCCGCATAGAAGATCAGCCAGATCGCACGCCCCTCTGGCAGCTGACCATCCACCAGCAGAAAGAAGGGGGTCAGGATCAGCACACTGCAGAGCACCTGACCGTAGAGCAGCGACCAGTTGTCGAGCCCCAAATCCCACTTCTTGAGCAGCACGCTATAAAGGGCATAAGTGCCCGCCGAGAGCAGCATGTAGACAGAGCCGATATGAATACCCTGGGTAAACAGTCGGGTCGGATCCCCCTGCCCCAGCAAGATAGACAAGCCAAAGATGGAGAGCAGCGCCCCCAGCACGGCGCCCCAGGTGGGCCGCTCACGCAGCAGCCAGATGCTGAGTAACACGGTCAACAGTGGCGTCAGCCCCATCATCAATCCCATCTCGGTGGCCCCCATGGTCTGTGCGGCGTAGTACCCAAAGGTCTGATTAAGCACCATGCCCAGCGAGGCCAGCATGGCGATCTGCCAAAGGCCGGCACGAATGCGGGCACGCGCACGCCATACTCGACGGGCCAGAAACGGGCTTAATACCAGCGCAGCCACCACCCAGCGCGACCAGGCCAAGGCTGCCGGGGACAACACACCAACCGCCAGTTTGCTGACGATGCCATTGCCAGCCCAGATGGCAATGCAGGAGAAAGGAAACAGAAAGGCAAAGGGCATGAGAGGATCCAGACCGAAGAGACAACAGCGGGCCAGTATAGGGGGCGATGGAAGATAAACAAAGGTGTGGGCCTGAACAGCCACATAGTGAACGCCAGTAGCCAGAAAAAAATATGCCCGCAAAAGTGCGGGCATATCAGTGCAGAAACAGGTTCAGAAGCGCATCACGCGGCATCCATGTGCAGTCTGGAGATCAGCTCGTTGACCTCGGTGACTGTCTGGCGATGGGGAATATCCGCCGGATTCGGCATCAGCAACAAACCGGATTGGAAATCAAACCGCCCCCGACCATGGATGTAAATCCGACCTTTAAAGAAGGTTTTGACGTGCTTTGCCACCATCAGTGGCAGGTACTTCTTGAACACTCTCATCGTTTGCAACCTCTTGCAGTTGTATCCGTATGACAGCAGCTTCTGCGAATTAATTCCGTAAAGTATTTATAAAAATCCGGAAAACTCGCCCATCTCTTCCCAAAAAATTCAATCTATAACTTTTTATTAACTTTTAGCCTATTGTATGCGGCCCTTCGAGCCAGAGCAAGGCTCCTTTGCCATCGTGCCACTCGATACAGGCGATCCCCGAGGTGGCGAACATGGGTGCACCTGCGGCCGGGCAGAGGCTTTGCACCAGATAACCCACCAGCGGCAGATGGCTGACCATCAGGATCTGGTCATGTTGCTGCGCCAAAGTGGTGAGGTAGCTGGCCACGAAAGCGGGATCACCGTAAGGGGTAATGTCGCCACTCTCTTCAACGGCTGCTGCGTCAGGTAATTCACTGCATATGGCTTGCCAGGTCTGACGTGCCCGCAGATAGTTGCTGTGGATCACCCGATCCAGCGGGCCAATCAGCTGAGGCGCCAGCCAGCGGGCCATCTGGATAGACTCTTCAATACCCTGCTCGGTCAATGGACGCTGTTCATCTGTTTTCGCATTCATGCCAGCCTGGCCATGACGCATGATATAGATCTTCATTACAACCTCGCCCAACGGGCCTGTTTTGATAGCCGGGGGATCTTACCCCGCCACGGGTGTGGAAACAATTGCGCTACCTCTCAGAAAAGGGTTTGCCTGACGGTATAGCGGGGTCGATAATCATGTTTAAATTCAAATAAATCCAACGTGAGTCACACGCCAATGAGCCCATATGCCAGTCCCAATGACCATCGGCAATACCATTTTCTGGAGCTGGCCAACCGGCTCAGGGTCTTGTTGATTTGTGATCCCGACACCGACAAATCCGCCGCCTCACTGGCGGTCAATACCGGCCATTTTGACGATCCCGCTGACCGGCAGGGAATGGCCCATTTTCTGGAGCACATGCTGTTTCTCGGCACCTGCACCTACCCCAAGCCTGGTGAGTACCAGCAATTTATGAGCCGTCATGGCGGCAGCAACAACGCCTGGACCGGTACCGAGTTCACCAACTTCTTCTTCGAGATCGACAACGGCTTCTTTGAAGCGGGGCTGGATCGCTTCTCCCAGTTCTTTATCTGCCCCACCTTTGATCCGGAGTGGGTGGACAAGGAGCGCAACGCGGTCGACTCCGAGTATCGCCTCAAGCTGCAGGACGATATGCGCCGCAGCTATCAGGTGCATAAAGAGACGGTCAACCCGGCACACCCCTTCTCCAAGTTCTCGGTGGGCAACCTCGATACCCTGGCCGATCTGCCGGGGCGGGATCTGCGCTCCGACCTTATCCGTTTTTACGAAAGCCACTACAGCGCGGATCGCATGGCGCTGGTGATGATCTCGCCGGAATCCATCGATACCCAGTTGCAGTGGTGCTGTCGCTACTTTGCTCCCATTTTGAATCGCAATTTGGGAACCCCGACCCTCACCATGCCACTCTACCGGCTCGATGATCTCGGCGTGCGCATCCACATCAATCCGGTCAAGGAGACCCGCAAGCTTTCGCTCAGCTTCCCCTTGCCCAATGTGGACGAGTTTTACGACAAAAAGCCCCTCACCTTCCTGAGCCATCTGATTGGTTATGAGGGGGATGGCAGCCTGCTCTCCCTGCTCAAGGCGAAAGGCTGGGTCAACCAGCTCTCTGCGGGCGGTGGCATCAGCGGCGCCAACTTCAAGGATTTTGGCGTCAACTTCGGCCTCACCCCTCTGGGCCTTGAGCATGTGGACGACATCCTCGCCGCCCTGTTTGGCTATCTGAAACTAATTGGCCGCGAAGGGCTGCAGAGCTGGCGCTATGACGAAAAACGGACCGTACTCGAATCGGCGTTCCGTTTTCAGGAGCGCGGCCGCCCCCTCGATACGGTGTCGGGGCTGGTGCTCAACCTCTTTAGCTACAAACCAGAGGATCTGCTCTACGGCGACTACATGATGCGCGAATATGACGAGGGGCTGATCCGCCGCTTCCTCGCCAAGCTCACCCCGCACAATTTGCGTATCACCATCACTGCGCCGGAAGTGGCGACCGATCGACTGGCCCGCTGGTATCAGACTCCTTACAGCGTGACGACCATTACCGAGGCCGAGAAAATTCGCTGGCAGCAGAGCGAACCGGATCCGGAGCTGGCGCTGCCCAAGCCCAACCCCTTTATCAGCAGCAGACTCGATCCGCGCACGCCAGAGCTTACGGCCGACATGCCCGCCTGCCTTATCGATCGCCCCGGTTTTCGCCTCTGGCACCTCCATGAGCACCTGTTCAGCGTGCCCAAGGGCAATCTCTACATCTCCATCGACAGCGAACATGCGGTCAAAAATCCGCGCAATATCGCCATGGCGCGCCTCGCCGTGGAGCTGTTGGCTGACCACCTCAACGCCCTCACCTATCCGGCGGAGCTGGCGGGGCTGGGCTACCAGATCTATGCCCATCAGGGGGGCTTTACCATCAACCTGAGCGGTTTTGCCGACAAGCAGCCGCTGTTGCTCGACATGATCCTCGGCAACCGCACCCTGGGGTATCCGGATCCGGGTCGCTTCGCCGAGATCAAAGAGCAGCTCATTCGCAACTGGGACAACCAGTCCAAAGCTCGCCCCATCTCCCAGCTCTTTAACCAGCTCACCAGCCTGTTACAACCGAACAACCCGCCGTTCGAGCAGTTGCTGCGCCACCTGCGCACCGTCGAGCTGGAGGAGATGCCCGGCTTCGTGACCCAGCTGTTTGGCGAGGTGCATGTCGAGGCGCTGGTGCATGGCGACTGGACTGCCGCCGAAGCGCTGGAGCTGGCCGCCTTGATGGAGCGCCACCTGAGCGATATCAATGGCACCAGCAGCAAGCCGAGCGGCGAGACCCGCCGCCCGCTCATCTCCATTCAGGACAGGGGCACCCTTATTCGCGAACAGGGTTGCGATCACGAAGACTCGGCACTGCTGGTCTACTACCAGTCCCGCACCACCCGGGCGCGGGATCTCGCCTGCTTCACCCTGGCGAACCACATCATGTCCTCCACCTTCTTCCACGAGCTGCGCACCCGCCAGCAACTGGGGTATGTGGTGGGCGCCGGCAACCTGCCCCTCAATCGCCATCCGGGCCTGATCTTCTATATCCAGTCGCCGGTGGCGGGGCCGCAGATCCTGCTCGATGCGGTGGAGGAGTTTATCGACCTCTTCCCGCTCGCCATGCTCGAATTCACCGAGCAGCAGTGGCAAGAGAGCAAGGCGGGGCTGCAAGCCCAGTTGAGCGAGCGGGATGCCAACCTGCGCAGTCGCGGCCAGCGGCTGTGGGTCAGCATCGGCAACAAGGATCTGGGGTTTGATCAGCGGGAACGGGTCTGCGACGAGGTGGGCAAGTTGAGTCGCGCCGACCTGGTGCGCTTTATCACCCAATTGCGTTCGCGCACCTCCGATCGGCTGATCCTCTGCAGCTATGGTCAGGGGCACGAACATGACGAGCGGATCACCGGCCAGTTTATCGACGATCCACGGGCATTTCGGCTCAATGCCGCCACCTTCGAGGCCTGATCAGGCCTCGATATCCTCCATTTCTCCTGCCCGCGGTAAATCGCAGGCAATAAAAAGCCGACCCATCAGGGTCGGCTGGAAAAACCATAACAATTGCGACCAAAGCCGCCAAAAGTGAACATGAGCGTGAAAATCAGACACTGAGTTGCTGATCAGCAAGCGGGAAAGACCCGATACTCGCTTTGCAATGCCAACAGTGATTGAGAAACAGCCTCATATTAGGCACTCCCCCCGTCAGTCACGTTGATCTACGTCAAAGGAGGTAGCGAAGAACTTGCAGCTCGATGATTTGTCGGCGCAGATCACCCTTTGGCCGCCCGTTAGCTGCCCGTTAGCCACGGCGAACCAGCCGGTAGGCTACCTCATCGAAGTAGGAGAGCTGACCCGACAGCACCCGCGGGTGATCCACTTCGGCGGCGCGCCCCAGCACCTCGATACGAAAGTCCCGTTCGAACAGGGCTCGCACCTCCATCTCACCCACCGAGAAGGGGGGCTGACTCTGCTGCTCCGGCTGATATTCAAGGGTCACCAGCAAGATCTGGCCACCGGTCTCGACCAGCGCACTGATCAGGGCCGCATACTGGCGGCGCATCGCGGTCGGCAGGGCGATCAGCGCCGCACGGTCATAGACCAGCCGGTAACGGCGACCCAGACTGGGGGCGGCGAAAAAATCCCCCTGAAAAATGCGCAGGCTGTCCACTTGATGGCACTGATAAGGGCCCACTTCGCTGACGGTAGCGGCGAGCTGGTTTTCACTGAAGAACTGGCTGACGGCAAGGCTCGATAGCTCGAAACCGTCGACCGGATGGCCCTGAGCGCTCAGCCAGAGCATGTCGCGGGACTTGCCGCACAGGGGAACCAGCACCGGCTCGTCCGCTTGCTGGGCCGACCACCAGGATTGCAGCCAGTGGTTTAAGTCCGCCTGATGAAAGCCAATCCGGTTCTCTTCCCAACGTTGATGCCAAAACGCAGCTTCCATCGTTATTACCCTTCTGTACTAAAGATGCCTCAATATCACAACTTAACCGGCACCGCGCAACCCTCTCCCCTCCCCTTTTTGCCGCGCAGCCTCTGCGTGTTATCGGGCGAATGACGGGACGTCCCCATGCCCTGCGCCTCGCTGTCGCAATGGGCGCTATTGGCTGCGTTTATGACGGACAAGACATACCAACCCATGCAAAAACGTCATGGGTGTATGGCGATGAAGGAATGAAAGGAATGAAAGGAATGAAAGGAATGAAAGGAATGACGTTGGCAGGCCAAAACGTGCCCGCCAACGCCAGAAAGATCACGACAGCGTGGCGCGAGCGGCCGCCAGCTGGCGCTCGATATAAGCAAAATCGGGACGATCGGCGGGGAGTTCCGAGAGGCAGGCCGCTTTGAGCTGATGCACCCCATCAATCGGTGAGTCTTGCGTATCGCAATGGGCCAACAACTCTTCAAGCAGGCAACCAAAGGCACGCACTTCCAAACGCTCAAGTCCTACGGCCCGCTCGCGGTCGCTGCGCTCATATAAGGAAGCCGCACCAAAATCCCCCAGCAGAGCGCGAGCCGGGGCGTCAAACCCACGGGCAAACAGAATATTGTGGCCGTAGAGGTCCCCGTGCATGATGCCCGCGCGGTGCAGATGGCCCGCTACCGAGGCAATGCCGTGGGCCATCGCCAGCGCATCCGGCACACTCAGATGCAGCTCCTCTGGATAGACATCCCGGGTGCAGGAGTCTAGGCTCGGCGGCCCGGCCAGATTGGCAAAGGCCGGGTCGATCAGCTCCATCACCAGCGCCGGAATGCCGGAGGGGTGATCCGCCACCTTGCCTATCACCTTGATAAGGTTGGGATGAGTGCCCGCCGCCAGCGACGCCGCCATCTCGCAGCGGGGCAGCCCGTCACTGGTCACCGCCCCCTTGAACAGCTTGACCGCCACCTGACTATCATCGCCTCTATCGCTCGCCTGAGTCACTTCATCAGCAGTATTACCCACAAGGGTGGCGCGATGGATAACGCCAGATGCTCCCTGCCCCAGCAACTCGCCCAGCGCCAGCGTCTCCCAGGCAATGGGCGCGACATGGGCATCATCGATGGCCCGCGCCTCCTCCCCTTCGCTAAAGGGGTTGCCTGAGTAGGCAAGCCAGGAAAGGCGCGGCAGCGAGAGCAGCCACTCGGGGAAGCGTTCGATGCGGTTGGCGGCGATGCGCAGCAGCTCCAGCTTGCGGCAGTTGGCAAGGCTGGCCGGCAGCTCGCGCAGGCTGTTGCCCGCCAGCATCAGCTTTTGCAGGGCGTCGCACTGGCCCAGCTCATCAGGCAACTGTTCCACTGCGTTGTCGGTCAGGATCAGCCAGCGCAAACCGGCGGGCAGCGCCTTGGCCGAGACGGTAGCAATCCGGTTGGCCTTAAAGCCCAGCATGGTGAGCGCCGGGCAACGCCCCAGCACCTCGGGCAGCTCGGTAAAGCGGTTCTCGGAGCAGAAGATAATGCGCAGTTTGCCAAACTCGGCCAGCTCGTCGGGGAGCGTGCTTAGCTGGTTGCCGGTCAAATCCAGCACCTCCAGCGTCTCTTTCAGGCTCAAAATCTCGGTGGGGAACTCCGTCAGGTTTTCACAAAGCTTCAGATGGCGGGCACCGCACAGTTCACCCGCACGCAGCTGTTCCAGAGTATGCATAACCGTTTCTCAATCCTGATAATCTGCCTGATGACGTAGCCAGCCATCAGCGCGCGCCGAACCGGGGTCCGGCGGTTTTAAAGGGGGGCATTATAAAGAATCAGGGGGGCAGATCACCTCTTGTAGCTTGAAAGTATGCGGCTTATACGATCGCCAAGACAGCGGCATCTATTGCACGTTGGCAGCGCTTTGCTCGCGGCCAGCTTGCAATGCCGCTGTAGCATGACCTGAATGCACAGCGTAATGAATCCTTATTTCCGTCCGCCCCCTAGCGATTGAATAAATGCCAGCGTACGGCGATTAAACTGCTCCGGCTGCTCCACATTGCAGACATGGCCGCACTGTTCAATAACCGCCAGCGAGGAGCTGGCATCGCGGGCCACCTGTTCGCGCACTGGCGCCAGAAACATATGATCCTCCTCCCCCATCACATAAAGAGTGGGAATGGGCAGGGAGCGTTCACGGAAGTAGCGCATCAGCGGGTTGACCTCGGTGGCGAGGCGGAACCAGCGTTTGAATTCCTTCTGGCAGAGCTTGCGGGCCTCGCGCACAAAGAGGTTGCGCGACTCCTGATGGTGCTGGCGCGGCATGATGATGAAGGCAAACAGCCGGTAGAGCCACATATAGGGCAGGAAGTGCTGGCCGAGTCGGCCCAGCTGCACCAGCACCCGCGAGCGGATATCGAGCCGCAGAATGGCGCCTCCCAGCACCATGCTTTTCACCCGCTCCGGGCAGAGCTCGGCCAGATGGCGAATAAGGATGGTGCCAAGGGAGATGCCGACAAAGTGGGCGCGGCGGATATCGAGATGATCGAGCAGCCGAACGATATCCTCGGTCACTTCCCGAAAGCTGTAGTGGCCCTTGACCACCTGTTGCAGCTGGTGGGACTGGCCGTGGCCGCGCAAGTCCAGCAGCAGCACGTTGAAGTGTTCGCGATAGGCGCGCAGCTGCTTGAACCAGATGGAGGAGCTGCCACCGGCACCGTGGACAAACACCACCCAATCCCGCTCGGGACCCAGTTCGAAAGTCTTGTGATACAACATCCAATAGGCTCCCTTGGTGATGGGGGGTATACTCGGCTGCGCGCATATTAACAGAACAGCCCCGCCGATAGATATGCGCCTGACATGACCCGGATCACCCCTTGCGCGAGAACCCACCATGGATTTGACCCGTTTGCGCCACTTTCTGCTGACCCTGCCGGGCGCCACCGAAGATACCCCGTTTGGCCCGGAGATCCTGGTCTACCGCATCGCGGGCAAGATGTTCGCGCTGGTGGATTGGCAGGCCGAGCCGCTCACCATCAACCTTAAGTGCGAGCCCGAGCTGGCGTTGCTGCTGCGCGAGATCCACCCCGAAGTCAAACCGGGTTGGCATATGAACAAGCAACACTGGAACACAGTGACCCTGAACAGCACCTTGCCAGATGATCTGTGGCAGGGCTGGGTGCACCACTCCTATGAGCGGGTTGTCGCGGGCCTGCCCAAAGCCAAACGGCCACAGGCGCCGCGCCCCCTCCCCCCTACTGACGGCCCAACCTTATGACGCCAGCACTTAATCCAGCACTTTGTATTGTCCCCCTTGGCGAGGCACATATCCCCGCTCTCGTAACCCTGTTTGAGCAGGCGGTGCGACACAGCGGCCCCGAGCACTACAGCGCCGAGCAGGTGGAGCAGTGGGCCCTCGGTTCACAACATCCGGGCTTTGTCAGCCAGCTGCGCGAGCACCACGGCTGGGTGGCGGAGCAGGCAAATGTGCCCTTCGGGTTTGTCACCCTGAGCCCCGATGGCCACCTCAGTCTGCTCTATGTGAGCGCCGACCATCAGCGCCAGGGACTGGGCAATCTGCTGCTCACCACGGCGCTCGCGGGGGCCCGAGGGCTCGGTCTGACGCTCATCACCACCGAGGCCAGCGCCTTCAGTTATGAGCTATTTTTACGACATGGCTTTACGTTGACCGGGCTGGAGTGCGTGGAGCGGGGCGGAGTCAGTTTTACTCGCCATCGCCTGCACTGCTGCTTGCCAAGCTAGGGCAAGCCACTAAAATACGCTTAATTTTCGTATTGTTACTGTATTGAGGCAGCAACCATGGTGGTAGAAAGTGAAGGCTATATCTCGCTGATCGAGTATCTGGTGGAGAGTTTGGGATTGTTTGAATCACAGCAGCAGAACGATGGTGAAGAGACCATCGAAGATCTGGTCAGTGGCCGTGTTGCCAGCAACCTGATGGCCATTTGCGAGCAAAACCCCCAACTCGATCCCAAGGTGCGTTTTGCCATCATGCAGGAGGCCGACGCCGTGGTCGCCGACCTGGAAGAGGTGCTCTCTGCCGTCTGGCTGCGCGCCCCGACCCCGGAACAGAAAACCTTCCTCATCGAGTTTATCGATCTCATCAAGAACCTGTTCGACAGCGCCATCGGCTGATCTGCCGTCCGGCTCTCCCGCCCATCGCAAGATTTCAAAGCAGCAGATAAGGAAAAGGGCCGCCTTGGTGGGCAGCCCTGCTTGCTATCATTTTCAACCCGCCAGTGCGTTCATTCATCAGGCGGTTATCAAGGCAAGAAATGTGTCTGGACTTTGCATCCGATCCCTGGACGCTACCTAGTTAGTCCCGACTGGTCGCAATAAGTTCCCTCCTCCGACCATTTATTTTCACTTTTATTAAGAAATCGACTACAAACCTGTTCAGCGGTTCAGGCTTGGCGGCAAACAGACTCCAATGCCACCCAATCCGCAGTAGCCATCCGGATTTTTCTCCAGATATTGCTGATGGTAATCCTCGGCGTAGTAGAAGGGCGCCAGCGGCAGAATGCGGGTGGTAATGGCACGACTGTCGCCGCTTGCCGCCATCGCCTGCTGATAGGCCGCCATGCTCTGCTGGGCAATGATCTGCTGGCTCTCATCGCCATAGAAGATCACCGAGCGATACTGGGTACCAATGTCCCCGCCCTGACGCATCCCCTGCGCCGGATCGTGCTGCTCCCAGAACAGTCTGAGCAGATCGCCGTAGCTGATCACCGCCGGATCAAACACCACCTGCACCGTCTCGGCATGACCGGTCAGGCCGCTGCACACCTCTTTGTAGGTGGGATTCTGGGTCACGCCGCCCTGATAACCTGCCGCGGTGGAGTAGACGCCCGGCTGCTGCCAGAACAGGCGCTCGACGCCCCAGAAGCAACCCATGCCAAACCAGGCGATCTCCATGTTCTCGGGCCAGGGCCCCTTGGTCGGGTTGCCATTCACCGCATGCTGCTGACCAATCACCATCGCTTCGCGTCGTCCCGGCAGGGCATCTGCCGGTGAAATAATCTGTTCCATGAATTCTGTCCTTGTATAAAACCCTGTGAAATCACACAGCTGACGAAAAGGAGCATCGAAGATAGCAGTTTATCGCGCCGGATCAACCGGCGGGCCCCTCCCCGCTCGCCCCGGCGGCCATCTGCACCGTCCGTCACCCTTTCCCGATCCGCACTGCCAAGCCGCCCCTCGTAGACCAGAAACAGCCAAAACCAATATTTAGTCTTGATTTGTGAATTAATTTTCATATATTGAGCAAATTGCTGTTTTTTTATGGAAGAAATATCAAGTGCGTGAACGCGAACCCAGTCTGGTCAATGCCTTCCGGCAATCCACCCCCTATGTCAATGTGCATCGGGGTGCCACCTTTGTGCTGATGATGGGGGGAGAAGCCATCTGCCACCCCAACTTCGCCAATATCGTCAGCGATATCGCCCTGCTGCAGACACTGGGCATACGCCTGGTACTGGTGTTTGGTTCACGTCCGCAAAACGATGAAGCGCTGGCCCGCGCCGGTATCGAGGCCCAGTATCACAAGCGGATCCGGGTCACCGATGACGAGAGTTTCACCATCATCAAACAAGTGTGTGGCGGCCTGCAATACGACATCACAGCCCAGCTCTCCATGGGGCTCGCCAACACCCCCATGCAGGGGGCGCGGATCAGCGTGGTGAGCGGCAACTTCGTCACCGCCCAGCCGCTGGGGGTGGATGATGGCATCGACTTTTGCCATAGCGGCCGAGTGCGCCGCATCGACGTGGAGGGGATCACCCGCCAGCTCGATCAGAAGAGTCTGGTGCTCATCTCCCCCATCGGCTGCTCGGTCACCGGCGAGAGCTTTAACCTGAGCTCCGAAGAGGTGGCCCGCCGGGTGGCGGTCGACCTCAAGGCGGACAAGCTCATCTGCTTTAGCAGCACCCAGGGGGTAATGGACAGGCGCGGCGAAGCCATCTCAGAGCTCTTCCCCGAGCAGGCCGAAGAGCTGCTGATTGAGCTGGAGCAGGCGGGAGAAGAGATGTCCGGCACCGCCCGCTATCTGCGCGCAGCGATCGCCTCCTGCCGTGGCGGCGTGCCCCGCTCCCATCTGGTGAGCTATCAGGATGATGGCGCCATGCTGCAGGAGCTGTTCAGCCGCGACGGCCTCGGCACCCAGATAGTGCGGGAAAGTGCCGAGCAGGCCCGCGCCGCCACCATCGAAGATATCGGTGGCATTCTGGATCTTATTCGCCCGCTGGAGGAGGAAGGGATTCTGGTACGCCGCTCGCGCGAGCAGCTGGAGATGGAGATCGACAAGTTCACCATCATAGAACGCGATGGCCTGATCATCGGCTGCGCGGCCCTCTACTGCTTTATGGAAGAGGCGATGGCGGAGATGGCCTGCGTCGCCATCCACCCCGACTATCGCAACTCCAACCGGGGGGATCAGCTGGTGGCCAAGGTGGCCGAGCGGGCCAAGCGGCTCGGCATTCGCCGCCTGTTCGTGCTCACCACCCGCTCCATCCACTGGTTCCGGGAGCGGGGCTTTGATCCGCTGGAAGTGGAAGATCTGCCGGTGGCGCGTCAGCGTCTCTACAATTGGCAGCGTCGTTCCAAGGTTTTGTCAAAGACCATTGCCTAAGTTATTGATTCTGCTTTGAGTTAGCCGACAATTTGAACTTTTTCACAAACTCGATTGACAGTGCAATCCAACGCAGGGTATTTCTAAATGCACTCCACCACCCTGGTGGAGCCAGAAGAGGAGCGCTGCCCAGGCAGCCCAAGGGAGGACGCCAGAGTCCGGTGAACTTGGGTCAGGGGGAGCAGCGCCGAGACGAGTGAGGAGACTGGTAACCTCAACGTCGGCTGCGGGGGCTGAATCCCCCGGGTTGTCATCGGTAGTGATCATCCCCCACCGCGCCCTGTCAGGGGCGGTACGGGATGGGCTCTGCAGGTGGAGTGCTTCTGGCCGGGATAGCTTCGTTCATTCCTGCCATTTTCAGCCTCCTCCTCTCTTTTTTGCCCGATGGAACCGGAATCTTAAAATAAGACAGGAGTAAGCAATGAGCCCGATCAATGTCGCCAAGTTTGGCGGAACCAGTGTCGCCAACTTCCCGGCCATGAACCACTGCGCCGATATCGTGCTGGCCAATCCCGCCACCCGGGTGGTGGTACTGAGTGCCAGCGCCGGTGTCACCAACCTGCTGGTCGCCCTGGCACAAGGGGAGCTGGACGAAGCGGGCCGCGACGAGCAACTGGCCAAACTGGCCGGGATCCAGCAGGCCATTCTGACCGATCTCGGCAACCCTGTTGATGTGAGCGCCCTCATTCATGGCCAGCTGGACGACATTCGCCTCATGGCCCAGCAAGCCCACCAGCATACCGATGCGGAGCTGGCCGATCGCCTCATCGCCTGCGGCGAGCTGATGTCTACCCGCCTCTTTACCGAGCTGCTGCGCCAGCGCGGCGTCAAGGCCCACTGGCAGGATGTGCGCCAGCTGATGCGCACCGACAGCCGCTTTGGCAAGGCCACCGTCGATCTGGCCACCACCCGTACCCTCTGCCAGCAGACGCTGGGCCCGCAGCTTGGCGACAGCCTCATCATCACCCAGGGCTTTATCGGCGCCGATGGCGATGGCCGCACCACCACGCTGGGGCGCGGCGGCTCTGACTACAGCGCAGCCCTCTTGGCCGAAGCGCTCGATGCCGCCAGTATCGAGATTTGGACCGATGTGCCCGGCATCTACACCACGGATCCGCGCCTCGTCACCCGCGCCCGCCCGATCCCCGAAATCAGCTTTGTCGAAGCGGCCGAGATGGCCACCTTCGGCGCCAAGGTGCTGCACCCCGCCACCTTGCAACCGGCGGTGCGCCAGAATATTCCGGTGTTTGTCGGCTCCGCCAAGGATCCTGCCGCCGGTGGTACCTGGATCCGCGCCAGCACAGATTCAAGCCCGCTGTTTCGCGCCGTCGCCCTGCGCCGCCAGCAGGTGCTGGTGACCCTGCACAGCCTCAACATGTTCCACGCCTACGGCTTTCTGGCCGAAGTGTTCGGCATTCTGGCCCGTCACCGCATCTCGGTCGATCTCATCACCACCTCGGAAGTGAGCGTGTCATTGACGCTGGATCACACCGGCAGCCAGAGTAACGGCGAACCGATCCTGAGCGACAAGGTACTGGCCGAGCTGGGCCAGCTCTGCAAGGTGGAGGTGGAAACCGGTCTGGCACTGGTGGCGCTCATCGGCAACCGGATGAGCGAAGTGAACGGGGTGGGCAGTCAGGTCTTTGACGCCCTGCGCGAGCACAACATCCGGATGATCTGCTACGGCGCCAGCGCCCACAACCTCTGCTTCCTGGTCAAGGAGAGCGAGGCGGGCAATATCGTCAACCGCCTCCATCAGGAGTTGCTGGACTGACCCTCACCCCGAGGCAATTCCGGCCATGCAACAGGGCGCCAACACGGCGCCAACACGGCGCCCTGTTCATTTGTACTCCGCAAAGGTATTGGCTCAGGCAAGGCTGGTGGCTGGCAACTGACAGGCGACGGCTTCCCGGCGCAGCTGCTGCAAGCGGGCCAGCAGCCCGGTCTGGCCCAGCTCCGTCTCCTGAGGCGAGAGATTGTCCACCAGCAGCGAATAGTGATCCGTCACCGCCTGCATCAGCCAGTCGAGGCGACGCAGGGTGAGCGGGCCGCAGCTCTGGCCGCTCAGATCATCGGCCACATCGAGCCGATGGCTGCGATACATGTCCCGCCACCAGTTGGCAACCAGCGCCTCGTCGCTCACCAGCGCGGCGCTCCACTCCCCCTGCAGGGCGTGCAGGCGGGCCAGCACGGGCGCGCTGGCCCCTTCGCGGATCAGGTGGTGGATCTCCCGTTTGACCCACTTGAGGCAGAGTTCACGCCAGTAGCGAAATTGCGGCAGAGGATCGGCCTCATCGAGCCAGAGTCCAGAGAGGGTGCGGGTCTCCAACCGCTCCGGTACATGGAACTGCGGATCGACCAGACCGTTGGAGTTGTATTCAAAGCGGGGGTCAAAGGTCCACATATAGCCAAAGTCGAACACGCAGATCTGCTCGCCATCATCGAGCAGGTTGCCAGGGCTCGGGTCCCAGTCAAACCAGCCCCAGCGGGCCAGCTCACCCTGCACCTCCAGCATCTGGGCCAGATTGCGCTCGTTGAGCTGATGGACCGGCACACCCCGCAACCAGGGGGAAACCAGCACTCCAGCCCGCGCCGAGCCAAAGCTGGTGCAGACCACATGGGAGAGGATGGTGGGATGCAGCTCGCGCAGCGCCTCGATTTCACGCCGCCGTTCCAGCTCGGTGAGGAAAGCGGTCTTGCCATCGAGGTTGGCTACCAGCGAATCCTGACGCCGCCGCTTGAGGCACCAGTGATGCCCCTCTACCTTGAGGTGAAACACCTCGGCGGTAAGACCGTGGCGATAGACCTTGACCACCGCGGGATGAGTATCCTTTAGTTTGGTCAGCTGGGCCAGTGGCAGCGGACAGTCGCGCTCGCGTCCGATCCGGATCTCTTCCTTGCTCTCCAGCATGCGCAGTAATCTGGCCTGACGCGCCATCACCTTAGGATTCATACATGTACCTCCTGTCGCTATTGAGAGCCTAAACAGCACACCCCTCCCAAGCCAGTGGCAAAACCCCATGATGACGCTTTCATCACATATTCCGAACAACCCCTCGATCGGGATCACAATTTGCAAGGTTGAGCTGTAACCAAATATTCATTAAGTGGTCATTAAATTGACAAGCTGGAACAAGGCCCGCACCATCGGGTCAAACTCTATACGGATGAACGATCTCTCCCTTACTCGCTCAAAGGATGAGCTTATATGAATCGCCCCTCCTCAGGCCGCCCCCGTGCCCTGAGTCTGTCCTCCGGGCTACTGGCCCTGCTGGGCGGATTGCTGCTGCTGACGCTGTTATTACCGCTGATCAATCCCGGCAGCTGGCTGGGCCGTGCCCAACCGCTGGTGCTGGGCCCCGCCGACAATCCGCTGGCCACCCTCACCCGCCACGCCCTGCTCTATAAAAGCGACAGCCGCGGCCTCTATCTGGTGGTGCGCAGCCAGTGGCTGTTGCGGGGGCCGCTGCAAGCGGGGGACAAGGTGCGAGTGGAGCTGCTCAACGACAAGGGGGAGCGGATCGACCAGCTCAGTCAGGCGGTGGATAAGCGTCAGGTGTGCCGCAATAACCGCTGCTCGCTGGATCTCAACAGCACCTTGCGCGCCCCGGACGATGCACTGGCCAGCCGCTATCAGCTACGCATCGGTCTGCTGCTCAAAGATCGCCCCGAGAGCGGCGATTTCAGCCAGATCCTGCAAACCCTGCCGGAGCAGGGCTTCAACCTCACCTATCTGATGGTGAGCCTTACTCTGGTACTGGCTCTGAGCGCCGCCGTGCTCAAAACGGTGCTGCCAACGCTGCGCCGCAGCCTGCGCTGGCGGATCATCGGCAGCCTGCTGCTCGGCAACCTCACCTTCGTGCTGCTGCACGGCTTCGTGGTGTTCAAGCTGGGGGAGTTTCTGCTCTGGTCAGGCTTTCGGCCGGAACACTACTATCTGGCCTGGGGCAGCATGGTGCTGGGCTGGAGTCTCTGTGCGCTGGCGGGCTTCAACCTCTATATGGGGCTGGTCTTTACCGCACTTTCGGGAATAGGCCTGCTCGCTAACTTTATGAAGATCGCCATCTACGGCGTGCCGCTCGGCGGGGACGATTTTGGCAACCTGCTGGCGCTGCTGCGGATCCTCCTCGATCAGCACCCCATCCTCCCCATCTTCACCCTTTTGCTGGCACTGTTTCTCTGCTGGCGCTTTGCCCTGTCACGCTGGGTGCTGCGCACCGCAGCCGCCACCGTCGCCTTCTTTGCCCTCTGTGTCTTTGCCACCCAGACCGGCAACAAGTTGCTGGGGGCCAACATTCGTTACGTGGATCGCGCAGTCAACTACCACAGGGACATCATCCGCTCCGGCCCCGGCCTCTATCTGTTCAATCTGGTGGACGAGATGCTGCAAAGCGGCAGCGTGTTTCGCTACCCCTTGCAGATCAACGAGCTGACCCCGCAGTTGAGCCATCCGCCCCAAGGCATTGCGCCGCGCTGGGATCTGGTGATCGTGCTGCAATATGAGTCGCTCTGGCTCGACTGGAAGGGGCGGATCTGCGCCCCGGCTCCCACCCTCTCCCTGCCCGCCAGCGTGCAGCAGTGGCAAAAAACCATCCACTCCCCCACCACCGGCGGCATGACGGTGCTGGCGGAGTTCGAGATGAACACCGGCCTGCCGGTGGGCTTGCTCAAGCAAGGGGTGGTGCCCTACTACTACCTCTCGCAGCAGGTGCCGGGGCTGGCCCAGAGCGCCAGACAGAGCGGCTACCAGACCCTGTTCGCCCACCCTTATGTGGAAAAATTCTGGGGCCGCGCCAAGGCGATCCCGGCGCTCGGCTATGAGGAGCGCTGGTTCGACACCCGCTTCACCACCCTTGAGCACAAGGGACTCTATATCTCCGATGATGCGCTGATCGACCACCTGCTCAAGCGCAGCGAACAGGATGACAAACCGCTGTTTGCCTATGCGGTCACCATGCAGGGGCACGGCCCCTTCGATGGCCCCCGCTATCAGGGGCAGGAGCGCAGCGGCGCCTGCCCGAACCAGAGCGAGAGTGACACCCAGCTGCTCAACACCTATTACACAGGGGTGGTGGATGCCATGGCCTCGCTGGAGCGGCTGCTCAAGACCCTCGACCAGTCGGGCAAGCGCTATCTGGTGGTGGCCTTTGGCGATCACCAGCCGTTTTTGATGTCCGCCGGCAAGGGTATTCACGGCGACAAACCGGCGCGCGATGCCACCTACCAGATCCCCATGATGGCCTTTGCCCGCAGCGATGATCCTCTTATCCTCGGGGAACAATTTGCTCCGGTGCGCCAGCTCTACCAGATGGGTCAGGCCACCCGCCAGCTGCTGGCGGGGGATATCACCCCCATCGAGGACAAGCCTCTGCTCCATCCGGTGCTGGGTGAAGAGAAGGGATTCGACCCCTCGAGCCTGGTGCCGCAGATCCGCGCCAGCTTCCGGCCCGATGCCCTGCCCTGAGCCTTAAGCCCCGCAACACGAATAGATGAGGCCGCAATAGCGGCCTCTGGTTATCACTTTCTCTTTGTCACTGCGACTGCGAAATCCGGTCTTTAGCGGGCGTTACGGGTTGCAACGGCATCCGCCAGGTTGCGTAGCAGCACTTCGGTATCGGCCCAACCGATGCAGGCATCTGTGATGCTCTGGCCGACGGTGAGTTCACACCCTTCCACCAGATCCTGACGGCCTTCCACCAGATGGCTCTCCACCATCACACCAAACACCGCCTTGCTGCCGGCACGCAGTTGGCCGGCCACATCCTCGGCCACCAGCATCTGGTTCTTGAACTGCTTGCTGCTGTTGGCATGACTAAAGTCGATCATCACCTTCTGGGGCAGACCGGCCTTCTCCAGCCCCTTCACCACCTCGTCCACGTGGGCGGCGCTGTAGTTCGGCTCACGACCACCACGCAGAATGATGTGACAGTCCGGGTTGCCGCGGGTCGCCACGATGGCGGAGTGACCGTATTTGGTGACCGACAGGAAGTGGTGCGGCGCACTGGCGGCACCGATGGCATCGATGGCAACCTTGATGGTGCCGTCAGTGCCGTTCTTGAAGCCCACCGGACAGGAGAGACCGGAGGCCAGCTCGCGGTGTACCTGGGATTCGGTAGTACGGGCACCGATCGCGCCCCAGCTCATCAGATCCGCCACATATTGCGGGGTGATCATGTCGAGGAACTCGGAGGCAGTCGGCAGCCCCATGTCGTTGAGATCCAGCAACAGCTTGCGACCAATGCGCAGACCATCGTTGATCTTGCAGCTATTGTCGAGGTACGGATCGTTGATCAGCCCCTTCCAGCCCACTGTGGTACGCGGTTTTTCGAAGTAGACCCGCATCACAATCTCCAGCTGACCTTTCAGCTCGTCGCGCAGCGCCTTGAGGCGCTTGCCATACTCCAGCGCGGCAACCGGATCATGGATGGAGCAAGGACCAATCACCACCAGCAGACGATCATCTTCGCCGGCCAGGATATTGTGAATGGCCTGACGGGATTCAAAAACGGTGGACGAGGCCACCTCGGTAGCCGGAAACTTCTCAAGCACCGCAACCGGGGGTAATAACTCTTTGATTTCACTGATACGAACGTCGTCGGTTTGATGCTGCATGACAAGGCTTCCTGCTAGATGACTGCGATTAGGAAATCTCAACATAGCCCGCGACAGGGTATGTGTAAATAGGAAATTACAGCAATCACAAAACTATTTTATATATCAATCTTGCAAGTTATTGAAATGATGCTAGGCGAAATGGAGGTGCGGATGAGGAAGGCAAAAAAGCCCGCTCAGCGCGGGCCCTAAGAGTTGGAGATGACCGCTTTGTCAGTGATCAGCCACGCTGGCTGATACTGGCCAGCTTGTCGAAGTAATCCGGGAAGGTCTTCGAGGTGCACTTGGGATCATTGATGGTAACCGGGGTATCCGACAGCGCCACCAGCGAGAAGCACATGGCGATACGGTGATCGTTGTAGGTATCGATCTCGGCATGCTTGAGCTGGGTCGGCGGGGTCACGGTGATGAAGTCATGCCCCTCCTCCACTTCGACGCCCAGCTTGCGCAGCTCGGTCGCCATGGCGTGCAGACGATCGGTCTCCTTCACCCGCCAGTTGTAGATATTGCGAATGGAGGTCGGCCCCTCGGCAAACAACGCCGCTACGGCGATGGTCATGGCCGCATCGGGAATATGGTTCATATCCATATCCACTCCGTGCAGCGGCGCCTGCTCCGCCTCGATGAAATCATCACCCCAGGTGATGCGCGCGCCCATCTTCTCCAGCACGTCGGCGAAGTGGATATCACCCTGAATGCTGTGCTTGCCGATGCCGGTGACCCGCACCTTGCCCTTGATGGCGCCCGCTGCGAGGAAGTAAGAGGCGCTGGAGGCATCCCCTTCCACCAGAAAATCACCCGGGCTGATATAGGTCTGGTTGCCCTTGATGTAGAACAGCTTGTAGTTGTCGTGCTCGATGACCACCCCGAACTGCTTCATGATGTGCAGGGTGATGTCGATGTAGGGCTTGGAGACCAGCTCCCCCTTGATGTGGATCCGGGTATCACCGGCCGCCATCGGCGCCGCCATCAAAAACGCGGTCAGGAACTGGCTGGAGACGGAGCCATCGATGTGCACATCGCCGCCCCACAGCCCCTTGGCATCCACCACCAGCGGCGGATAACCATCGTGTTTCAGGTACTGGATATGGGCACCTGCTTCACGCAGGGCATCCACCAGATGGCCGATGGGACGCTCTTCCATGCGCGGCTCGCCGCCCAGAGTATATTCACCTGAGCCGAGGCATAGCGCGGCGCACAGCGGTCGCATGGCAGTACCGGCGTTGCCGAGGAACAGATTGACCGGCTCTTTCACCGCAAAGCTGCGACCCAGACCCTGCACGGTACACTCGGTCTTGTCGGCGGAGAGCTTGTACTTGACCCCGAGCTGGGTCAGCGCAGCCAGCATATGACGAATGTCATCGCTGTCGAGCAGGTTGGTCAGACGGGTGGTGCCACGAGCCAGCGCCGCCAGCAGCAGCGCACGGTTAGAGACACTCTTGGAGCCGGGCAGATTGACCTCACCGGCCACACGAGAAATGGGTTCCAAACGCAACGAATTCATAGACTTCCTGTGCTATCTCAAAAATAAACGCCTGTCCGGACGTTAACAGCCTGCGTCCCGCTCGGCAAGGGCACTTTCAGGGGAAATCGCACGGCAAACGCCAGCGCGCTGGTTCTGTTGAAAAAAAGACGCCGGGGTATCCCCGGCGTCTTGAATCACTGCAATAGCTGGAAGCGGCTCACTGGTTGTCACGAGAGGCCGCCGGCAAGCACGTGGGTACTATCTTCTCAGCCGTGGCGCTTGGCAAAGCCATCCATAAAGCTCACTAGGGCCTTCACCCCCTCCAGCGGCATGGCGTTGTAGATGCTGGCGCGCATGCCACCGACAATACGGTGCCCCTTGAGGGCCAGCAGGCCAGCGGCTTCCGATTCGGCCAGGAACTGCTTGTCCAGCTCGGCATTTTTCAGCTGGAACGGGATGTTCATCCGCGAACGGCAGCTGACATCCACCTGATTGCCGTAGAAGCTCGACTGATCGAGATAGTCATAGAGGAAGTCGGCCTTCTCCTTGTTGCGCGCTTCCATCGCCTCGAGGCCACCCTGTTCCTTGAGCCACTCGAACACCAGACCGGCCAGATACCAGGCGTAGGTGGGCGGCGTGTTGAACATGGAGTCGTTCTTGGCAGTGAGCTTGTAGTCGAAAATCGAGGGGACATCGGCTCTCGCCTGATCCAGCAGGTCATCGCGCACGATGGCAATGGCAAGCCCGGACGGCCCGATATTTTTCTGGGCACCGGCATAGATGATGCCAAAGCGGCTCACCTCGAGAGGACGGGAGAGAATGGTGGAGGAGAGATCCGCCACCAGCGGCACCTCGCCGGTAGCCGGGATGTCGAACATCTCGATGCCGTCAATGGTTTCGTTCGGACAGTAGTGAACATAAGCCGCATCGGCGCGAAACGCCGGGGTCGGCAGCAGGTGAGAGATCCCCTGCTCGTTCTTGGCAACCCCCTGGAAGGTCTGGATATCGCCATACTTTTTGGCTTCATCCACCGCGCTCTGGGACCAGACGCCGGTCAGCAGGAAGTCCGCCTTCTTGTTGGCGCCGCCCAGCAGGTTCATGGGCACGGCGGAGAACTGACCGCGGCCGCCACCATGCATGAAGAGCACCTTGTAGTTGTCCGGCACCGCCAGCAGCTCGCGCAGATCCGCTTCGGCCTTCTCGGCCACCGCCATGTAGGGCTTGCCGCGATGGGAAAGCTCCATGACCGAGGCTCCCAGCCCCTGAAAATTACAAAATTCGCGCTGGGCGCGCTCCATGACTTCAACCGGCAGCATGGCGGGGCCGGCGCAGAAGTTGTAAATCTGTTTGCTCATGACGCTTTCCGTGAGTGGATGAGAGTAATCGATGACTTGTCAGGTTTTACACAAGAGCAGCCAGCGGATCAAAGGCTTTTTGGGAGCTGGCTCAACCTTTTACCGTCACTCTGCCTCCCCCTTGCAGTAGAAAAAGCCCTGAACGGGTCAGGGCTTGCAGGGAACATGCACAGAAATGGCGGGCAGAGCGCATAAACGACCACAGCTCAGCCATTTCTGACAAATTTACAGTTTGGCGGTGAGCTCCGGCAGCAGGGTGAAGAGATCCCCCACCAGCCCGTAGTCCGCCACCTGAAAGATGGGGGCATCGCTGTCCTTGTTGATGGCCACGATCACCTTCGACTCCTTCATCCCCGCCAGATGCTGGATGGCGCCCGAAATACCGACCGCGATATAGAGCTCGGGCGCCACCACCTTGCCGGTCTGCCCCACTTGCAGATCGTTGGCGACATATCCCGCATCAACGGCGGCCCGCGATGCCCCCACCGCCCCACCCAGCTTATCGGCCAGCGCCTCAATCAGGGCGAATTGCGCCTTGGAGCCCAGCGCCCGGCCTCCGGAGACCACCACCCGGGCGGCGGTCAGTTCGGGCCTGCTGGAGCGCACCGCGCGGCGCTCGACCAGCCGGGTACGACCAGCGAATTCGGGCACGGCCAAGTGCTCGATGGGAGCCTGCCCGCCTGTCGCCGCCTTGGCAAACGCGGTGGCCCGCACTGTCATCACCTTGACGGGTGCCGAGCTTGCCACTCTGGCGATGGCATTGCCTGCATAGATGGGGCGCAGGAAGGTGTCGCTACTCTCGATAGCCGTCACCTCGGAGAGCATCTCCACCCCGAGCCGAGCCGCTACTTGTGGCAGCAGCGCCTTGCCCATGGCACTCGCCGCCATCAGGCAGTGGCTGTAACCTTCGCACCAGCTGGCCAGCAGCTTGTCCACCCCATCCAGCAGCCCGTCGGCCAGCAGGGGATGTTCGGCAAGCAACACCTTGTCGACGCCGCAGAGGGCTGCCGCCTGTTCACCCGCCTCGGTCAGCCCCTGACCCAGCAACAGCAGGTCAACCTGACCGCCGATGGCTCCGGCGGCGGTGACCAGTTGTGCCACGTTGTCGGCCAGATGGCCCTGATGATGTTCGGCAATGATCAGCACGCTCATGGCAGCACCTTCGCTTCGTGTTTGAGTTTGTCCACCAGCTCGTCCACCGAGCCCACCTTGATCCCGGCGCTGCGGGCTGGCGGCGCCATCACCCCGAGCAAACGGGTCTGGTTGGCCACCTCAACGGCGAGTGTCGAGAACGGAGCGCTATCAAGCGGCTTGCGCTTGGCCTTCATGATGTTGGGCAGCGAGGCAAAGCGCGGTTCATTCAAACGCAGATCGGCGCTCACCACCGCAGGCAACGGCATGCGCAGGGTCTCGAGGCCACCGTCGATTTCGCGGGTCACCAGCAGTTCCCCCGCTTCCACCTTGAGGGCTGACGCACAGGTCGCCAGCGGCCAATCATTGAGGGCAGCCAGCATCTGGGCCACCTGATTGTTGTCAGAATCGATGGACTGCTTGCCGAGCAGCACCAGATCCGGCTGCTCCTGCTCACACACCTTGTGCAAGGCACGGGCGACAGTGAGCGGGGTGAGCGTCTCGTCGGTGACATAATGCAGCGCCCGATCCGCCCCCAGCGCCAGCCCATGGCGCAGTTGCTCGGCGGCAGCGTCAGGGCCGAAAGTCACCACCACCAGCTCGCTGGCGATACCCGCTTCCCGCAGCCTGACCCCCTCCTCCACCGCAATTTCACAAAAGGGGTTGATCCCCATCTTCACATTGGCCAGCTCCACGTCGGAGCCGTCTCCCTTCACCCGGATCTTGACGTTGTAGTCGACTACCCGTTTGATTGCGACCAGCAGCTTCATGGGGTCATGCCTCGTCTCTTTGGATTGAATTCATTAGTGTGCCTCTGCGTTTGTTGCAGTACGCTCTTCCCTGATTTTTTGCTTTTTCTTGCTCAGCTTTGCTTACAACTGCTTTACGTTTACGTAAACTACCAGCATTACCCTAGGCCAACCAGAGCGCAGAGGCAAGATGGAACGGGAAGCAATGGAATTTGATGTCGTCATCGTCGGCGGCGGACCGGCGGGGCTCAGTGCAGCCATCGCCCTGAAACAGCAGGATGCCACTCTCTCTGTCTGTCTGCTGGAGAAGGGGGCGGAAATTGGCGCCCATCTGCTCTCCGGCGCCCTGTTTGATCCCGTCGCCTTGCAAGAGCTGCTGCCGGATGGCTGGCAGCAAGCGCCGCTCGGCGTGCCGGTCAGCGACGATCAGGTGCATCTGCTGCAAAGCGAGCAACGTTCCCTGCAACTGCCCGCCTGGGCGGTGCCGCCCCGGATGCACAATCAGGGTTGCCATGTGGTCAGTCTGGGCAATCTCTGCCGCTGGCTTGGCCAACAGGCGGAAAAACTGGGAGTCGAAATATACCCGGGATTTACCGCCAGCGAACTTATCATGGAAGCGGGCCGGGTCAAGGGGGTCATCACCGGCGATCTGGGGCTGGATCGGGCTGGGAACCCAAAAGCTGATCATGTGCCCGGCATGGCGCTGCTCGGTCGCTACACCCTCTTTGCCGAAGGGGCACGCGGCCATCTCGGCAAGCAGCTGATCGCCGAGTTCAATCTGGAAAACCCAGCCCAACCCCAACACTACGCCATCGGCTTCAAGGAGCTGTGGCAACTGCCAGCAGGTCGGGGCAAGGCGGGACAGGTGCTACACGGTAGTGGCTGGCCCCTTGGCAAGCAGGGGGGCGGCAATAGCCACGGTGGCTTCTATCTCTATCACATGGAGGGGGATCAGGTGGCAGTCGGGCTGATTGTCGATCTCAACTACCAGAATCCCTGGCTCAGCCCGTTTGACGAATTCCAGCGCCTCAAGCATCACCCGCTTATCGCTGGCGTGTTGCAAGATGGGGAGCGCATCAGCTATGGCGCCCGCGCCATCACCAAGGGGGGCTGGCACGCCCTGCCCCGCATGCACTTCCCGGGCGGCCTGCTGATCGGTTGTGATGCGGGCACCCTCGACTTTTCCCGCATCAAGGGGATCCACACCGCCATGAAATCGGGAATGCTGGCGGCAAAAACCGTCGCGATGGCCCTGCGGGGTGGCGATGAAGGGGGCCGGGATCTGGCCCAGTATGGCGACGAGCTGCAACAGAGCTGGCTGGCCCGCGAGCTCAAGGCGGCGCGCAACTTCGGCGCGGCGCTTCACCGCTATGGTCCCTGGTTGGGCGGTGCCTTCAACTGGCTGGAGCAACGGCTGTTTGGCGCAAACTCGCCCTTCAGGTTGCTCGATAAAGCTCACGATTACCGTCAGCTGCGCGTGGCCAGCCGCTGCGAGCCCATCCATTATCCCAAACCCGATGGCAAGCTGAGCTTTGACAAACTCTCGTCTGTGTATCTGGCCAACACCAGTCACGACGAGGATCAGCCTTGTCACCTCAAGCTGCAGGACGAGCGTATTCCGGTCGAGGTCAATCTGCCCACCTGGGCCGAACCCGCCCAACGCTACTGTCCGGCCGGGGTGTTTGAGGTACTGGAAATGGAAAGCGCGGCCAAACTGCAGATCAACGCCGCCAACTGTATTCACTGCAAAACCTGTGACATTAAAGATCCCAGTCAAAACATTATCTGGACGCCGCCACAGGGGGGCTCCGGGCCCAATTATCCGAATATGTGATGGAACGGCAATGCCAAGATGCGGTGACATCAAAGATACTCAGTCCCAAAACATCGTCTGGACACCGCCACAAGGAGGATCCGGGCCCAACTATCCCAATATGTGATGGAATACGGCGATGCCAAGATGCGGTGACATCAAAGATACTCAGTCCCAAAACATCGTCTGGACACCGCCACAGGGGGGCTCCGGGCCCAATTATCCGAATATGTGATGAAGCGGGGCAGCGGCAACAAGCAGCCCCAGCTGCCCCTCCCCCAGCCAAAGGCGGGTTCTACCCCGCATAGCCGCTCAGGTGATCCGACCTCGCTGTTTTTTTGGACAAACAAGCTGAATCCCTGATGAATAGCCCCTGACAAGCGGGGCCCACCCCTGTATAGTTCGCCGCATTCAGGTTTTCCATCGGCCCGATCTGCTTATCCACGGGATCGCCTTCTGCAGCGATCTAAGGCCGCATGACCTGTGCAACCATCCCTGATTACCCATGACTTTTTAAGGGGGGACAGATGATCACCGCCTACATTCTCAATAACAAGGTGCTGGACATAGTCACGCTCGGGCCTGACGACATAGTACCTGACAACACGGTCTGGCTGGATGCCTACAAGCCGGACACGGCAGAGCGAGAATGGTTGACGGGCCTGTTCCTGGAAGAGGTTCCCGACAAGGAAGAGCTCGACGACATCGAAGCATCCGCCCGTTTTTACTGGGATACCGATGGTCTGCACATTCACTCCCTGTTTCCCCAACGGATCGGTCGTGACACCAAGGGTGTCCACGTCTCTTTTACCCTGCGCAACAACCTGCTGATCAGCATTCGTGAAGATGACATCGGGCTGGTGCGCCTGCTGCGCCACTATATGCGCCAGGATCGGCTGGAGGTGGAGGATGCCCTCGATATCCTGCTGGAGGTACAAAACCTCAAGGTGGAGTACCTCTCCGATCTTATCGAAGATGGTTACAAGACGTTGGAAAACACCGCCGATCAGATCTTCGAGCCGGATCAGATCAACCCTATGCTCAAGGAGCTGTTGGCACAGGAAGAGGCCAACGGCCAGATCCGTCTCTCCCTGCACGATACCCGCCGCGCCCTGCGTTTCCTCAAACGCAGCCTGCGCCAGCGCATGAGCCTGGAGCAGAACAAGTGGATCGACGAGATGCTGCACGACGTGGAGTCACTACTGCCTCACACCCAGTTCCTGTTCGACAAGATCAACTTCCAGCTGGAGGCCTCCATGGGGGTGACCAATCTGGAGCAGAACAAGGTGATCAAGATCTTCTCGGTTGCCGCCGTGATCTTCCTGCCGCCGACCCTGATCGCCAGTATTTATGGCATGAACTTTGGCCGCATGCCTGAGCTCGCCTGGGAGTATGGCTATCCCCTCTCGCTGGTGCTGATGGTGATGTCATCGCTGGGCACCGGGCTCTTCTTCAAGCGCAAGGGGTGGCTGTAACGCCAGCCGCTCGGCACAAGACAACTTTTCGCGGATTGGGGGGCATGGCCCCCCGATTAATTCCCGCTCTCTCCCGCGCCTTGCAAAGGGCTCGCCTTCGCCCCATATCCCTTGCATCACTTGCACTCTATGAATGGATATCGGGCAACCATGACCCTCTACCCCGAACATCGATATGACGATCACGGCCAGTTGCGCCCTCCCCTCTGGTTCTGGCCCATCGCCCTGTTGCTGACCCGCTCGGTCTGGCTGTTTCTGATGGCCGGCGTCACCCGCGAGAGCGGCAGTGAAATCCTGACCCTCTTTTATCCCGACAGGATCAGCCTCTACATCAGCCTGCTGACCGACGTACCCGCAATGCTGGCGTTGCTCGCCTGCGGGGGCACCTATCAGCAGACCCAGAGCATTCGCGCCAGACTCCGGCGCCACAGCCCGTTGCTGCTGCTCTGCTCTGCCGTCAGCGGCCTGCTGATGCAGTTGCACAGCCTCAATCTGCAGAAGTGGTCATTCAGCTGGCCTACCGCACTGGTGCTGGTCGCCAGCCTCTGGTCACTCTGGTATCTGCTGCGCAGTCGCCAGCTACGGGAATATGCTGCTGATGATCCTCATCAGAAGTCGAAAATCTAGCCAAGTTTTAGCTGCAATCAATTGAAATAAATATAAAAAGCCTCTTGGTGAGTTGAATGCCCGACGCGCGGCCATAACCCCGAGCCGCAAGCTGCCCCGCTGTCGAGGAGCGGCTGCGCCCGCACTCTCGCCCCATAGGTGGCGGCCAAGCGGATAAGGAATTATCAATCGTCGTGTTAGGTCACCCCGTTCATTCAGGCTTGATTCATTATCAATGGAATTGATAACACTTTTCATTACTCTTACTGCGTTATAAACTTGCTCCCCCCGGGCTGCCCCGCCCGGGTGCTGGAGCCTTTATGACAAGCCTTTCTCTCTCACCCCGACAATTCTGGCAGTGGCTGGCCTACCACCATCAGGCCGCCGAGGGTACCCTCTATCTGATGTTCTTCTCCGGCCTACTGTTGTGGGAGCCGCTGACCCCGCTCTGGTCGCTGGCGCGCTGGAATCTGTTCTTGCATGTGATGCTCTCGCTCACCCTGTTTCCCCTGCTGTTTGGCGCCTTCTGGCTCTCCCATCGCAGCTTGTTGAACCGCAGCAACAAACCCTTTTTACGCACCACGGGGCGGATTATTGAAGCCCTGCTGCTGCTCTGTCTGGCCAGTGGCCTGCTGCTGGTGCTGCACGGCACTCCGGGCGATGCCATGGGCAACCTCGCCAGCTGGGCCCACTGGTTGAGCGCATTGGCGTTAACTCCTCTGGTGCTGCGCCACGCCTGGCGCTGGACCATCTTGAAATGGCGCTCCTGATCCCATGTTGAAGTCATCGTTCTCTGCATATTTGTCACCCCTGCTGGCCCTCCTCCTGCTGCTGACCAGCCCCTTTGCGTTGGCCCAGCAGATGGGCGCCGGGATGATCGCCTATGAGGAGGGGCAAAGCCCGCGCCTCGTCACCGCCAACCTGAGCGCAGGTTCCGTCACCCTGCTTGAGCGCGATAGCGGCAAGCGGCTCAAAGAGGTGCAGCTGGGGGGCGATCTACGCCAGCTTGCCCGCGCCGATGACGGCACCCTGCTGGTCACCGACTACAGCGGTGATCGCCTGTTGCTGCTGGATGATGATCTCGATCTGGAAAAGGCGATCCCCACCGGCCATAGACCCTACGGGGTCATCTTCGATGCCAAACGGCAGTGGTTCTGGGTCACGCTGTTCGAATCAGCTCGTCTGCAGGCTTACGACAGCGCCGGCAACCTCCAGCTGGATGCAGAAACCGCCGAGACTCCCCGTGGACTGGCCCTGACCAACGACGATCGCCTGCTGCTCACCCACGCCATGACCGGCCAGCTCGCCATCTATGATCTCGCCACGCTTGGCCACGGCGCCAAGGGATCTTCGCTTCCCAAGCCCAAGCTCATTACCCTGGCCGAGACCCATAGCGACACGCCGAGCGACTCTCAGGGATTGCCGCGCCTGCTCGATGGCATCGCCCTCTCCCCCGATGGCAGCGAGGCCTGGTTGCCTCATGTGCTGTGGAGCTTCGAGCACCCCTTCCAGTTTCAGAGCACCGTCTTTCCGGCGGTCTCCATCATCGATCTCGATGAGGAGAAAGAGCGGGTCGATGAAAGAAAACAGCTCTTTTTGCAGATCAACCTGCCAAGCGTCGGCAACCGCAGCCAGATCGTCTCCAACCCGTTTGCAGCCCGATTTGCCGCCGACGGCAAGCGGGTCTATCTGACCCTGGCGGGCTCGGAAGATCTGCTGGTGTTTGATCTCTCCCGCAGCGGCAAGTCCAACAACAACCGTCACCGCCGCAAGAAGTTTCAGGGGGGCGCCAAGGCGACCCAGCTCTTGCGTCACCTGCCGGGCCAGAATCCGCGGGATCTGCTGATCGATGGCGACCATATTCTGGTGCACAACGCCATGGGGCAGGATCTTACCCGCCTCAATAGCGGCGGTAGCGGCCCGTTTGCCCGAGTCACCGTCGATCTGCCCCACTTCGCCAAGCTGGTAGAGACGGATCCGCGCCCCGAACCGCTTCAGCGCGGCGAGCGGCTGTTCAACCTTGGTAACACTGCGTCCAACCCACGCTTCCCCATGGCGGGAGACAACTGGATGAGCTGCAACTCCTGCCATCTGGACGGATTCAATTTCACCAACCGCTATCTGATGGCGGCCCATCGCCAGAAGAGCGGCGACAACGCCATCAACGGCCACGCCAACCTCACCAACATGGTGGCGGGGGATTTTGTCGGCGAATACCTGCGCATGACCCAGCAGACCCAGGGCGGCATGGGCCATGACACCCGCGATGGGGCCGAGGCAGTTGACCCCGCCAAGCCCCAGCCCGAGGTGAAGGCGATGATGGAAGATCTGCACGCCTTCGTCACCGCCGATGGCAACCTCCCCTATCTCGCCAACTGGCTGCGACTCGATGCCCCGCGCACGGATCCCGCCAAGGCGCCGACTACCCACCCGAAGGAGTGGCTCAACTCCGCCTCCTGCCAGAACTGCCACCAACAGGCCTTCAAAGATTGGAGCGAGAGCAACCACCGGCTGATGGGCAACTCCCACCCCTACTACAAGGTGGTGCAGGCGCTGGCCCGCGAAACCGAAGGAGAAGCGTTTGGCCAATGGTGTCAGGGCTGCCACATGCCCCAGCAGGTGATGACAGGCCAGCTGGATCTGCCCAAGGGCTCCCACATGTTCGAGCAGGGCGGCGCCTCGCTGATTGCCGCCCACAAGGCGGGCGAACCTGTGGTGGAGGAAGGGACCGGCTGCGTGCTCTGCCATCGCATCACCAAGGTAGAAGGCGCGGGCGGCAACAGCGCCTTTACCGTGAATTTGAAAGACCGCGAGAGCTATGTGTTCGAGGATGCCGCGGGCGGCAGCCTCCAGCACTGGCTGGCCGAGCGGCAGATCAACGCCCGTCCGGCGGCCCACAAAGCCTCCTATCAGAAGGATTTCTACCGCGACGCGGCCCTGTGCAAGTCGTGCCACAACGAGTTTGCCCCAGGCACCGGCGCCAATATCGTCAACACCTGGGACGAGTGGGAAAAATCCAGCTTCGCGAACGCCGAGGATCCCGCCAAGCGGCGCACCTGCATCGACTGCCATATGAACCCGGAGCCAGGCAATGGCGGTGCGCCGGTGGCGGGCCAGTCCACCGAAAACGGCACCATGAAGGCGCGGCTCTATCGCCACAATTTCACCGGCGCCCAGCACCAGCTGGTGGGGCTGCGCAATCCTGAACTCGAGCAGGAGAGTCTGGCCCTGCTGCGCTCCAGCGCGACACTCTCCGCCCGTATCGAACCGACGGCCGATTGTCAGCAGCTGGTGGTGCGGGTCGCCAATACCGGTGCGGGCCATGCCCTGCCCACCGGGGTGGCCGATTTTCGTGAACTCTGGCTGGAGCTGACCGTCACCGACGCCAACGGCAAGGTGGTGCTTGCCAGCGGCCAGCCGGTGGATGGTGCTGTCCCTGAGAATGCGAGACTGTTTCGCAAAGTGTTCGGTGATGCCGAGGGCAAGCCGGTGGGGCTCAAGTTCTGGCGCTACGCCAAGCTCTTGGAAGATACCCGCATTCCGGCCGATGGCTGGCGGGATGAAGTCTGGCCGCTGCCCGCAGAAGCCCAAGGGCCCTTCAAGACCGATATCAAACTCAATTTCCGCACCTACCCCAAGTGGGTCAATGATGCGGTGCGCGCCGCCGAGCCCAGCTTGCCGGAGCCACCCATAGTGCAGCTAAATCGGTTGCAACTTACATTGCAGCCTCTCCCCGTCACGCCCGCTACGGAGCCTCAATCCTGATGTTTGCAAGTTTTCTGATTACCCTGCGCGAGGGGCTGGAAGCCTTCCTGCTGGTCGGCATCTGCCTCTCCTACCTCGCCAAGCTGGGGGCTAGTCGCTACAACAAGTTCATCTACCTGGGGGTGGGGCTTGGCCTTGTCGCCTCCCTGGTCGTTGCCTTCCTGTTCCAGGTGGTGGTAAGCCAGTTCGAGAGCGAGCGCTACAACCACCTCTTGATGGCGGGGATCCTCATCTTCGCCACCTTGGTGCTCACCTATATGGCGATCTGGATGCAAAAACAGGCCAAATCCCAGGTGGGGGCCATGACGGCGCGCATCGATGCAGCCATCGATGGCGGCAACCTGTTTGGTCTGGTGCTGCTCGCCTTTCTGGCGGTGATGCGCGAAGGGTTTGAAACCGTGCTCTTCTTCTCCGCCCTGCTCTACTCCGGGCAAGGGGTCGATCTGCAATCCGGCCTGATGGGCGCGCTGGCGGGGCTGCTGGTCTCCATCGCGCTGGTGTGGGGGCTGCTGCGCTCCACCCGCAAGGTGGCGCTGGCCCCCTTCTTCCGCTGGACCGGCCTGCTTATCATCATCATCGCCGCAGGTCTGCTCTCGTCCGCCGTCAACATGTTGCAGGCGGCAGATATCATCACCTTCTGGACCACGCCGGTGTTCGACATCAGCCACATTCTCGACGATCAGGGGGTATTTGGTACCTTCCTGCGCGCCCTGTTTGGCTACAATGCCTCACCCGCTGGCTTGCAGCTGCTGACCTGGGCCCTCTATCTGGCGATCTTCGTTACCCTCTGGCAGCGCAGCTATCACCCGCAGGTAAGTGCCGCGACTGGCAAGGGCTGAGCCAACACGCCCTGAAGCAACAAGGCCACGGGGTAACAACACTATTCGGGGGCCGCGCCTTGGCGCGGTTTCCTGATCTATCAAGTAGTTTTGGAATAGGTCATGAGCGATAACAACAAGAAAAGCATTGCAGTGCTGGGCGCTGGCCCCGCCGGTTTGATGGCGGCCTGGCGCCTGCGCTGCGCCGGTTTTGCAGTCACCCTGTTCGAGCAGGAGCCGGTGGTCGGCGGCATGTGCGCCACCCAGACCTTCAAGGGGCGCGACGGCGAGTATCGCTTCGACTACGGCGGGCACCGCTTTATCACCAAGAACCCCGAGCTGCTCGCCTTTATCGACGAGCTGATGGGTGACGACCTGCTCCACGCCGAGCGCAAGAGCGTTATCCGCTTTGGCGGGCGCACCTATGACTACCCCCTGAACCTGCCCAACCTGCTCAAGACGGCGCCGCTCGCCCTGATGGCCGGGGCGGTAAAAGACTTGCTGCTGTTGCCCTTTAGCAAGAAGCCGGATGATTTTGCCAAGGCGAGCTTTGCCGAGTGGATCCAGAGTCACTTCGGCCGCACCCTCTATCGCCAGTTTTTCGAGGGCTACACCGGCAAGCTGTGGGGTATCAACCCGGACAAGCTCTCCGCCGACTGGGCCGGTCAGCGCATCAGCCTCATCGATTTGAAAGACGTGGCGCGCCGCCTGCTGCCAAGACGCAACGGCAGTATCTCGGTGCGCACCTATGCCCGCAAATACCGCTACCCCAAATATGGCTTCGGCCAGATCTTCACCACCCTGGGGGAGCGGCTGGTGGCAGAGGGCGTTGAGCTCAAAACCGGCGCAACCATCACCCGCCTTGAGCAGGCTGATGACCGCATCGAGCGGGTTTATTGGAAACAAGATGACATTGAGCAGAGCGAGCGCTTTGATCAGGTGATCTCCACCCTGCCGCTGCCGCTCACCTGCCAGCATCTGGGCTTACCGTGCGATCTGCACTACCGGTCGCTTCGCTTCGTCAATATGCCGTTGAAACAGGAGAACCTGTCGGACAACACCTGGCAGTACCTCTCCGACCCCCATATTCTGGCCACCCGCCTGCAGGAGCCGCGCCGCCGCAGCCCCTTTATGGCGCCCCAGGGCCAGACCTCGGTAATGCTGGAGATCCCCTGCAATCCGGGGGATGCTACCTGGCAGGCGCCGCTGGCCGACCTGCGAGGTCGGGTCATCGCCGATCTGGCGAGCCTCGGTGTCGATACCGCCAAGCTTGGCGATGAGACCTTCGAAGCCAGCAGCGAGTACGCCTATCCGCTGATGGATTTGGGCTATCAGGCCCGTCGTAACAAAGCGATCAAGGCGCTGATGCCCATCACAAACCTCATCATGACCGGCCGTCAGGGGACATTCCGCTACATCTTCACCGACACCGCCATGGAGATGGGGATGATGGCTGCCGACATGGTGATCGACGGGGTGGACAGACGCCACGCCATCTTTAACCATCGCAACGAAAATACCGTGATTGAAACCCAGAGCGTGGCCTGAGTGCCGCGCCATTGGCATAAGTAAGGAGAACAGGATGACCATCCGCCCGGGTTTACTCGCCCTCACCCTGCTGCTGGCCCTGAGCGGGCAGGCGCAGGCTTACTCCTACGCCGCCGCCGGCAAGGAGCCACTGATCGACGCCCGCGAAGCGCTGCTGGGCGCCGCCACTGACGGCAAGGATGCCAGCACCACCTTGAGCGAGATTGCCGACGAGCTGACCTATCTGGAACAGCACCACAAGGTGGAATTGCAAGCACCGCTGGCCGCCGCCATCAAGGCCAAAGACGCTGCCACCACCGCCGCCCTGCTCAACCGCGCCTACAAGGCGGAGATCGAGCGCCGCCTCGAAGGGGCCAGCCAGAATCTTGGCGACTACCAGACCGCCAAGGTGCTGGTGGTCAAGAGCAAGCGCTTCCTCGACTTGATCCTCCCATCACTCAATGAAGGAGATCGCAAGGCGGCCGAACAGGCGCTGGCCAGGGTGCTCGATGCCATCGGTAACCCGGGGGTATTCGGGGTGGGCGCCAAGCCCGCCGACGCCGCCGCCTTTAGCGATGCAGAAAAAGCGCTGATGGCCGTGCTGGCGCCGCTTTGATGGCAACCTGCCAATCATTGCGCCACCTCGCTCTGACAAACGGTGGGTTTCGCTGCGCTCTACCCACCCTACGCACGGCCTGCCGATAAATGCACCCGGACGCTGGTTTGCCCCCTTCTCCCCTTGCGGGAGAAGGGCTGGGGATGAGGGGTAAGGTAATGGCTCGGCGTTGGTCTTCCCCCTGCTCCACCACCATTTGGCTGCTCATTCTGCTGCAACTGGCCTGGCTTTGCTGGCTGCTGGCCTTTCCGGTAGCCCTCGATTCCGACGATGCCCTCAATTTCGCCCACGGGGTGACGCACTTTAGCGTGCTGGAGTTCTCCCCCCACTTTCCGGGCTACCCCGCCTTTATCTGGCTGGCGCGGCTGATCAATCTGCTGGTAGACGATCCGGCACGTGCGGTGCAGTGGGCAAGCCTGCTCGGGAGCAGTTTGCTGGCACCGCTCGCCGCCTTGCTGGCGGTAAGGCTGTGGCAACAGCCCAGCCTTTTGGCACCCGTCTGGCTACTGGTGCTGGCAATGCCGCTCACCCCGACGCTCGCCCTCTCAGGCCTTTCGGATGGGCCGGCACTCGCCGCCTGGCTCGGGGCACTGCTGACCTTGCAGCAGCGAAGAATTGCGCTGGCGGGCCTCATGCTGGGCCTTATGCTGGCGCTGCGCCCCTCCTATTTTGTGCTGGCCCTGCTGCCCCTTTGGCTCGGGCTGGCGCAGCAGGGCACGCAAGTCAGGTTTGTGCTCCCCATCGCACTGGTTGGACTTATCAGCCTGCTGTTTGTCTGGCAGGCCGATGGCTGGGCCTATTTTGGCGAGGGGCGCCGCTTTACCGACGGCCACTTTACCCTGTGGGGCAACACGGCGGCGGCTCACGGCGATCGGCTGCTGAGCTGGGCGCGCACCTTCGACGATCAGCTTACCCCGCTTTGGCCCTTGGCTGTTGGGGCGCTGCTGGTACTGCCGCTTTGGCAAAGATCAAAAGACCACCCTGCCGCACTCCCCCCGCTCTGGATGCTCTACTGGCTCGCCCTGCTGCTCTGGACCCTGTTTGGCCAGAATCCCGACAATCCCCGCCATCTGGCCCCCGTCACCCTGCTCGGTATCGTGCTGCTGGCAGGCTGGCTGCCGCGCCGTGGCGAGGGGGTGGTCGCGGTGGCCGGATTGCTGCTGCTCGGCGTAACCTTTACCCTGCCCCGTCCACCCGCCATGGTGCAGGCAGCAAGGCTCGCAGAAAAAGCGTGTCCGGCATTGGTGACCCAGTGGGGAGTGCGGCTGCTGCGGGAGACCACAGCCTTGGCCGTCACCGATGGCTGGTACAAGGGGGATGCGGCGCTGGCACTCTCTCAGGGAGCCTGCCGCCTCAGTCGCCGCCCCATCGCCGCGAACGAAATGCCCAGCGCGGTGCGCCAGCACTGGTTTGCCCCACGCTTTGCCGCCGAGCCCGGACTCTGGCTCGCCATTCCCTCGCGGCAGACAACCCATGGGGAAAGTGACAAGAAACATATAAAGAGCACAAAAATCCGCCAAGGCAACTAAAAAAGAGGGGAACAACTCGGGTACACTCACAGCGCATCCATAACAGACGAGTCTCCTTATGCGTGTAACCAGAGAGTGGCTGTGGGTTTTGTCGGTGCTGACCGGGGCCTGTGCCCTCCTGTTGCTACCATTCTGGCTGCGCGGCGGCAGTCAGGGCCATGATCTGTTTCACCACCTGCTCTCCGGTCACTTCTTTGCCGTGCAACTGTGGCAAGGTGAGCTCTATCCGCGCTGGTTGATGGAGATGAACGGCGCCTTCGGCAGCCCGGTCTTTTTCTTCTATCCCCCCCTGCCCTACTATGTGAGCGCACTGTTCGCCGGCCCCACCCCACTGGCCCACGAGGCGATGACGCCGCTGCTCTGGAGCAGCAGCGTGGCACTCTGGCTCTCCGGCCTGTTTGCCTATCTCTGGTTGCGTCCCTTTGCCGGCCACGGACGGGCGCTGGCGGCCAGTCTGCTCTATATGGCGCTGCCCTATCATCTGGCCATCGATATCTACGCCCGCTTTGCCCTGGCGGAGAGCTGGGCCTTCGTCTGGGCGCCGCTGGCACTGCTGGCGCAGGATCACCTCTGCCGCGGCGCCCCCTTTGCACTACTGCTGCTCGCACTGGCCGTCTCCATGCTGACGCTTTCCCATCTACCAAGCACCCTGCTCATTCTGGGCTTGCTCACCCTGCGCAGCCTGCTACTGGTCTGGCGCTACAAGGGGAGCACAGCGCTTGTCAGTGTCCCTGTCACCGCCTCCCCGCTCATTGGCACCCTGCTGGGCCAGCTCTGGGGGTTGGCGATGGCCAGCCTGTTGCTACTGCCCGCTCTGCTGGATCAGGGGGGGATCTCCATGGAGCAGATGCGCACCGGCATGTTCGAATTTCAGCGCAACTTTCTCGATCGTTTGCCCCAAAGCCGTGATGACTGGCGCTTTCGCGGCCATCTCGCCTGGCTGACGCTGCTCACCCTGGCTCTGCTGCTGGTAGCTTGGGCTGCCGCCCGCGAGCCGCGCCATCCCGAGTTGCTGCTCTGGGGGGTCATTGGCACCCTGAGCTTTCTGATGATGCTGCCACCAAGCGAGCCCCTGTGGCGCCTGCTCACTCCGTTGCAACTGGTGCAATTTCCCTGGCGCCTCAATCTGCTGCTGGTCATCGCTACCGTCGCCGTGGTGGCGCTGGGTACCCCCACCTATCGCCCGTGGCAGTGGGTCTGGTGGCTACTGCTTGCCCTCATCCTGCTCTCTCAGGGACTCTATGTACGCGAGGCGCCGCTCACCCAGGCTCCCGTAAAGAGTCAGCTCGACGGGGAGTTCGACAGCAAGCGCAGCGCCCGCGAATACCGACCAAAGCAGGTGCCACGCGGTATGTTTGCCCCCACCCTGCTGGCCTGGAAAGAGGAATTCCAGCCCGCCATCACCTGCGACCATCAGGGGGTGAACTGGCAGATCCAGCGCTGGCAGCCGCGTCATATCGAATTGACAGTGGATGCCCCGGCCCCCGCCAAGCTGGTCCTGCACCAGTTTGATTACCCGGGCTGGCAGGCAAGGCTCGACCAGCGCCTGCCGCTGAGCGTCAGCAGCACCCGCAACGGGCTGGTGCAGGTCTGGGTGCCCGCCGGACAACACAGCCTCACCTTCACCCTCACCACCCGCTGGCCGGAGCGGCTCGGTTACGCCATCTCGTTGCTGGCCTGGCTGCTCTGGCTGGGGGGAGTGATCCGCGCAGCGCGCCGACATGACCGAAAGCTTGATCCCCAAGGTACCTGAGCGATCGGACACCTCCCCCTTTTGAGGGGGCAGGAACGTCATGCCGAGCGGGGGCAAACCTGATAGACTCGCCCTTCTCCCTTTTTCAACCAAGGTTCACCAGCGGATACCCTATGCCCCACGCACAGTCCCCCCAGGCCACCATGCTCTCTCCCCGTTTCCTGTTTATCCTGCTCGGCGCTCTGGCGGGTCTGACCCCGCTGGCGGTGGATATGTATCTGCCCGCCATTCCGGCCATCGCTCGGGATCTGGCCACCAGCATCGACGGTGCCCAGCTCACCATCAGCGCCTTTCTGGGCGGTTTTGCCATCGGCCAACTCTTCTACGGCCCGCTGGCCGACAGCTATGGCCGCAAGCCGGTGATCTTGGCGGGGCTGGTGATGTTTGCCATCGCCTCGGTGGGCTGCGCCATGGCGGACTCCCTGCCCGAATTGCTGGCCTATCGGATGTTGCAGGCAGCGGGCGGTGCGGCGGGCTCGGTGGTGGTCAATGCCCTGCTGCGCGATCTGTTCGAGAAGGATGCGTTTTCTCGCGCCATGTCGTTCGTCATTCTGGTGATGACCTTGGCGCCGCTGGTGGCCCCTGTGGTGGGCGGCTATATCAGCGCCCACGCCGACTGGCGGGTGATCTTCTGGCTGCTGGTGGGGATCAGCCTGCTGATCTGTCTGGTGATGCAGTGGAAAATTCAGGAGACCCTGAAACCCGAGCACCGTCAGCCCCTTAATCTGGGCCAGATCCTCAAGAACTACTGGGGGGTACTCTCCCATCGCGGCGCCATGGGCTACGTGCTGTGCGGCTCCCTCTCCAGCTCCGGCATGTTCGCCTTCCTGAGTGGCTCCCCTTATGTCTATATCGAGTATTTCAAGGTGCAGACCGAGCACTACGGCTGGCTGTTTGGTCTCAATATTTTGCTGATGATGGTGGTCACTTTCGTCAATAGCCGACTGGTAAAAGGGGTGGGTGCCGAGCGGATGCTGCAATACGGCCTGCTGGTGCTGCCCTGCGCTGGCGCCCTGCTGATCTACAACGCCTGGAGCCAGACCGGCGGTCTGTGGGGCATCGTCATTCCGGTGGTACTCTTTATCGGCCATATCAGTCTGGTGGGGGCCAACGCCATGACCGGCCTGATGGGCCACTTCCCGCAATCTGCGGGCACCGCCTCGGCACTGGCGGGCACCCTGCGCTTTGGCATCGGCGCCCTGGTCGGGATTCTGGTCAACCTCAATCCGCCCCAATCGCCGCTGCCCATGGCCATCGCCATCGCATGCTGTGGCGTGGGTTCCACCCTCAGTTACTGGCTGCTGGCGGGCAAGCGGGGCGATTGACCCCCCCTATCCCCCTCGGCCAGGAAAACGAAAGAGGCTTCCATCAACGGAAGCCTCTTTTCGTACTGGCGGGCAGACGTTCAGAACTGGGCACTGTTGAGCCAGAGGTGCGCCCCTATGCTCACCAGATAGCCGAGCAAGATAGCCGGCGACCATTTCAGGTGGCCAAAGAAGGTATACATGCCATGGGCCTGCCCCATCAGGGCAACACCGGCGGCAGAGCCGATGGAGAGCAGGCTGCCGCCCACCCCGGCGGTCAGGGTCACCAGCAGCCACTGCCCCAGCGCCATGTCTGGGCTCATCGAGATCACGGCAAACATCACGGGAATGTTGTCGATGACGGAGGACAAGACCCCGATGAAGATGTTGGCCATGGTGGGATCCGTACCCTCATACAACCAGTGTGATACCAGCTCCAGATACCCCATAAAGCCCAGCCCCCCTACACACATCACCACTCCGTAGAAGAAGAGCAAGGTATCCCACTCCGCCTTGGCGACCTTGTTGAACACATCGAATGGCACCACAGAGCCCAGTCTGCGCAACCTTTCGGTGTCGCCATTGCGTTCGTAGAGCGCACGCTTGCGTGCCAGCGAGCGCGGTAACGACTTGCGCAGATAAAACCCGAAAAACTGCAGATAACCGAGTCCCAGCATCATGCCGAGCACTGGCGGCAGGTGAAGAAAGCTGTGACACATGACTGCCGTGGTAATGGTGAGCAAGAAGAGCAACACGATACGCCTGGCGCCTCGCTTCAGCTCGATATGCTCGTTGTCGGCTTCGGGGACATGACGCGGCACCATCAGGCTCATCAGGATGGCCGGAACCAGAAAATTGAGCAGAGAGGGAATAAGCAGGGTGAAGAACTGGCCAAATTGCACCTTGCCCGCCTGCCACACCATCAGGGTGGTGATATCGCCAAAGGGACTGAACGCCCCTCCGGCGTTGGCGGCGATCACTATGTTGATGCAGGCAAGATTGACAAAACGCCGATCACCGTTGGCCACCTTCAACACCACGGCGCACATCAAGAGCGCAGTGGTCAGGTTGTCTGCCACCGGCGAAATACAAAAAGCAAGCCCACCGGTCAACCAGAACAGGGTGCGCAAGTGAAAGCCGGATCGCACCAGCCAGGCGCGCAGGGCATCGAATAACCTGCGATCCTCCATGGCGTTGATATAGGTCATCGCCACCAGCAGGAACAGCATCAACTCGGCATATTCCAGCAAGGTATGGCGGAAGGCCTGCTCGGCGACAGGGCTCATCCCTTGCTGTGCATAGGCGATACCAATCAGGATCCAGATCACCCCGGCGGCCACCAGCACGGGTTTGGACTTGCGCAGTTGCAGATACTCTTCAGCCATCACCAGGGCGTAGGCCAACACAAACAATCCGACACAAAAAAGACCGATTGAGGAGGATGTCAACAGAACAGGGCCACTACTGGCATGGGCGGGAGGGATAAACAGGGACAGCAGCAAAATAACTGGGGTAAGCGCAGACATGGTCTCTTCCTTTTAGAACCATCTGGCAATGATGCTAACACCTGGATGAAAAGAAAAATTCATCCAGGTCAATTAACGCTTAATTGGTTTGCTGTCGAAACGCGGGATTATTTCTTGCCGAAACCCGACTGCTTGAGGGTATAGCCTGCGCTGTTCTGCCAGGCATCCAGACCGCTGCGGTTATTGCCCGCCACCAGACTGGCGGCCAAACTCGGGCTGTTGAACAGCTGATCGGCGGTAAAGACAAAGCCGCCCTGACTGCGGGGCACTATGACCCCCTTTTCCAGCAGCTCGTGACGCAGCTCGATCACCGCTTCACGCAGGGAGGCGGCATCCTCGCCATTGGCGGTGGAACCGGCCAGCACCATAAAGCCCGGATTTTGCCGCTTGCCCACCGGATAACCGTGGGCCTCGGCCCCCTTGCCGTTGAAGTGGTAGAGCTCGCGCTCCCCCGGCCGGTTGTCGGAGAGTGCCTTTTGCAGGGTCATCAGCTCGTTGTAGATCTCGATGGGGACGACGGCAGCCTGCTTGTTGCCCTTGCTATCGATGATAAAACTGACTTGCTTGTGTAACATCCTTGCTCATCCTGTGACCCATGGAAGCCCCTATTCTAACCACCTCGGGCAAGCGGGATCCAGCGAGGATCCACTGCTCTTTTGCCGCCTTGATCACTAACTGGCACTCTTGATCAACCGTAAGGGGTGTTGATCAATGCTGGCCGTGCTAGCGTACCAAGCATGATGAAAGCCATTGACCATCAAACGGTTATCCCATGCTGACCCTGCGCAACCTCTGCAAGAGTTTCGATAACGGCAGTGAGCGACTGCCGCTGTTCCACCATCTCGATCTCGCCCTCCCCGCTGGCGAGATCACCCTGCTGCTGGGCCAAAGCGGCTGCGGCAAATCGACCCTGCTCAATCTGATCGCCGGGCTGATTGCACCGGATGAAGGGGAGATCTGGCTGGGGGAGACCCGGATCGACACCCGCTCCCCCGACGAGCGGGCGCGCCTGCGGGGCCGCCATTTCGGTATCGTCTATCAGGATTTCAACCTGCTGCCGACCCTGAACGTGGCCGAGAATCTGGCCCTGCCGCTGGCTATCAACGGGCTGCCACCGGATGAGGCAAAGATTGACCAGTTGCTGCAACGGCTCGATATGAGCCACAAGCGCGATGCCTGGCCGGAGCAGCTCTCCGGCGGCCAGCGACAGCGAGTGGCGCTGGCCCGCGCCCTTATCCATCAACCCGGTTGGCTGCTCGCCGACGAACCCACCGGCAGCCTCGATGAACACAATGCCGAACAGGTGATGGCGTTAATGATCGCGGCGGTGCGCGACACAGGCGCAGGCTTGCTGCTGGTGAGCCACAACCCCGCCTATGCTGCGCAGGCCGACAGGGTGCTGCGCCTCGAAGGGGGGCAACTTATCGAGCTCAAGGGACCCCGTCATGACTAAACAACGACTGCGCCAGCCGGAGTCACGCTGATGCTGCCACTCAAAGCGCTGCTGCGCCTCTATCGCAGCCACCCCTGGTTGCTGCTGATGAGTCTGGCCGGGCTGGTATTGGGGGTATCGCTGGTGGTGGCCATCGAGCTGCTCAACCACAGTGCCCGCACCAATTTTGTCGCAGCCCGCAGCCAGCTGGCAGGGGAAGCCAACTACCGGCTGGCCCCCGCTGGCGGGCTGGATGAGCAGCTTTACGTGCAGCTGGTGACCAGCCAGCCCGCCTTGGATGCCATGCCCCAGCTCCATGGCTGGCTCAAGGATGAAGAGGGGCGCAGCTTTCAACTGCTGGGAATGGATCTCTTCAACCCCGGCCCCCTGCGCCAGCTGCTTGGCGCCCAACCCGCGAGCGAACCCGCCTTTTCCCTCAACCGTGCCGACAGCATCTGGCTGGCGGCCCCTGAGGCAGCTCGCCTTGGCTGGCAAGCGGGCCAGAGCCGCCGCTTTGTATTGGGCGGCAGCGATGGCGGCAGCGCCCGCACCCTGACCCTGACGCTGGCGGGCACGTTCGAACCGGGCGCCGTGCCCATGGAGCGGCTGCTGATAACCGATATCGGCCTCGCCCAGCCGTTGCTGGATAAAGCGGGTCGGCTCGATCGCATCGTCTTCAAGCTAAGCGACGCCGAGGCTCGCACCCTGCAGGCCACCCTGCAAACCGATTACCCAAACCAGCCCTTGTGGCTTGAGCCCATAAGCCCGGCGCTCGATGCCAGCCAGCTTGGCGATGCGCTGGCCCTCAATCTGACGGCGCTCTCATTGCTCGCCATGGCGGTGGGACTGTTTCTGGTGTTCAACGCCCAGCGATTTGTCCAGAGCGTGCGTCGCCCCCAGCTGGCCCAGTTGATCATTCTGGGGATGGGGCCGAGTCGGGTACTGCGTTGGCTCATTCTGGAGCTCGTTATTCTCGCCACCCTCGGCACCCTGCTCGGGGTGCTGCTCGGCAGCCTGTTGGCGCTCGCCTTGATGGGGCAACTGACCCAGGCGCTGGCCGATCTCTATGGCCCCAACCCCATCGATCTGTTGCGCCTTTCCCCTGTGAGCCTGCTCAAGGCGCTGTTGATCGGGTTGTTCGGCACGCTGGCCGCCAACCTGCCCGGCTGGTGGCAACTGCTGCGCCAATCCCCCCTCGAACTGCGAGCGGGAAGCAGCCGCCCCCCCGCTCACCCGTGGCGACGGCGCGTGCTGGCCATCGCCATCCTGCTGCTGTGCGCCCTCTGCCTGTGGCTGCCACAAACAGGTCTGAGTGGCGCCCTCTTTATCGCCGGCGGCTGGCTGCTGGCCATGGCACTCTGGCTGCCCGATGCCCTGCGCGGCCTGCTTGGCTGGTTGCGACGGCGCGCGGGCGGCCCCCTCACCGCCCGGCTCGGGGTGGCCGAGACCCTCTATCACCTCGATCGCACCGCCATCGCGGTGATGGCGTTGAAGCTGGCCATCGCGGCGGCCATCGGCATCGGGGTCATGGTGTCGAGCTTTCGCTCCAGCGTGGAGATCTGGCTCGGCCAGCGTCTGGCCGCCGATCTCTATGTCACCGCCCCCAAGGGGGTGGCGGGCAACAAGGGCACCTTGAGCGACGCCACCCTTAAGACTCTGCTCGCCAATCCGCTGGTGAGCGCGGCCTCGCGCCGCTCGGTTCACCCCGCCCGCTGGCAGGGGCAGCCCATCGAGTGGGCGCAGATGGACTTTATCCCCCAGCTTAAAGCGGCCTATCCGCTGCTGGCCGGACGCTGGCCGACCCGCCCTGACGAGGTACTGGCGAGCGAACCGCTGACGGTGCGCCTCGGGGTCAAGGTAGGCCAGACATTGGCGATCAGCGGCGAGCAGGGGCCACGGCAGTTCACCGTCACCGGCGTCTATCAGGACTACGGCAGTGACAAGGGGCAGATCCTGCACGCCTTCGAAGGGGGCGCGGTGCAATCCCTCGCCCTCTTTAGCAACGACCCCGAACAGCTGGCCGACCGCCTGCGCGAGCGCTTTGGCGAGCAGCTCAATCTGCTCTCCGCCCCCGCCATTCACAGCGCGGCGCTCAAGGTGTTTGACCAGACCTTTGTGGTGACCGAGCTATTGAAACTGCTGATCCTCGGCATCGCCTTTGTCGGGATCGGCTCGGCCTTTATGGTGCTGGGGCTGGCGCGCCGTGGTGAGCTGCAGACCTTGCAGAGTCTGGGCTTGAGCCCCCGCCACTGCCGCCAGCTGCTGGTGTGGCAAGGGGCTGGATTGGGGCTGCTCACCGCCCTGCTGGCCCTGCCGGTGGGCTATGGCCTTGCCTGGGTGCTGATCGAGGTGGTCAACCCCCGCGCCTTTGGCTGGCGCCTCGCCTTCGAGGCCGCCCCCCTTCATGCGGTCACCGCCCTGTTGCTGGCACCGGTCTGTGGCGCACTGGCATCCTGGTATGCGGCAAGGAGAGTGGTATGACATATCGGTTAGCGCACTGGCTCAGCCATAGCTTGAAGCTCCCATTAACCACGTCCCTCTCTCCGCCCCTTCTTCAGCGCAAAGAAGATCACAGTGCGGCATTGAACCATCCCCTCTCCCTTCGGGAGAGGGCCAGGGTGAGGGGAAGCTTGTCCTCTTTACGGTTCCTGTGGCTCGCCACCCTCTTGCTCCCGCTGATTGCCATGATTGGCAACGCGCAGGCCAGCGATCTGGGCGCCCTGCTCGGCGGTGGCAACGACAGCTTTAAAAAGGTGCTGCCGGGGCAAATTATCCAATTGCCGGAGGATCACGCCGCCCACCCCGATTACCGCTCCGAGTGGTGGTATCTCACCGGCAACCTCAAGGATGATCAGGGGCGCGAATATGGCATGCAGTGGACCCTGTTTAGGCAGGGTATCGAGCAAGAACTCCGCACCAGCAACCCCTGGCTCACCCCCCAGCTCTGGCTGGCCCAGTTTGCCATCACGGATCTCGACCGTGGCACTCACCAGCAAGATGAACGGGCCAGTCGGCAGGGGCCGGGACTGGCGGGGGCCAACGGCGGCCAATATTGGCTCAGGGAGTGGCGGCTTGCCTCGCAAGGGGCGGCGCTCTTTCCCGCCACCCTCAAGGTGCAGAGCAAGATTGGCGAGCTGAACCTCACCGTCACCGCCGCCAAGCCGCTGGTGCTACAAGGCAAGGCCGGTTACAGCGAGAAGAGCCCGGGCAACGCCTCCTTTTACTACTCCTACCCGCGCCTCACTCTTCGCGGCACCTTGGCTCGCAATGGCGAGACCCGCACCGTCACCGGACAAGGGTGGTTTGATCACGAGTGGAGCAGCTCGGTATTGGCCGAGTGGCAATCGGGCTGGGACTGGTTTTCGCTCCAGTTGAACGATGGCCGCGAGCTGATGCTGTTTCGCCTGCGCACCAAGACGGGCCGCGCAGAGCCCGAGAATCGCTACGGCATCTTGATTGAGCGGGATGGCAGCAGCCGGGTGCTCACCCCCGACGCGATTCACCTGACGCCGGGCAACACCTGGCGCGGCCCCAAGGGGCAGGATTACCCCGTCGAGTGGCAGCTAGACGCCGCCGGAATGAGCCTCACCATCAAAGCCCGTCAGCCCAATCAGGCCATGACAGGCCGCTTTGACTACTGGGAGGGTGCGGTCTCTGTCTCGGGAGATGCTCAAGGTGTCGGCTATCTGGAGATGACGGGCTATTGATCCAGGAGCGTGGCTGTTGATTGCAACGGCCATAAGCCGCCGTCAATGCCCTGCCAGACGGATTTGATGATGCACGCAGCCACCATGACGCCGGGGCTCTCGCCCCTCACTGCGGCACACAGGGCGCGCCGCACCTGGAGCCGGCGATTTTAAAGGGGGGCATGATAAAGAATTCGGGGCGCAGTTCGCCCCTTTTGTTGCCGCAAAGGCCTGTATCGACATGTAGCAAAACGGCTTGGGAACAAAGAGAGCAAGATTCGGGTCGTTCCAGAAAGGAGTGGTTGCCATAGTGGGGCCAAACCCAAGTCGGTTGGAACCTATTGGGGTTCCAACCCACAGCCAACCCTGTGCCCCACTGATTTGGCGCACAACACACCTGCGAGGGAACTGCCATGTCATTACTGTCCAAAAAGGTCGCCATCATCACCGGCGCCAGCTCCGGCATCGGTCGCGCCAGCGCCATCCTGTTTGCCCGCGAAGGGGCCAGCGTTGTCGTCGGCGCCCGCCGCCAGCCCGAGCTGGATCTGCTGGTGGATGAGATCCGCCATGAGGGGGGCCAGGCGGTGAGTCTGGCGGGAGATGTGAAAAACGAGACTTACGCCCGCGATCTGGTGGAGCTCGCGCTAACCCGTTTCGGCGGGCTCGATATCGCCTTCAACAACGCAGGTACCACAGGCATGCCGGGCAGCGTAGAGGAGCTTGAACTGGCGCAGTGGCAGGAAATTCTGGATACCAACCTCACCAGCGCCTTTGTGGGAGCCAAGTACCAGATCCCCGCCATGCTGGCGCGTGGTGGCGGCTCGCTTATTTTTACCTCTACCTTCGTCGGCCATACCCTGGGGCTGCCCGGCATGGCGGCCTATGCGGCGAGCAAGGCGGGCCTCATTGGCCTGACCCGGGTGCTGGCTGCCGAGTATGGGGCACAAGGGGTGCGGGTCAACGCCCTGCTGCCGGGGGGCACCGACACTCCCATGGGGCGGGCTTTTGCCAATACGCCAGAGAGCCTCGCCTTTGTGCAGAATATGCATGCCCTCAAACGGCTGGCCCAACCGGAGGAGATCGCCCGCTCGGCCCTTTATCTCGCGTCCGATGCATCCAGCTTTACCACCGGCATTGCCCTGTTGGCCGATGGTGGGGTATCAATTTGTCGTACATGACGTTGTCGCCCCCAAGATCCTGCGACCGCAACCTTATCGTGAGAGCGCCTTATGTCTGATTACGCCCGCATCGCCGATGCCATCCGTTTTATCGCAAGTCAGGTGGAGCGCCAGCCCACTCTGGACGAGATAGCGGCGCACGTTCACTTAAGTCCCTTTCACTTCCAGCGGCTGTTCAGCCGCTGGGCCGGAGTGACGCCCAAACGCTATCTGCAGGTGCTGACCCTGGAGCGGGCCAAGGCGCTGCTGCAGGAGTCGCGCCCGCTGCTGGAGGTGGCCGATACCCTGGGCCTTAGCAGCGGCTCGCGGCTCTACGATCACTTCGTGCAGCTCGAAGCGGTAACGCCGGGCGAGTACAAGCAGCGCGGGGCCGGGCTGGTTATCGATCACGGGGTGCACGACACCCCCTTCGGCCAGGCGTTTGTCGCCCTGACCCAGCGGGGGGTGTGCAACTTCTCGTTTCTCGATGACAAGGCCCCAGAGGCACCGCTGGCCGCCCTCGCCCACAGCTGGCCTGCGGCAAGGCTGCAAGTAGCGCCATCACGCACCCGGGGGGTCATCCACACCATGTTCGATGGCAGCAAGGCGCCGGATCGCCCTATCTCCTTGCACGTGAGCGGCACCAACTTTCAGATCAGCGTCTGGCGGGCGCTGCTGCAGATCCCGCCCGCCAAGGTGGTGAGCTACGCCCAGGTGGCGAACGCAGTCGGCAACCCCAAAGCCGCCCGAGCCGTGGGGCTGGCGGTGGGCGCCAACCCCGTCGCCTTGATGATCCCCTGTCACCGGGTCATCCAGCAAAACGGCAAACTCGGCGGCTATCACTGGGGCGAGACCCGTAAACAGGCGATCCACGCCTGGGAAGCGGCGAGGTATGAGTGAAGGTGGCCTTTATTCTGCTCGGCCTGATGAGGAAAACAGGAATCTTGGTAGTGAGTCAGCAGACAATCAGGCAACGCCGGACAAGCGTGCGGCGATATAAAACGGGGACATAAGAAGAATCGGGGCGCAGATCGCCCCTTTTGTTGCTTTGGTTACAGGGCGTGGCGATCAGTTACACCACCCCAGCGGATTAACGAAACACGTAGGGTGTAATAAGTGCAGAGCATTGCACCATTTGCAGAGTGGCTTTTGTGCAAGGTATGAGGAACAAAAGTAGAGGTGCAATTTCATTGCACCCTACGGCACCGCAACGTGTTGTTATATGCGTGACTCACTTTCAAACTGAAGGCTAAGCGGCGCCAGCATGAACGACCCGAATCGCTCTCTCAACGAACAGGCGTAACTCACCATCTATGATTTGCACTTGATCCGCTGATGGGTTCGTATCGTGATGATATTGCCCAGCGTAACCGTTTATTTCATTTAATTCCGCAGTAATGTTCTGAGCATGAAAAAGTGGGCTATTTTGTGGAGCAGCATTAATAGCTTGAATTACCTGTCCGAACAGCAACCCGCTATCTACCATGCCAGGGAATCGGCGATGCAAATATCCTTCTAGCATAGGTCTAATAGACCTCGCAACCTCCATGCTACTTTGAGCTTCACCCGCTAAATATTCGCCTAACACTCTATGGCATTTGAAGTATGCCCCTTCACATTCTTTATCAACGTCAATCATAGCAAAATCACTATAGCGATTTTCAACAGTTTTTAATCTCAAACATACAACATGCTGAGGTGTACTTCCGCGTAAAATTTCGTCCCGCAGATTTCTCATAAAATGAATGTCGTGAACTAACACAATTAGCTGTCTGCAATTATCATGAACCCGTTTCAATATGGTACGAGTCTGCTGCTTACGATTAAGGTCTAGGCTGCAAATGGGGTCATCAATCACTACGACCTTACTTGCCAGATCAACAGTTGACTCAACTGATGCAATAAAAAATGCAAAGGCCAAAGTCCTTTTATCCCCCTCACTCAACGAGGTCTTGAAGTCAGGGACTCCGCCAGTTAATTCAATACTGGCTCCACGCATGTATAGGTTGTAATTGCTTCGCAGACCGCCTCGGTAGTTGAAATCTATATTCGGTATAGAGAATTGCGCACCAAATGCACGAAGCAACTGATTAATTCGGTCCTTGTAACTCTCAAGTGTGGTTTGCATGATCGTGTTCAAAGCATCTTTTTTAAGTTGCTTTTCAGCCTGTTTCAGTGCTTCTTCAGAAGTCGCTGTATCAAGTTGAGAAAGCATATCAACGACTTCTTGCCGATATCTGGTCTTAGCCTGTTCAAGAGTTGCAATTTGGCGATGCAAATCGTCAGTGCTCACCGTGGCAAGGTTTGTCTTGTAGTCATTAATTTGTCTAATCGCAGCGTCTATCCTGCTATTGCAATTCCTAACAATTACTAGAATTTGATCCCAGATAACTCTCAGTTCGTTTTCTGCTTCAATTGAACCGATTGGTTCAAGTAAATTAGCCTCCTTGGTGATTCTTAATTCATCCAGACGCCTTCTAATTTCCAAGAGTGCAAGCATAGAAGCATCAAAATTAAACTCCGGGGCTTGTATCTCGAGATGCTCCTGCCACCCATCAATGATTGCGCTAGCGGTAGAGAAATTTGCGGCAAGTCTTTCGATAATCGATTGTGAAGTAGCATGTGATATGAGCGTATCCAACGCAGCCACTGAGACCTTTAGACGATTATAATCTTGATTAAAATAGCTTCGATAAGCCTCAATTAGCTCGACACCGTCAAGAGGTTGGTTGCAATACGGGCAATTTTCATCGTTTCCATAGTTACGACCATCACTAATCCATTTTTCAAGGCCCGGCTGACCAAGTAGGTCTAAGTGTTGCCTGACACGTTGCTCAGCAGCCAAGTCGATATCAGATAAAGAGCGTCTAAACGTCTCAAAAATTTGACCAACATTAAGCGTTGGTTCTTCCAAGCACCTAGGCAAAGCTTTGGCTTGGATAAATCCGATGTTCTGAGCCTCTACGATTTGTTCATTTAATCTCGCGATCTGGGCATCTGCATCTACTACTTCGGCCAAATTGCGGAACTGACGAAGTGTTATGCCTCGATGAAACTCAGCCAATTGATTATTAAGTTCTCTAACTGCTTGTGCTGCCGCAACGGCGTCAGCGTCGGCTTGATCATATTCGTGCTGAGCATTTACTGCGTTGGTGCCTAGGGCAAACTGCAGAAGATTCCTTCTCTGATCAGTTGTTACTTGACCTCCTGCGTATACGTTCTTTTCCACAAAATCGGCATCGAATACCAATAACTCTGGACGTGGGTGATCCCACGCTGAGTTTGTGAATCTTGAATTCTGGCCGTTAGAGAATTGAAAATGGACTTCAGGCTGATTGCTGCCGTCTATTGTACGACGGCGACTTATCAGATCGGGTTCGTTAGAGGCGCATGATCGGAGGATTGACGTGAGAGTAGACTTGCCCACTCCGTTATCGGCGTAAATAAGACTCGCTTTCTTAAGACTATAAGCACGACCATTGGCATCATGAAGAAGGCCAACTCCCTTAACTCGGTGAATTCGTTCTAGCATTCTTTCCCCCTCCCCCGACTCTACGGGATAATGTTTGCCCTCTGAACTTTTGGCACCGGTATCTGGCAGTAAGGCACATACCAGTGATTGGATGGACGGCAGTATTAATCCGATAGTCTCCAGTCTGCTGCAGTTTACCTATGTCATTTATCGGGCTTTACACATGGATGACTCAAACGGTTGCCAAACGGCAATCTTAGCTAACGAGGTAAGCAAGAAAAGAGGGAGATGACAGTTTCCTGAGCAAGATCAATAAATTAATCAATAAGTACAAATACCGGCCACATATCAGCAGTGCCGGAGCATAGATAAAGAAAAGACGCCCTAAGGCGTCTTTCTTATTGCTGGAGTCTGGAGCAAACCGGTTAGGAGATCTCCCCCTCCCCGCCTTGCCCACAACCCTATCAGATCGGGGTAATGGAGGTGATATGGGCATCCCCGTCCAGTGATTTGAAGATCTGTACCACGGCTTCGCCATGGATCGGTTTGGCAAGCGGCACAGTGCTCTTGCACTTGAAGCGGTAGTTGGTGCCAGCCACCACTTGAGTGGAGACTTCAAAGGGTACGTACTGCACCCCTACAAATCCTTTCAGCGCCTGATCAAATACCGCCTGATCCTCGGCGGTCAGCTTGTGATATGCGGTCCATCCACCCACCAACACTGCTTGTTCTGACATATCAAACTCTCCGTGCTCTATGATCCCGACTCGTTTGGCCGTTCGGGCTGCGCCCCGTTGATTCAAGTGGTTTCCGGTCTCCACCGGGGGTCGTCACTGCCGGTTGGCGCGATGACGATGAGCCCGTTTGCGCAGCTATCTGCAACTGGATCAGCCCTCCCCCCAGCCACAAGCCGCTGTTGACAGCGGGCTCAATTGGCATGAGAGAGCCTAGTGCGAGATGGCAAAAATGCCCCTGTCACATATGACAGGGGCAAGGTGGCGAAAAAGCTGCTCGAAAAAAGAAGATATGTGGCGCAAACGATTGAGAAAAGAAAAGACGCCTCAAGGGCGTCTTTTTTGCATTTTTATGCTCGAAGGGTAGAAGGGCTAGCGCCGCTTATTCCCATTCGATAGTTGCGGGCGGCTTGCCGGAAACGTCGTACACCACGCGGGAGATACCGTTGATCTCGTTGATGATGCGGTTCGATACGTGACCGAGGAAGTCGTACGGCAGATGTGCCCAGTGGGCGGTCATAAAGTCGATGGTTTCGACGGCGCGAAGCGCAATGACCCAGTCATATTTGCGACCATCGCCCATCACACCAACGGAGCGCACCGGCAGGAACACGGCGAACGCCTGGCTGACCTGGTTGTAGAGGTCGGCTTTGCGCAGCTCTTCGATAAAGACTGCATCGGCACGGCGCAGAATATCGCAGTACTCTTTCTTCACTTCGCCAAGAACACGCACGCCCAGACCCGGACCCGGGAACGGGTGACGGTAGAGCATGTCGTAGGGCAGACCCAGTTCGAGGCCAACGCGGCGCACTTCGTCTTTGAACAGCTCGCGCAGCGGCTCGACCAGACCCATCTTCATCTCTTCCGGCAGGCCGCCGACGTTGTGGTGAGACTTGATGACGTGGGCCTTGCCGGTCTTGCTGGCAGCGGATTCGATAACGTCCGGGTAGATGGTGCCTTGCGCCAGCCACTTGGCGTTTTTCAGCTTTTTCGCTTCATCATCAAACACTTCGACGAAAACGCGGCCGATGATCTTACGCTTGGCTTCCGGCTCGTCAACACCGGCCAGGGCAGAGAGGAAGCGCTCTTCCGCTTCAACCTTGATGATGTTCAGACCAAAGTGGTCACCAAACATCTCCATCACCTGCTCGCCTTCGTTCAGACGCAGCAGACCGTTGTCCACGAAGACGCAGGTCAGGCGATCGCCGATGGCGCGGTGCACCAGCATGGCAACCACGGAGGAGTCGACACCGCCGGAGAGACCGAGGATCACTTCATCGTCACCTACCTGCTCGCGGATGCGGGCAACGGCGTCGTCGATGATGGTGGCCGGGGTCCACAGGCATTCGCAGCCGCAGATGTCTTTGACGAAGTGCTCCAGCATGCGGGCACCCTGACGGGTGTGGGTCACTTCCGGGTGGAACTGCACGCCGTAGAAGCGCTTGGCCTCACACGCCATGGCCGCGTGGGGGCAGGTCGGGGTCTGGGCGATGGTGGTGAAGTCGGCCGGAATGGTGGTGACCTTGTCACCGTGGCTCATCCAGACATCCAGCAGGGCATTGCCGTTGTCGGCGATGGCATCTTCAATATTGCGCAAGAGGGCGCTGCTCTTGCCAGCTTCGCCCAGCACTTCCACCTTGGCGTAACCGAATTCACGCTCGGTAGAGGATTGCACCTTGCCACCCAGCTGCTCGGCCATGGTCTGCATGCCGTAGCAGATGCCGAACACAGGGACACCGGCGTTGAATACATACTCGGGGGCGCGCGGGCTGCCAGCTTCGGTGACGGACTCGGGGCCACCGGAGAGGATGATACCGCTCGGATTGAATTCGCGGATCTGCTCTTCGGTTACGTCCCAGGCCCACAGTTCGCAGTAAACGCCGATTTCGCGCACGCGGCGAGCGATCAGCTGGGTGTACTGGGAACCGAAGTCGAGGATAAGGATACGGTGCTGGTGAATGTCTTTAGTCATTTTATTCCTGCATCAGGCTGATGTTGTCACAAAGGGCACGGGATAAAAAAGGGTGGAAAAACGGGGCGCAGGGCCCCGTTTTATCAGCCCATCCGATAGTTGGGGGCTTCTTTGGTAATGGTCACATCGTGGACGTGGGACTCTTTCATCCCGGCGCCGGAGATGCGCACAAATTCAGCTTTGGTGCGCATATCGTCGATGGTGGCGCTGCCGGTCAGGCCCATGGAGGAGCGCAGGCCGCCCATCTGCTGGTGGATGATCTCTTTGAGGCGACCCTTGTACGGCACGCGACCTTCGATGCCTTCTGGCACCAGCTTGTCGGCGGCGTTGTCGGTCTGGAAGTAGCGGTCGCTGGAGCCTTTGGACATGGCGCCCAGGGAACCCATACCACGGTAGGATTTGAAGGAGCGACCCTGATAGAGCTCGATCTCGCCCGGCGCTTCTTCAGTACCGGCGAACATGGAACCTACCATGACGCAGCTGGCGCCCGCGGCAATGGCCTTGGCGATGTCGCCGGAGAAGCGGATACCGCCATCGGCAATCACCGGAATACCGGTGCCTTCCAGCGCGTCAACGGCGTCGGAGATGGCAGTGATCTGGGGCACGCCCACGCCGGTCACGATACGGGTAGTACAGATGGAGCCCGGGCCGATACCGACCTTGACGGCGTTGACACCGGCAGCAGCCAGCGCCTTGGCACCAGCGGCGGTCGCGACGTTGCCACCGATGATCTGCAGATCAGGATAGGCGTCGCGGGTAGCCTTGATGCGATCCAGCACACCCTGAGAGTGGCCGTGGGAGGAGTCAATCAGCAGCACGTCAACACCGGCTTCCACCAGCGCGGCGACGCGCTCTTCGTTACCGGCACCGGCACCAACCGCAGCACCGACCCGCAGACGACCCTTGTCATCTTTACAGGCGTGGGGCTTGCGCTCGGCTTTCTGGAAATCTTTAACGGTGATCATGCCCTTGAGTTTGAAGTCGGCGTTGACCACCAGCACCTTCTCGATACGGTGCTTCTGCATCAGGGCAACCACCTCTTCGCGGGGGGCGCCTTCACGCACGGTGACCAGACGATCTTTCTGGGTCATGATCTGTTCAACGGTCTGGGAGAGGTCAATCACGAAGCGCACGTCACGGCCGGTGATGATACCGACCAGCTGATTGCCGTCAGTCACCACGGGGTAACCGGCGAAGCCATTCTTGTGGCTCAGCTCCTTGATTTGGGCGATGGTCATGTCAGGGCGCACGGTGACGGGGTCGGTGACTACGCCGCTCTCGTACTTCTTGACCTTGCGCACTTCGGCAGCCTGCTGCTCGATGGACATGTTCTTGTGGATAAAGCCGATACCGCCTTCCTGGGCCAGTGCGATAGCCAGACGGGCTTCGGTCACTGTATCCATGGCAGCGGAGATCATCGGGATGTTCAAGCTGATGGCGGAGGTCAGCTTGGTACGCAGATCGGCAGTATTGGGAAGAACTTCGGAGTGGGCGGGAACCAACAGTACATCGTCGAAGGTTAACGCTTCTTTGGCAATCCTGAGCATGGCAATATCTCACCGTTGAGGAAGTGGGGGTGTAAAATATTGCCGACGAAGTTTACTCACGCATTGGTCACTGGTAAAGAAGTTTTTTGAATTTTTTATGGCATAGCCCTCTTTTAGGCGGCCAACGGCGCAAAAAACTAATAAATTCAGCTGTAATCATGCCTTTTTTCACGACAAGATGATCTTTTTTGTCGTTGAGCCCCTTTCTCCCTCCAACCTCCCGGAACAGCATTTTCAATGATCCAATTATGTGCAGCCGGGTGTTCAGTTTCCCTGATAGCGACCTGGCTTGTGCCAATTCATCAGCATGGCGTTCATCGCCAGCGCACTCAGGGTGGACCAGAGCAGCAAGGGCAGTGGCAAGGTGAGCAGGGAGAGTGCAAACACCAGCACATCAAGCACCATCTGGCTCTTTCCCGCGTTGATGCCAACGCGCCGTTGCAGCCAGAGCGTTACCACCCCGGTGCCACCTACGGAGGCATTGTGGCGCGCCAGAGACAACACCCCCATGCCGAGAAAGGTCCCCCCTACCAAGGCGGCAAACAGTGGGTGGACATAGCTCACCGTCAGCAGCAGCGGTACCGCCTGGGTGGCCGCCGAGAGGGTAACGTTGACGATCAGCGTCTTGATGGTGAAGGCGCGCCCCATAGTGAAGTAACAAAACACCATGAAGGGCATGTTGACCATGAAGAACAGAACCCCGATGGGCAAACTGCTGACATGGGCGAGCAGCAGGGCGATGCCCGCGATGCCACCGGTGATCATGCCGGAACACTTGAGCAGGTTGAGACCGACCGCGATAAACATGACCCCGAGCACCATGCCGTAAACATCGTCCTTGAGGGTGTGGGCCAGGGCTTTGGTCGCCGGCACGGGCGACATGGTCATTTCACTCTCCATATGACTCCTCTCCATGTTTGCTGTGACATCAGGGCACCAGTCACTGGGCCGAAGGGGTCGGCATACTCGGGCGCCCTGGCCATTTCCCCTGCCGGTCCCCCCTGCCGACATCACAAGACTCAGCAAAAAAAGCGCCAATCAACACAAGCATCCAGGATAAGCTGAAAAATCAAATTTAAATTCCGACATTCTGCCTATGACAGGAGCAACACACCCATTCATGGGACAAACATCAGGCTGCATCAGCATGTTTGACCAGCCACACTGAAGGCAGCTCACCATCTTCCCTTTTAAAGCCCGTTATTAAGTGGATCATGTTGATATGGTGCCACATGGCAGCATGAATCATGCTCGTCACAGGAGGGGCATAGGGTGGATACGGCATATTTCTCCAAGGTGGGTTCCTGCTGCCAATGTCGATGATGCGCACCACTTTGGGGCGAAAGCACCATAACAGAGCAAGCCACCCTCGGATGCCGCTTGCTCCCAAGCGATGTCGACGCTACTGCTTATTGCCTTCCCCGTCTGGTCCCTCTCCCTCGATCCCTTGATATGCGGCATAAAAAAGTCGGCCCCAAGGCCGACTCGCTGCACACTGTGACAGGCTTTCCTTATTTGAGATATTTACCGTCAACGCCCACCTTGCCCGGGCCGTTCAGTACCCAGACCCGTGCCGAATAGGCGGGCACCGCAAAGCTCAGACTGCCGTTGCTGACGTTCTGACTCGCGCCGGTCACCGCATCCGTATAGGTGCCGTTCTTCAGGCCACTCAGGTTTATTTGCTGGGCCGAACTGGCCGCGAGGCCCACGGCAGCGTAGCTGCCTTGAGCGCTCAGGTCACGCACGAAGCTGATGCCGCTGCCCCACTCGTTCACCTGGCTCATGGGCGCCTTCTGCAGGGCGGGCACCGCCTTGCGGATCTGGTTCAGGCGCTTGATGTGCTGGTAGAGCGGGTGGCTCGGAGTGGCCGGGTTGTCCAGCACCTCCCCGTAGTAGGCACGACCAGTCTGATCCACCGTCATGGTGGCCCCGTCGATATCCTGAGGCTTGCCCGCCTGGAACATCACCTCCTCCCCGTAGTAGAGGGTCGGGATGCCCCGCGCCGTCCAGAGCAGGTTGTAGGTCATGGCCGCATTGCCCTCTTCCCCGCCGTAGCGGTACTTGAAGTCGTTGTCCGGCCCCACGTCATGGTTCTGGAAGAAGGTGATGAGCTTGGTGGCATCCCCATAGACCCAGTCCATGGCAAAGATCCCGCCCACCCCGCCAAAGCTCCCCCGGGTGACGTTGTCACGGAAGGTGGAGAAGAGGGAGAAGTCCAGCACAGAGAGGCCGGAATCGCCCCCTGCCCGGGGATCCGCCGGGTTCGGCGTGGTGCGGGTATACCACCAGGGACGGATCACCGCCGAGGCATTGTCGTTGGCCAGCTCAGAGCCCCAGCCGGTGCCCTTGACCAGGTTCTCGCCAAAGACGAACAACCCCGGCTTGTGGGCCTGCCAGTCGTGGACATAGGTCAGCAGCTCGTCCCGCTCGATGTGCTTCAAGGTATCGATGCGAATGGCGTCAACCCCCATGTCGAGGTACTGGCGGATGGCGCCGTTGAGGTAGTCCTTGACGTTCTGGTTGCCGGTGGCGAGATCGATGCAATCCCCCGCCATGTGTTTGCGCTGCAGGGCGAGCGGGCTCTCCCAGTCACCGCCTGACATGAAACCGTCCAGGTGATACCAGGCGGGATCCAGGGTCTGGGCGTCGATGCCGAAGAAGCGGTTGGGGTTGTAGCCAGCACTCGGCACGGTGGCGCCTGTCTTGGGGTCCACCAGAGGCTGGGTGCCCGCCGGATCGGACTGGCAGCGGGCCTTGTACCAGTCGGGAGCCGCCGGGTTGTCGTCGTCACAGCGGTTGGCGCTAGCGTAGTCCCCGAGGTTGCCCTGATAGGGGCCGTTGTTGATGAGCCCCTGGCTCGACCCCGCCGGTACGTAGTATTTGACGGGCAGGCGATCGATCCAGGTCTTGCCGCGCAGGCCGTACTGGCTCGAGTGGTTGAGCACCACATCCTGGATCACCTTGAGCCCCTTGGCGTGGGTCGCCTGGATGAACTCCCGGTAACCCGCCCCCGGCGACTCCAGACGGGGATCGACCCGGTAGAAGTCGTAGGCGTGGTAGCCGTGGTAGTCTAGGCCGGAGCGATTCTCCACCGGTGGCGTCACCCAGATGGCGGTGAAGCCGAGATCCTTGATGTAGTCGAGCTTGGCGATCAAGCCCTTGAAGTCGCCGCGCCAATGGGGATCCCCCGCCTTGTAGCGATCCCGGTTATGGTAGTTGTTGCTGGCATCGCCATCATAGAAGCGGGCGGTCAGCAGGAAGTAGATGCTCTCGGCACGAAAATCGCCGCTCGCCACACCCTGCTCGCCGATACGGTACTCGAAGCGCTGCTCGCGCTGATTGCCGCTGGCGTCAATGGCAAGGGTGCGGATCACCAGATCGGTGCCGCTCCCCTTGTCGCTCGCCACCAGGGGCTGGCCTGCATAGCGGGCCGACGCCGTGGTGGGCTGGCTGCCGTCCGTGGTGAAATGCACGGCGGGGGCGCTGTCCTGATCGTCGCTCACCCCCAGGGTGATGGACTGGTTGTCCAGATAACTCCCCGGGGCCGGGGTGACCGTCACCGTGGGGGCCTGCAGATCGGCCCCGGCCAGCGTCTCCACCTCGATGGCCTTGCGCAGGCTGTCAAAGCAGATGCGATAGCGGGTGTTGGCGCTGACCAGGTAATCCTGGGCCGGATACGCCTCGGCCCAATCCCCCTTGTGGTCAATCTTGAAGCGGGGGTTGTTGCTGCCAAAGGCCTGCTCGGTGCAGAAGGTGGTACCATCCTCGCTGGTCATGGGGGTGAGCCCCCAGTTGTTGGTCGTGCCCCGGAAGTACCAGCTGTCGCTGCTCTGTCCTGCCCCGACCATCACGCTCACGCTGCTGCTGCCCTTGGCGCCCTGATCGTCGGTGACCGTGAGGCCATAGGTGAAGTTGCCGGTCTGGGTGGTGCTGACGACGATGCTCTCCGTGGTCTCGCCGCTGCTCCACAGATAGCTCGTGATCTGGCCGTCGGGATCCGTAGAGTCGCTGCCGCTCAAGGTCAGTGACGCCCCCTGGGTCACATTCACCGTGCCCCCCGGGGTGATGACCGCGAGCGGCGGCTGGTTGTCATCCCCAAGGGGGGTGATGCTGTAGACCAGGGTCTGGTCGTTGACCTGGATGCGCACCGTACCCACGGCGCTCCAGAAGATGTCGCCGCCACTTTTCTCAAGCACGCCGTCGCCGTTGCTGTCGCCAAAGTTGACGGCCCAGTCGCCAGCCTGATCAAACTTGAGGCGCTGGCTCGCCTTGCCATCCATGTAGGCTTCCACCTGCCACAGGTGATCCCCTACCAGAGTCATGGGGAGGCTGGCCCAGCCGTTGAAGGCGCCGCGTACGTTGAGCTGCGGCAAGGTGCTGGCAAACCCCGAGGCCTCGCAACTGGCCACCGCCGTCGCGCTCACCGCCTGAGTGCTGGCGTTGATACGGATCTGGTACGCCGTGTTGGCATTGACCCCGTAGTCGGCCGCCGGGTAGCTCTGCTGCCAGTTGCCGTACCTGTCTATCTTAAAGCGCGGGCCGCCGCTGGCATCCCCGCTCACGAAGCGCTGGCAGGTATCAAAATTGACGCCGTCCGTCGACGTCATTGCGGTCGCCGCCCATCCATTCGCGGTGCCCCGGAAGAACCACTCCGCCGCCGACGTCGGCGCCGTGATCAGGGTTCCCAACAATCCGGCCGCGAGTATCCATCTAGCCATTGATAGTCCTTTATTTTCATTGTTTTGTGTGTGATGCCGGTGTGCCCCGGCATTCCCCCATCCGCTACAGTCCCGCCTTCGGATGAGCCCGATCAGTCTAGAGTTCCCCATAACCAATTCATGGCGAATGCGCGCAAAATGTGACCACCATCGACTTCGCTATTGGCTGTATGTGATTGATAGCGCTTTCATTTCCATGCAACACCGATTTGCAGGGAGGAGTGACCAACCTGATCCATTGACTCGGCGGACGAGGTGAAGTGGGGTAAGATGGCGACATTGTTTCTCTCCTCCGCCTTCGCTGGCGAGGAACCGTGCGCAGGAACCGCCTTGAACTATCGCAACGAATCCGGCCAAAACAGGCAACAGCAGGTCTTTACCGTCACCCGCCTCAACAGCGCCGTGCGCATGATCCTGGAGCAAGATCTGGGGCTGGTGTGGCTGACCGGCGAGCTCTCCAACCTGGCGATGCCAAGCTCCGGCCACTGGTATTTCTCGCTTAAGGACATATCGGCGCAGGTGCGCTGCGCCATGTTCAAGGGCAACAACCGGCGGGTGGCCTTTCGCCCGCAGGATGGCATGCAGGTACTGGTGCAGGCGCGAGTTTCCCTCTATGAGCCGCGCGGCGACTACCAGCTGATCATCGAGTCGATGCAACCTGCAGGCGATGGCGTGCTGGCGCTGCGTTTTGAAGAGCTCAAGCGCCGCCTCGGCGCCGAGGGGCTGTTTGACGAGAGCCGCAAGCGGCCGCTGCCCCGCGAACCGCGCGCGGTAGGCCTCATTACCTCAGCCACAGGTGCGGCTTTGCACGATATGCTGACGGTGCTTAAACGGCGTGCGCCGGATCTACCGGTCTTTATCTACCCGACTCAGGTACAGGGGAGCGCCGCCATCAGCCAGATCGTCGCGGCGATCGCCAAAGCGAACCAGCGCGCCGAGGTGGATGTGCTGATCGTCGGGCGCGGCGGCGGGTCGCTCGAAGATCTCTGGTGCTTTAACGAAGAGGCGGTGGCGCGTGCCATTGCCCACTCCGCCATACCAGTGGTGAGCGCGGTGGGCCACGAGGTGGATGTCACCATCAGCGACTTTGCCGCCGACTTGCGCGCCCCTACCCCATCGGCCGCCGCCGAGCTGGTGGCGCCGGATCAGAGCGCCCGAGCCCAGCGTCTCGTTCACCTCAAGCAGCGACTGCTGCAGGCGATGAGCCGCCAGCAGACCGCCGCCCGCCACGATTTCATCCTGCTGCAAAAGCGGCTCGACCATCAGGATCCGAAGCGGCGGCTGGAGCAACAATCCCAGCGACTCGACGAGCTCTCCACCCGTTTGCAGCAACTGCTGCGCCAGCGGCTGCATCAGGGTGAGCGGCGCCTCACCAACCTTGAACTGCGCCTGCAGGGCAAGAGTCCGGAGCGCCTCTTGGCAGCTGGCAAACGCCGCCATCAGCTGGCCGAGGAGCGGCTTCATGCCCTGATTGCAAAACGGCAAGACCTTGCTAGTCACCGCCTCGCCATGCTCAGCGCCCGCCTCGACGGGGTGAGCCCGCTCGCCACCCTGGGGCGCGGCTACTCCATCACCCGCACCGCGCGTGGTGAGGTCATTAGCCGCGCCGATCAGGTCAACAATGGCGATCAGCTCATCACCACTCTGGCGCAAGGGAGCCTGCAGGTACGGGTCGAGAAAGTTATCAACGACTCAGCGCAGTAGAGCGGCTACATCAAGCCACCAGCCAATCTGCCATTCAGCCCGGCAATCAGCCAAAAACAAAGGCCACCACCGCAAACACAGTGGTGGCCTTTTTCATCTCGGGTGCTGGCGCCCGCTCAGCCCTTGGCGCGGCGGGCGACCAGGGTGAACTTGTAATCATCGCTCTTGAAGAAGTTGCGACTGAACTCGAACACTGTGCCATCTTGCAGGAAGCCGCGGGAGACCTTCTCGATAATGGGCTTGGCGGGATCGATACCGAGCGCCTCCACCACCTGCGCCGAGGGGAGCACCGGAATGATCTCCTGCTCGCTGCGGTCAATCACCAGCTGCTTCACCTCTTCGATGTAGTGGTACTTGGAGCCCTGCATCACCGCATAGCTGAGGTCGGGGAAGAGGGCGAGCGGCATCCAGGTCTCCTCCAGCGTTACCGCGATCTGACGAATAAAGCGCACCCGCTTGACGTAGTAGACAAGCGCCCCTTCCAGCAGATTGAGCCGCTCGGCCAGCTCGCTGCTCGCCTTGATCACCTCGAAGGCGAGAATGTCGCTGTGGGTCTCGGCCGCCGGATCGGTCACCTTCTCATAGAGGCTGGTGAGCTGATAGATGTCGTAGTTCACCTTCTCCTGCCGCACATAGCTGCCGCTGCCCTGAATGCTCTCGATGACGTTGAGTTCGGTCAGCTGCTTGAGGGCCTGGCGCACCGTCACCCGGCTCACACCGAACTGCTCGCGCAACTCGGCTTCCGTGGGCAGGGCATCGCCGGGGGCCAGCTCCCCTTGCGCAATCCACTGCTGGATGGTGTCGGCTATCTGGCGATACATAGGTTTTTTCGACACGAAAGGCCACCTCGTCGGCTCTGCGCCATGATAAATGGAAGAGGCGCCATTCTACCCCAGTTGCCCGGCAGACAAAACGGCTCGGCCTCATTTGACCTAACAAATCACCTCGAACAAACAATACAAAAACAATACAAATAACGAATTGTATGATACCACTCACAAAAATCAGTCGACCGGTTTGTTAGCATCGCTGTCACTTTCACCATGACGGCTTGCTGGCAAGCCAACCTGACAGAGGATCATCATGAATCTGACCAGTCTTACCGGCCCCCATCTCATCACGTTGCAAACCCGGTTTGCCGATCGGGATGCGGCCATTCATGCCCTGGCTGATCGGCTCGATCAGGCCGGCAAGCTGCACGACAAGGCCGCCTTTCTGGCGGCGGTCATGGCCCGCGAGGCGCAGGGCCCCACCGCCCTTGGCGAAGGGCTGGCGGTGCCACACGGCAAGTGTGATGCGGTGCGTGAAGCAGCCTTTGCCGTCGCTACCCTGAGCGAGGAGCTGGGCTGGGAGGGGATCGACGGCCCCGAGCCGGTCAACCTGATCTTCATGCTGGCGATCCCAACCGATCAGGCGGGCTCCACCCACATGCAACTGCTCACCACCCTCACCACCGCCCTGGTGGATGACGATACCCGCGAGGCGGTGCTGGCGGCTCAAAGTGCCGAGCAACTGATGGCGCTGCTCGATGGTGAGGGGGATAGTAGCAAGCAACCAGCAAAAGAATACAACCTAGATACAAATCAACCCACTGTGGTCTGTGTCACCGCCTGCCCGGCGGGGATCGCCCACACCTATATGGCTGCCGAGTATCTGGAAAAAGCGGGGCGCAAGCTGGACATTCGGGTACTGGTCGAAAAGCAGGGTGCCAACGGCATCGAGGATCGCCTGCCGCAAGAGGCGCTCGATGCTGCGGTGGCCTGTATCTTCGCCGCCGAGGTGGCCATCAAGGAGCAGGAGCGTTTTATTGGCATCCCCCGGATCGAGACGCCGGTGGCCGAGCCCATCCGCCATGCCGAGCGGATCCTGAATGATGCGCTGGAAGCGGCCAAGGCCGGTCGCACCGCCCCGACGCCCAACACCAGCCAGAGCGACGCGCAGACCGGCAAGAAGGTGAGCCTCAAGACCGAGCTCAAGCAGGCGCTGCTGAGCGGTATCTCCTTTGCCGTGCCGCTGATCGTGGCGGGCGGTACCGTGCTCGCCGTCTCTGTGCTGCTGGCCCAGATCTTCGGCCTGCAACATCTGTTTGATACCGAGAACTCCTGGCTCTGGATGTACCGCAAGCTGGGCGGTGGCATGCTGGGCACCCTGATGGTGCCGGTGCTGGCGGCCTATACCGCCTACTCGCTGGCAGACAAACCGGCGCTGGGCCCGGGCTTTGCGGCGGGACTGGCCGCCAACATGATTGGCTCCGGTTTTCTCGGCGGCGTGGTCGGTGGTCTTATCGCCGGTTACCTGATGCGCTGGGTCAAGCAGCATGTGCGCCTTAGCCCCAACTTCAACGGCTTTCTCACCTTTTACCTCTATCCGGTGATCGGCACTCTGGTGGCGGGCAGCCTGATGCTGTTTGTCATCGGCCAGCCGGTAGCCTGGCTCAACAACAGCCTCACCGAGTGGCTCAACGGCCTCTCCGGCACCAATGCGCTGGTGCTGGGTGCCCTGCTCGGCTTTATGTGTTCGTTTGACCTGGGTGGCCCGGTCAACAAGGCGGCCTACGCCTTCTGCCTCGGCGCCATGGCCAACGGGGTCTACGGCCCTTACGCCATCTTCGGCGCGGTCAAGATGGTCTCGGCCTTTACCGTCACCTTCTCCACCCTGCTGGCGCCACGCCTGTTCCAGACCTTCGAGATCGAGACCGGCAAATCGACCTGGCTGCTGGGGCTGGCGGGGATCACAGAGGGCGCCATTCCGATGGCCATCGAAGATCCGATCCGGGTGATCGGCTCCTTCCTCGCAGGCTCTGTCGTTACCGGCGCCATGGTGGGTGCCATGGGGATTGGTCTCTCCACCCCGGGGGCCGGCATCTTCTCCCTGTTCCTGCTCCACGATGGCGGCCACGGTGCCCTGATGGCTGCCGCCCTCTGGCTCGGTGCGGCGCTGGTGGGCACCCTTATCTCCACTGTGGTGCTGATCGGCTGGCGCCGTCACGCCATGCAGCGCGGCACCTATCAGGTGGTTGCCGCTGAGTAAGGCTCATCTTCACAACCGATTTTTCAACAGACTATTTTTCCGCACGGCAGGCAAGGGCCGCCGTGCGTCAGCAAAGGATCATTGTCATGACAGTTTCACGAGTTCACATCACGCCGCACATGCACTGGGATCGGGAGTGGTACTTCACCACTGAGGAGTCCCGCATCCTGCTGGTCAACAACATGGCGGAGATCCTGGCGCGTCTTGAATCCGACCCCGACTACAAGTTCTATGTGCTCGACGGCCAGACCGCGGTGCTGGAGGATTACTTCGCCATCCAGCCCGAGAACAAGGCCCGGGTGAAGGCGCTGGTGGAAGCGGGCAAACTCATCATCGGCCCCTGGTACACCCAGACCGACACCATGCAGGTGAGCGGCGAGTCCATCCTGCGCAACCTGCTCTACGGGATGCGCGACTGCCTCAGCCTTGGCGAGCCGATGAAGATCGGTTACCTGCCCGACTCGTTCGGCATGTCCTCCCAACTGCCCCACATCTTCAATGGCTTCGGGATCGATCGGGCCATGTTCTGGCGCGGCTGCTCAGAGCGCCACGGTACCGACAAGACCGAGTTCCTCTGGCAGAGCAACGATGGCAGCGAGGTGACCGCCCAGGTACTGCCGCTCGGCTACGCCATCGGCAAGTACCTGCCGGAAGATGAGGCGGGCCTGCGCAAGCGGCTCGAATCCTACTTCGAGGTGCTGGAGAAGGCCTCGGTGACCCAGGATATCCTGCTGCCCAACGGCCACGACCAGATGCCGCTGCAGCAGAATATCTTCGCCATCATCGACAAGCTGCGGGAGATCTACCCCCAGCGTGAATTCCACATGAGCCGCTTCGAGCAGGTCTTCGAGCGCATCGAGGCGTGCCGCGACCAGCTGGCCACCCTCAAGGGGGAGTTCAACGACGGCAAATACATGCGGGTACACCGCACCATCTCCTCCACCCGGATGGACATCAAGCTGGCTCATGCCGCCATCGAGAACAAGATCGTCAACATCCTCGAGCCGCTGGCGAGCATCGCCTGGGAGCTCGGCTTTGAGTACCACCACGGACTTCTGGAGAAGATGTGGAAGGAGATCATGAAGAACCACGCCCACGACAGCATCGGCTGCTGCTGCAGCGACAAGGTGCATCAGGAGGTGATGACCCGCTTCATTCTGGCCGATGACATGGCCGAGAACCTGATCCGTTTCTACATGCGCAAGATTGTCGACAACATGCCGGTGGCGCTCTGTGAAGACGGCGTACAGGTGGCCGACAAGCTCTGCCTGTTCAACCTGATGCCCTTCCCCCGTCAGGAGGTGATCAACACCAGCATCCGCATTCGCGCCCAATCCTTTGCCCTGCGCGATGAGGCGGGCCAGCCGGTCCCCTACTTCATCCGCGCCAGACGCGAGATTGACCCGGGACTGGTGGACAGACAGATCGTGCACTACGGCAACTACGACCCCTTTATGGAGTACGACATCCAGCTCTGCCATCCGCTGCCGGCCATGGGCTACTGCACTCTCCATATCGAGGGCAATCAGCCGGGACTGGAGCAGCCGGTGACGGCCAGCGGCGAGCTGCTGGAGAACGATTTTTATCGCATCGCCCTCAATGACAACGGCACCCTGCAGATCCTGGATAAACTGCGCGGCACCACCTTCGATCAGGTGCTCACGCTGGAAGAGGGCTCCGATGATGGTGACGAGTATGACTACTCGCCATCGCGGGACGAGTGGCTGCGCTACTCCACCGAGTTTGCGGTGACTCGCGAGGTCACCCATCAGGCGTGGCAGAGCATCGCCACTCTCAAACTGCGTATGGCCTTGCCTGCCAACCTCGCCGAGCGTGCCAACCGCCAGTGCAGCGGCCACCTCGATGTAACCTGCCGCATCACGCTTGCACATCAGAGTCCACGGATCGACATCGAGCTGGAGCTCGACAATCAGGCCGATGATCACCGGGTGCGGGTGCTGATCCCCACCCCCTTCCCGAGCGACACCGTGGTCTCCGACAACCAGTTTGGCTGCATCACCCGCCCCACTCGCGACAGCGCCATGGCGAACTGGGAAGCGGAGGGGTGGAAAGAGGCCCCCATTCCGGTCTGGCAGCTGATGAACTTCGTCGCCCTGCAAGATGGCAAACAGGGGCTGGCGGTACTGAGCGATGGTCTGCGCGAGTTTGAAGTGATCGGTGAGCAGTGCGACACCCTGGCACTCACCCTGCTGCGCGGGGTCGGCGTACTCGGTAAAGAGGAGCTGCTGCTGCGCCCGGGTCGCCCCTCCGGCATCAAGCTGCCCACCCCGGACTCCCAGGTACGCGGCAAGCTCAGTTGCCGTTTCAGCCTGCTGGCGTTTGCCGGTGATCACATCAGCGCCAACGTGATGCAGGCGGCGCGCCGCTACCTCACCCCGGTTCGCTGCTACAACAAGATCCCGTTCGATGCCATGAAGCTCAACAAGGCGAGCTTCACCACCCCGCTCCACTTCAGTCTGCTCTCCATGGATCCCTCCGGTCCGGTGCTGAGTGCCCTGAAGAAAGCCGAGGATGAAGAGGCGCTGGTGATCCGGGTCTACAACCCGAGCGAACAGGCGGTGCAGGAGGGTGGCAAAGTGACCAGCCAGCACACCCTGAGCGACTGGCAAGCGGTGCGGATGGACGAGCAGCCCCTGCCCCTTGAGCTGGCTGCTGGCGAGTTTGGCGAGCTGGCGCCCTGCCACTCCCGCAGCGTGCGCTTTCGGGTGGCTCGCGACTAACCGCCGGTAACACCCACAGGTAGCAACAGGCGGGGAAGAGTCATCCCCTCCCCGCCTGCTTATCCCTTCAAGCTGGCCTGCCACGCTTGATAACGGCATAAAAAAATCCCCGCCAATTGGCGGGGATTTTTATTGGGCCCTGCTTCATCCCGCGAGCGGGAGCGCGCACTTAGCTGGCCTTGCGCAGGATCTGCTCAAGGTAGTCGGCGAAGCGGTGACCGTGATGCTCCAGCAGTTTCGGGAACATGGAGATGGAGGTCATGCCCGGGAAGGTGTTGATTTCATTCAGCAGGATCTCCCCCTCCTCGGTCAGGAAGAAGTCGATGCGCGAGAGATGGGTCAGTTTCAGCTGACGGAACGCCTTGAGGGCATACTCGTGGATCGCATCGGCCTGCGCCTCGGTCAGCCCCTCGGCACGCAGTGCCGTCTCGGTATGGCTGGCGCTGCTGTACTTCTCTTCATAGGTGTAGAACTTGTCCTGCGGCACGCAGATCTCGCCCGGATAAGTCGCCACCAGCTCGTCACCGTACTGGTAAACCGCTACTTCCAGCTCGCGCGGCTTGACCGCTTTCTCGATCAGTACCTGTTCGGAGTAACCGAAGGCATCGGCAATACCTTTTACCAGATCCGCTTCGTTGCTAGCGGAGTAGCAGCCAACGGAAGAGCCCTGGGAAGCGGCCTTGATAAAGACCTTGCCCCACTTGGCCAGCGCGGCTTTGGCCTCGGCGAGCGCCGCCTCATTTTGCTCGGTCAGGAACAGGTACGGGGTGTTGGGAATACCGATAGCGGAGAGCCACAGCTTGGTGCTGATCTTGTTGAAGCAGATCTTGCTCGCCTCGGCATCGCAACCGAGATAAGGCAATCCGGCCAGCTCGAGGAAGGATTGCAGATCGCCGGTCTCACCCGGGTAGCCGTGGATGCAGGGCACCACGTAATCCACCGGACGGGCCACGCTGTCAAACGAAAGCAGCTTGTCGAGCCCCAGCTTGCACTCGCGGCCATCGGCACTGAGCCAGCGATCGGCGAACATCTCGACGCGGGTCACTTCGACACCGGGCAGAAGGCCCAGTTGTTGCTCGAGGAAATTGGCGCTGCGCAGAGAAACCTCGTGCTCTGAGCCACCGCCGCCGCACAGCAGCAAGACATGCATGTTCTTCATTAGATGTGATCCCTTGGGAAAAGCGGCCTCGTCATGACCATTTGATAAGCCAACCACCATAAAAACCGGACGAAGCCAGATACGAACATAAGTGCGCGCCAGTGTAGCAAGGGAGATCAACCCTTGTCAGCTGATGGGAGACCCATGACCCCACTTCTTGCAGTGAAAAGTCTCCCCTGTGTCAAAATCGGGACACATTGCCCCTCAGCGCGGGGGATCGACCCTTCCCATGCCGTTGCCATTGACCCGAAACCAGCCGGCAATACTGTAGCGCTCGCGATTGGCAGGCAGTACCTCGTGGGGAAACTCCTCGGAGAGAAACATGACCAGCCGCCCCCCCTTGGGGCTGACATCCATCAGAAACTGCTCCTTGTCGTCATACATGCGCAGCACTCCACCCGCTTCGGGCAGCCAGTCGTTGTTGAGGTAAAACACGGTGGTAAGACGGCGGTTGGAGCGACCGGCAAAGGCATCCCGATGGGTGGCGTAAAAATCCCCGCTGCGATAGCGGGCGAAGTGGGCCTCGTAGTCGAACAATCCCAGCATCAGCATCCGGTTGGCGGCAAGACGCAGGGACTCCATCCGGGCGAGGTAGTCAGCCACCGGCGCACCGAGGGAGGGCTCCAGCCAGTGGATCTGGTCACGGCGAATGTCGGGATTGCCCTGGTGCAGGGCGTCACGGCCGATCCCGGCCGGTTGCCATTCGCTTGGCAAACAGGCTTTGAGGGCATCCACCTCGGTGGCGGTCAAAAAATCATCCACTATCACCCATCCCCGGGTGTAAATGGCATCCATGGCAGCTTGATAGTCCAAGATTGGCTCACAATGAGTAGAAAGAGGGCGCTTTGTAGCGACTTACCGGCAAAGTCACAAACCGGTTTGCTTCTCTTGAGAAGTCCCAACATCAATACGCGAGTTGCTGCCCGCCTCCCCGCATTTTTCTCGCCAGTTGTGATCCCGCCCTGCCAAAAAGCGTATTGGCTGTCGAAACTGTGATGGCCCTTGCAATCGGGACGAGGAGGCGCCGCGGCCTCCTTGCGGTGCCAAGAGCCAGCCGATACCGTATCCGCATCGCCATGTTGCTGTTCATCCGGCGCTTGTCTCTGTCACCGACCGAACCACTCACGGCACAACCCGCGCATCACCCACGAAAGGATCTTTTCATGCCTCTGCCCGATCTCACTTTGCAACGACTGGATGGTACCCCCTACCCGCTGACTCAACTGGCAGGCAAGGTAGTGCTGGTGGTCAATGTGGCCAGTCGCTGCGGCTTTACTCCCCAATACGAGGGGCTGGAAACACTCTATCGGGAGCTCGGCCCCAAGGGGCTGGTGATTTTGGGCTTCCCCTGCAACCAGTTCGGCAATCAGGAGCCGGGGGATGCGGACGAGATCGCCCGCTTCTGCTCCCTCGACTATCCGGTCACCTTCCCCATCATGGCCAAGTGCGATGTCAACGGTGAACAGGCCCACCCCCTCTATCAATGGCTCAAGAAAGAGCAACCGGGGCTGCTGGGGCTCGAAAACGTCAAGTGGAACTTCACCAAGTTCCTGATCGACCGTGATGGCAAGGTGGTTGACCGCTTTGCTCCCACCACCAAGCCGGAGAGTCTGGTCACCCCCATCCGCGACCTACTCTGATTGCTTTTCGCGATACAAAAGAGCGGCCGGTACAACAGCTACTGCGCAGCGGCCGCTCTTTTGCTATATTACGCCCCCGTTATCATTTCCATATCGTGGCTGGCCCCAATACGCTGGCTGCCCGTTGAGCCAAAGGCTCATCTCAGGAGTTTCTCTCGAACATGTCATTCAACGAACTGGGTCTGTCCCCGCACATCCTGCGGGCCGTCAAGGAGCTGGGTTACGAACAGCCAACCCCCATCCAGCAGCAAGCCATTCCGGCTATTCTGGCTGGTCAGGATGTGCTCGGCGGTGCCCAGACAGGCACAGGCAAAACGGCCGGTTTCACCCTGCCGATGTTGCAGCGTCTGCTGGCCAACCATGGCCGCGGCCGACGTCAGGTGCGCGCCCTGGTGCTCACCCCGACCCGCGAACTGGCGGCACAGGTGGGCGAGAGCATCATAAAGTATGCCCACCACCTGCCGTTCAAGACTCTGATCGCCTATGGCGGTGTCAGCATCAAGCCCAATCTGGACGCCATCAAGCTGGGGGTGGACATTCTGGTCGCCACCCCGGGCCGTCTGCTGGATCTGCTGACCCAGGGCGCCCTGACCCTGAGCCAACTGGAAGTGTTGGTACTGGATGAAGCGGATCGCATGCTCGACATGGGCTTTATCGTCGACATCCGCCGCATCATGAAGGCGCTGCCTGCAGAGCGGCAAACCCTGCTCTTCTCTGCCACCTTCTCAAACGACATCAAGGCGCTGGCCGATGACCTGCTGAACGACCCCACCCTGATCGAGGTGGACCCCAGCAATACTGCCGCGGAGCAGGTGACCCAACGCATCATTCAGGTGGATCGGGAACGCCGCCGCGAGCTGCTCTCCCACATGATTGGCCGTGGCAACTGGCAGCGGGTGCTGGTGTTTGTTCGCACCAAGCAGATCGCCGACCGCCTCGCCCAGCAGATGCAAAAAGATGGCCTCAATACCGTGGCGATCCACGGTGACAAGAGCCAGGGAGCCCGCAACCGGGCGCTGGCCGATTTTCGCAGTGGCGACGTTCGGGTATTGGTGGCAACCGATATCGCCGCCCGCGGTCTGGATATCGATCAACTGCCCTACGTGATCAACTTCGAACTGCCCCAGATGGCGGAGGATTACATCCACCGTATCGGCCGTACCGGCCGCGCCGGTCGTGGCGGCGAGGCAATCTCGCTGGTCAGCCAGGACGAGCTGGGTCAGCTCAAGGCGATCGAAGCCTTGATCGGCCAATCCCTGACCGTGGAGATCCTGGAAGGGTATGAGCCAAGCGGCAAGCCGAGTCGCCAGACTCTGCCGGGCAGCAAGCCGGTGCAGAACCCGCCCCGGGCTCGCGGCCATGCCAACGCCAAGAGCAATGCCAAAGGCAAACCTGCCGCAGGCAAGGGCAAAGCCAAGGATGATGCCTCCAAGAAGCCCGCCCAGTCTCCTCAAAACAAGTCCCGCAAGCGGGAAGTGGTGGGCGAGGATATCGGCTTTGCGCCAATGCGCCGCTTGCCCAAAGCAATGCGCGACAGCTATCAGGAGAGCAGCGACGAGTAAGCTCGCACGACGCTAACTGCCAAGCCAAAAGAGGGAGCCTGCAAGGCTCCCTCTTTCGTTGTGGATCACACGGAGCCGTGCAAATGCTCCACTCGGGCTCAGACCAGCGAATGGCGCACCGCGGCGGTACCATGGCTGGGCGGCGCTGAACCATCGAGCGGATTGAGCTGCAGGAACTCGAACAAGCCAGCCTGCATATTGACGTTCCAGAAGCGTCCGGCAAGGGTGAGTTGCAGTCGCTCATGGCTTATCTCGGCCAAGCCATGCTGCTGCCAGGCCGAGAAGAGCGACATCAGATGAGCACGCAAGGAGACCGGCAGACGATCCAGCGCCAGCACGCCACTGTCGAGGGCACCGCGCAGCAGACCGTCCATCCTTGCATTGGGATTGCGCCCCATCACCATCCCGGGCGCCCGCTTGCCGCTGGCCAGCGCGTCGTGCCAGGGGGCCAGATCCCGTCCATACATCAAGCCGTGGCCAAGAATGCTGCCCCCCGCACCGGCGCCAAAGGGGAGGATCTCCGCACCGCGCTTGGCCATCTGGTTATAACGACTCTGCTCGGCCGGACTGCGCCGCCAGTGACTGCAAGAGAGACGCTCCCAGCCGTGGGCTTCCAGTTGCGCCCCGCCATAGGCATACATGGCCGCCCGCTGCTGGCCATCGGCGAGCCAATCCAGGGTGCCCTTCTCCTGCGCCCGCTCCAGATTGGTGCCCTGCATGGCGATGAGCTGATAGAGATCGACCCCGTGTACACCGCTCGCCATCACATCGCGGATATCCTGCTGCCACACGGCATCATCCTGACCGGGCAGACCAAAGATGAGATCCGCCACGATCACAGCCGCATCATCCCGGGTCAGCTCACCCAGACGGGTCAGCAGCGTCTCCCTGTCATCGAAACGGGCCGCCTGCTGACGCACCCGGGTATCAAAGCTCTGCACCCCGAATGAGAAGCGGTTGAAGCCCCCGGCCAGCGCCACCTGCCATTTCTCATCATCAAAGCCGTTGAGCCGCCCCTCCAGCGTCACCTCGGCATCGGCCGACAACGGAAAACGGCGGATCACGGCGGCCAGCATGGCCAGCTCGTCGGCGCTCATGTCGGTCGGCGTACCGCCCCCCACATAGACGGCTGAAAATGGCAGGCTCTGCGCCAGCGGGGTGTCAGCCGCCTGCGCAAGGGAGGCGCACAGAGCGTTGACATAGCGGTTGATCCGCGCCGGGTTGGCGCCATTTTCAAAGAAATTGCAGAAGCTGCAGCGCTTGCGGCAAAACGGAATATGGATGTAGAGGGCGCGCTCCTCAGCTTCACTCTCTCGCTGCCACCAGCTCTGCCAGCCAGCCTCATCCAGCGGGAAGGGGCGCATCCCTCCCCGACTGGCGTGGGCCGAGGTCTTGGCGCTAAAGGCAAACTTGAGGGGATCCGGCGAGGAGATACCGGTCATGGAAGGGGTCAGATTCATGGTGGTCACTATTTAGCAAATAATGACAATGATAACGATTATCGTTACTGGCATTTTGTTCTGGATCAACCCGCAGAGCCGTGCAGCTCGTCGAAGTCATTTTGGCAACCAGCATTACCGATCCGCTTAACAGATTATTTACTAAAGAGCGGTTATGGTGTGCCGATAGAGAACCATCATTCTTGCTCTCCTCGCCTACGCTCAGATGAAGCTGGAACAGATAAAACACAACAACGCATGGAACGCCCCGACTATGCATAACCTCTCCCTGAACTGGAAAATCTTTCTCCCTCTTGCGCTGGTCATCAGCACCACCTTTGGCCTCAGCTTCGAGCTCTCTGCCTGGCTGCAACGGGATCTCGCCATCCGGCTGGCAGAGGAGAAGGTTGAGAGCATGGCCAACACCTATATGGATCAGGTCAACGTGCTGATGATGACAGGTGGCATGGCCAACCGGCAGATAGTGCAGACCAAACTCAAGAGTGAAGCGGGCATTGTCGAGGCTCGTCTGGTTCGAGCCCCGGCCGTCAGCAACCTGTTTGGCCTGGGTTTCCCGGACCAGGAAGCCCAGGACAGCTTCGACGAACGCGCCATCAATCAGGGGGAAACCATCCTGCAGCAACAGGGTAACCAGCTCACCCTGATCAAGCCGTTCAAAGCCTACAAGGAGTATCGCGGTACCCAGTGCACCACCTGCCATCAAGTACCTGAAGGCACTGTCATGGGAGCGGTGCGGATCAGTTACGATCTCAGCCATACCTTCGGCGAGATCCGCCACAACAACCTGATCCTGAGCGGCAGTCTGGCCCTTGTCTTCAGCCTCGGTTTCGGCCTGCTGTGGTGGGTATTGCAACGCTATGTAAAACACCCGCTGCGGCAACTGCAACGTACCATGCTCCAGATGGCCAAAGAGCGTAACCTCGCTATCCCCCTGCTAAACCAGAGTCAGGATGAGCTGGGCCAGATGACCCGTGCCGTCAATGAGATGGTGCAGGGCTTCAGGCACAGCCTGCAGGAAGTAGAAGGGGCGACCCATCAGCTCTATCAGGAGTCGAGCCAGATCCGTCAGGTGGCGACCCAGACAGAAAACTCGGCCCGTCAGCAAGAGTCGATGACCACTCAGGTTGCCGCCGCTGTAAGCGAGCTTGCGGCAAGCTCCCACGAAGTGCGCGAACATGCCCGCAAGAGCGCCGAGCTCTCCGCCCTAACCAATCAGGATGCCGCCAATACCAGCCGCCTCGCCCAGCACTCCATCATAGATATGGGCGAGATGTCGGCAGAAATTGATCGGGTGGATCAGGTGATCCAGCAACTCGATAGCCGCTGCCTCGCCGTTGACGGTGTGCTTGAGGTGATCAAGGGGATTGCCGATCAGACCAACCTGCTGGCCCTCAACGCCGCCATTGAAGCGGCCAGGGCCGGCGAGCAAGGCCGTGGCTTTGCGGTGGTAGCCGATGAAGTGCGGGCCCTCTCCAACCGTAGCCGTGCCGCCAGCGAGGAGATCTCCCAGATGATCGCCGCCCTGCAAAACGAGGCCCAAAGCGCCGTTGTGGTGATCGGGGATGCAAAAAGCAAAGCCGGTGAGAGCATCAGCAAGACAGAGGCGACCCTGGCGGCCATGCAAAACATCATTGGACGCATCGCCAGCATCAATGACCTCAACGCCCAGATGGCACAATCAGCAGAAGAGCAGGACAGGGTCTGCAGCGAAGTGGATCACGCGGTCAGCGACATTCGCAATACGTCAAATGACACTCTGGGTCAGGCCCATGCCGCCAACCTCGCCAGTATCCAGCTGGTCGAGCAGTGTCAAAAACTGGAGGCCTTGCTGAAAACCTACCGCTGGTAATCCAGCCAATGGCAACAAGCGCGCTCCCGAGTCGCGCTTGTTGCCGCAAACTACCCTTGATGGGCGGTGTCGAGCATTCATCAATCCTCTTCAGCACATAGCATGTGTGCTTCATCTCCCTTGGCAACATAGCCTCAACAGTCATCCCACCAGGGATCCAGCAAGGTGAGCTGCTGGCGGTCGAGATCGAGCGCTACCTCGATGCCCAGCGTCAGCATGGGGTGGGTATGGGCGCAGTCAAACTCCGCCAGAATGGAGAAGCTCGGCTCCCCCACCACCTCCAGCAGGATATCGAGGGGGCGCTTGCCGCTACCCTGATCGTTGAACAGCTCGTGCTTGCCGAGGATAAGCGCGCCGATCCGATCAAACACCCCGCATAGCTTGAGGTGGGCAAAGGAGCGCTCCAGCGTCTCGGCAGATTTCAGGCTGTCCTCGAGCAGCAAAATGTCGCCGCACTCGATGGCTGGCATATAGGGAGAGCCCCAGATCCCCGCCATGGTGTTGAGGTTGCCGCCCATCAGTCGCCCCACTACCCGGCCAGAACCCACCGAGATCAGCCGATTGGGCTGGCACTGCTTGGCCCGGGTCTGGTTCTCCCAATCCAGCCGTTCATCGCTCCACTGCGCTGGCGTAGGCAGCGTGCAGGGGACACCAACTTCGTCGGCCAATGCAATCTGTAAAAAACTGGCCAGCGTCTCATCCACCAGCGGCGGCAACTCGCCAAAGGAGGCCACCAGCGCCGGGCCATAAAAGGTAACCAGGCCAGTTTGGGCATGGATGCCGAGCAGCAGTGCCGTCACATCGGAGTAGCCAACGATGATCTTGGGATCGCGCCTCAGCGCATCAAAATCGAGGTAATGGAGCAGAGAGTTGGAGTTGCTGCCGCCAATCACCGACATGATGCAGCGTACTTCGGGGTCGCGAATAAGGGCGTTGAGCTCTTCGGCCCGTGCGGCGATGGAGCCGGATCGCCAGTGATCCTGCTGGCCGGTGAGGCTGCCCGCCTTGAGCCTAAAGCCCTGCCCTTCAAGAAAGGCTCTGGCGCGGGCAAAACGGTTGGGAGCCCAGGCGGTCGCCGCGCTGGAGGGGGAGAAAAAAGCGATGGTATCGCCACGTCGGAGCAGCGGGGGAACCAATAACGTCATGACACACTCATCCTTGCCAATATCCAGCCATCACAGAGTCGTTGAGACTCCTACACAACCCCTTTGATCACAACGGGTTTATCACCATCGTTTAGAAATACAAAACACTTGATTCATTATTAACAGATATTCTAAACACTATCCCCTTCCTAGAATGACCTCATTGCGATGGCCAACCCCGGTTGGTTGTCAGAATGGTCGGCCTGACAGCCCGAACGTTCTCTTTCCCACTTTTTCTCTCTGACTTATCAATGAGGTGCCTGTCATGAACAAAAACGCATCCCCCAGCGCATTGGTTGTAGAAGGCGGCGCCATGCGCGGCATATTTGCCAGCGGCGTACTGGATGCGTTTATCGAGCATGACTATCGCCCCTTTGACTTCGCCATCGGCGTCTCGGCGGGGGCCACCAACTTGCTGGCTTATCTCGCCAGCCAGCATGGCCGCAGCCACGAGATCCTGACCAAACTGGCGTGCAGCCAGCAGTTTATGGATCCCCTGCGCTTTGCCAAGGGGGGCAATCTGGTGGATATCCACTGGCTGTGGAACACCAGCTGCCGCAAGTATCCCCTCGACATTCACGCCTACCGGGAGACCGGCATCCCCTTCTATGCGGTGGTGACCAATACCCTGACCGGCAAGGCGGAGTACATCCGGGTCAAGCCGGAAAACATGAACGAGGTGCTGCCCGCCAGCTGCGCCATTCCCCTCGCCTCCCATGAATACCCGGAAGTGCACGGGGTACCGATGACAGATGGCGGGGTGGCCGACTCCATCCCGGTGATCGAGGCCTACCGCCGCGGTGCCCGTCACCTGACTGTGATCCTCTCCGAGCCCCTTGGCTATCGGCTCAAGCCGATGCCTTTCCCCTGGATGATCCGCACTCTGCTCAAGACCCGCCCCGCGCTGGCACAGGCGCTGGAGCAGCGGGATCGCAGCTACAACGAGGCGCTCGATTTTATCGCCAATCCGCCGGAGGACTGCCAGATCGAGGTGATCGCCCCGGCCGACTACTTCCCCGTCTCCCGTTTCACCCGCGATATCAACAAGCTGGAGATGGGATACGTGATGGGCAAGTGCGCAGGCTATCAGGCCGCCCTGCTCAATTGATAAGGGTTTTACAGGCATGACCCGACCTGCCGCGACGCACGCGCCGCCAACACAATAACAATCGGGTCAGTTGAGCAACATGAGTCATAAAAACAGACCGTGGCGAGGCAAGCGCGGCCAGAACCGATGCCAGACATCCTGACCGGCCCGCTCCTCATCCCTATGCCAGGGCATCTCACCCTCATACAAGGTGTTTATTTATGTCGTTTCTTCTCACCCATCCCGCGCTGGCGCAGCTGTTCGAGCGGCTGCTGCCCGATTACCGGATCATGGCGCCCGCGGCCGAATATCGGGGTGGCCGCTTCTCCGACACCAACAACGTCACCTACCACAGCATCCGCCATCCGGCCGATCTGGTGTGGCAGGAGAAGTCCCACTTCTCCCCGAAAGAGGTGGTGCTCCCCATCACCCAGACCCTGTTCCACTTCGACAATCTGGAGCTGCGCGAATCCAAGGTGGAGGCCAAGCCCACCCTGCTGTTCTTGCGCAGCTGTGATATCCACGCCCTGCGCAGGCTGGATCAGGTCTACCTGAAAAATGGCCAGAACAGTGACGTCTACTACGCCCGGCTGCGCAGCAAGCTCAAGCTGGTGCTGCTGGAGTGCCGCGAGAGCTTCGAGAACTGCTTCTGCGTCTCCATGGGCAGCAACGAGACCCAAGACTACGCCGCCGCCATTCGTCTGAGCGATGAGGGTGCCCGCATCGAGGTGAAGGATCCCGAGCTGCTCGGCTACTTTGCCGAACTGGGTGAATCCGATGACTTCACCCCGGAATTTGTCCAGAGCAACCCGGTCAAGGTACACACCCCGGACAGCGTCTGTGACGACCCCCAGCGGATCCGCCAGATCCTCACCACCCATCCGGTCTGGGCCGAGTACGACAGCCGCTGCATCGGTTGCGGCCGCTGCACCACCTCCTGCCCGACCTGCAGCTGCTACAGCGTGCATGACCTCACCTATGCGGAGAACCCCCAGCAGGGCGAGCGCCGTCGCCAGTGGGCCAGCTGCATGGTGGATGGCTTCAGCGACATGGCCGGTGGCCACGGTTTTCGCGCAAAGCATGGCGAGCGCCTGCGTTATCGCGCCCTGCACAAGGTCAACGACTACAAGGCCCGTCAGGGGGAGGAGCACATGTGCGTCGGCTGCGGCCGCTGCGACGATCGCTGCCCTCACTACATCTCCTTTAGCAACATCATCAACAAGATGACCGATGTGGTCGAACAGACCATCGCAGCCGACAACGCGCAGGGGGCGAACTGATATGTGCCAGTGCCAGCAAACCGCAACAGCAGAACCGCAGCAGGACGTGGTCGAAAACCGCCTGCTGCCCAAGGCCTACACCATTCTGGCCATCGAGCGCCACACTGAGCTGGAGTGGAACTTTCGGGTCTCCCGCGACTTTGATGTCCACTACGGCCAGTTTGTCGAAATCTCCCTGCCCACCGTGGGCGAAGCGCCCATCTCGGTCTCCGACTATGGCGATGGCTATGTGGATCTGCTGATCCGCAAAGTCGGCAAGGTCACCGATGCGCTGTTTGCCCTCGATGTGGGCGACAAGGTGTGGATGCGCGGCGTCCATGGCAACGGCTACCCGCTGGAGGCCTATCGCAACCAGCACCTCATCGTGGTGGCGGGCGGCACCGGCGTCGCCCCGGTCAAGGGGCTGCTGCGTCGCTTCAGCAAACACCCGGAAGAGGTGAAATCCCTCGACATGATCCTCGGCTTCAAGAACGAGCAGGCGGTGCTCTATCGCCACGAGATGCCGCTCTGGGCCGAGCGCCAGAATCTCATCGTCACCCTGGATGAGGGTGAGGAGAGCGAGCAGTTTCGCATCGGCCGGGTCACCGACTACATCGACCAGCTGGATATCTCGGATAGCGAGGATATCCAAGCCATCGTGGTCGGCCCTCCCATCATGATCCGTTTCGTGGTGCTCGCCCTGCTTGAGCGCGGCATCCCCAAGGATCGCATCTGGGTCGACTACGAACGCCGCATGGCCTGCGCCGTGGGCAAGTGTGGCCACTGCCGGATGGGCGACACCTATATCTGCGTGGATGGACCAGTCTTTCGTTTTGACCAGGCCCAGCATCTGATCGACTGAGGGAGAATACCATGAGTCTCGATATCGACATCATCAAGGCCCGCGCCAAGAACGAATACCGCCTCTCCAAGGTGCGCGGCGAAGCGATGATCAGCGTACGCATTCCCGGCGGGATCATGCCCGCCCACCTGCTGGCAGTGGCCCAGCAGATCGCCGAACAGTACGGCAACGGCCTGATCCACCTCACCACCCGCCAGAAGCTGGCGATGCCCGGCATCAAGTATCAGGACATGGACAAGGTCAACGCCGCCCTCGAGCCCTTTATCAAGGAGATCGAGGTGGAGACCTGCGGCATCGAGGTTGAGGACACCACAGCCGGTTACCAGAGCATCGGCGGGCGCAACATCGTCGCCTGTCAGGGCAACACCATCTGCCAGAAGGGCAATATCGACTGCACCGGGCTGGCTCAGCGGATGGAGAAGCACCTCTACCCCAACCCCTATCACCTCAAGATGGTGATCGCCGGCTGCCCCAACGACTGCGCCAAGGCCAACATGGCCGACTTCGGCATCCTCGGCATCGCCAAGATCCACTTCAATGCCGAACGCTGCATCGGCTGCGGCGCCTGCGTCAAGGCGTGCAGCCACCACGCGGTGGATTGCCTCGCCATCAAGCATGGCAAGGCGGTCAAAGAGGAGAGCAAGTGCATCGGCTGTGGCGAGTGTGTGCTGGCCTGCCCGACCCTGGCCTGGCAGCGGGATCCCAAGCAGCTCTACATGGTCAAGCTGGGGGGACGCACCAGCAAGAAGACCCCTCGTACCGGCAAGCTGTTCCTCAACTGGGTGACCGAAGAGGTGCTGCACGCGGTGATCAAGAACCTGTTCGAGTTCGAGGCCGAGATGCTGGATGGCAAGCCCATCTACCTGCACATGGGTCACCTTATCGACCGGGCCGGTTATCACAAGTTCAAGGAGCGGGTGCTGCGCGGCGTCACCCTCAACCCGGAAGCCATGGTCGCTGACCGCATCTTCTGGGCCGAAGACCAGTACGTCGCCAACATGCACGTCAAAGCAGTGCAATAGGAAAAAACCTCGTTTGGGGAAGCGTGATCAAGTGGCCGACACCGGTGGGGATCTGTCGTTGGCCCGGGCGTAGATCACCCTTCCCCTTTTTTATTCCCGTCGGGGGATCTTTCACCCGACCATCCGGGGTGCGTCACGGCGCGCCCTGCTATCTCGCCCGGCGCGGCATTGCGAGCGGGCCAGCATCCGGAGCCTGTTATGGACTTTCTCCCTCTCTTCTGTCAGCTGCAAAACAAGCCGGTCCTGATCGTCGGCGGCGGTGAGGTGGCGGTGCGCAAGGCGCGTCTGCTGCTCGATGCCAAGGCGAAGATCACCATCAATGCCCCGCATCTGGAACCCCAGCTGATGAGCTGGGCCGAGCAGGGTCGCCTGACCGTCTGCGCCGCCAGCTTTCATCCCGAACTGCTCGATGGCAAGTGGTTGGTGATCGCCGCCACCAACCAGCAAGAGGTCAACCAGCAGGTCTTCAACGAAGCGAACCTGCGCCAGATCTTCTGCAATGTGGTGGACTCCCCGGCCCACTGCAGCGCCATCATGCCCGCGATCATCGACCGCTCGCCGCTGATGGTGGCCATCTCCAGCGCAGGTGCGGCGCCGGTTCTAAGCCGCCAGCTGCGGGAAAAACTTGAAGCCATGCTGCCGCAACACCTCGGCCAGCTCGCTGCGCTGGCGGGCAAGCTGCGCGAGCGGGTCAAACTCATTCCGGACAAGCTGGCCCGCCGCCGCTTCTGGGAGCGACTCTTTAGCCATGAGCGACTGGCATGCCAGCTGGCCCGCGGCCAGCAGCAAGCTGCCGAGCAGAGCGTCGCAGAGCTATTGAATGAGCCACTGCAGAGCAAGGGAAGCGTAACCCTGGTGGGCGCCGGCCCTGGCGATGCGGGACTGCTTACCCTAAGCGGTCTGCAGCAGTTGCAGCAGGCGGATGTAGTGGTCTATGACCGGCTGGTGTCGCAGGAGGTGCTGGCACTTGTGCGCCGGGATGCCGAGCGGATCTTTGTTGGCAAGGAGGCGGGCCGCCACTGTGTGCCCCAGCAGGCGATCAACCAGCTATTGCTGGAGCAGGCCCGCCTCGGCAAACAGGTGGTGCGGCTCAAGGGGGGCGATCCCTTTATCTTTGGCCGGGGTGGCGAGGAGCTGGAAACCCTGGCCGAGGCGGGCATCCCCTTCTCGGTAGTACCGGGCATTACGGCTGCGTCGGGCTGCGCCGCCTACAGCGGCATTCCCCTCACCCACCGCGATCATGCCCAGCGGGTGCAGTTCATCACCGGCCACGACAAGGAGGGCAATATCGCCCAGGAGTGGTCGGCGCTGGCGGCCCGCCGCCAGACTCTGGTCTTCTACATGGGGCTGGCCCACGCCGCCCGCATTCAGGATGAGCTGCAAACCCACGGCATGCCCGGTCATACCCCGGTGGCGCTGGTGGAGCAAGGCACCCAGCTCAGTCAGCGGGTGGTGCGCGGCGAGCTGCAGCAGTTGGCCGAACTGGCCCGTCAGGTGAAGAGCCCGAGCCTCATCATCATCGGCTCGGTGGTCACTCTGGCCGACCAGCTCGACTGGTATGGCAACGACAGAAATTGATCAATAAACGAGAAGGGCCGACAACCGGGTTGTCGGCCCTTGGGCAGCCAGCAGTTATCCACTTTATCCGTGACCCTGCCTGCGACGGCAGTTGTCGGCAACCCTTGCGTGGCGCATCACACCAGCACGGCAGTACCACTGATGCTGACCATCAGCATGCTGCCGTTTTGCCCCACCACTTCGTAGTCGATATCGATACCGACCACCGCATTGGCGCCAAGGGCGGCAGCGCGCTCTTTCAGCTCATCGAAGGCGATGTCGCGGGCACGGGCCAGCTCTTTTTCATAGGCGCCGGAGCGGCCGCCGATGATGTCGCGGATCCCGGCAAAGAGATCCTTGAAAATGTTGGCGCCGAGAATGGCTTCGCCAACCACGATGCCGCGGTATTCACGAATGGTTTTGCCTTCCAGCGTGGGGGTCGTCGAGAGGATCATCTTGAACTCCTGTGAGTAGCAGAAGGCCCCAGACTACCCCAACTGACAGCAAATCCCAACCGGGTGGTGGCCTGTACGACGCCGTCATTAAAAATCACGACGGTCAGATAAAAAACACCGCGCACGGGGCGCGGTGTTTGTTTCAGAGGGCCATTGCAAACGGCAACGCCATTACGGGTTGTAGGAGACCACCGAGCCACTGAGGCCGGTCATCTGGGAGATCCGTCCCTGCATCCCCTGCAGTTTGGCCTTGGAGACATCCGGCCCGATAAAGACACGGTTGAGCTGACCCTGCACCGGTGTGCGCGGCGAGGTGTGGGCAGAGTAGCCCGCCGCCCGCAGCTTGCTCACCAGCGCGTTGACGCTGTCGACGTTCTTGAAGGCACCAAGCTGGAGGATCCAGCTACCCTGCGCGGCCGCGGGTGCAGGTGTGGTCGACTGATTCATCTTGCTTTCAATCAGATCATCGAGGGACTTGATCTGACCCGCCTGTGGTTTGGCTGGCGCAGGTGCCTTGGCCACTTCAACCGGTTTGGCTGGCGTCGGCTTGGGTGCTGGCTTGGGCGGTTCGACCGGTTTTTTGACCACCACTTCTGGCTTGGGCTGTGGCTTGGGTTGGGCATTCTGTTGCGACTGGACCGGTGCGGCAGGGGTTGTCGCCAGCTGCGCGCCGTTGCCCTGACCGGCGAGGGTCATGGGGTCAGCCACCTCTTCCACTTGCCACTGCTGGGCCGCAGAGGCCTGTTGCTGGCTGGCCAGATGATCGGCGGGCAGGCTGCTGGCTGCCGAGACCTGCAGCGCAGGCTTGGCAGGCTCCAGCTCGGGGCGCAGCGGGATCTTGGCAAAGGCCTCCTCCTTTTGTGCCAGCTTGTGACCATCCAGCAAGTCCGGCAGGAAAATAACAACCAGGGCCACCAGGATGACGGTGCCCACCAGACGGTTTTGAAACTTCGAGGCCAAGTTGAATCCTACCTTTACGTAACTCAATATGCGATTTGGCTCCCCGCCAAAGGGCTGGGGGGCCGGGGTGTGGCCTAGACGGCGACACCCGCCAGAATGTCGGCGACAGTGTAAAACGAACCAAACACAATGACCATATCGTCCGGACTCGATGCGGCCAACGCAGCCTGATAAGCGGCGCTGACATCATCAAACTCCCTGGCAGGCCCCTTGCCCTCTCCCAACGCCGCAGCCAGTTGCGCAGCGGTGGCGGCGCGCGGGCCGGTGAGGCTGGCCAGATACCACTCGCCGATCAGACCGTCGAGCTCAGCAAGTGACCCCGTCATGTCCTTGTCTTTGAGCATGCCGACCACGGCACGGCGCACACCCGTGCAGGGCATCTTGCGCAATTGCGCGGCCAGATAGGCTGCCGAATGGGGGTTATGGGCCACATCGACGATCACCAGCGGCGCACTTTGCAACTGCTGCATCCGGCCAGCCAGCCGGGCATTGGCAAGCCCGTCACGAATGGCGGACTCCGGCAGCGGCAAGCCGAGGGATTCCAGCGCCGCCAGCACGGTCACCGCGTTCATCAGCGGCAGCGCCGGTTTTGGCAGATCCCGCCACTGGTTGAGGCCGTGATAATCCCAACCGCTCTCGTGCTCATCGCCACGAAAATCGAGACCGACCTGACGCAGGTTGGCGCCAAGACGCTGTGCTTCGCTCGCGATAGTCGCAGGTGGATTGGGCTCACCGCTGATGGCGGGTTTGCCGGCGCGATAGACCCCAGCCTTCTCCACCGCCACGGCTTCACGGGTATCACCCAGCCAGTCGCAATGATCGAGGGCAATGGAGGTGATCATCGCCACATCGGACTCCACCACGTTGGTGGCGTCGAGCCGACCACCCAGCCCCACTTCCAGCAGCAGCACATCGGGGGCGGCGCGGCAGAAGAGCCACAAGCCAGCCAGGGTGGCGAACTCGAAGAAGGTGAGCGCTATCTCGCCACGCGCCGCTTCCACTTCGGCAAAGGCGGCGCAGTGATCCCTGTCGGCCAGCTCTTGCCCGTTGACCCGCACCCGCTCGGTAAAGCGCAGCAGATGGGGCGAGGAGTAGACGCCGACCTTATAACCTGCGGCCATCAGAATGCTTGCCGCCATGGCACAGCTGGAGCCCTTGCCGTTGGTGCCCGCCACCGTGATCACCTTGAACGGCAGCTGGGTAAGCCCCATACGCCGGGCGACAGCACCGACCCGATCCAGCCCCATGTCGATATTGACCGGATGGATCTGCTCCAAATAAGAAAGCCAGTCGACAAGCGACCGGCTTTGGGATTGTTGCATGTTTGAACTCATCTTCACTCTTCGATGACGTGAGTATTCAGCATTTTGGCGAGCAGGCTGGCCAGACGGTTACGCATTTCACGGCGATCGATGATGATATCGATGGCACCCTTTTCCAGCAGAAACTCGGAGCGCTGGAAGCCTTCCGGCAGTTTCTCGCGCACGGTCTGCTCGATAACGCGCGGGCCGGCAAAGCCGATCAGCGCCTTGGGCTCGCCCACGTTGATGTCACCCAGCATCGCCAGACTGGCAGAGACGCCACCCATGGTGGGGTCGGTCAGCACGGAGATATAGGGCAGGCCGGCTTTGGACAGACGGTCCAGCGCCGCACTGGTCTTGGCCATCTGCATCAGGGAGAACAGCGCTTCCTGCATGCGAGCACCACCAGAGGCGGAGAAACAGACCAGACCGCGGCCTTCCTTGATGCACTCCTCGACGGCGCGCACGAAGCGGGCACCGACCACGGAGGCCATGGAGCCACCCATGAAGGAGAATTCGAATGAACAGGCGACAACCGGTACCCCTTTGAGGGTCCCTTTCATCACCACCAGCGCATCTTTCTCCGCCGTCTCTTTCTGAGCGGCAGACAAACGATCCTTGTAGCGCTTGGAATCCTTGAATTTCAGTACATCCTGCGGCTCCAGCTCGGCACCGATCTCGGTACGACCCTGCTCATCGAGGAAGCTCTCGAGACGGGCGCGGGCGCTGATGCGCATATGATGATCACACTTGGGGCACACTTCGAGGTTGCGCTCCAACTCTGCCCGGTAGAGCACCTGTTCACAAGCACTGCACTTGGTCCACACCCCTTCCGGAATGTTGTGACGACGAGGCGCAGTGATCTTGCTCTTGGGAAGAATCTTCTCAAGCCAGCTCATGGAATTCCTTAATGCTTTTGTGCCTGACAAAACGCATCGAGCCTAGATTGTTCAATGACTTAATAGCTCGATGGCAACAAATGACGGGTCATTAAACCACAATTTTTCGGGCGCAGTTACTAAAAACTGGTCGTACCCGGTGCCGAGTCCGGCAGCCACAGCGGGCCGAGCGGCAACTGCGGCAGAGCAAACTCGGCCGGGTAATCCACGTCGACCAGATAGAGGCCACCGGCCTTGGCGGTCGGCCCGGCCAGATTGCGATCCTTGGCCGCCAGCACCTCGGCAATCCACTCCACCGGTTTGAGCCCCTGCCCCACCAGCAGCAGGGAGCCGGTGATGTTGCGCACCATGTGGTGCAGGAAGGCGTTGGCCTTGATGTCGAGCACGATGTAGGGGCCGGAGCGGCTGACGCACAGATGGGTCACATTGCGCCACGGGGTGTTGGATTGGCAGGCGACGGCACGGAAGGTGCTGAAGTCGTGCTCCCCCAGCAGGCTCTGGCCCGCCTGGTGCATCAACTCGGCATCGATGGTCTCGTGGTAGTGACTGACGCCACTGCCGAGGATCGCCGGACGGAAGTTGTGGTTGTAGATGACGTAACGGTAGCGACGGGCGGTGGCGCTGAAGCGGGCGTGGAACGTTTCGTCCACCTCCTTGACCCAGCGCACGGCGATATCCGGCGGCAGGTTGGAGTTGAGCCCCAGGGTCCAGGCCCCTTCGGCACGGTTCGCCTCGGTATCGAAGTGGATCACCTGGCCGGTCGCATGGACGCCGGCATCGGTGCGCCCGGCACACTGGATGGAGACAGGGTGGTTGGCGATCCGGCTGATGGCCTTCTCCAACTCCTCCTGCACGCTGATCACTTCACGCTGACGCTGCCAACCGAAATACCGGCTGCCGTCATATTCAATACCTAGGGCAATTCGCATGGATAAACTTGTCTTGTTGTGAAACGCAGTGAAAGAAACGGGGCGGATTATACGCGCTCAACTCGAAAAGTCCCACAAACCGCCTGATTGGCTTGCATGGGCGGAGAATTCACCCTGTGCAAATTGCCATGAAGAAGGGGGCAGCCAATGGCTGCCCCCTTCTTGCTGATCCCGCGACAGGGACAATTTTACCCCAACCGCTTGAGCAGTTTTTCTGCCTCGGCACGCTGATGCTCGGTGCCCTGCTCTGCCGCTTCTTGCAGCAGCTCGCGGGCGCTATCCTTGTCGTCGATCTCGAGGTAAGCGCGGGCCAGATCCAGCTTGGCCCCCACACCGCCGTCATCGGCATCCACATCAAAGCCGGTGGATTCAGGCAACACCTCGGGGAAACCATCGAGCCCCACGTCCAGCGAGAGACCCTGATAGGGCTCCTGCTCCGGCGCGGTGGCATCCGCATCGGCCAGCAGCTTGTCGATCTCGACGTAACCGCTTGCCTGGGCCTGTTCCCTTGGCTGCAATTCTGCCGGATGAGACTCCACTTCGGTAAAGGCATCCTCGAAATCGGAGAGCGCCAGTTCGTTGGGATCCCACTCAAGATCGAGCTCGGTCTCCTTGCCTTTGGTTGGCTCAAGCCCCAACTCGGCCAACATATCATCAGCCGAACCATCCACGCTCAAGTCGATGGCATTATTGCCCTCGCCCGCAGCCGGTTTATCCAGCTCATTTTCAAAATCACCCAGATCAAAACTGGCCAGATCATCAGCAGCCGTACTCTTGCTGCTTGCACTCAACTCCGGTTCCAGATCAGCCGAAAGATCCGCATCCAGCTCGGCAAACAGGGCTGCCTGCAGCTCCTCTTCGCTCATGAGCTCATCAGCATCCCTGGACTTGGGATTGAACTCGCTGGCCAGATCCATGTCGGGTTCATTGGCCAACGCGACAGGCTCATCCAGCGAGAGATCGAGATCCGGCACCAGATCCGGGTCACGACTGGCTGACTGGGCAGCCATTCGCTCCGGCTCGAAACCTTGCAGATCGATCTCGCCATCGTCGCTGAAAACCAGATCAACATCCGGCTTTTTAGCCGGTTCATCTGGCTCGACCGGCATAAAGCCATCAGGGGTATTGAGATCCGGCACCGGGCGTACCGGCTCGTTGTCGGTCACATCGACACTCAGCAGATCGTCAAACTCGCTCTGCTCCTGATCCATCATCATGGCGGTGGACTCGGAGAGGCTCTTCTCCTGCTCCTCCAGCTCGCGACGGGCACGGGCCCGCAGCCACAGAGTCACCAGCGCCAATACCAGCAGCACCGGCAGCAGGATGATCATGGCAAGGTTGAGCGGTGAGGAGAGCAGCTCCATCAGCCAGTGCTGCTTGGGTTCAGGCTCTGCCACCACGGGGGGGACAGGTCTGGCCTTCAGCTCGGCGAGCTCTTTTTGCAGCGCGGTCTGATCCTGCAACTGGGCCTTGAGGGTCTCGACCTCTTCGGTGAGAGATTGCAAGCGCAGTTTGAGCCTGTGGTTCATCTCGGTCACCTGACCGAGCTGGGCATTGGCATCTTCCAGCGCCAGCGCCATCTCGGTGGCCGGTTTGCCCACCGGTTTTTCCAGATCGGAAGGCAGAGGCGCCGGTGTGGTGCTTGCTGCGGCGCTCGTCGCCGGGACTGGGGCCACCGCCTCTTTTGGCGCAGGCTCGCTCGCCTTGACAACATCTTTGGTTTCAGCAGACGGTTGCGGTGCTACGACAGGAGCAGGAATGGGTGCCGCTTTTGCCGCAGGCAAGGGAGCTTGCGCGGTTTTCACCGGTTCGGCTTTGGCAGTCTCAACCTTCACGGGCTTGGCCGCCGGTTTGGCGCCATGGGCCTGCTTCTCGGCGAGATACTTGGGGCTTAACCCCTTCCAGCTGGCGTTGTCGCTGCGGAACTTAGCACGAGCCTGGGCATCGGTGATGACGCTCGCCTCGGCCACGGTCGGCAGCAGGATGCGTGACCCCACCAGAATGTGGTTGATATTGCCATCGGCAAAACTGCGGGGGTTTTTCTCGTAGATCGCCACCATGGTCTGGTAGACGCTGACACTACTGGAGGGACGGTATTTGCTCGCCAGACTCCAGAGAGTATCGGTTGGACGAACAGGGCCATAACTACCGGCATTGGCCGTGACCTGACGTACCACCGGCTGGGCGGTTGCACGTACCGGTTGCGCCACGGGTCTGGCGACCGGTTGCGCCAGCGGCTGGGAATTGACGGCTGGAGGTGCGGGCTCGTCAGGGCCTTTTAGCTCGACAAAAAAAGGCTCCCGCGCAGCGTCTTCAGCCTGGACGGAGCCCAGCAGACCCAATGCGAGTAGCGTTGCCAATGTTATGCGGGAATGTCCCATATTCGTTCCTTCGTATGACGGCCCTATCACATTGAAAAATCTGGATAGTTACCCCAAAACAGTCGGTTCAATATAAATCAGGCTCGCGTCGCAAGCCAGTAGTCCGACACATTTAGCACCCGACTTGACTCTGAGTGTAGGAAAAAACTTAATCAGTTGATATCGCAACAGAATCTTGATGTAGCGGAGTGCGGCATGGGTCACACCCCCGATTTATCACAGTCCGGATGGGCAGCACTCCCTGCTGCCCATCTGTGGCAGATATCCAGCCTTACAGATAGTCGCGAACCAGCAGCTCGGCAATCTGTACACTGTTGGTTGCCGCGCCCTTACGAACGTTATCGGCCACGATCCACATATTGATACCACTCGGATGAGAAATATCCTGGCGCACCCGCCCCACCAGCACCTCATCCTTGCCGGTTGCGTCGCGCACCGGAGTCGGATAATCCCCTTCGTCATCAAACAGGGTCACGCCCGGCGCACTGCGCAGCAGATCCTTGACCTGTTCGGCATCGAGCGGCTGGTGCAGTTCGACGTGTACCGCCTCGGCGTGGCCGTAGAAAACCGGCACCCGCACGCAAGTCGGGTTCACGGCTATGCTGGCATCCCCCAGGATCTTCTGGGTTTCCAACACCATCTTCATCTCTTCACGGGTGTAGCCGTTGTCGGTGAAGCTGTCGATCTGCGGGATCAGGTTAAAGGCGATCTGCTGCGGATAGAGGGTGGGCTCTACCGGACGACCGTTGAGCAGATGAGAGGTCTGGCCTGCCAGCTCGCTGATCCCCTCTTTGCCGGAGCCTGACACGGATTGATAGGTAGCCACATTGATACGGGCAATGCCCACTTCATCGTGCAGCGGCTTCAAGGCCACCAGCATCTGGATAGTGGAGCAGTTGGGGTTGGCGATGATGTTGCGATTGCGAAAATCGGCCAGCGCATCCGGGTTCACTTCCGGGATAACCAGCGGGATATCTTCGTCGTAACGGAAGCAGGAGGTGTTGTCGATGACGATGCAGCCGTGCTCGGCAGCAATTGGCGCCCACTTGGCAGAAACCTCGGCACCGGCGGAGAAGAGTGCGATCTGCACCTGGCTCCAGTCAAACTCCTCCACATCGAGGATCTCGAGGTTCTTGCCGCCAAAACGCACGGTATCACCGGCACTGCGGCTGGAGGCCAGCGGATAGAGGGTCGCCACCGGGAATTCACGCTCTTCCAGGATCTCGATCATCGCCTGACCCACGGCGCCACTGGCACCCAATACCGCTACGTTAAACTGCTGGCTCATTCTGTTCTCCTCTGATAATGCTGCAATGGCGCCGGCTGGCACCATGGTCGACAGGCTCCCGCGCTGCGAGATGACGCTGCCAGATATGGCTGAACCGCCGCAATAGCATCTGCGCCAGCTCAGTAAAAAAGGGGATTGGTGTGGCCAGCTCGGCTCACCCCTTCCGGTTATCTTCCAGCTCTTGATCCCCGATTCAGGGACGTGACCGCGCAAATCCCAACGCACCGAGATCCTGACTGGCAAACGCGCCCTCGATCTGCAGGGAGGATAGTTCACGGCGCTCGGGATAGTGTTTGCGCTGCTCGTCAAAGCTGCCGGACAGGCCGAGTCGGGCCCGGAAACGGGCATCATCGCGGCGCACATCATAGACCAGATGCACCAGCTGCTTGATCAGCGCCTGATCCGGTGCGCGGCCCGGCACCACCACCTGCACATCGGGGGCAGGCAACAGCCGACTCAAATCCTGACGAGGCTGGCGCCCCAGCTGCTGGCAGAGCGCCTGATAGAGCATCCAGGTACCGCGAGCCTTCCCCTCCAGGCTGTAACCGGCGATATGGGGGGTGGCAATCTCGGTATGGGGCACCAGCGCTGCCAGTGGCTCGGGCTCGTTCTCCCACACATCCATCACCAGTCGCAAAGGCGCATCGCCCAACTGACGCGCCAGCAGGGCCCGGTTATCCCACACCTCGCCACGGGATGCGTTGATCAGGATCTGCCCGGCAGGGCGCGCGGCAATCTGTTCGGCATCGAGCAGATGGTGGGTCGCATCCGGCCCTTCACGGGTGATGGGCACGTGGAAACTGACGATATCGGCGCCAAGGGCGGTCTGGTAATCGACAAAGCCCGCATCGGGAGTATTACGCGCCCTGGGCGGATCGCAGCGCAGTACCCGCATGCCGAGCGCTTGGGCCTTGCCAGCCACGCACTCGCCGGTATTGCCCGCGCCAATCACCGCCAGCGTCATGGCCGAGAGGTCGAGTTCGTAGCGCTCCGCCAGCACCAGCAGGGCTGAGAGCACATAATCCCCCACCGAATACTTGTTGCAACCGGGGGCGCTGAAGAAGGGAATATTGCGGCTTGCCAGCAGCGCCTTGTCCACATGGTCGGTGCCTATGGTGGCGGTGCCGACAAACCCGAGTTTGGGGCTGGTCGCCAGCAAATCGCCGTTGACGCGGGTGACCGAACGCACCAGCAGCACATCGGCATCCAGCAGATCGCGGGCCTGCATCTGCCGTCCGGGCAAGGCGACCACCTCGCCAAATTCGGCAAACAGCTCCACGGCATGGGGCATATTCTCATCAACGACTATCTTCATCGGGCTCTCTTTGGTCACAACCGCCACGGGGGAGCCATTCTAGCGCAAAGCCGCCCGAGATTTCAGCCTGTGATGCAATCAGGCGCGAAAGGGGACCACATTGTTCGGTGGCCACTCTCTTCTGCCGTTCAAACCGAGGATGTCGCCACAAATGTGTAAGCAGAGGTAACAAACGTGCTGCTCGGCTTTGTCCGGGCATGTCACGGTGGCACAATGCCCCTCTTTTTCGCGATCGCCCATATTCACCATGCCGCCACATTTCTCGTCGCTCTCTGTCTCCTCACTCACCCGCAGTCAGGTGCTTGGATTCACTGCCCTGCTGATCCTGCCCCTGCTGCTGCTCGCCACCCTGCCCTGGCAGCCTTTTCTGATCGACTCCCTGCATTCAGGCTGGTTATGGTGGTCATACGCCCTCACCCGCATGGTCGATATTCCCGGGATCGGGCTCAGTGGCGCTCTCTTGCTGCTGCTGACCCGCTACAAACTGAGACTGGAGTGGGCCTCCTTCATTGCGCTGGGGTGTGCACTGGCGGCCCTGCTAGCCAGCGACTGGGTGCTCAAGAGCCTGATCAAGCACCTGACCGAAGAGCCCAGACCCTATCTGATCTGGCTGGAGAGTCAGGCGCTGATCCCGGCTATCAAGAGCTTCTACGCCAGTAGCGTCGATGTGCGTAGCGAACAGGTTCATGCCGCCAGCCAGTTGCTGGCCCTGCCTGAGTGGCTCGGCCACCACTGGCAGGCCGAGGTGAACTACGCCTTCCCCTCCGGCCACAGCATCGCCGCCATCAGCCTGGCCCAATTTTTCGGCCTTATCTGGCTGGCCCGCGCTCCCACGGGCGTCTGGCTGCTGCCTCTGTGGGCACTGGGAATTGGTCTGTCGCGCATGGTGATGGGGATGCACTGGCCGGTGGATGTGCTGGCCAGCGCCCTGCTGGGGTCGTTCACGGCGTTGATAGCCGCCCGCTGGTGGCTGCACCGATACTGAAACCAGGCACTGCATTGTAAGCGGCTTACTGCAACGGGATGGGGGGACAAGCCTGTGCTTTTTTGCCATAATGCCGCCTCATTTTATCCCGACCGAGATCCCATGACCGACGCAGTTCATACCCTCAAGGGCCGTTTCCGTGGTTTTTACCCCGTCGTCATCGATGTTGAAACAGCCGGGTTCAACGCCAAGACCGATGCCCTGCTCGAGATAGCGGCTTACACCCTGAAAATGGATGAGCAGGGTTGGCTCGTTCCCGATCACATATTCCACTTTCATGTCGAGCCCTTCGAAGGGGCCAACCTGGAAAAGGCCGCGCTGGAGTTCACCGGCATCGATCCCTACAACCCGTTGCGTGGCGCTGTCTCGGAAAAAGAGGCGCTGACCGAGATCTTCAAGGGGATCCGCAAGGGGATGAAGGAGCAGGATTGCGGCCGCGCCATCATAGTGGCCCACAACGCCACCTTTGATCACGGCTTCGTGATGGCTGCCGCCGAGCGCGCTCGCCTCAAGCGCAATCCGTTCCACCCATTTGCCACCTTCGACACCGCTGCTCTCTCCGGATTGGCGCTGGGGCAGACCGTGCTGGCCAAAGCGTGCCAGAGCGCCCGCATCCCGTTTGACAATAAAGAGGCGCACTCTGCCCTCTATGACACCGAACGCACCACAGAGCTGTTCTGTCATATCGTTAACCGCTGGAAGAGCATGGGGGGTTGGCCGCCTGCGCATCCGGATGATGACACAACCGATGCCCCTACCGATGATGAGGGACAAGAATAAACGGATGAAGGCTGCCACTGGCAGCCTTCGCTTTTTGGGGAAGTGATTGATTGCACAGCGCACCGGAAATCGCTATCAAGGTCACTATCCACCGCTGAGCGCGGGATGCACGGAGACAAACAGGTCACAAACCCTCAGGTTGAGCAACCTTGTGCCACATGCTGCTGCAATATGAGGGGTTTGACTGATTTTTTTCTCGACATTTGTCACATTTTTCGCAAACTAACTCCCCTTCACATGACAGACAGCAATAACAAACTATAAGGAAATCAAATGAATCCAGTTGTTATCGCAGTCGGGCTGATGCTGGTGCTCAGTCTGCTGCGGATCAATGTGGTGGTCTCGCTGGCGCTGGGTGCCATTGCGGGCGGTCTGGTGGGCGGGTTGTCGTTGACAGATACCCTCACCACCTTCAGCGGTGGCCTGGGCGGTGGCGCCGAGATTGCCCTCTCCTACGCCATGCTGGGCGCCTTTGCAGTTGCCATCTCCCGCTCCGGGATCACCGACCTGCTGGCCCGCAAGGTGATCAGCCAGTTGGGCAAGGATGCCAGCTCGACCCGCATCATGTGGGTCAAAACCCTGCTGCTCTCTTCCGTGCTGGCCGTGGCTATCTCGTCCCAGAACCTGATCCCGGTTCACATCGCTTTTATTCCCATCCTGATCCCGCCGCTGCTGCATGTGATGGCGCAGATGCAGATCGACCGTCGTCAGGTGGCCTGTGTCATCACCTTTGGCCTGACAGCTACCTATATGGTGCTGCCGGTCGGCTTTGGTGGCATCTTCCTGAATAACATTCTGGCCAAGAACCTGATCGATAACGGCGTGCCCATCACCACCAGCCAGATCCCGCTGGCGATGGCCATTCCGGTTGCCGGTATGGTACTGGGCCTGCTGATTGCGGTATTCATCAGCTATCGCAAACCGCGCCAGTACGATCTGGCCAAGATCCTGGATGCCGAGCCCGAAGCGGTCGAGCTCAACCTCACTCATATCTGGGTGGCCCTGCTGGCCATTGGTGTAGCACTGGGGCTGCAGTTGATGACCAACAGCATCGTACTGGGTGCGCTGGCCGGTTTTGTCATCTTCACCTGCGGCGGCGTCATCAAGTTTCGCGAAAGCCAGGATGCTTTCACCCAGGGGGTGCGCATGATGTCGCTGATCGGCTTCATCATGATCTCCGCCGCCGGTTTTGCCGCGGTGATGAAGGCAACCCACGGGGTCGACTCTCTGGTACAGGTGGTCGCCTCCGGCATCGGCCAGCACAAGGGGATCGCCGCCTTCCTGATGCTGCTGGTGGGCCTGCTCATCACCATGGGGATCGGCTCTTCCTTCTCCACCGTGCCCATCATCGCCACCATCTATGTGCCGCTCTGTCTGCAGCTCGGCTTCTCACCGATGGCGATCATCGCGCTGGTCGGTACCGCTGGCGCGCTGGGAGATGCGGGGTCACCGGCCTCCGACTCTACCCTGGGCCCGACATCCGGCCTCAACGCCGATGGCCAGCACGACCATATCTGGGACAGCGTGGTGCCCACCTTTATTCACTACAACATCCCGCTGGTGATCTTCGGCTGGATTGCAGCCATGGTGCTCTGATCGCCCCTCTGACATCGAGCCATATACTGCAAAATACGAAACAAGAAGGCGACCTGATGGTCGCCTTCTTGATGATGACGTCACCTAATCACCAGGATATGGTCCCGAGAGGAGAAGATCTTTATTGTGCTTCATGGATTCCCGGCTCTGGATGATTGCGCACTATAGTAGCCGCAGACTGTTTCGCTCTTAGTCAGTCTCTCGCCACTGATGCCATAACAACGTTTGCCTCTCCCCGCTTTGTGCGCGACACCCGCTGCCACATACCACGCCGATTAATTGCTCAGCGATTGGATATCATTTTGAAAAACTGATACTTAACTAGCTACACTAGCGATTATCACCATACAGGGACGTGTAAAAAATGAGCTTGATTGGCTTGGTGCTGGCGTTGATCGCCATCCTTGGCGGCAACATGATCGAGGGGGGGCACCCCAGTGCACTGCTCGATCTGCCCGCATTCCTCATTGTGATCGGTGGCACCATAGGTGCTGCGCTGACCCAGTTCCCTTTCTCCGTCGTCGGCAGCACCATGAAGCGTTTCAAATGGCTGCTCTCCCCCCTCAAGCTCGACATGCATGAACAGGCCCAGTTGCTGGAGACCCTGGCAGGCAACGCCCGCCGCAGCGGCATGCTGGCGCTGGAAGGGATGATCGACGAGATCAAGGATCCTTTCCTGAAGAAAGGAGTGCAGATGATGGTTGATGGTTACGAGAAAACCAAGATACACGAGGTGCTGGAGAACGAGATCGAGTTCGAGCAGGAAGATCTCGAACAGACGGTCAAATTCTACGAAGCCATGGGCGGCTACTGCCCGACCATGGGGATCGTCGGGGCGGTGTTTGGCCTGATCCACGCCATGGGTCTGCTGGATGCCCCCGACAAGCTGGGCGGCGCCATCGCGGTGGCCTTTATCGCTACCATCTACGGGGTATCCGCAGCCAACCTGATCTTCTTGCCGTTCGGCAACCGCTACAAAGGGTTTGCCCACCAGATCCGCCACTACAAGGAGATGACCCTGACCGGCATTCTCTGCATCGTTGATGGCGAATCCCAAGCGCGCCTGCAAGTTACCCTCGAACCTTATCTGGGAGGTCACGGTGGCCAAAAAGAAAAAGGCTGAAGCACCGGAGAACCATGAACGCTGGCTGGTCTCCTATGCCGACTTCATGACCCTGCTGTTCGCCCTGTTTGTGGTGCTCTACTCCTTTGCCATGGCCAAGCAGTCCGAAACCCGGGTGCTTATCCAGGGCTTTATCGAGTCGCTGGGTAAAATCGGCCTCATCTCCCCGCCTGCCGGCTCCCCCTTGATGCAGGGGGGCACAGGGATTCTCGAGCCAGAATCAAAAACTACGCCGAGCAGCCCGAAAGAGGAGACTGTGCTGGAGAAAGATGCCCCCATGGCGGCATCGGACCCCTTCAACGAGACCATAGGTGCCTCGGAAAAACCGAGCGCCACCGAAGCCTGGCCCCACAAGACCCAGGAGCAGGAGTGGGTGCAGGTGACCAAGCAGAAGCTGGAGCAGCAGCTAAAGGCCCAGATTGAATCGAAGGATCTGGAGGTCGAGCAGCTTGGCAGTCAGCTGGTGATCCGCATCGGCGAGAAGGCGCTGTTTCCCGCCGATTCGGCGTTCCTGCAGCCCCAGTTCATCCCGCTGGTCAACAAGATCGCCGGCATTTTGGCCAACATCCCGGGGCAGGTAGTTGTCACCGGTCATACCGACAACACCCAGGCGCCGGTGGAGCTCTATCGCAACAACTGGGAGCTCTCGGTGCTGCGAGCCTCTTCCATCGTGCAGACCATGCTGACCAACCCCCAGCTGGATGCCAGACGAGTCATCGCTCAGGGTGTTGCCGACACCCAACCCCGCTTTGCCAATGACACCCCCGAACATCGCCAGGCGAACCGCCGGGTCGATATCACCCTCTCCCAAGGCAAGGCAGCAGAAGAGTCACTGCAACTGCTCAAGCCCTGATCCCCCCGCTCCCGCTTCGCGCGGGAGCCTCTTTTTAAAAACAAATAACTCAATAATATCAACACCATAAGATCTTAATGATAATGATTGCCATTTATTGTCAAGTGGTCAGGCCTCTGCAATAATGCCGCCCCTCAGGCTTAAATAAAAACAATTATCATTATGAACAAACTGCTTCAGGCATGGCCGGCACTCCTGTGTGCCTCCGCTGGCGCGGCCGATCTTCCCCCTGTGGAGAAGGCTCGCAGCGACGACACCATCATTGTCACCGGGCAACGGGTACAACAGAAACTCTCCGATGTTTCCGGCTCCATCACCGTCATCACCCAGGAAGAGCTGGACCGTCAGGTCGCCAGCGAGCTGACTCATGTGTTTCGCAAGATCCCCGGTGTCTCGGTCACCGGCTCTGCCGGGCGACCGCAGAACATCAGCGTGCGCGGCATCGGTGGCAACCGTATCCTGCTGATCAAGGATGGGGTGCGCGTCAGCGACGGCTTTGGCGCCGACAACATCAATGACAAGGTAGGTCGCTTCAACTTCGACCTCGATGACATCAAACAGATTGAGGTGGCCAAGGGGGCCGGCTCTTCCCTGCATGGCTCCGATGCCATCGGCGGCACCGTGGTGATGAATACCAAGCAGCCGGAAGATTATCTGCAACAGCAAGATAGCTATCTGGCGGCCAAGACTCTCTACGGTGGCGACAGCAACAAGAAGAAGCTCAGCATGACCGGCGCTGTGCGGGCGTTGGAGAGCGAACATCTCTTGCGCCTCTCCGGCTGGCGCGGCAACGAAACCGCCAACTTTGAAGAGAGCCGTATTCCGGCTGATTTGGATGGCATGAGTGCCTCCACCAGCAGCCGCCTCCCCCTCAATGCCCATCACGCTCTGCGGCTGGAGCTGGACTACTACGAGGATCACGCCAAACGCCAGATGGGGCCCAAAGCGGTGCCCCAACCCGATGGCAGCTGGGACGTGGTCGGTTTTCAGGAAGATGGCGATCAGCGCACCCAGGGCGGCAAGTTCAGTTGGGAAGCCAACGATCTGGGCATGGTCGATACCCTCAACTGGAGCCTGTTTGGCAACCAGTCACGCAACGAAGCCAACCAGCGCCAGCTGCTGCGCAACGATGCCCTGAGCGGCTATCCCAGATATCGCAGCCAGCGCACCCTCTCCACGTTCGAGGAGCTGCGCCTTGGCAGCGAGCTGGAGTTGCAGAGCAAGCTGAGCACCGGCTCGCTGGATCACACCTTCAGCTACGGTGTGGAGCTGGAGCAGGCCAACCACGAGCGGCCGGTCAGCAATCTGACCCTGGAAGATGGCATCACCACCCAGGGACAGAAAGCCCCCTTCAGCAAGGCAGAGACCCGCCGCGATGGCATCTGGCTGAGCGATGTGATCGATCTGGGCAGCTGGCAGTTTACCCCGACCCTGCGCTTTGACCGCCAGCGCCTGCGCGCACCGGACAGTAATCTGGCCGAGAACCACAGCGACCACCTCTCCCCCAGTGTGGCGGCCAGTTACCGCTTCAACGAAACATGGCGCAGCTGGCTCAGCTATGCCAACGGCTTCCGCGCCCCCGCTTACGATCAGGTTTACGGCAACATTCCCCACTACTTTGCCATGCCGCCATTCGAGATCATTGCCAACCCCAACCTCAAGGAGGAGACCAGCCACAGTCTGGAGTGGGGAGTGAATGGCCAAAGCGACAACTGGAGCGTCAAACCGGCCGTTTTCTACAACCGCTACTACAACTTCATCGACTGGCGCCAGACCGGTTTTCGCCTCGATGACGGTGTCTTCCTGCGCCAATATCGCAACGTTGCCAAAGCAGAAACCTGGGGCGCCGAGCTGGCCGCCAGCCTCTGGCTGAGCGACGAGTGGGAGCTTTCGACCAATCTGGCCTGGATGGATGGCAAGGATCACCGCGGTGAGCCGCTGCGCACCCAGACACCGCTGGAAGGCAACACCACCCTGCGCTGGCAACAGCTCGACTGGGGGGTTGAGCTCAGTGGCAACTATGCCGCCGCCATGACCAAGGTGCCCCAGTGCGCCAATGCGCAGACGGGCTACAACGGTGCCTGCCAGAGCAGCGCAGGCTGGTTCAGCCTGGATCTCACCGGCGACTGGCAGATCACCGAGGCGCTCAAGGTCAATGCCACCATCGGCAACCTGCTCGATACCCGCTATGTCCGCTATCAGGATGTGGCCGGACTCCCGGCTGGCAGCGACACCTCCCTCTACAGCCAGAGCGGCCGCTACCTGTCAGCCAGCCTCAGCTACCGTTTCGTGGGGATGTGATGAAGCATCATGCAATCATGGCGGCCCTGTTGGCCGCCCCGTTGGCGTGGGCGCAAGAGGCCCTGCCACCCCCGATCCCGTCCCAATCGCACCTGATTTCAGGCAATCCCGTACGCCAGGATCCCTACTTCTGGTTGCGGGACGAGAGCCGTAGCAACCCGGCCATACTCGCCCTGCTCAAGCAGCAAAATCGCTGGAGCGAGCAGCAACTCGCCACCCAGCAGCCGCTGGAAGCGACCTTGCGCGCCGAGTTTGCCCGTCATCCGGCGGGGGAATCTGTGCCAGAGAACTGGCTTGTCCGCGGCGATCAGGCATGGCTGCTGCGCCCGGATGGCTCACTCTGGCAACGCCACGGGGGCAAGGTGCAGCAACGGCTTCCCGCCAGAGCGGGCGAGGGCTATTACGAAGCGGGCGGCTGGGCCCTGAGCCCGGATAACCGCACACTGGTCATCGCCGAAGACAGGCGCGGCGATCTCGACTATCAGGTCACCCTGCTCGATCTCCAAAGCGGCAAGGCGCTGGCCAGTTTGGCGCAGCGCAGCGCTGATCTCGCCTGGTCACAAGATGGTCGCACCCTCTACAGCATCGCCAACGAGCGCTACACCCTGCGCCCCTGGCAGCTGCGCGGCTGGCAGGATGGCCAGGAGCAGACTCTCTATGAGGAGCAGGATCCCGCCTGGCTGCTCAGCCTCTATCGCACCACGGATGGCCAGCATCTGGTGTTGCAGGGCAACAACCACGACAGCTCGGAGCAGTACCTGCTCGACTCGGGCAAGCCGCAGCAGGTCAAACCCCGCCAGCGCGGGGTGGAATACTATCTGGACAGCCAGTCTGGCTGGGTGATCAAGAGCAACCGAGAGGGGACGTTTGCCCTCTACTCAGCCAGCACGCCGCTCGGTGAGTGGCAGCGCCTGTGGCCCGCCAAAGAGGAGGATCTCGGCGATCCCGAGAAGTGGCGACTGTTTGATCGCCATCTGGTGGTGCAGTTTCGCCAGCAGGGGGAGGATTGGCTCGCCCTGCTCGATCGCAACGGCCATGAACGCCAGCGCCTGCCGCTGGCCAGTGGCGCCGGTACCGGCTGGCTGCAAGGAGAACATGACCCGGCCAGCGACCGCATTCTGGTGCGCAGTCAGGGCTTGAGTCAGCCCCCCGGCCAGCGCTGGCTGGATTTGACCAGCGGCCACTGGATCAACGACCAGCACACCGCAGGCAATAAAGCATTGCCCTATCAGAGCGAGCGGCGCTGGATCACCTCTGCCGATGGCACCCGGGTGCCTGTCTCGCTGGTGTGGCGCAAGGATCTGGCCCCTCGCGCCGTACTGCTCTACGGCTATGGCGCCTATGGCACGCCGATGCGCCCCTACTACCAGAAAGAGCTGTTAAGCCTGCTGGATCGGGGCTTTGTCTACGCCATCGCCCATGTGCGCGGCGGCGGCATGCTGGGGGAGCAGTGGACCCGCGACGGACGGGGCATCCACAAGCAGAACGGCATCAGCGACTTTATCGCCGCAGGTAGCGTCCTGCGCCACTGGTCGCCCGACTCTGCTCCCCTGCCCCTGTTTGCCATGGGGGGCAGCGCGGGGGGCACGCTGGTTGCTGCGGCCCTCAACCAGCAACCGACACTCTTTAGCGGCGCCGTGTTGCAGGTTCCCTTCGTCGATATGCTCGGCACCATGAGCGATCCTGCCCTCCCCTTGACCCGTCAGGAGTATCAGGAGTGGGGCAATCCGGCCAAGCCCGCAGAGTATCAGGCGATGCGCCGCATCAGCCCCTACGACAACCTGCACCGCGCCCCCTACCCGCCCCTGCTGGTCACTACCGCCCTGCACGACAGCCAGGTGCCCTACTGGGAGCCGGTCAAGTGGCTGGCCCGCCTGCGGGAGCACAGCACGGGTTCCGGCCCCTACCTGCTGCTGACCGAACTGGAGGGAGGCCACCGCGCCGGTGGTGGCGATCGGGCTCGTGAATTTGCCTTCTTGTTGCATCTGGCGGGGATCAACCAATGACCCTGCCGCTGATTGGGAGTACCATTATGAAACCCCTGTTGCCCGCCCTCTTGCTGGGGCTGGCTGGCTTTTCCACTCAGGCCGCCGAACTGCGTTTTGTCGAACAGGACGCCCCGGCCGATACCCGCCTCTGGCTCGAACAGCAGCTCGGCGTCACCCTGAGTGATGCCCCGGCCTATCAGCGCCAAGGCAAGCTGGGCCACTATCTGCATTATCGCCAGCAGCTCAATGGCGCACCGATCGCCGGCCTGATGGCCGCCGTCAGTCTCGATGAGCAGGGTCGCCCGTGGCGCCTTTATCACAATACCCGGCTGATGCAGGCACAGGCGGCTCCATGTGATGAAGCAAGCCGCGCCGGGGTGGATGCCTATACCGCCACGCTGGATAGTACGGTGTGGCAATTCGCTGGCAGTGACGAAGCCCAGCCCTGGTACTGGCAGGATGGCGACACCCTAACTGCGGCCTGGCGTCTGCTGGCGGTGGAAAGCCAGCCGGGCAACAGCAAAAGCAGCCACTGGCAACTGTTTGTCACCTGCGATGGCAGCGCCCTGCTGGGGCGCACGCTGCAAGAGGCCAACACCCGTGCCGAAGCGGTCCCGCTGACAGGGGAAGCGGCTACGGTGCAGGCCCGTATCTTTGCCCTCGACCCACGCACCCAACTGCAAGATGGCAACCTGCTGTGGCGCCACGATCTGGTGCTGGACAACCGGGCCTATCGCACCGTGCCGCTCACGGTACAAAAGGTGGATGACACCTACCAGCTAAATGGCCCACGCGCCCGGGTCGTGGATGGCACGGCGCCGGAAACTGCCCCCTTTAGCAGCCCTGATGCCGATGGTTTCCAGCTGGATCACCAGCAGCCCGCCTTCCTCGATATCAATGGCTACTACCATCTGGATCTGGCCCAGCGCCATGTGGAATCCCTTGGCTACCCGACGCTGATGGGCGGCCCCCTGGCCATCGATACCGATGCCGGGGAGCAGGACAACTCTCTCTATGACCCCTTCCTGCGCCGGTTGGAAATTGGCCGGATAGGGGTGCCCGACGCGGAAGATCCCATGGTGATCTGGCACGAGTTTGGCCATGCGGTGCAGCACCATATCCTGCCCGACATGGGAGAAGAGGGTGACTGGGGCGCCATCGGCGAGGGCTTTAGCGACTATCTGGCCGCCAGCTGGCGCCAGCGTAGTCCAGAGGCTCGCCAGTTCGAGCCTTTCATGGTCTTCAACTGGGATGCCAGGATCAGCGGCCGGACGCCCCGTCAGCTCGATGATCTGCGGGCGCGCTATCATCCGGGCTTCCTCTATCCGGCTCACCTCACCATCAACGGCAGCAACGGCGACCAGCTGTGGGGCACCCCGCTCTTCACCGCGCTGCGCCAGGCCGTTGAACAATATGGCGAGGTAGCCCGTGACGAGTTCGATACCCTGCTGATTGAATCCCACTTCGGCCTCGGCCCGCAGGTGCGGATGCCCCAGCTGGCGCGCGTCACCGTGGATACCGCCAACCGCCTCTATCCGGATCGCAATTATGGCAAGCTGCTGGAGCAGGCCTTCCGCCACCACGCCCTGCTGCCCACGCCCATCGCGGCCCGCCTTGCCGATGACAGCTACCTGCTGCCCGGGGAGAAAAAGAGCCTCGCCATCGAATTGACCAACCAGAGCGGCCGCCCCCTGACCGTGGCTGACGCCAACCTGCTCCCGAGCAAGGGGCTCATGGGTGACGGTCACTGGCAGGGAGAGCTCAACGCCGATGGCACCGCCCGCTGGACCCTGCCGCTGGAAGCAGCGAGCAACCTGACCTGTGGCGAGGCGGTCACCTTGCCGCTGCAGTTCCAGCTCACCCTGCCCAGCCCCACCGAGCGCCAGACCCGCCTTGACCTGCAACTGCCGATCGGTGAACCGCTCTGGCAGCGGGCCATCGGCCAGGGTGGCCAGATCAAGGATGCGGTGAGCGATGAGCGGCACGGCCTGTCCCGCTTCACTCTCACCCTGCCCGAGAGCAAGGCCCGCATCGACAGCGGATTCGTAGTCGCCCTCGATCTGGAGCACAGCAAGCTGGAGCAGCTGGAGATCTGGCTCACCTCCCCTTACGGCACCCGGATCAGCCTGTGGAACAAGGGTTACGCCAGCCATACCCGGCTCAAGGGGGAGTTTCCCCGTGAACTGGTACCGTTCGAATCGCTGGACAAGCTGCACGGCGAACCGCTCGCTGGCCGCTGGCTGCTGGAGATCAACGACACCAGCGCCGGTGACACCGGTCAGTTGCGCAACTGGCGGGTAGCCCAGCAAGTCGGCGCCCGCTGCGACAAGGATGAAGCCCTGCCCAACACCGGCATCATTCCCCTTGAGCAGGATGAAGGGGGTGGCGGCACGACTTCCCCCCTGCTGCTGTTGCTGGCCCTCTGGCCCCGCCTCTGGCGTCGGAGCACCCCGCGCCGTTGAATCCTGTACCACGGGGGTTACCGCCCCCGTGAACCTGTGACCGAATCAAGGAATGTGAAGTGAAACCATCCGTACTGGTTATTGCAACCCTCTCAGCCCTGCTCAGCGCCTGTGGCGGCGGGGAAGATAACGCACCACTGGCGATCCCGGACTACCGGGTCGATGTCGCCCTGCCGACTGCCGGTACCCTGTGCGCCGATCTGGATCAGAACTGGCAATGTGATCCTGCCGACCCTGCCGTCAGCGGCGAAGGAGTTGTGGCCCTGGTCAGCCGTTCGGCCAACATCGTCAACTCGCCCCTGCTGTTCGTACCGAGGAGCGGAGGCCTGCTGCTGGCACATCCGGCCGCCAAAGGGGATCCACAACGGCTACAACCGACCCTGCTCAGCACCCTGTTGCAGAGCCACATTGCCGAAGGGGTGGCCGCCGATCGCGCACTGACGCAGCTGTTGGCCGATCTCGCCCCGCTGCAACCGGGCAGCGACCGCGTGGCCCTCGCGGGCCTCGGCCAGTTTGATCAGGCGCTGCAGCAGGTGGCGACCAGCTTGCAGCAACAGGCCCGCGCACGCCTTGCCACCGCCAAGGAGACCCAGTTGCTCACCACCAGCTATCGCGCCATCAGCCTGATGCTGGCGCAATTGGCTCAGGAGTGGCAGCGCAACGGCCAGTTTGCTGAAGATACCCAAAGCAAGCTGCTGACCCTGCTGGTGCAGCAGCAGCCACGCAACCTGCTAACCGTCACCGGCGTCACCACCTTCAGCGATGGCAACGACCCGCTGCTGGAACAGGAACCCGATGACTATCCGGGACAAGATGCCAGCTGGAATCGCACTCGTCCCCAGCTTGCCTATCGCAAACTCGATGATCGCGGTCAGGTTCTCCCCGACAACGCGCCGAGCTGGCAGTGCGTCAAGGATCTCAATACCGGTCTGGTGTGGGAGGTCAAATCGGACGATCCCTTGAGCCCGGCCTGGAAAAGCAGACCCTTTGCCTATGAGGATGAGCAGTTCAAGGCGACCGCAGGCGAGCAGCAAGCGGCCTACCAGCATATTCATAAGAGGATCGAACAGCTCACCGCCGAAGGAGATCTGGCGGCCCTCGTCCGGGCACAGGCGCTGACCACCATGCTGACCACCCGCGCGTATCAGCAGTGGCTCAATGGCGAGCAGCGCTGCGGCATCAGCCAGTGGCGGCTGCCCACCATGGGTGAGCTGATGTCACTGATGCACTACGGCAGCCTGGCCAAGGACCCGCTGGGTCAGCGCATCATCGTGGATACCCGTTACTTCCCGGATATCGCCCCCTCGGAAGATGACACCTACCATGGCTACTACTGGAGCGCCACCAGCAACACCGCCCAGCGCTTCTCCGGTGGCCCCATCAGCAAACGCACAGTCCTGCTCCTGGGAGAAGATGCGGGCACCACCTATCCCGCACGGGTGCAGCAAGATGAATATATCGAGCTGATGCAAGTACGACTGGTCGCTACTCCCCAATAATCCGAGGAATATCATGAGCCTTTATCGCTTTTCGTTCGCCATGCTGGCACTGATGGCCCCCCTGGCCCACGGTGCTGCCATTTGTGATGACACCATGGATCGCACCGCCCCCTCTGCCCGTTTTCTTGACCATGGCAACGGCACCGTCACGGATCAACACACCGGCCTCACCTGGATGCGCTGCAAACTGGGGCAGACATGGAGTGGCAACAGTTGCCTGGGGGAACCGACCGTTTACTACTGGCAGCAGGGGCTGCAAGTGGCGGAGCGGATCCGCAGTGACAGCAGCCATGCACTCTATCACTTCGGCGGTATCAGCCAGTGGCGCCTGCCCGACATCAAGGAGCTGGCAACCCTGGTCGAGCATGCCTGCTACCAGCCCTCTCTCAATGAAGCCATTTTCCCGCGCGCCATGGCGGGGGGCGGTAAAGAGGTCAATGAGGGCTATGTCTATCTGATGAGCAGCACGGTGACCTCCGCCAATGGTCAGCGGGCGTATCTGGATATCACCTCGGGAGATATCGGTCTTCGCTCCATTGGCGCCTACCCGGATCAGGTCTTGCTGGTCGCCAATAAACCCTGACCGCCCCACGCTCGAAACCGGAACGCGATGACAGGAGAGGCTTGAAAGCCTCTCTTTTTATTGCTCTTGCCACCCCCTATCTCACCCGCCATCACGCTCTTCTCCCGCCAGTGCCCCCTGCCCGCGATACCGACCTGATCCTGCTCCGCACGCGACATACGCCTTTCAGGTGATGACGAGGAGCAGCACTCTGCGCTTTCCAGGCCTTTCTCGCCCGCCATAACCAACAAAAAAGTGCGCTTCTTAACAAAATTTAATTACCGGTTAACCGATTAATAATTAACCCGTAAAAATGACATGTAAATCAGTGCGAAAGTGTCATAATGCGTAACATTATTGTTAAGTCGCTTGATTAATTTGGTTAGGAAAAACCTCTATGTTTGCTGATATTTCTGCTCAACATTGGGCTTTTGCCATTTATGTCATCGGTGCCATCACCATCTGTCTGGTGATGATAGGCCTCGCCGCCCTGCTGGGAGGTCGCGCCTACGGCCGCACCAAGAACAAGCCATTTGAATCTGGTGTCGACTCGGTCGGCAGTGCCCGCCTGCGTTTTTCCGCCAAGTTCTATCTGGTCGCCATGTTCTTCGTCATCTTCGACGTCGAGGCGCTCTACCTGTTTGCCTGGTCTGTCTCCGTGCGGGAGAGCGGCTGGGTCGGCTTTATTGAAGCCACCATTTTCATCGGACTGCTGCTTATCGGCCTGATCTACCTCTGGCGCATCGGCGCACTGGACTGGTCACCGCGCAAACCGCAGTTGAACAACAAAAACAGTGATTGAACCACAGACCCTTTCCTTGAGGTTGCACCATGAAGTACACCCTGACCCGGATTGACCCGGATGCACCCGTTGAGCGCTACCCCCAGGAGCAGCGCCAGACCGTCGATGACCCACTGGCGCAAGAAGCGACGCGCGGCATCATGATGGGCCGTCTCGAGGAGGTGCTGCAAGACACAGTCAACTGGGGCCGCAAAAACTCCCTCTGGCCTTACAACTTCGGCATCTCCTGCTGCTACGTGGAGATGTGTACCGCCTTCACCTCCCCCCACGATGTGGCCCGCTTCGGCGCCGAAGTTATCCGCGCTTCGCCCCGTCAGGCCGATTTCATGGTGATTGCAGGGACCCCCTTCATCAAGATGGCGCCAGTCATCCAGCGCCTGTATGAACAGCTGCTCGAACCCAAGTGGGTGATCTCCATGGGGGCCTGTGCCAACTCCGGCGGCATGTATGACATCTATTCAGTGGTGCAGGGGGTGGATAAGTTCCTGCCGGTCGACGTCTACATTCCGGGTTGCCCGCCCCGTCCCGAAGCCTTTTTGCAAGCCCTGATGCTGCTGCAGGACTCCATCGGCAAAGAGCGCCGCCCCCTCTCCTGGGTGGTGGGCGATCAGGGGATCTACCGTCCCCAGATGCAGGCCGAAAAAGAGCGCAAGCGCGGCGAACGGATCAATGTGACCAACCTGCGCACGCCGGATGAGATCTGACCATGAAACTGACTCGTGATTTTCCCAGCAATTACGCCATGGCCCAGTGGCAGCCCAGCGACCACAAGGATGCCAAAGTGATTGGCGAACTGTTTGCCCACTTCGGGGCCGAGCACTTCACCGTGCAGACCACGCGCACCGGCGTGCCGGTGGTCTGGCTCCCCCGCGAACTGCTGCAGGATGTGATGGGCTTTTTGCGCAAGGTGCCCTCCCCGTTTGTGATGCTGTTTGATCTCAGCGCCACCGATGAGCGGCTGCGCAGCCATCGCGACGGTCTGCCCCAGAGCGATTTCACCGTCTTCTATCACCTCATCTCCATCGACCGTAACGCCGATGTGATGTTGAAAGTGGCGCTGGCCGAAAGTGACCTGCATCTGCCCACCATCACCAACCACTTCCCCAATGCCAACTGGTACGAGCGGGAAGTGTGGGATCTGATGGGCATCACCTTCGACGGTCACCCCCATCTGACCCGCATCATGATGCCCAAGAGCTGGCAGGGTCACCCACTGCGCAAGGATTACCCGGCGCGCGCCACCGAATTTGATCCCTTCATGCTCGATGCCGCCAAACAGGACATGGAGCAGGAGAACCTGCTGTTCAAACCGGAAGAGTGGGGACTGGCCCGCGGCAACGAGAACGAGGACTACATGTTCCTCAACCTCGGCCCCAACCATCCCTCTGCCCACGGTGCCTTCCGGTTGGTGTTGCAGCTCGATGGCGAGGAGATCCGCAACTGCGTGCCCGACATCGGCTATCACCATCGCGGTGCCGAGAAGATGGGTGAGCGCCAGTCCTGGCACAGTTACATCCCCTATACCGACCGGGTCGAGTATCTGGGCGGGGTGATGAACAACCTCCCCTATGTGCTGGCGGTCGAGAAGCTGGCCGGCATCAAGGTGCCGCAGCGGGTCGACATGATCCGGGTGATGATGGCGGAGCTGTTCCGCATCCAGAGCCACCTCTTGTTCCTCGGGACCTATATCCAGGACGTGGGGGCCATGACCCCGGTCTTCTTCACCTTCACCGACCGGCAGAAGATCTACACCATCATCGAAGCGATCACCGGTGCCCGCATGCACCCGGCCTGGTTCCGTATCGGCGGTGTGGCCCACGACCTGCCGAAGGGATGGCAGCGGCTGGTGCAGGACAACCTGCTGAGCTGGCTGCCCAAGCGGCTGATGGATTACGAAAAAGCGGCGATGCGCAACAGCATTCTTCGCGGTCGAACCATAGGCGTCTCTGCCTACACCACCGAGCAGGCGTTGTCCTGGGGCACCACGGGGGCCGGATTGCGCGCCACCGGCCTCAACTTCGACATACGCAAGTGGCGCCCCTACTCCGGTTACGATCAGTTCGACTTTGAAGTGCCGGTCGGCAGCAATGGCGATGCCTACGACAGAGCCACCGTGCGGATCGAGGAGATCCGCCAGAGCATGTCGATCATCGAGCAGTGCATGAAGAACATGCCGGAGGGTCCCTTCAAGGCGGATCATCCCCTCACCACACCGCCGCCCAAAGAGCGCACCCTGCAGCACATCGAGACCCTGATCAACCACTTCCTGCAAGTGTCGTGGGGCCCGGTGATGCCCGCTGCCGAGTCGTTCCAGATGATTGAGGCGACCAAGGGGGTCAACAGTTACTACCTGACCAGTGACGGCTCCACCATGAGCTACCGGACCCGGATCCGCACCCCGAGCTTTGCTCACCTGCAGCAGATCCCCTCGGTGATCAAGGGCAGCATGGTGTCGGACCTCATCGTCTATCTGGGCAGTATCGATTTCGTTATGTCGGATGTGGACCGTTAAGTGATCCCGCCTCCCGGCCATGGCCGGGAATCGGGATCGCCGGACGAGCAGTAAAAGGACAAGCCACCAAAGGTCAAGTCATGAGCCAGCAATGTCAGTGTCACAATAATCAGACCCCACAGGGGCAAGGGGCATGCAGCAGCAAACAGGACGACTTCGTTCTGAGCCAGGCTGAACGCGATGCCATCGAACACGAGAAACACCACTACGAAGATCCCCGCGCCGCCAGCATTGAAGCGCTCAAGATCGTGCAGCAGGCCAGAGGCTGGGTTCCCGACGGCGCCATTCATGCCATCGCGGCCGAGCTCGGCATTCCCGCCAGCGACGTGGAGGGGGTCGCCACCTTCTATAGCCAGATCTTCCGCCAGCCGGTAGGGCGCCACATCATCCGCGTCTGCGACAGCATGGTCTGCTACATCAATGGCCATGAAGAGCTGATGGCCGGTCTCAAGGAGGTGATGAACCTCGGCCCCGGTCAAACCACCCCGGATGGCCGCTTCACCCTGCTGCCGGTCTGCTGCCTTGGCAACTGCGACAAGGGGCCAGCCATCATGATCGATGACGACACCTATGGCGGCCTCGATCCGGTGACCTTGCTGAAAACGCTGGAGGCTTACCCATGAGCCTGCCGCAGAACAAGATCCTCGCCTCTCTTGGCACCGCCAACCGCACGGCCCGCACCGCCGAGACCCACCCGCTCACCTGGCGGCTGCGTGACGACGGCCAGCCGGTGTGGCTGGAGGAGTATCAGGCCAAACAGGGGTATGACGCCGCCCGCAAGGCGCTCGGCCAGATGAGCCCGGACGAGATCGTCAGCACCGTCAAGGATGCCGGCCTCAAGGGGCGTGGCGGCGCGGGCTTCCCCACTGGTGTGAAGTGGGGGCTGATGCCCAAAGACGAGAGCATGAGCATCCGTTACCTGCTCTGCAATGCCGACGAGATGGAGCCCAACACCTGGAAAGATCGCCTGCTGATGGAGCAACTGCCCCATCTGCTGATCGAGGGGATGATCATCAGTGCTCGGGCGCTCAAGGCCTATCGCGGCTATATCTTCCTGCGCGGCGAATACGTTGATGCCGCCATCCACCTGCGCCGCGCGGTGGAAGAGGCCAAGGCCGCCGGTCTGCTGGGCAAGAACATTCTGGGCTCCGGTTTTGACTTCGAGCTGTTCGTCCACACCGGCGCCGGCCGCTACATCTGTGGTGAAGAGACGGCGTTGATCAATTCGCTGGAAGGGCGCCGCGCCAACCCGCGTGCCAAACCCCCCTTCCCCGCCGTTTCCGGCGTCTGGGGCAAACCCACCTGTGTCAACAACGTCGAAACCCTCTGCAACGTCCCCGCCATTATCGGCAACGGAGTCGCCTGGTATCACGGGCTGGCGCTGCCGGGCTCGGAAGATCATGGCACCAAGCTGATGGGCTTCTCCGGCAAGGTGAACAACCCTGGGGTCTGGGAGCTGCCGTTTGGCATCACCGCCCGCGAGCTGTTTGAAAATTACGCCGGCGGCATGAGGAGCGGCTATCGCCTGAAAGCGTGGCAACCGGGCGGCGCGGGCACCGGCTTCCTGCTGCCGGAGCACCTCGATGCCCAGATGTATACCGCCGGTATCGGCAAGGTCGGCACCCGGATGGGGACTGGCCTCGCCATGGCGGTGGATGACTCCATCAGCATGGTGAGTCTGCTGCGCAACATGGAGGAGTTCTTCGCCCGCGAGTCGTGTGGCTGGTGCACGCCCTGTCGCGATGGCCTGCCCTGGAGCGTCAAGCTGCTGCGGGCACTGGAACGTGGCGAAGGGCAATCCGGCGATCTGGCGACCCTGGAGCAACTCTGCAGTTTCCTTGGCCCGGGCAAGACCTTCTGCGCCCACGCACCGGGCGCCGTCGAGCCGCTGGCCAGCGCCATCAAATATTTCCGCTCCGAATTCGAGGCCGGGATCAAAGGCAGCGGTGATAACCGCAAGCCGGTCAAAGGGATCCAGCCCAATCTGCTGGGCGAGCGCTGGTAACGACACCACAGATTTCACAAAACAGGTTTCAGGGAAGTTGTATGGCAACCATTTATGTAGACGGCAAAGAGTACGAGGTAGACGGAGCAGATAACCTGCTGCAAGCCTGTCTGTCGCTGGGTCTGGACGTCCCCTATTTCTGCTGGCATCCGGCGCTGGGTAGCGTTGGCGCCTGCCGCCAGTGTGCGGTCAAACAGTATCAGAATGCCGATGACAAACGCGGTCGTCTGGTCATGTCCTGCATGACCCCGGCCACCGATGGCAGCTACATCGCCATCGAGGATGAAGAGGCTAAAGAATTTCGCAAGAGCGTGGTGGAGTGGCTGATGACCAACCACCCCCACGACTGCCCGGTGTGTGAAGAGGGCGGCGCCTGCCACCTGCAGGATATGACGGTGATGACTGGCCACAACAGCCGTCGCTACCGTTTCACCAAACGCACCCACCAGAATCAGGAGCTGGGCCCCTTCATCGGTCACGAGATGAACCGCTGCATCGCCTGCTACCGCTGCGTCCGTTACTACAAGGATTATGCCGGTGGCGAGGATCTCGGGGTCTATGGTGCCCACGACAACGTCTATTTCGGGCGGGTCGAGGATGGCACCCTGGAGAGTGAATTTTCCGGCAACCTGGTGGAGGTCTGCCCCACCGGCGTCTTCACCGACAAGACCCACTCCGAACGTTACAACCGCAAGTGGGACATGCAATTTGCCCCCAGCATCTGCCAGCAATGCTCCGTGGGCTGCAACATCAGTCCGGGCGAGCGTTATGGCGAGCTGCGCCGCATCGAAAACCGCTTCCACGGCAGCGTCAACCACTACTTCCTCTGTGACCGTGGCCGCTTTGGCTATGGCTACGTCAATCTGGCGGACCGCCCGCGCCAACCGCTGCTCAAAGATGGCAACGACCAGCTGACCATCACGGTCGATGGCGCCCTCAACCGCGCCGCCGATGCCCTGCGCACGGCCCGTGGCCTCATCGGCATCGGCTCGCCCCGCGCCTCGCTGGAGAGCAACTTTGCCCTGCGCGAGCTGGTGGGGGCAGACAACTTCTACGCTGGCGTCGAGCAGGCCGAGTGGGCCTGTCAGCTGAAGATGCTGCAGATCCTGCAACAGGGCGGCGTGCCAACCCCGAGCCTGCGGGACATGGAAGAGGCCGACGCCATTCTGCTGCTCGGTGAAGATGTCACCATGAGCGCCGCCCGTATCGCGTTGGCGCTGCGCCAAGCCGTCAAGGGCAAGGCTCGCGAGCTGGCCCGCAAGATGAAGGTGGATCTGTGGCAAGTCGCCGCCGTTCAGACCCTGGGTCAGAACGAGCGCTACCCGCTGCTCATCACCAGCCTCGACACCACCCGTCTGGACGATGTGGCGGCCGACAAGCTGCACGCCCCCTATGCCGATCAGGCGCGCATTGGCTTTGCCATCGCCAACCTGCTCGACCCAGTAGCACCGGCCGTGGCCGACCTCTGCCCCGAGCTGCAGGCACAAGCGACTCGCTGGGCCGAGCTGCTCGGCAACGCCAAGAAGCCGCTCATCATTGCAGGCTCCAGTGCCCGCGATGTGGCGCTGCTTGAGGCGGCCAGCAACATTGCCCGCGCCCTGAAAGGCCGAGGACTGGAAGCCAGCATCGCGCTGGTTGGCCAGGAGGCCAACTCGCTGGGTCTGGCCATGCTGGGCGCTCAAACCTTGTCAGACAAGCCGCTCGAAGCCGCCCTTGCGCGTATCGAGGCCGAAGAGGGGTTGGCGCTGGTCACCCTGGAGAACGATCTCTACCGCCGCGCGCCGCGCAACCGGGTGGATGCTGCGCTGGCACGGCTGCAATACCTGCTGGTCATCGACCATCAGGCGACCCCGACCGCCAACAAGGCTGATCTGGTGCTGCCAGCGGCCAGTTTTGCCGAAGCCGATGGCACCTTGGTCAATATGGAAGGACGCGCCCAGCGCTTCTTCCAGGTCTATGCGCCCGCCTTCTACAACGCCGATATTCAGGTGCGTGAAGGGTGGCGCTGGCTGGCAGCGCTGCAAGGGGCGATAGAACGCAAGCCGCTGCGCTGGCAGAACTTCGATCAGGTCAACCATGACTGTGCCACCAGCAATCCGCTGCTCGCTACCATGCTGGAAGTGGCGCCCAATGCAGGCTTGCGGATCCGTGGCATGCGACTGGCCCGTGAGCCACATCGTTACAGCGGTCGCACCTCCATGCTGGCGGACCAGAACGTCAGCGAGCCGCGGGTAGCGCAAGATCCCGACTCCCCCTTCAACTTCTCCATGGAAGGGTATGCCGGAGCCCGTCAGCCGCTGCCGCAAGTACCGTTCGCCTGGGCACCGGGCTGGAACTCTCCCTCCGCCTGGAACAAGTTCCAGGATGAAGTGGGTGGCAAACTGCGTGCTGGCGATCCGGGTCGCCGTCTGCTGGAAGCAACAGACCCGCAGGCAGAAGGCAAGGAGCTGCTCGGCTGGTTCACCACCATCCCCGCCCCCTTCAAGGCCGCAGAGGCGCTGCAAGTGGTCAATTATGCCCAGCTGTTTGGCGGCGAGGAGCTCTCCGCTCGCAGCCCGGTCATTCAGGCCCGGATGAACGAACCCGAGCTGGTACTCAATCCCCTTGATGCGCAGCGTCTGGCCCTCCACGGGGGCAGTCAGGTCTCCTTCTCCTGGGGCGGTAGCCACTGGCAACTGCGTCTGCGGCTTAGCGAGCAGCTGAGCGCCGGTCTGGCGGGGCTCCCCCTTGGGGTGAACGGCCTGCCGACGGCCCTGCAACAAGCCTCAATCACTAACCTGCAGGAGGTGATCGCATGAGCGAGTCGCTGATCGATCTGTTGCTGGAGGTGGGCAAGGCACTGATCGTGCTGGTGGGGATCGTGGGGGCTGGCGCCTTTATGAGCTTTATCGAGCGCCGTCTGCTGGCCCTGTGGCAGGATCGCTACGGCCCCAACCGGGTGGGGCCGTTTGGTCTGCTCCAGCTGGCCGCCGACATGATCAAGATGTTCTTCAAGGAGGACTGGATCCCGCCGTTCGCTGATCGGCGGATCTTTATCCTGGCCCCCATCATCGCATTCACCGCCTTTATTCTGGCGTTTGCGGTGGTGCCCATCACCCCCACCTGGGGCGTGGCGGATCTCAATGTGGGGCTGCTCTACATCCTGGCCATCGCAGGGCTGGCTGTCTATGCGGTGCTGTTCGCCGGCTGGTCGAGCAACAATAAATACTCATTGCTTGGCAGCTTGCGCGCCTCGGCTCAGACCCTCTCCTACGAGGTGTTTCTCGGGCTATCCCTGATGGGGATTGTGATCCAGACCGGCAGTTTCAACCTGCGGGATATCGTCGAGGCACAGGCAGACTTGTGGAACGTGGTGCCCCAGATCCTGGGCTTTGTCACCTTCCTGTTTGCCGGTGTCGCCGTCACCCACCGTCACCCGTTCGATCAGCCAGAAGCCGAGCAGGAGCTCGCCGACGGCTATCACATCGAGTATGCGGGGATGAAGTGGGGTCTCTTCTTCGTGGGAGAATATATCGGCATCGTGCTGATCTCCTCGCTCATCGTGACCCTCTTCTTCGGTGGCTGGCACGGCCCCTGGCTGCCCCCCTTCATCTGGTTTGCCCTGAAGACCGCCTGTTTCATGGTGTTCTTCATCCTGCTGCGGGCCTCCCTGCCTCGCCCGCGCTTTGACCAGGTGATGTCGTTTGGCTGGAAAGTCTGCTTGCCGCTGACCCTGATCAATATGCTGGTCACCGCGGCAGTTGTACTGATAAGTACGCAGTGAGGCACTCAATATGAAAATTGTTAGCATTATTCAGGGTGTCGGCACCCAGTTACGCAGTCTGGCCATGGTCTTCTCCCATGCCTGGCGGCCCCGTGAAACCCTCAACTATCCGGAGCAGGCAGTCTATGCGGCCCCCCGCTACCGCGGTCGCATCGTGCTGACCCGCGACCCCGACGGGGACGAGCGTTGCGTAGCCTGCAACCTCTGCGCAGTTGCCTGCCCGGTCGGCTGCATCTCGCTGCAAAAATCCGAGCGGGATGATGGCCGCTGGTATCCGGAGTTCTTTCGCATCAACTTCTCTCGCTGCATCTTCTGCGGCCTGTGTGAAGAGGCTTGCCCCACCACCGCCATCCAGCTGACACCGGATTTCGAGATGGGTGAGTATCGCCGCCAGGATCTGGTGTACGAGAAGGAAGATCTGCTGATCAGCGGGCCCGGCAAATACCCGGACTACAACTTCTATCGCATGAGCGGGATGGCCATCGACGGCAAGCCGAAAGGGGATGCCGAAAACGAAGCCAAGCCCATCGATGTCAAGAGCCTGCTGCCCTGAGGAGTCAATCATGGAACTGGCATTTTATGCCTCGGCCCTGGTGGCCATTTACAGCACGCTGCGGGTGATCAGCACCAGCAATCCCATGCATGCGCTGCTCAATCTCATCATCTCCCTCATCGCCGTGGCCATGATCTTCTTCTGCCTGGGTGCCGCCTTTGCGGGCGCCCTGCAGGTGATCGTCTACGCCGGCGCCATCATGGTGCTGTTCGTGTTCGTGGTGATGATGCTGAACCTGGGGAGTGCCCAGGCGCAGGAGAAAAAGTGGCTCACCCCCATGACCTGGGGGGGCCCAGCCCTGCTCTCGCTGATCCTGCTGGGCTTTCTGGCCCACGGCATTCTCGGGGTGACCGGCGGCCTGATCGGAGTGACCGAGGTGACCGCCAAGCAGGTGGGTGTCGAGCTCTTTGGCCCCTATGTGCTGGCGGTGGAGCTTGCCTCCATCCTGCTGCTGGCTGGTCTGGTAACCGCCTATCACCTGGGTCGGGAAGAGAAGAGCGGTGAAGTGCTCTCCGTCCCCCGCACAGCATCCCGCTCTGCACAAGAAGGAGGTCAGCAATGAATGGAATCCCTATGGAGCACGGCCTCCTGCTGGCCGCGGTGCTCTTCTGCATCGGCTTGTGCGGTCTGCTGATCCGCCGCAACCTGCTCTACATCCTGATGAGTATCGAGATCATGATGAATGCCTCGGCACTGGCGTTTGTGGTGGCGGGTAGCCGCTGGGCCCAGGCTGATGGCCAGATCATGTATATCCTGGTGATTTCTCTGGCGGCAGCGGAGGCCAGTATCGGCCTCGCCCTGTTACTGCTGCTCTATCGTCGTTACCACACCCTGAACGTGGACACTGTGAGCGAGATGCGCGGATGAGCCTCTTATATCTGACTTTTCTATTTCCGCTGCTGGGATGGCTGGTGTTGGCCTTCTCCCTCGGCAGGTTTGGTGAGCGTACCTCGGCGCTGATCGGGGTAGGCTCCATTGGCCTGTCGGCCCTCACTACCCTGTGGGTGGGCATCGACTTTCTGGGCAACCCGCCCGAGGGGGGCGTCTATGTCCAGCGCCTGTGGCAATGGATGGCGGTGGGCAACTTTACCCCAAGCTTCTCGCTGGCACTGGATGGCCTGTCGCTGACCATGCTGGGGGTGGTGACCGGGGTCGGTTTCTTTATCCACCTGTTCGCCTCCTGGTATATGCGCGGGGAAGAGGGTTACTCCCGCTTCTTCACCTACACCAATCTCTTTATCGCCAGCATGCTGTTTCTGGTGCTGGCCGATGACCTGCTGTTTGTCTACCTCGGCTGGGAAGGGGTAGGGCTGTGCAGCTATCTGCTGATCGGCTTCTACTACAAGGATCGCAAGAACGGAGCGGCGGCCCTCAAGGCATTTGTCGTGACCCGGGTGGGTGATGTCTTCCTCGCCATCGGTCTGTTTATCCTCTATCGGGAACTGGGCACCCTCAATATCCACGAGCTGCTGGTTCGTGCCCCGACCCTGTTTGCCGAGGGCTCCCCTGCCCTGTCGCTGGCCTGCCTGATGCTCCTGGGCGGCGCGGTCGGCAAATCGGCCCAGCTGCCGCTGCAAACCTGGCTGGCGGATGCGATGGCAGGCCCGACCCCTGTCTCCGCGCTGATCCACGCCGCCACCATGGTGACCGCCGGTGTCTACCTGATTGCCCGTACCCACGGCCTGTTCTTGCTGGCGCCAGAGATCCTCCATCTGGTCGGGCTGGTTGGCGCCATCACCCTGGTGCTGGCAGGCTTTGCCGCGCTGGTTCAGACCGATATCAAGCGGATCCTCGCCTACTCCACCATGAGCCAGATTGGCTACATGTTTCTGGCACTGGGTGTCGGCGCATGGGAAGGGGCCATCTTCCACCTGATGACCCACGCCTTCTTCAAGGCGCTGCTGTTCCTCTCCGCCGGTGCCGTGATCGTTGCCTGCCACCATGAGCAGAACATCTTCAAGATGGGTGGCCTGCGCAAGAGTTTGCCGCTGGTCTACGCCTGCTTCCTGGTGGGGGGCTCGGCGCTGGCGGCGTTGCCGCTGGTCACTTCCGGTTTCTACAGTAAGGACGCCATCCTGTGGCAAGTAGAAGCCTCTGGCCAAAGCGCGCTGCTGTGGGCAGGTCTGGTAGGGGCATTCCTCACCTCGCTCTATACCTTCCGGCTGATATTTATCGCCTTCCATGGCAAAGAGCAGACCAAAGCCCATGCGGGCCACGGTCTGGCTCACCATCTGCCGCTGCTGGTGCTGCTGGTGCTCTCTACCGGCATTGGGGCTCTTATCACCCCACCACTGGCAGGTGTACTACCTGCAGGCCCGGGGGACCATATCGAAGAGGGTCGCCATGCACTGGAGATCACCTCCGGCATCATCGCCATCGCAGGCATTGTGCTGGCCGCATTTCTGTTCCTTGGTGAGCGCCGGCTGGCCACATCCATTGCCAACAGTGCGCCGGGTCGTCTGCTCAGCACCCTCTGGTTCAACGCCTGGGGCTTTGACTGGCTCTATGACCAGCTGTGGGTCAAACCCTATCTGCTGGCGACCCGTCTGGTCGGGCAGGATCCGCTGGACTGGATGATGGGCCTGCCCGCCTGGTTTGCCCTGCGTGGCAACCAGCTGCTGGCCTGGACCGTGACCGGCAAGTTGCGCTGGTATGCCGCCTCCATGGGGATCGGCGCCGTGCTGGTGCTGGCGCTGTTGCTGCTGGGGTAACGCGATGAACAACCGGACAATCATACAGCCGGGCTGTTTGCTCTCCCTGATGGAACAGGGAGCGCAATCTCATATGAACTTGAACGAGAGCTGATACCGTGACCTTACTCTGGATCTTGCTAATTCCTTTTATCGGCGGCTTGCTCTGCTGGCAGATGGAGCGTCTCGGCGGGCAGTTTGTCCGCTGGGTAGCCCTGCTCTCCATGAGCGCCAGCCTGCTGCTCTCCTGTGCCATCTGGCTAAGTGGTGATTTCTCCCTTGCCACGACCGGCCTCGACAGCGCGGGCGTCTCCGGTGCTGCCTCCGCCTGGGCCGCCGAGTGGCGCCTGCCGTGGATCCCCCGCTTCGGCATCTCTTTGCATCTGGCTGTGGATGGCCTGTCGCTCTTGATGGTGATCCTCACCTGCTTTATCGGGGTACTGGCCATTCTCTGTTCGTGGAAAGAGATCGTGCAGCGCATCGGCTTCTTCCACCTCAACCTGCTCTGGATCCTGGGCGGCGTGCTCGGGGTCTTTATGGCGCTGGACCTGTTCCTCTTCTTCTTTTTCTGGGAGATGATGCTGGTTCCCATGTACTTCCTGATTGCGCTCTGGGGCCACTCGGTCACTGACGGCAAATCACGGATCAACGCCGCAACCAAGTTCTTCATCTACACCCAGGTGAGCGGCCTTATCATGCTGGTGGCCATCATCGGGCTGGTGCTGACCCACCAGCATGCCACCGGAGTCTTCACCTTCAACTATCTGGAGTTGCTCAATACACCGATGAGCAAGGGCGTTCAGTGGCTGCTGATGCTGGGCTTCTTTATCGCCTTCGCGGTCAAGATGCCGCTGGTACCGCTGCACGGCTGGCTGCCGGATGCCCACAGTCAGGCGCCGACCGCAGGTTCGGTGGATCTCGCCGGTATTTTGCTGAAAACCGCGGCCTATGGTCTGCTGCGCTTTGCCTTGCCGCTCTTCCCCGAAGCGTCCGCCGAATTTGCTCCCTACGCCATGGTGCTTGGCCTGATCGGGATCGTCTACGGTGCCATCGTGGCCTTTGCCCAGACCGACATCAAACGGCTGGTAGCCTACACCAGCATCTCCCACATGGGCTTTGTGATGATCGCCATCTACTCGGGTAGCGAACTGGCCCTGCAGGGCGCCGTGGTGCAGATGATCGCCCACGGTCTCTCCGCTGCCGGCCTCTTTATCCTCTGCGGTCAGCTCTACGAGCGGTTGCACACCCGGGATCTGCGCCAGATGGGCGGCCTGTGGGGACGCCTGCGCTATCTGCCCGGCGTGATGCTCTTCTTCTCGGTGGCGTCGCTTGGCATGCCGGGCACCGGTAACTTTGTCGGCGAGTTCCTGATCCTGGTCGGCAGCTTCCAGGTTGCCCCTGTTATCACGGCAGTCGCCACCTTTGGTCTGGTACTGGCCTCGGTCTACTCCCTCATCATGTTGCAGCGCGCCTGCTTTGGCCCCGCCAAGGATGAGAGCATGCTCAAGGGACTGGATCGCCGCGAGCTGACCATGATGATGGTGATCGCGGGACTGCTGGTTTTGCTTGGCCTCTATCCCCAACCCGTGATTGATACCGCCAGCAGCAGCCTTATCAACGTGCTGCACTGGTATCTGCTGCCGACTGCTGGAGCCCTGCAATGACTTTCTCCGCTTCCCAACTGCTGGCACTGCTTCCCCTGCTGTTGACCACCGGGGCCATGGCGGCCCTGATGCTGGCCATCGCGTGGCGCCGCTGTGTCACCACCGCCTTTACCGTGACCATTGTTGGCCTCAATCTGGCACTGTTCTCGCTGCCCATCGTGATGGCTCAGGGGGATCAGGGGGTCACCCCGCTGCTGCAAGTGGACAGTTACGCCGTCTTCTATATGGGACTGGTGCTCATCGGCGCCCTGGCCACCTGCACCTTCGGTCAATCGTGGCTGAAAGCCTACCCGGACAACCGGGAAGAGTTCTTCCTGCTGCTGCTGATCGCCACCGCTGGTGGTCTGGTGCTGGCCTGCTCCCGTCACCTCGCCTCTCTCTTTATCGGGATCGAGATGCTGACCCTGCCGATGTTCGGTCTGGTGGGTTACGCCTACCGCGAGCGCCACTCGCTGGAAGCAGCGGTGAAATACATGGTGCTCTCTGCCGCAGCTACCGCCTTCCTGCTGTTTGGCATGGCGCTGCTCTATGCGCAGGCAGGCAGCCTGAGCTTTGCAGCCCTGGGGCAGACCCTGGCCGAGAGCCCGGCTCACCATCCGCTGCTGATGGGCGGTTTGGGGCTGATGCTGGTCGGCTTTGCCTTTAAACTCTCCCTGGCCCCCTTCCACCTCTGGACCCCGGATGTCTACGAAGGTGCTCCGGCACCGGTCGCCACCTTCCTCGCCACCGTCAGCAAGGTGGCGGTCTTTGCGGTGCTGCTGCGCTTCTATCTGGCGGTACCGGCGGCGAGCGATCCCATGATCCACTGGCTGCTGGCAGCCATGGCGGTCATCTCCATCCTGGTCGGCAACCTGCTGGCCCTGGTGCAGACCAACGTCAAACGGATGCTGGGTTACTCCTCCATCTCCCACTTCGGTTACCTGCTGGCGGTGATCGTGGCGAGCCGATTCGGCCAGATGCCGGTGGAAGCAGCCGGGGTCTACCTGCTGATGTATCTGTTCACCAGCCTGGGTGCCTTTGGGGTGGTGAGCATGATGTCGAGCCCCTATCGCGGCAAGGATGCCGACTCCCTGCACAGCTATCGCGGTCTGTTCTGGAAGCGCCCCTATCTGACTGCCGTACTGACGGTGATGATGTTGTCACTCGCGGGCATCCCGATGACCCTCGGCTTTATCGGCAAGTTCTACCTCATCGGCGTCACCGTCGAGGCGCAGCTCTGGTGGCTCTCCGGTGCCATCGTGCTCGGCAGCGCACTGGGTCTCTACTACTACCTCAAGGTGATGGTGACCCTCTATCTGCGCGAACCGGGTATGCAGCAGCGGGATGCCAGCGCCGACTGGGCACTCTCCTCCGGTGGTGTGGTAGTGCTGCTCTCTGCAGCGCTGGTGGTGTTGCTGGGGCTCTATCCCCAGCCGGTCATCAGTCTGGTACAAGGGTTCCAGCAGGTGGTGTTGCAGTAACCCGGCTCATTTCCCTTCAAAACCGGCCCATGTGGCCGGTTTCTTTTTTATGTGGATTGCCTGCTGGCAGAGACCCTTTTGTGTTGGCATCTCACACCCCGTGCAGCCGTTGGTCTCGTCCGGTATTCATCCAACCCCCTTGCTGATATATTGATGACTGGCAGGAATGGAGTTCCGAGCGATGATGCAGCCTACTTTTCATCAATTTGATGCGCATCCACTGGCCGATGCATTGCTTCCCTATGAGGGGCAACGACTCGATGTGTTGCTAGCCGAGCGGGATGCCGCACGCGTTGCCGATCTGCAGCAGCAGTGTCAGCGCCTCAACATTCAACTCTGCGGCGCCATCTTTCCACGCCTTGTCAGTCGGCACGGTTTCCACGAAAGGGGGGCTTGGCTGTTGCCCCGACCAGCATCCCACAATCCTCTGCTGCTCTCGCTCTCCCCTACAGCCAGTGCCGATACACTGGCCGATATCATCTGCGAGCAGTTGGCGTCCCGACTGGCAGAATGGCCGGACACCGAGAAGGTTCCCACCCTCTTTCTCACCTTTGACGCCATGCTCCCCAATATTGCAACCCTGCTCGAGGGGATCTATCTAAGGCTGGCGGACAGGGTCAACTATGCGGGTGTCAATGCAGGTAGCGGCCAGTTCACAGCCATGCCCTGCCTGTTTGACACCCAGAGATTGCTGGGGCATGGGGTCAGCTGTGCACTGCTCTCACCCCACAGTCCCCCCTTGCTGGAGCACGGCTATCAACTCACTGCCCAGCCCATGCTCGCCACCAGCAGTGAAGGCAACAAGATCTCCTTTATCGACTGGGAGCCGGCTTTTAGCCGCTATCAATCCCTGATCCGGCAGCAGTTCCAGCAAAACCTCACACCAGAGCAGTTCTATCGGTACGGTGTACATTTGCCCTTGGGGTTGCTGCGAGCCAATGGCGATGTGATCGTGCGGATCCCGGTCGCCGTTACCGACGAAGGTGCCCTGCTCTGCGTCGGAGAGGTGCCTGACCACAGTATTCTCACACTGCTGAAAGCCCCGGAAAGCCCCACAGAGCACGCTGTCGAACTGGCCGAAAAGCTCGGCCGGCACGGTACACCCGAGCGCCTCGAGATCTATTACTGCGCCGGCCGTCAGCAGCACTTCGGCGAACAGAGCACCCTGGAGCTGGAGACCCTCTTTAGCCACAGCGGAGCCCACGAGCTGGTCGGGGCCCTCTCTCTTGGCGAGATAGGAAGTGTAAGGCCGGGGGATTACCCGCTCTTTCACAACGGTGCCATCCTCTGTCTCAGCGAGGGTTAGCAATGAATAACGATCACGCCATGGCCATTGTCTGCGATCTCGCCCTCTGCATCGGTCGGGAGGTCACACTCGATGCCCTGCTCACCAAAGTGTTGCAGCGCTTTATGTTTCACTGTGCCACACCGGTTGGTGTGGTATTGCAGCAGCAACGGGAAGGATATGAGCTGCTCAAGGTCATTGGTGATGATCAGCTATCCCGGCACAGTGGCTCGCTGCTCTCCTTGCCTGCCTGGATTGTTGAAGGTGACCAATGTGCGCTGCAAACGACCTTGCCTCTCCCCGGTGGCCGACCGTACCACTTTGCCTATCGGCTCAGGGTTGACGGGGGATATCTCATCTTGCTGCTGGCCCCCCAACCCCAGCAGCACACAGTGCCGGTCTGCCATCTGTTCAGCCCGGTGCTCGGTAATCTGGCGCGCGCCATCCAGTTGTGCAAGGACAGCGAACAGCTCGCCAGGCGCCAGCAGGCCGAGCTGGTCGACATGCAGCGCCTCAACGAATCCCTGCTCAAGGCCATTCCCATCCCGGTGTTCTACAAGGATGTCGAAGGGCGCTTTCTCAGCTGCAACCCGGCCTTTACCCAGGTCACCGGGATCAGCAAGGCCGAGCTGCAGGGGAAGCGGGTGGACGAAATCCTGCCCCCGGAGATGGCGGATGAATATACCCAAAGGGACATGGAGGTGCTGCGCAGCAGGCAGCCGCAATATTTTGAACACACGCTGTTTGATCGCAGCGGCCACCGTTACCAGGTGCTCAACTTCAAGGATCTCTTCTATGACCATCAGGGCGAGGTGGCCGGAATCATAGGGGCACTGGTCGACATAACCCATATCAAGGAGAGCGAGCAGCGCCAGCGCACCCTGCTGTTTCAGACCATCGCGGCCCTCTCCTCCGCGATTGCCCACAAAGATCCGGTCACGGCAGGACACGAACGGCGCGTGCATGATCTCGCACTGGCTATAGGTCAACAGCTGCAACTGCCGCAAGAGCAGTTGGATGGATTGGGTCTTGCGGCCATGGTGCATAACATCGGCCTGCTGCAGATCCCGGCGGAGATCCTCACACGCCCGCGGGAACTGAGGCCGGTTGAGTTCGAACTGATCAAACAGCATCCGGACACTGGCCACGAGATCCTGCAACAGATTGACTTCCCCTGGCCCATCACCACCATAGTGATGCAGCACCATGAAAATCTCGATGGTAGCGGCTACCCACAAGGGCTACAGGGGGATGCGATCTCGCTGGAGGCGAGGATTATACGGGTCGCCGACTCCCTGGCCGCCATGACGGCCCACCGTCCGTTCCGGCGTGCCCTCTCTCTCACCGATGCGTTCGCCGAGCTGACGCGCTATGCCGGTGTGCATTACGACGAACAGGTGGTCGATGCCTGTTTCGCCGTCTGGCAAGCGGGCTACCGCTTTACTACCACCTGACTCTGGTTGCACCAAGATGATGTTAAAAGATCTACCGCCATCCATTCAGCCACCGGGCGTCAGCTCTCACCCCACCGCAGCCCTGCTCCATCAGGTGATGGAACAGCTGCCCTATCGCGTCCTGTTGAAAGATACCCGTTCACACTTCATCGCCTGCAACCGACTGCTGGCCGACGATCTGGCCCTCACCCCGGCCGAACTGGTTGGCAAGTGCGATGCCGATTTTTTCCCGGCCGAGCTGGCCCAACGCTACCGGGATGACGATCTCCAGGTCATGGCCAGCGGCACAACCCGGCATCACGAAGAACCCTATCTGAAAGGGGGTGAAGACCGCTGGCTCAGTACCACCAAGTTTCCCCTGTACGATGAGCTGGGCAAGGTGATCGGTGTCGCTGTCTTTTTCGAAGATATCACCGACCAGAAACAGCAGCAGGAGCGTCTCCAGCAATATACCTGGACGCTGGAAGCAATAACCCGCGCCCACCATGCCATGCTCAAGCAGGGGGATGAACAGACACTACTGCAGGAGATCTGTGATGCCATCACTTTCGATGGCCGTTTTCCCCTGGTGACCGTACTGCAGACCGCTGATCAGAACAGAGTACAGATCCTGGCGCAGGCAGGTCAGGCCGTCTGGTTTGCCAGCGATAACTGGCTCACCCGGGACGCAGCCCTGATCAGTGCAATCAGTTCAGGCGAGATGCGCAACGAAGCACTTGGCACCGAACTGGTCCACCACTCCGCCACCTTGAGGGGACGGCTGCTGCTGCCATTGCAGTGGCAAGCCACTGTGCCAGGCGGACTGCTTATTCACAGCACGCAGGCCAGAGCCTTTACCGATGAGGAGGTGCATCTCTTCAACGGACTGGCCGACTACCTGACCTATGGCCTGCAGGCACGTCGAACCCAGCAGGCCTATCTTGCCGCCCAGCGTGAAAAAGCCATGCATGCCCGCCAACTGGAGCTGGCCCTAGAGGATGCGCTGGGAGCCATCGCTGCCGTGCTGGAACAACGCGATCCCTACACCGCCGGACACCAGAAGCATGTCGCTACCCTGGCGCTGGCCATCGGCCGAGAACTGGGGTTGGGTGATAAACCGCTACGCGGTCTCTATCTGGGCGCCATGGTGCACGATATCGGCAAAATCCAGGTCCCTGTCGAGATCCTCACCAAACCGGGCAAACTGACCCCCCAGGAGTTCAATCTGGTCAAGGAGCATCCGACAGCGGGTTATCTGGTGCTCAAGGATATCGCCCTGCCCTGGCCCATAGCCCGGATGATCCACCAGCACCACGAGTATCTCGACGGTTCCGGCTATCCATCAGGGTTAAAAGGCGAGCAGATCCTGCTGGAAGCGCGCATTCTCACGGTCGCCGATATAGTGGAGTCCATGTCATCGGATCGTCCCTACCGTGCTGCCCTGGGGATTGCGCAGGCCCGAACCCATATCATGGCCATGCGGGGAGTCCAGCTGGATGAAGCCGTGGTCGATGCCTGTCTGCGTATTCTGGATCGGGGAGAGTTTACCCCTCATGAACTTGGCCACGGCCAAACCTGATCGACAGAGCCCATATTGAAAAACCGGCCAAATTTGGCCGGTTTCTGTTTTTATGCGCTGGCGCAGTCGCGATTAACCCAGACGAACCCGGGCGTTGCGGAACATCCGCATCCAGGCGCCGTCCTCGCCCCAGTTGTCGGGGTGCCAGGAGTTGGCCACGGTGCGGAACACCCGCTCCGGGTGCGGCATCATGATGGTGGCGCGTCCATCGGTGGTGGTCACGGCGGTGATACCATCCGGCGAGCCATTCGGGTTGGCCGGGTACTGCTCGGTCACGCTACCACGGTTGTCGACAAAACGCAGCCCTACCAGACCGCTCTGCTGCAGTGCGCTCAGGTGAGCGGCATCGCGCACCTCGACACGCCCTTCCCCGTGGGAAACGGCAATCGGCATCACCGAGCCTGCCATGCCGGCGAAGAAGGCGGACGGGGACTCCTGCACTTCCACCAGGCTGAAGCGCGCCTCGAAGCGCTCGGAGCGGTTGCGCACAAAGCGCGGCCAGAGATCGGCACCCGGGATGAGATCCCGCAGGTTGGACATCATCTGGCAACCGTTGCACACGCCCAGCGACAAGGTATCGCCGCGTTCGAAGAAGCGCTGGAACTGCTCGCGGGCGTTGTCGTTGAACAGGATGGACTTGGCCCAGCCTTCGCCCGCCCCCAGCACGTCACCGTAGGAGAAGCCGCCACAGGCCACCAGGGTCTGGAACTCCTCCAGCTTGATGCGACCGGAAAGAATGTCGCTCATATGGACATCGACCGCCGCGAAACCGGCACGATCGAACGCCGCCGCCATCTCCACATGGGAGTTGACACCCTGCTCGCGCAGCACGGCCAGACGGGGGGAGACCCCACGGGCAATGTAAGGTGCGGCCACATCTTCGGCCGGGTTGAAGCTGAGCTTGGCCTGCAAGCCCGGATCGGTGGCGTCCTGACGGGCCGCGTGCTCACTGTCGGCGCACGCCGGGTTGTCGCGCAGGCGCTGCATCTGCCAGCTGGTCTCGCCCCAAATGGTGCGAAGGGCAGTGCGGCTGGCGCGATAGACCTCCTGACCGCCCCGCTGCAGGGTGATGAGATCCCCTTCGCGCACGGTACCGAGCACATGGGAGCAGGCCGCCAGACCGTGGCCGGCCAGCAGGGTCATCACCGCCTCTTTGTCTTCACGACGCACCTGAATGACGGCGCCCAGCTCTTCGTTGAACAGTGCAGGCAGCAGCTCGCCGCCGATGCGATCGAGCTGGATGTCGAGGCCACAGTGTCCGGCAAACGCCATCTCGGTCAAGGTGACGAACAGGCCACCGTCAGAGCGGTCGTGGTAGGCGATCAGTTTGCGATCAGCCACCAGTGCCTGAATGGCGTTGAAGAAGCCTTTGAGCTGGACCGGATTGTCGAGATCCGGCGCCTTGTCACCCAGCTGGCGATAGACCTGCGCCAGTGCCGAGGCGCCGAGGCGCTGCTTGCCATTGCCAAGGTCGACGAGGATAAGGTCGGTTTCACCGAGATCGGTACGCAGCTGTGGCGTGACGGTGTTGCGCACATCCTCGACCCGGGCAAAGGCGGAGATGAGCAGGGAGAGCGGCGAGGTGACGCTGTGCTCCTTGCCATCCTGCTGCCAGCGGGTCTTCATGGACATGGAGTCCTTGCCCACCGGAATGGTGATGCCAAGGGCCGGACAGAGCTCCTCACCTACCGCTTTGACCGCCTCATAGAGACCGGCATCTTCCCCCGGGTGACCGGCAGCGGCCATCCAGTTGGCGGAGAGCTTGACCCGCTTCAGCGACCCGATATGAGCCGGCGCTAGGTTGGTGAGCGCTTCCGCCACCGCCATGCGAGCGGAGGCGGCGTGGGAGAGCAGCGCCACCGGAGTGCGCTCGCCCATGGACATGGCTTCGCCGTGATAGCTGTCATAGGTGGCAGCGGTGACGGCGCAATCGGCCACCGGGATCTGCCAGGGGCCAACCATCTGGTCGCGATTGACCAAGCCAGTCACGCTGCGATCGCCGATGGTGATAAGGAAGGACTTCTCCGCCACGGTCGGCAGACGCAGAACCCGCTCGGCCGCGTCACTCAAAGTGATGCCATCGAGCTGGAGCGCTTTACCCTGTGCAGGCAGGGTCACCACGTCGCGGTGCATCTTGGGCGCCTTGCCGAGCAGCACGTCCAGCGGCAGATCGATGGGCTGGTTGTCAAAGTGGCTATCAGAGAGGGTCAGATGCTTCTCTTCTGTCGCGGTGCCGATCACGGCATAGGGGGCGCGCTCGCGCTCGCACAGCACCTTGAACAGCGGCAGCTTGTCCTGCGCTACCGCCAGCACGTAACGCTCCTGGGATTCGTTGCACCAGATCTCTAGCGGGCTCATGCCCGGCTCGTCGCTCTGGATGGCGCGCAAATCGAAACGACCACCGCGCTCACCGTCGTTGACCAGCTCCGGCATGGCGTTGGAGAGACCACCCGCCCCCACATCGTGGATAAAGACGATAGGGTTGTCGTCACCCAGCTGCCAGCAGCGATCGATCACCTCCTGGCAACGGCGCTCCATCTCTGGGTTATCACGCTGCACCGAGGCAAAGTCGAGATCTTCGGCCGACTGGCCGGAGGCCATGGAGGATGCGGCACCACCGCCCAGACCGATGTTCATCGCCGGGCCGCCCAGCACGATCAGCGCCGCGCCGACCGGGATCTCCCCTTTCTGGACATGTTCGGTGCGGATGTTGCCGATGCCGCCTGCCAGCATGATGGGCTTGTGGTAGCCACGCACCTCGACGCCGTTGTGGCTCGGCACCTCCTCTTCGAAGGTACGGAAGTAGCCGAGAATGGCCGGACGGCCGAACTCGTTGTTAAACGCGGCGCCGCCGAGCGGCCCCTCCTGCATGATGTCGAAGGCGCTGACGATGCGGCTCGGCTTGCCGAAATCCTGCTCCCAGGGCTGCTCGAAGCCGGGAATGCGCAGGTTGGAGACGGAGAAACCGACCAGACCCGCCTTGGGCTTGGCACCGCGACCGGTTGCACCCTCGTCGCGGATCTCGCCGCCGGAGCCGGTAGCTGCGCCCGGGAACGGGGAGATGGCGGTCGGGTGGTTGTGGGTCTCCACCTTCATCAGGATGTCAACCTGTTCCTGGTGATACTGGTATTCGCCGTTGGCCGGGCTCGGGAAGAAGCGGCCACCCTGGCTCCCTTCCATCACGGCGGCGTTGTCTTTATAGGCAGAGAGGACATGATCCGGCGTCTGCTCGAAGGTGTTCTTGATCATTTTGAATAGCGACTTGGGCTGCTGCTCGCCATCGATGGTCCAGTCGGCATTGAAGATCTTGTGACGGCAGTGCTCGGAGTTCGCCTGGGCGAACATGTAGAGCTCGATGTCGTTGGGGTTGCGACCCAACTTGGTGAAGTTCTCCACCAGATAGTCGATTTCGTCGTCGGCCAGCGCCAGACCGAGCGCCACGTTGGCTTCGGCCAGGGCTGCGCGACCACCGCCCAGCACATCCACCTGGGTGAAGGGGCGCGGCTCGTGGTGAGCAAACAGGGCGGCAGCTTCGCTCATCTCGGCAAACACCACTTCCATCATCCGATCATGGAGCACAGCGGCAATGGCGCTACGCTGGGCGGCACTCAGCTCACCCTGCCCCTTGATGGTCAGGTAATAGGCAATACCACGCTCCAGCCGCTTGACCTGTTTCAGGCCGCAGTTGTGGGCGATGTCGGTTGCTTTGGAAGACCAGGGGGAAATAGTGCCGGGGCGGGGGGTAACAAGAAACAGCTGACCGCTGGGGGTGTGTTCGGGGATGGTCGGGCCGTAGCGCAAGAGCTGGCCCAAGGTCGCTCGCTCGGGGGGAGAGAGGGGGCTTGTCAGCTCGGCAAAGTGCACATACTCGGCATAGACATCCTCTATCTCTACTCCGCTCACTACTCCACTCTCGTTTCTCATCTGTGCGAAGCGTTGCAGCAGTTTTTGGACACGAAAATCAGACAGTGCTGGGGCACCACGCAAGATATCCATATGACCTTTCTCACCAAGTTTTAAAGTGGGGGGGAATTGAGACGCGCGTATTATAGGGATCTGGCTCACAGCGGACAAACGTTTTTCTCACTTCGAGCAGTGTGACTCTGCGCACACTCTCTGGTATAAAGGTGCCTCTTTTTTGACAAATGCCGATTTTTTCAACAAAGGTACTCACCTACTTGCGCTGCATTTTTCGACTGTTTATCGGGCTGTTGTTGACGCTGACGCTGGTTGGCTGCGACTTCTATAGCCCCTCCAGCCAGCTGGAGCAGATCCGCCAGCGAGGCGAGATCCGGGTTGGCACCATCTATGGTCCCACCTCTTATTACCAGCGTGACGACCTCGCCCAGGGGTTCGATTACGAGCTGGCACAAAATTATGCCGACTGGCTGGGGGTGACACTCACCATCATCCCGGTCAACACCACTGACGAACTGGTTACACTGCTGAAAAAGGGCAAAGTCGATCTGGCGGCAGCCGCCATCATGGTCACACCGGAACGTCGCGAGCTGTTTCGCTTCGGTCCGGGCTTCTACCAGGTCTCCCCCAAGCTGGTCTACCGTAACGGCAAGCCCAAGCCGGCCTCGTTGAACGACATAAAAGGCAAGCTGATGGTGGCCGCAGGCTCCACCGGGGAAGACCTACTCAAAGAGATGAGCAAAGAGAATCCGAAACTAGCCTGGAGCACCAGCCACAACGCCGATGTGGAGGAGCTGCTCAAGCAGGTGGTGGATGGCAAGATTGACTACACGGTGGTGCAGGATACCGTACTGGCACGCAGTCAGCGCTACTACCCCGAGCTCACCGAAGGGCTGACCCTGGCCCAGAAGCAGACTGTTGCCTGGGCCATGAGCAAGCTGCCCGATGACAGCCTCTACGCCAGCGTCATCGACTTTTTCGGTCAGCGATTTATGGATGGTGCCATCGCAAAGCTGGACGAGAAGTACTTCGGCCACGTGCAGAACTTCGACTTTGTCGATACCCGCACCTTCCTCAAGCGCGCCAAGAGTCTGCTGCCCAAGTACCAGCCGCTGTTCCAGACTCACGCCAAGAATATCGACTGGCGTCTGCTCGCCGCCATCAGCTATCAGGAGTCCCACTGGGACCCGCAGGCCCGCTCCTACACCGGCGTGCGCGGCATGATGATGCTGACCGAGCCCACCGCCAAGGCGATGGGAGTCAACGACCGGCTTCATCCGGAAGAGAGCATCAAAGGTGGCTCCCTCTATCTGCAACAGATGATGGAGAAGGTGCCGGATTCGGTGCCCGATGACGAGAAGGTGTGGTTTGCCCTCACCGCCTACAACATAGGTTACGGCCACATGATGGACGCCCGCCGCCTGACTAAAGAGCTCGGCAAGAATCCCGACGCCTGGAGCGACGTGAAAGAGGTGCTGCCGCTGCTGCAACAGGCGCGCTGGCACCGCAAGGTACGTTACGGCTATGCCCGTGGCAGCGAGGCGCGCAACTATGTCAACAACGTGCGGCAGTATTACCAGAGTCTGCTCTGGCTCGACAACGAGCAGCAGAAGGCACATCAGCGGGAGAGTCTCGACAACGACAGCGAGCCCGAGCTGGCCGAGCGCCCCACCGCCATCGCCGAAGTGGTCAATCAGATCACCATGCGCTAACCAGCCATTATTCGGCTGTTTTCACGCAAACTTCTCTGTTACCATCGATTCACATCGGAGCCTATCCGAAATCGCATTGTTTTCATTATGTTGAGAGATTAAATAACAGCAATTTCGGATGGGCTCCATCAATGACCCAAGGCCGGGATGGCCACCTGAGTTGGGAGGAGACCAAGATGCAAAAACGTAGAAAAATCAGTCTGGTCAGAAAAGCGAAGTGCAGCTGGAGCCCCAGACGCAAACTCAAGCTTAATGACATCAAGCGCAACCTGTGGCGCAGAAATCGATCCTATACCCTGCTTATTGCAGAGCACACAGCATAAACCCGGCATTCGCCGGGTTTTTTTATCTTCTTTCTCACCTGAATACTGTCTTACACCAGTGCCGCCTTGAACTGTACCGACCGCTTGGAGATCAGCGAGTTGCAGTGGTTGCAGAAGTAATCCACCGCGCCGCACGCCTTGAGACGCTCCAGCTCCTGCTGGCAGGTGGGGCAGATGGCCGTGACGCGGACATTGACCTGACACTGGCCACAGGTTTGCTCCTTGCTGCGGGTATCCAGTTCAGCCTGGCATGATGGACAAAGCAGGACTTCCATAATCAACTCCTCGAAAAGTGGATCTGCCATGGTCTTGTTCCATGGCAGATCCCCCTCCCCTTATTCCTCACCTTAACATGGCGAGGATAACAAAGCGGCTGCCGGTGAGGGCAGCCGCAAGGACTTATTTCTTCTTCATTTTCAGCAGGCGTTTGCGCTGACGTTCCTGACTCAGGGTCATGGTGTTCTTCTTGCCTTCAAACGGGTTGACCGACTCCTGGAACTCGACCCGGATCGGCGAGCCCATGATCTTGAGGGACTTGCGGAAGTAGTTGATGAGATACCGCTTGTAGGAGTCCGGCAAGTCGTTCAGCTGGTTGCCGTGGATCACGATGCGCGGCGGGTTGTAGCCACCGGCGTGAGCATACTTGAGTTTGACGCGGCGACCATTGACCATCGGCGGCTGGTGATCTTCCTGAGCCATCTGCATAATGCGGGTCAGCATGGCCGTGCTGGTACGACGGGTGGCGGACTGGTAAGCCTCCTGAATGGATTCAAACAGATGGCCGACACCGCTGCCGTGCAGGGCGGAGATGAAGTGGACGCGAGCGAAGTCGATGAAGCCCAAGCGACGATCCAGCTCGTTCTTCACATCCTCTTTCACCTTCTGATCCAGACCATCCCACTTGTTCACCACCAGCACCACGGAGCGACCGGCGTGGAGCACATAGCCAAGGATGCTCAAGTCCTGATCGGTGATGGTCTCCTGGGCGTCGATCACCAGCAGGCAGACGTTGGCATCTTCGATAGCTTTCAGGGTCTTGATAACGGAGAACTTCTCCACCGTCTCGTGCACCTTGCCACGACGACGCACACCGGCGGTGTCGATAACCACATACTTCTGCTCGTCACGCTCCATCGGAATGTAAACGGAGTCACGGGTGGTGCCGGGCATGTCATAGACGATGACCCGATCTTCACCCAGCATACGGTTGGTCAGGGTAGATTTACCGACGTTGGGACGACCAACGATGGCGAACTTGATGGGCAGGTCGGCAAACGGGGTCTCCTTGGTGTCCTCTTTGGTATCGAGTTCACCGGCAGCCACCATGCGCAGCAGGGCTTCTTCGTCGAAGTCCTCCTCTTCCTCATCCTGCGCATCTTCATCGGTAGCGGCGTCGACCAGGGTCTCCAGATGGGGAGCCAGGGCCAGTTCCAGCAGGCTCAGCACGCCACGACCGTGGGCGGCCGCGATCTGGTAGACCTCGCCCAGCGCCAGACCGTAGAACTCGGAGACCGCGGAATCACCGTCGATACCGTCGGTCTTGTTGGCCACCAGAAATACCTTCTTGTGGGCCTTGCGCAAGTGCTCGGCGATGGCTTGATCCGCCGCGGTCAGACCGGCACGGGCATCCACCATGAACAGCACGACGTCCGCTTCTTCGATGGCCAGCAGGGATTGCTCGGCCATCTTCAGCTCGATCCCCTCTTCGGTGCCATCGATACCACCGGTATCGACCACGATAAATTCCAGCTCGCCCAACTTCGCCTGACCGTATTTACGATCCCGGGTCAGACCGGGAAAATCGGCAACCAGGGCATCCCGAGTACGGGTCAAGCGGTTAAACAGGGTGGATTTCCCCACGTTGGGGCGGCCCACCAGGGCTACTACAGGAGTCATAAAAGCCTCATTCTCAAGACGACAAAGGCTCCGGGTCCGAAGACCAGGAGCCGGATATTCACATTATCGGACGATCAAGGACGCTTGAGGGCGTACAACTTGCCGTCACGGCTCTGCACATACAGGGTCTCGCCATCCACCAGCGGGGCGGCGTAGAGACCACTGCTATCGAGCTGCTGCATCGCCTTGATGGTACCGTCGGTACGATCAAGCCAATACAGGTATCCTTCCACATCACCCACCACCACATAGTCACCGAAGATGACGGGTGCAGTGACGGTACGATTTTCCAGCTGGGTGTTGGACCACAGCTCCAGACCGTTGCGACGGTCGATGGCAAACAGATGGCTGCGGCTGTCGGTCAGCACGATGGCATTACCGGTCATCGCCAGATCGCGATAGCCGGAATACTTGCGCTTCCACACTTCATCGCCGGTCATCAGTTTGCGCGCCATCAGCTGACCGTTGTAGGCGATGGCATAGAGCTCATCACCGGCAATCAGCGGGCTGGCATCGACGTCAACCATGCGGTCCAGCTCGGTGGCACCGCGCGGATCAGCCACCTTGGACTGGCGCACCGGCTGGCCGTTGCTCAGCAGGGCGATGCCCACCTTGCCATCGGCACGACCGTAAATCACGGCGCCGTTGGTGATCACCGGTGCACCGGCACTGCGCAGGGTCAGCGGCGGCTGCTCTTCGGAGAGCGACCACTGCATCTTGCCTTCGTCGGTATCGAGCGCAATCAAGCGACCGGAGGTGGTCAACACCACCACGCGGCCATCTTCCACCGCGGGGCTTGCCACCACTTCGCCGGGCACATTGGTCTGCCACAGCACTTCGCCATTCTCTTCGTTCAGGGCGTAGACCACCCCGTTCTCGGAGCCGAGGAACAGCTTGCCGTAACGGGAAACCAGGCCGCCGGAGAGACGAGCGCTACGCTTGTCGGCGTTGACCGGCAGGTCGGCCAGATCGACGGTCCAGAGGCGATCACCACTGGCACGGTCAAAGGCGCTGACATCGCCGTCGCGGGCCGCCGCGTAGATGCGATCCTCTTCCACCACCGGCTTGAGCTGGGAGTAAAAGTCACCGATGCCATCACCCACAGTGGATGACCATGCGGTGTCGGCCGTGAAGGCAGATTCAACCTTGGGCAGCGGCGCCATCGGGTTGAGATCCTCTTCGGAACTGAACAGGGAGCAACCCTGCAGAGCGAAGGAGACCGCAGCCCCCAGCGCCACCATCTTGAATAGATTACGCATCCGGTGCCTCACCAGTCGCAACGGCCGGCAGGGCCAGATCGTCCATTTTCAGCTTGAGCTCGGCGCTACCCTGCAGGCCGCCGGCATCCGCCGCCGCCTGATAGGCATCACGAGCCTCTTCGGTCTTGCCCTGCTTTTGCAGCACATCACCACGGGCTTCGGCTACCTGCGCCTTGAAGGCCTCATTCTGGATGGTCGCCAGCTTGGCCAGCGCTTCATCTGCCTTGCCCTGATCATTCAGCACACGGGCCAGACGCAGCGCCGCGATGGGACGAATGCTCTCGTCACCCGTGGTCGCCACCAACTCCAGCTGCTCGGCAGCCAGATCCAGCTTGCCCGCCTTGACGGCAGCGGCAGCCAGTTGCAACGCGGCCAGTTCACCGTAGGAGTCACCCTTGTTGGCGGTGACAAACTGCTGCGCCTGCTCGAAACCGGCGGCATCGCCCTTGGCCAGCTGCTCAATCACCTGGTTGTAAGAGTGGGAGGAGGCCTCCATGGTCTCTTGCTGGTGCTGGTTGTAATAGCGCCAGCCGAACAGACCGACCAGACCGATCACGGTACCGGCAATCACCGAGGTTCCGTTCTCTTTCCACCACTCCTTGATAACCTCAACCTGTTGTTCTTCGGTGGTATAGACTTCCACAGCTTACTCTCCTTTGGCTGCCAGCAGGGCAATGGCGGCGTCAACCTTGACGGTCTGTTGCTCGGCCTGACCACGCAGATATTTGATAGTGATCTCCCCGTTTTGCACCTCGGTTTCACCAAGGATCAGGGCGATTGCCGCGCCGCTCTTGTCGGCACGTTTGAGTTGTTTCTTGAAGTTGCCACCACCGCAGTGGCTCATGAGGCGCAGGTCCGGCAGAGCATCACGCAGACGCTCGGCCAGCTGGAAGCCAGCCTGCTCGGTCCCCTCGCCCACCATCGCCAGATAGACATCCACCGCCGGGCGGATATCGGCGTTGAGCTCGAGGGTTTCCAGCATCAGCACCAGACGCTCCATGCCCATGGCAAAGCCCACGGCCGGGGTCGGTTGACCGCCCAGCTGCTCCACCAGACCATCGTAGCGGCCACCGGCACAGACGGTACCCTGGGCACCCAGACTGCTGGTGACCCACTCGAACACGGTCAGGTTGTAGTAGTCAAGACCACGCACCAGACGCTCGTTCACTTCATATTTGATACCGGCAGACTCGAGCAGGCGCTTGAGCCCCTCGAAGTGGGCCAGGCTCTCTTCGCCCAGATGGTCGAACAGACGCGGGGCACCCGCCAGAATGGCCTGTACCTTTTCATCCTTGGAGTCGAGCACCCGCAGCGGGTTGCTGTACATGCGGCGCTGGCTCTCTTCGTCCAGCTGCTCCTTGTACTGCTCCAGATAGGCCACCAGCGCATCGCGGTAAGCGGCACGCTCGGCGCTCTGACCCAGGGTGTTGAGCTGCAGGGTGACATGCTCGCTGATGCCAAACAGACGCCACAGACGGTGGGTCAGCATGATCAGCTCAGCGTCGATGTCCGGCCCGTTGATGCCAAACAGCTCGACACCGAACTGGTGGAACTGGCGATAACGGCCCTTCTGGGGACGCTCGTGACGGAACATGGGGCCCATGTACCACATCCGGCGTTCCTGGTTGTAGAGCAGACCGTGTTCGATACCGGCACGCACGCAGCTGGCGGTCCCTTCCGGACGCAGGCTCAGGCTGTCGCCGTTGCGGTCTTCAAAGGTGTACATCTCTTTTTCGACCACGTCGGTCACTTCACCGATAGCGCGCTTGAACAGATGAGTCTGCTCGACAATCGGCATGCGCACTTCGCTGTAGCCATAGCTGGCAACGACTTGGCGCAGGATCTGTTCAACCTTCTGCCATACCGGGCTCTGCTCCGGCAGGCAATCATTCATACCGCGAATAGCTTGGATCTGTTTTGCCACGTTGATACTCGAGAAAAAGAGGTAAAATTTGGCCGCATTATAGGGATTTTCCCCCCCAAGGTAAAATCAGGGAATCCGGATGCGGGATTTAAAATCAGTCACCTGGAAAAAGGGCCACCCAATGTGGCCCTGTTTCGCTCACTCCTTGTCCATCGGGATCCGGTTGGCGGGATCCAGCATGGCGGCGCGAGCGCGAATGCGGCGCTCCAAAGTTGGAATGAGATCCTTGTTGTCGAGCCGATCGACCCGCTGGCCTCCCTCATAGAAGGCACTCTTGTTGGCGGCACCCGCCAGACCAAGGTCGGAGACCAGCGCTTCGCCCGGCCCATTCACCACGCAACCGATGATGGAAACATCCATCGGGGTGATGATGTCTTCGAGCCGCTCTTCCAGCGCGTTGACGGTGGCGATCACATCGAACTCCTGCCGTGAGCAGGATGGGCAAGCGATAAAGTTGATGCCACGGGAGCGAATACGCAGGGATTTGAGGATATCGAAACCGACCTTTACCTCCTCCACCGGATCCGCCGCCAGCGAGATACGCAGGGTATCGCCGATGCCGTCAGTGAGCAGCATGCCCAGACCAATGGCAGACTTCACCGCGCCGGCACGGAAACCGCCCGCTTCGGTGATGCCAAGGTGCAGCGGCTGCTCAATCTGTTTGGCCAGCAGGCGATAGGCACCGACCGCCAGGAACACATCGGAGGCCTTGACGCTCACCTTGAAATCCTGGAAATCGAGACGATCGAGATAGTCCACGTGGCGCATGGCTGACTCTACCAGCGCCTCTGGGGTCGGCTCGCCGTACTTCTCCTGAATATCTTTCTCCAGCGACCCGCCATTGACCCCGATACGGATCGGGATATTGAGGTCGCGCGCGCAATCGACCACCGAGCGCACCCGCTGCTCGTTGCCGATGTTGCCCGGGTTGATACGCAGGCAGTCGGCACCGTACTCGGCCACTTTCAGGGCGATGCGATAGTCGAAGTGGATATCGGCGACGATGGGGATGCGGGTCTGCTGTTTGATCAGCCGGAAGGCTTCCGCCGCTTCCATGGTGGGCACGGAGACACGGACGATATCGGCACCGACCCGCTCGATCCGCTGGATCTGCTCGATGGTGGCGGCGACATCTGTGGTCTTGGTGTTGGTCATGGTCTGCACGGTAATGGGGGCATCGCCCCCAACCGGTACATTACCAACCATGATCTGTCTGGATTTACGACGAATGATGGGTGATTCGTGAGAAGACATGGGAAACAGATTACTCCTGCGGCAGTGAGAAGCGGGCTGTACGACCGTTGTTGTAACGGCTCATATCAAACGACTGACCCTTGTAGTCAAGCTTGACGGCCATGGGCGCGCCAATGATGAACTTCAGGGGCTCGGCGCCTTCCAGCACCAGCTCGTCGTTGGCCTTCTTCAGACCACTGAACAGGGTCTTGCCGTTGGCATCCTTCACATCCAGCCAGCAATCGGCGGTGAAGCTCATCTTCAGTTGCGGCGCAGTCGCCGGATCAACGACAGCCTCTTCAGATTCGGTGCCATTGGCGCCGGATACCGCAGCATCGGTCGCAGTGCCGACAGCCGCGCTGACATCGGTCGGGGCAACAGCCGCAGAAGCAGGCGCCAGGGTAGCAGTCGCATCGGAGACCACCGCGGGGGCAGTCACGTCAGTGGCGGCAGGTGCGATGGCAGCGCCTTCCACCGGAGCTGTGTTGATCGCATCGGGCGGCGTGATTGCAGGTTCAGCCGGAGTCGAACTGGTCGCACTCATCTCGGTGGCTGCCAGCGCTTCATCACCGGCGGAGCGGCGTGAAGTACTCTGCCACCACCAGGCGACCGAGAGCGCAATCAGCACCAGAATAACCAGCCAGGTGACTACCTTGAGCCGACTGTCGTTGACTTGCTGGCGAGAGCGACGGGAGAAGCTCTGCATGTCGATATTGTCGGGAGGAGTCAGACCCAGCTTGTCGTAAGCGGCCAGAATGGTCTCTTCCGGGATCCCGACCAACTTGGCATAGGTACGCAGATAGCCCCGAATAAAGGTATGGGACGTATGTTTGTCGTAGGTATCCGATTCGATGGCGGCGATCAGGGTCAGACGAAGGTGAATGCGGGACGCAACCTGTTCTCGTGTCCAGCCAAGCTGTTCACGGGCATTGCGCAGCAGCTGGCCTGGACCTGCTGCCTGGGAGTCGTCTTGTTGGAAATCGTGTGGCTGTTCAATAGTCATTGGCTAAATAACGCTTGGCTTGTTGCGAAGTGGGATATTGCCTTACCAGCTCAGTCCCGAATTGGTGAAGTAATGCCGGCTTGTCCATTGCCTGTGCCAATCTGAGTCTCAACCAGAGACTCTCCTCATTCTCGTCTGACACATCGGCAAAACGGGCGAGGTAGGACTGCACATCAGGCAGCTTGCCATCTTTCATGGAAAGCTCAGCCAAGTCCAGCAATAACCTTGGATTGCCAGGATTATACCCCAAGGCCAGGAGATAGTACTCGGTTGCTTTATCATTTCTGCGATTTTGCAGGGCACAAAGTGCCGCATTTTCATAGGTATCGGCAATCTTCACATAGCCTGGTTGAATAACAGCCTGGTTGAATGCCTTGTCTGCCTCATCATAACGGCCACGATCACAGAGGAAGGCGCCATAGTTGTTCATTGCGTCAGCATTGGACGGATCCATGGTAAGGGCGTTCTTGTAATGCTCTTCAGCCGCCTTGAAATCCCCCACCCTCTGGTAGAAGTAGGCAAAACCGATCTGCACCTGAGGATTGGAGGGGTCATACTGGAGGGCGCGATCAAGATTGAACTTGGCCTGCTCGGCATTGCCCTGACGCAGGTACTGGATACCCAGGTCGAGGCGGGTTTGGGCAGCCGCCTTGAGGTCAGGACCCACTTCACGCTGGGTCGAGTTCTGGCCAGCGTAAGTGGTCTCGGTCACACAGCCTGGCAGCGCGCAGAGCGCTGCCACTACGATCAATGTACGTGTATCCATTCCCTGTCTATACAATGGCTTAGCATTTAAACCATTTTGACGGAAATCCCATCCTGTTGCATCCGATTTTTGATAGTTCGCTTGGTACGGTCAATCACGTCACCCACCAGCTGACCACAGGCGGCATCAATGTCATCACCACGGGTCTTGCGGACAATCACGGTGAAACCGTACTCCATCAGCACCTTGGAGAAGCGATCGATACGGCTATTGCTCGGCTTGCCATAAGGGTTGCCCGGGAAGGGGTTGAACGGGATCAGGTTGATCTTGCTCGGAGTATCCTTGAGCACCTTGGCCAGCTCGTGAGCATGCTGCATATCGTCATTGATATGATCGAGCAGCACATATTCGACGGTCACCCGACCACCGTTGGCATTGGATTTGGCCAGGTAACGACGGACACCGGCGAGGAACTCCTCGATGTTGTACTTGTCGTTGATCGGCATGATCTCTGAACGCAACTTGTCGTTCGGGGCGTGCAGGGAGATAGCCAGCGCCACGTCGATCTGGTCACCCAGCTTGTCCAGCGCAGGTACCACGCCAGAGGTGGAGATGGTCACCCGGCGCTTGGAGATGCCAAAGCCGTAGTCATCCATCATCAGACGCATGGCGGGCACCACGTTGGCGAGATTGAGCAGCGGCTCGCCCATCCCCATCATCACCACGTTGGTGATGGGACGCTTGCCACCGACCACGCGGGCCGCACGCCACACCTGACCGATGATCTCGGAGACTTTCAGATTGCGGTTGAAGCCTTGTTGAGCCGTGGAGCAGAACTTGCACTCCAGCGCACAGCCAACTTGAGAGGAGACGCAGAGGGTCGCGCGGTCATCTTCCGGGATGTAGACGGTCTCTACCTCCTGATCGCCCACCTGCAGAGCCCACTTGATGGTGCCATCGGCAGAGCGCTGCTCGCGGCTGATCTCGGGCGCCTTGATCTCGGCGATCGCCTTGAGGCGCTCTTTGAGCACCTTGTTGACGTTGGTCATCTGATCGAAATCATCACACCCAAAGTGATAGATCCACTTCATGACCTGATCTGCCCGGAATGGCTTCTCGCCCAGTTCGACGAAAAAGGCACGCATGGCATCCCGATCAAGATCCAGCAGGTTGATTTTTGTTTCGCTCATCAATGGCCTCAGTTCAAACACTTCATCAATTATTGGCTGACGACGTCAGGGGGCGGCATTGTACAAATAATGGGTCTGGCTTTCCACCTGGAGAATAGAGGGATATTGCGTAAACGGCGAAAACAACAAAGGGAGCCGAGGCTCCCTTGGGTCATCATCCACAAAAATCAGCCGCGCGGGCAGATCTCGTTGTCAGAGAAGAAGTAGGCAATTTCGCGGGCAGCGGATGCAGGTGCATCGGAGCCATGCACTGCGTTGCGATCGATGCTCTCGGCATAACAGGCACGCAAGGTACCAGCCAGCGCCTCTTTCGGGTTGGTAGCACCCATGATCTCGCGATTGCGACGGATGGCGTCTTCCCCTTCCAGCACCTGTACCATGACAGGGCCAGAGGTCATGAAGCTGACCAGATTGTCATAAAAAGGCTTGCCCTGATGCTCGGCATAGAAACCGGCAGCCTGTTCACTGCTCATGTGCAGCATTTTGGATGCCACCACTTTCAAGCCTGCGCTTTCGAAACGGCTATAGATGGCACCGATCAGGTTCTTGCTGACAGCATCCGGTTTAACGATAGAGAAGGTACGTTCGATGGCCATTGATATCTTTCCTTAACTACAGAGTTTTATTGTTAGAATCCATGTTCGCTGGCGATTATACGTAAACAAAAACCGGAAAAACACACAAACAAGCAACTTTTTATTAAACATCACTCCCTTGCAATCAACATCCACACTCATCTTGACCGAGCAGAGCCGGAAAATATGTGCGCTTGCGCACGATAGTTACCTTAAGCCGCCAAAACCCCATCTTTTGTTCACAATTCGAACAGCATGAAAAAGGCACCCGAAGGTGCCTTGTCTCGCCTATTTGGCTTCCGCCAGCAAGGCCCGCGCTATGGTGCGCATCCCCAGAGTATTGGCTCCCGGCGCCCAGAGGGCATCGCCGTTGTCACTGAAGCAGGCGGCCAGATCGATATGCAGCCAGCCCATCCCTTCGTTGGCAACGAAACGGGAGAGGAAACCCGCCGCGTTGGAGGCGCCACCCGGCCCGCCCCCCTTCACCGGACGGCTGTTGGCCGTGTCGGCGTAATGGGAAGGGCACTGCTGGCGGTGCCAGGGCTCCAGCGGCAACGGCCAGGCTGGCTCATGCTCGGCATCGGCATAGGTCATGGCCCGACTTACCAACCCTTTGTCGAGGCCGAACAGAGCATTGTAGCGCCCACCCAGCGCCATCACGGCAGCACCAGTCAGAGTTGCGGCATCGATGATCAGCGGTGCGCCGGACTCGCTCGCCAGTTGCAAGCCATCGGCCAGCACCAGCCGCCCTTCGGCATCGGTATTCACAATCTCGACTGTGGTACCGTTCTTGTAGGTGAGGATGTCGCCCAGCTTGTAGGCGTGGCCGGAGACCAGGTTCTCGGCGCAGCAGAGGATCAGCTTCACCCGCTTGTCGAGCCCGCGCAGCATGGCCAGCGCCAGCGCACCGGTGACAATCGCCGCGCCCCCCATGTCGCACTTCATGGTGAGCATCCCCTCGGAGCTCTTCATGGAGTAGCCGCCGGAGTCAAAGGTGATCCCCTTGCCCACCAGCGCTGCTGCCACCGGCGCCTTGGGGTCACGCCCCGGGTTGAAGTCGAGCTCCAGCAATACCGGTTCGCGCGCACTGCCGCGGCCCACCTGATAGAGGCCGACCCAGCCCGCCTGTTGCAGCGCTTCGCCTTTCAAAATGCGATGACTCACCTTGTCCGGCGCCAGCTCGGTAATAAAAGAGGCAGCTTCCACCGCCAGCTCCAGCGGGCCCAACTGCTCCGGGGTGGCATTGGTCATCTCGCGCACCCAGCGGCCGCAGAGCCAACGCGCTTCCAGCTCCTCTCTGTCCTCTTCCGAGGACATGGCCCACTGCAGTTGCACCTCCGCCTTGGGGGTTTGCAGCCCTTGGGCAAAAGCCCACTGCTGTTCACGCTCCCAATGACCAGCCAGGGTCACTTTCTGGATCCCCTGCTGGCAGAGGCGACGGGCCGCTTGCTGGATATCGAGCAGCGGATTGGCCGTCACCAGATGGATCACCATGCCGTCGGCACGGTGAGAGAGCAGCGCCCCCTCCCCCCACTCGGCCGGTGCAAATTCACGACTTAACCAGACATTCATGCGGTCACCTCCTGCAGCCAGCGGGCGATGGTACGCAGACCGTGCCCCTTGGCGCCGGTCGCCCAGAGATCGTTGCCCGATTTCTGATAGGAGGCTGCCAGATCCAGATGCACCCAACCCTTGCCCTCATCACGCACGAAGCGGGAAAGGAACGCAGCAGCCGTGGTGGCACCGGCCGTACCCTCTGCCGAGGCGACGTTGCCCAGATCGGCAAAGGCCGAGGTGAGCTGGCTGGCATGCCAGGGTTCCAGCGGCAGCGCCCACGCCTGTTCGTTTTCCACCTTGGCGGCGGCCAGCGCACGCAGCTGTTCGGTCTCATCGAGGGCAAACACCGCATTGTAGTCGCGCCCCAGCGCCATCTTGGCGGCGCCGGTCAGGGTGGCTGCGTCAAGGATATAAGCTGCACCGCTGTCGGAGGCCGCCATCAGGCCATCGGCTAGCACCAGACGCCCTTCCGCATCGGTGTTCTGGATCTCGACCGAAATGCCGTTTTTGTAGGTAAGGATGTCGCCCAGCTTGAAGGCGTGGCCGGAGACCAGGTTCTCGGCGCAGCAGAGAATGAGCTTCACCCGCTGGTTCAGACCGCGGCTGATAGCCAGCGCCAGCGCACCGGTCACCATGGCCGCGCCGCCCATGTCGGACTTCATCGGCAGCATGTTGTCAGAGGACTTCATGGAGTAGCCACCGGAATCAAAAGTGATCCCCTTGCCCACCAGCGCCGCCACCACGGGCGCATTGCGATCACCGGTCGGGTTGTAGTCAAGCTCCAGCAGCACAGGCTCGCGCTCGCTGCCACGGCCAACCGACCAGATCCCGATATGGCCGGACTCGCGCAGCGCCTCACCGGCGGTGATGCGAGCTGTAACCTGATCCCCGGCCAGACCACGAATGAGCAACAGGGCCGATTCCGCCAGACTCATGGGGTAGATCTCTTCCGGACAGCCATTGGTGATGTCACGTACCCAGCGAGCCGCCTTGAGCAGCGCCTCCAGTTCACGTGCTTCCGCGTCGCTCTGCTGGCCGAAATCCAGTTCACGGGCTCCCTTGGCGGCGTAGAACCCCTGGGCGAACGCGTAGCGACGCTCCAGATCCCAGCCTTCACCGACCAGCGTCACCCGCTTGATCCCGCTCGATTCGAGGCGACGGGCGGCGCGCTGAACGGTGCGCAGAACATCCTTCTCCTGACCGGCGGCACCAAGATGGATCAGTGCCTCGTCGCCATTGAAACTGAGCTGGGCGCCCTCGCCCCAATAGGCGGCCGCAGCCTGGGTGGATAACGCTACCTTCATCATGTCAGCCATCGTGTTTGCTTCCTTTTTACTGGCACTATGTATAAGTACTCTTTATGGGAAAGAGCTTATTGGCAAAGAGAGAATAACGAATACAAAAAAGGCCGTGCCCCCGAGGGTCACGGCCTTCCACCATATCACTGAAGCACCACAGGATGCTGCACGTGCAATTCACTCATGTGTAATTAATGGCGTTCAGAGGCAAGGTTCAGGGTGTACTTGGGCAGTTCCACCACCAGATCCTCGTCCGCCAGTTTTGCCTGGCAACTGAGACGAGATTCCGGCTCCAGCCCCCACGCCTTGTCCAGCATGTCGTCTTCCAGCTCGTCACTTGGCTCGAGCGAGTCAAAGCCCTCGCGCACCACGCAGTGGCAGGTAGTGCAGGCACAGGATTTCTCGCAGGCGTGCTCGATTTCGATACCGTTACGCAGTGCCACATCCAGAATAGTCTCGCCGCTTTGCCCCTCGAGGGCGGCGCCATCCGGACAGAGTACGGGATGAGGAAGAATGATCAGTTTTGGCATATTACACCTTGTTGACGTTTTGTCCGGTCAGCACCTTGCGGATGGAGGCGTCCATCCGGCGGGCTGCAAACTCGCCACTGACAGCATCGGCTGCCTCAATGGCTTCTTTGATTTGATGGGTTGCACCGCTGTTGCGCATGGTCAGCAGATGGGCGATGGCGGCATCAATCTCGGCACGCTCGGCAGCATTGAGCAGGGCATCGCCATCGGCGGCCAGCGCCGCATTGAGACTCTCGACCACCCGGTCGGCTTCAACCTGCTGCTCGGCCAGCATGCGGGCATCCATATCCTGCTGGGCGTTCTCGATGGAGGCACTCAGCATGTTGAGGATATCCTGCTCCGCCAACCCGTAAGAGGGCTTGACCTGGATCTCGGCCTGCACGCCGGAGGATTTCTCCATGGCGCTGACCGAGAGCAGCCCATCCGCATCCACCTGGAAGGTGACGCGAATATGGGCGGCGCCGGCAGCCATCGGCGGAATACCGGTCAGGGTAAAGCGGGCCAGGGAGCGGCAATCGGCCACCAGCTCGCGCTCGCCCTGTACCACATGTATCGCCATGGCGGTCTGACCATCCTTGAAGGTGGTGAACTCTTGGGCGCGGGCAACCGGAATGGTAGTGTTGCGCGGGATCACTTTCTCGGCGAGGCCACCCATGGTCTCCAGACCCAGCGATAGCGGGATAACGTCCAGCAGCAGCATCTCGGCATCGGGCTTGTTGCCCACCAGAATATCGGCCTGGATGGCGGCGCCGATGGCGACAACCTTGTCCGGATCGATGCTGGTCAGCGGCGTACGCTGGAAGAACTCGCCCACCAGTTCACGCACCAGCGGCACCCGGGTGGAGCCACCGACCATCACCACTTCCAGCACTTCCACCTGCTCGAGACCGGCATCGCGCAGGGCGCGGCGACAAGCCAGCAAGGTCCGTTTCACCAGCGGGGTGATGAGTTCATCAAACTGGCTACGGCTCACTGAACCCTGCCAGCCAGCAAAGGTGCACGCCACCTGCTCGGCATCGGTCAGGCCGTGTTTGACGGCAGCGGCCACATCCAGCAGCTCGCGCTGCAGATGGGCATCCAGCTCACCGGAGAGGCCCGCTTGCTCCTTGATCCAGTCCGCCAGCAGGTGATCAAAATCATCACCGCCGAGGGCGGAATCGCCGCCGGTCGCCATCACTTCAAACACACCGCGGTGCAGACGCAGGATGGAGATATCGAAGGTGCCGCCCCCCAGATCGTAAACCGCGATCACCCCTTCCTGACCGGAGTCAAGGCCATAGGCAATCGCGGCCGCGGTCGGCTCGTTGAGCAGACGCAGTACGTGCAGACCGGCCAGACGGGCCGCATCCTTGGTCCCCTGACGCTGGGCATCATCGAAATAGGCGGGCACGGTAATGACCACGCCATCGAGATCGCCCCCGAGAGTCTGGGCGCCACGCTCGGCCAGCTTTTTGAGGATTTCGGCCGAGACCTGCACCGGATTGACCAGCCCCTGACGGGTTTGCAGTTGCGGCATGCCATTGTCGGCGGCAACAAACTGGTAAGGCTGCTGGCGGGTATCGATATCGGCCAGCGCCTTGCCCATCATCCGTTTGACCGAGACGATGGTGTTGTGAGGATCGAGCGCCGCTTCGCGCTTGGCATCAATCCCGACTCGAATGGCGTCGCTTTGATAGTGCACCACTGACGGGAGCAGGTCGCGCCCTTGCTCATCGCAAAGGGTATCGGCGTGACCACTGCGAACCGCAGCGACGAGAGAGTTGGTGGTGCCGAGATCGATCCCGACGGCACGTTTGTGCTGATGAGGAACAGCGCTCTGGCCGGGTTCGGCGATTTGCAGTAATGCCATGGGTAATGAAACTTCCAGCGTTAAAGGATCAAGACTCGAGAAGCGAGTCTTCGAATCGTTCCAGCTCTTCGAGGAGCTTGTCGACAAACTTGAGTTTGCGAACGCAATCAGCGGCAACGAGATCTCTGCCGGCGGCAAGAGACTCGGTCAGCTGCTGCATCAACATCTGGTGATCATGCCTGATCTCGCTGCGAAAATCCTTGATGGCGCACTCAGGGTCGGCGTCATCTTTCAGATCGGCCAGACGCTCGCGCCACTCCAGCTGCTGCATCAGAAACGCGCTATCTTGCAGAGTCTGCTGTTCACCACGGATATCGGTGCCACGCAGGGAGAGCAGATATTCGGCACGGCGCAGCGGCGCCTTGAGGGTGGTGAATGCTTCATTGATCTGGGCGGCACGTTGCACCGCAGCCAGCTGCTCCCGTTCGGGGGCGGTGGCAAAACGATCAGGATGGAATTGGGTTTGCAGCTGGCGGTAGGTATCAGCCAACTGACGGGTATCGAGCTCGAAGCCTTCAACCAGCCCAAACAGCTCGAAATGATTCATGCAAACCTCTTGGAAACGTTCGTCACAACCTCACTCGCCCCTGGCAAATGAGATGTGGTTGAACGGGTCATGGACAACCCGCTCAACCACAGACGAAGGATCATTGACGTCAAACGACTCAGACACTGAAGCTTTCGCCGCAACCACACTCGCCTTTGGCGCATGAGAAGGTATTGTTGAACTACGCATATCTGACCCGTTCAACAACAGACGAAAGATCATTCACGTCAAACATCTCAGACACTGAAGCTTTCGCCACAACCACACTCGCCTTTGGCATTGGGATTGTTGAATTGGAAGCCCTCGTTGAGGCCCTCCTTGACGAAATCCAGCTCGGTGCCATCCAGATGGATCAGGCTCTTGGCATCGACAATAATCTTGACGCCCTGCTGCTCGAACACCTGATCCTCATCGGTCAGTTCATCAACGAACTCAAGCACGTAGGCCAGACCGGAGCAGCCGGTGGTTTTGACGCCGAGGCGCAGGCCAATGCCCTTGCCCCGGTTAGCCAGAAAAGAGGAAACCCGTGCCGCGGCGGCATCTGTCATGGTAATAGCCATACTGCTCTCCGGCGCTTAGAGACCTTTCTTCTGCTTGTAATCGGCGATGGCGGCCTTGATGGCGTCCTCAGCCAGAATGGAGCAGTGGATCTTCACCGGTGGCAGGGCCAGCTCTTCAGCGATATCGGTGTTCTTGATGCCAGCCGCTTCGTCCAAGGTCTTGCCCTTGACCCATTCGGTCACCAGGGAGCTGGAGGCGATAGCAGAACCGCAGCCGTAGGTCTTGAACTTGGCATCTTCGATGATGCCTTCGTCGCTGATCTTCAATTGCAGCTTCATCACGTCGCCACAGGCGGGCGCACCGACCATGCCGGTTGCAACACTGGGATCATTCTTGTCAAAACCACCGACGTTGCGAGGATTCTCGTAGTGGTCGATTACTTTTTCACTGTAAGCCATATCTCACTCCTGCTAATTCTGTTGCTCACTGACCAGATAGATCAGTGATGAGCCCATTCGACCGTGTTCAGATCGACGCCGTCTTTGTACATCTCCCACAGAGGGGACATCTCACGCAGACGACCGATGGAGTCACGAATAAGCTTGACCGCGTAGTCAATCTCTTCCTCGGTGGTGAAGCGACCCATGCTGAAACGGATGGAGCTGTGTGCCAGCTCGTCGTTCAGACCCAGTGCGCGCAGCACATAGGAAGGTTCCAGGCTGGCGGAGGTACAGGCCGAACCGGAAGAGACTGCCAAATCTTTCAGCGCCATGATGAGGGATTCCCCTTCCACATAGGCAAAGCTGACGTTGAGGTTGCCCGGAACACGTTGCTCCAGATCGCCATTGATGTAGACGGCTTCAATGTCCTTGATGCCATTCCACAGACGCTGGCGCAGTGCCAAGATACGCTCGCCTTCACTCACCATCTCTTCTTTGGCGATGCGGAAAGCTTCGCCCATCCCGACGATCTGGTGGGTCGGCAGAGTACCGGAACGCATGCCGCGCTCGTGGCCGCCACCGTGCATCTGGGCTTCCAGACGAACGCGGGGTTTGCGGCGAACAAACAGTGCACCGATCCCTTTCGGACCGTACACCTTGTGCGCTGAGACGGAGAGCAGGTCCACTTTCAGTGCTTCCACATCTACCGGGATCTTGCCCACACTCTGAACGGCATCCACGTGCAGCAGGATCTTGCGGGAACGGCACAACTCGCCGATGGCGGCAATGTTCTGAACCACGCCGATTTCGTTGTTCACATGCATGATGCTGACCAGGATGGTGTCATCACGCATGGCATTCTCGATCATCTCGATAGTGAACAGGCCGTTGGGCATCGGCTCAAGATAGGTCACCTCGAACCCTTCACGCTCCAGCTGGCGACAGGTATCGAGCACCGCCTTGTGTTCGGTCTTGGAGGTGATGATGTGCTTGCCCTTGCTGGCATAGAAGTGGGCAACACCCTTGATGGCCAGGTTATTGGATTCGGTAGCACCGGAAGTGAAGACGATCTCGCGGGGATCGGCACCGATCAGATCTGCCACTTGATTACGGGCCAGATCCACCGCCTCTTCGGCTTGCCAGCCAAAGCGGTGAGAACGGGAAGCCGGATTGCCGAACAGGCCATCCATGGTGAGACACTGCATCATTTTTTCTGCGACACGCGGGTCCACCGGACAGGTTGCCGAATAATCAAGGTAAATAGGCAGTTTCATGTTTTTCTCCGTCACAGTCCGGGTCATACAGAGTCCCGCTGTGGAAAGCACGTTTATAGTTGGACTTTCAAGCTCACATCGCCGTGTTCTGCCCGATCAACCAGGGACAACACGGTCTTCATTTGTTCATCTTGCTTGCCGGCAATCCGGCGCACATCGGCCTGGCGTACCAGCTCAGCCAGCGTGATATCCCCGAGGAAGCTGGAGATCCGCTCACTCAAATCACGCCACAGGGAGTGAGTCAGGCACTGGGTACCGCCGTGGCAACCGCCCTTGCCGAGACACTTGGTGGCATCGACCGACTCATCGACCGCGGTGATCACCTGACCAACCGAAATCTCGCCTGGGGCCAACCCGAGGCGATAACCACCACCCGGGCCACGCACGCTGCTCACCAGACCATGTTTGCGCAGGCGGGCAAAGAGCTGCTCGAGATAGGACAACGAGATGCCCTGGCGCTCGGAAATATCGGCAAGGGGGACGGGCCCCTGCTCTGCATGCAGCGCCACGTCGAGCATGGCGGTTACAGCGTAACGTCCTTTTGAAGTCAGTCTCATGTGCCTTACCGTCTTGCGAAGCAATTTAATGGGGCACATGGTCACATACCCGACCAAATCAGTCAAGTATATGGTTGAGTAAATCAGTCGGATTAATCCGGTACGCGCGCTTTCTGCACCGAGGTCAGAATACCGCGCAGAATGTTGAGCTCAGCCGCTTCCGGCCGAGCCCGATTGAACAGGCGACGCAGCTTGCTCATCACATGACCCGGATGGTCATCGGCAATAAAACCGGTCTTCATCAGGGTTTGTTCCAAGTGCTTATAAAACCCTTCCAGCTGGGCGGCACTCGGATAGGCCATCTCCTCTTCAGGCTCGGCGGCCTGCCCCAGCAGCCAGCGCATCCGCACTTCGTAACAGAGGGTCTGCACCGCCATGGCCAGATTGAGAGAGCTGTAATCAGGATTGGCCGGAATGGCCACGTGGTAGTGGCACTTTTGCAATTCGTCGTTGGTGAGACCGGTGCGCTCACGACCAAACACCAACGCAACCGGGTGCTGCATCCCCTCAACCACCGACTTTTCGCCGGCCTCACGGGGATCGAGCATGGGCCAGCTCAGGGTTCGAGAGCGGGCGCTGGAGCCAATCACCAGACCACAATCGGCGATCGCGTCGTCCAGTGTCGGGACGATACGGGCATTGGCAAGCACATCGCTGGCACCAGCCGCCAGGGCGAAGGCATTGTCATCCGGCAAGGCTTGCGGATCAACCAATACCAGCTGGGTCAACCCCATGGTCTTCATGGCGCGTGCCGCAGACCCCATGTTGCCGGTATGAGAGGTGTTTACCAAAACGATACGAATCTGATCCAACATGCCCAGTCAATCTTCAGTCAAAAATGGCGCGCAATTGTAACATAAGAGAACACCATGTTGGCACCGTAAAAGCCGAGCCATTTCAGAACAAAACCACCCGTTTGTATAACAAACCAGCATGAGGGAAGTGAGAGGGGGGGGACTAAACTTGATGGATATCCGATAAACGGCACAGGAGACACCACGCCATGCTTCCTCCCTTTATCTATGAGAGATTGCCCAGCCTCTACCTGCTGGCAGCCATTGCCATTATTACGTTGAGTGAACAGCCCCTGCTCTGGTTTGCAGGCGCCTTGCTGTTTATCGCCGGAGCGGTGACCTGGATGATGCGCTCCAGCTACCGACGTACCGATCTGATTATCTTTCCGAGCAAACGCTGGCTACAGCCGGAGTGGCTGTATGAAGCGCAACCCTTTATCTGGCTGGCTGCGGGGCTGGCCATGTCACAGCTGCCCGCCCCTGCGGCACTCATCGCCTTGGTGCCCTGTCTGTGGGCCTGTCGTTGCCTCTGGGCACGGCACCATTATCGTCGCCATGCCCATGGGGTGATTGTCCACTTAAGACGGGATCCCTCCCGGCGCCGTCTGCACCGGAGCCTGCGCTGACTCGGTGCGGGCGCGTTCGATAAACGTCGCCAGATCCATCAGGGGATACTTCATCAGGCTTGGCAAGCCATCGAGATCCAGACTGTCCATCAGGTTTTTCACCTCAAGGCCCAGTTCGGTATCCCCTTCTATCTTCAACTTGCGCTGGAAAAAGAGCGAATCCGGATCCTCTTTGCGACCAGCGATGAGGATCAGGTCGTTGGCGGTACCGCTGAAGCAGACATCGGCCTTGTCACACTCGCGAGCTACCACCAGCAGGCCATTCTGCTCACTGATAAACCAGCACAGCTCCAGATCAGAGACTTCGACTTTCAGCCACTTGTCTGCCAGAAACTCGAAATCGCCATCTTCGATAGCCTCTTTGAATACCCGGGCCAGCAAACTCTCCATCAGCTGCTTTTGCAGATTGAAGGGAACCAGCTTGAGGGGATGGCGCAAGAAGCGCGGAGCCTGTTCGACCAGGCGGCGTTGCAGTTGTTGAAACACGATAGACTCCCTTTTTTGCGCATTCAAACACAGGGAGAGTGGCAAGATCCTGTTGGAAATCAAACTTGTGCTGGGTTACCTCAAGAAGGGTAAAGCCACATAAAGCTGCCTCAGGTCAAAAAGCGGGAGTGCATGGCTGCATACAATCAGGGCTCGTTTGCCCTTCATATGCACTCTCGGAGCGTACCAATGGAATTACTCTGTCCGGCAGGCAGTTTGCCGGCACTGAAAACCGCCGTGGATAACGGGGCCGATGCCGTTTATATCGGTTTCAAGGATGACACCAATGCACGCCACTTTGCCGGTCTCAACTTTACCGACAGCAAGCTGGAGAAGGCGGTAGATTATGTGCATCAACATGGTCGCAAGCTGCATATTGCCATCAATACCTTTGCCCATCCCGGGGCCGATACTCGATGGAAACAGGCGGTTGATCGCGGGGTGGCCCTCGGCGCCGATGCGTTAATCATCGCCGATCTCGCCGTGCTGGAATATGCCAGCCGCCACTACCCCGAGATGGAACTCCATGTCTCGGTGCAGGCCAGCGCCACCAATGCCGCCGCCATTCGCTTCTATCAGCAGCAATTCAATATCACACGGGTGGTGCTGCCCCGGGTGCTCTCCATGCATCAGGTCAAGCAGCTGGCCCGCGAGACCGATGTTGGCCTTGAGGTATTCGCTTTTGGCAGCCTCTGCATCATGGCCGAGGGGCGCTGCTATCTCTCCTCCTACATGACTGGCGAGAGTCCCAACACCGTCGGCGCCTGCTCACCGGCCAAGTTCGTCCGTTGGGAAGAGACCCCGAACGGTCTCGAGTCGCGGCTCAACGAGGTGCTGATCGACCGCTATGGCCCGGGCGAAAATGCTGGCTATCCGACCCTGTGCAAGGGGCGTTTCGACGTGGATGGGCAGACCTACCACGCGCTGGAAGAGCCCACCAGTCTCAATACCCTGGGTCTGTTGCCCGAGCTGTTCAAGACAGGGATCCAGTCGGTCAAGATTGAAGGACGCCAACGCAGCCCAGCTTATGTGGAGCAAGTGACCCGGGTCTGGCGTGCGGCCATCGATGCCTATCAGGCCAATCCCGAGGCCTATCAGGTTAAAGCTGAGTGGGATGCCCAGCTCGCCCGCGTCTCCGAAGGTAGCCAGACTACCCTCGGCGCCTATCATCGTCAGTGGCAATAAGGAGTCCACCCATGCAATTCTCTCTCGGGCCTCTGCTCTTCTACTGGCCCAAAGCCGATACCGAGGCCTTTTACCATGCCGCGGCCGACAGTCAGGCCGACATCATCTATCTGGGGGAGACCGTCTGCAGCAAGCGGCGCGAACTCAAAGTCGATGACTGGATTGCGCTGGCCCGTCAGGTCGCAAACTCCGGCAAGCAGGTAGTGCTCTCGACCCTCGCCCTTATCTCCGCCCCTTCCGAGCTCAAGGAGGTGAAGCGGCTGGTCGACAATGGCGATCTTATGGTCGAAGCCAACGATCTCGGTACGGTACAACTCGCCTGGGAGGCAGGGATCCCCTTCGTCTGTGGTCCCGCCATCAACGCCTATAACGCCGATGTGCTGCGCATGTTGCTCAAACAGGGGATGAAACGCTGGGTCATGCCGGTGGAGCTCTCCCGTGACTGGCTGATCCAGCTCAATCAGGATCTGGGGTCCCTGCGCGACCAATTTGAGGTGGAGGTGTTTGCCTACGGCCATCTGCCGCTCGCCTACTCGGCGCGCTGCTTCACCGCCCGCTCCCTCGACAAACCGAAAGACAACTGCGAGCTCGCCTGCATCAACTACCCCACCGGACGACTGGCCAACAGCCGCGAGGGGCAGCGGGTGTTCAATCTCAACGGGATCCAGACCCAGTCCGGTTACTGCTACAACCTGGGTAACGAGCTGGCTGATATGGAAGGTCTGGTAGATGTGGTCAGGCTTTCGCCGCAAGGGATGGAGACGCTGGAGATGCTGGCCCGCTTCAAAGCCAACCGGCAGGGCCAGGCTCCCCTCTCCTTGCAGCAAGGAAGCGACTGCAACGGCTACTGGCGCCAGATCCCCGGCATGAGCCTGGTGGAATAAGCCCAAGGGCAAAACATAAGATAATAGCGATCAAAAGGGGGCCATTAGGCCCCCCTTTCTAATCACTCATGTCGATAGTGACTTACTTGGCGCCATGCTGCTCCGCCAGATAGAGCCAGGTATCGACCACGGTATCAGGGTTGAGCGACACCGAATCGATCCCCTGCTCCACCAGCCAGGCGGCGAAGTCCGGATGATCAGATGGGCCCTGACCGCAGATCCCCACGTACTTGCCCGCCTTGCGCGCGGCCTGAATCGCCATCGACAGCAGTGCCTTGACCGCCTCGTTGCGCTCGTCGAACAGGTGGGCGATGAGCCCGGAATCCCGATCCAGCCCAAGGGTGAGCTGGGTCATGTCATTGGAGCCGATGGAGAAGCCATCCACGTGCTCGAGGAACTTGTCTGCCAACAGGGCATTGCTCGGGATCTCGCACATCATGATCACCTTGAGCCCCCGCTCGCCACGGCGCAGACCGTTCTCGGCCAGGATGTCGATCACCTGCTCCGCCTCGCCCACGGTGCGCACGAAGGGGATCATCACCTCGACGTTGGTCAACCCCATCACATCGCGCACCCGCTTGATCGCCTCGCACTCGAGGGCAAAACAGGGGCGGAAGCTGTCGGCGATGTAGCGGGATGCGCCACGAAAACCGATCATCGGGTTCTCCTCGTGGGGCTCGTAGCCACGACCGCCCACCAGATTGGCGTACTCATTGGACTTGAAGTCTGACATCCGCACGATCACCCGCTCCGGCCAGAACGCAGCGCCCAGAGTGGCGATCCCCTCGGTCAGCTTGGCCACATAGAACTCCCGCGGGCTGTCGTAACCGGCGATCATCTTGCCGATGGTGGCCTGCAGCTCTGGGGTTTGCTGGTCAAACTCCAGCAAGGCCTTGGGGTGCACGCCGATCATCCGGTTGATGATGAATTCAAGGCGTGCCAGCCCCACCCCGGCGTTGGGCAACTGGGCAAAGTCGAAAGCGCGGTCCGGGTTGCCGACGTTCATCATGATCTTGATGGGCAGGCGCGGCATATTGCCCACCTCGGTCACCGCCACGTCGAAGTCCAGCTCGCCGTCATAGATAAAACCGGTATCCCCTTCCGCGCAGGAGACGGTGATCCGCTGGCCCGGCTGAATATGATCCGTAGCGTTGCCACAGCCCACCACTGCCGGAATGCCCAGCTCGCGGGCGATAATGGCGGCGTGACAGGTGCGCCCCCCCCGGTTGGTGACGATGGCGGAGGCCCGCTTCATGATGGGCTCCCAGTCCGGGTCGGTCATGTCGGTCACCAGCACATCGCCGGGCTGCACTTCGTCCATCTGGCTGATGGAGGAGATGACCCGCGCCGGACCCGCGCCAATCTTGTGGCCGATGGCCCGCCCCTCGATCAACACCTTGCCCGCTTGCTTGAGAGCAAAACGCTCGAGGGTGTTGGCCTCCTGACGGCTGCGCACGGTTTCCGGGCGCGCCTGGACGATGTAGAGCTTGCCATCCTGCCCGTCCTTGGCCCACTCGATATCCATCGGGCGGCCATAGTGCTGCTCGATGATGAGGGCCTGTTTCGCCAGCGCCATCACCTCCTCATCGCTGATGCAGAAGCGGCTGCGCTCGGCCTCATTGGTATCGACAATCTTCACCTGGCGGCCGTGACCGACATCGTCCGAGTAGGTCATCTTGATAAGCTTGGAGCCGAGGGTCTTGCGCACCACCGCCGGGCGTCCTGCCTTGAGGGTCGGCTTGTGCACGTAGAACTCGTCGGGGTTGACCGCACCCTGCACCACCATCTCGCCAAGACCATGGGCGCCGGTGATAAAGACCACGTCGTTGAAACCGGACTCGGTATCCAGGGTGAACATGACGCCGGAGGCGGCGAGATCCGAGCGCACCATGCGCTGCACCCCGGCCGAGAGGGCAACGCCCTTGTGGTCATAGCCCTGATGCACCCGATAGGAGATGGCGCGATCGTTGAACAGGGAAGCAAACACATGCTTGACCGCCGTCATGACGGCATCGATGCCACGTACGTTGAGGAAGGTCTCCTGCTGACCGGCAAAGGAGGCGTCCGGCATATCCTCGGCGGTGGCGGAGGAGCGCACAGCAAACGAGGCCTCGACACCGGCACTCAACTTTTCATAGGCAATCCGGATCGCCTGCTCCAGCTCGGGCTGGAACGGGGCTTCGATCACCCAGTCGCGGATCTGCTGACCGGCCCGGTTGAGGGCGGCGATATCGTCCACGTCCAGATTGTCGAGCAGATGGTGGATCTTGCCGTTGAGGCCGCTTGACTCCAGAAACTCGTTAAACGCAAAAGCGGTGGTAGCAAAGCCCCCCGGCACGGATACGCCGGCGCCAGAGAGGTTGCTGATCATCTCGCCAAGGGATGCGTTCTTGCCGCCAACTCGTTCTACGTCCTGCATTCCGAGTTGTTCGTACCAGAGCACGTACTGTTGCACTTGGATGTCTCCAGGTTGGTGGGCACCGATGCCATAGCACCTCGTGCGCCCGATTTAATCGATGAGGTTATGGGTAAGTCAGGTGCGTTATTGTCTGTTTCTTTTGTTGCCAACGACCATGAAAACGTTTTCTACTGGTTTTCAAAAAAATCCCCGAGCAAGAGTTGGGGATGGTCGAATGACCGGAACATTCTACAATGGCGACACAAAAAGATAACGATTCAGGTTTGCAAGCCACTTCACAACTTGGGCACAGCAGACCGGTTGACAAAACTGGTATGGTTTCGGGAGATACTTCTCACCCTTTACCCCATGCGACCCCACCCGCGGTATCACAGGAGCCCTACGTGCACACCGTATTTTATGTTTCAGACGGAACCGCCATCACCGCCGAAGTGTTCGGTCACGCGGTACTGAGCCAGTTTCCGCTGGCCTTCGAGCAGATCACTATCCCCTTTGTGGAGACACTGGAGAAAGCCCGTCAGGTACGGATGCGGATCGACGAGCAGTTTCGCCAGACCGGGGTACGCCCCATTCTGTTTCACACCATCGTCGACCCGCTGGTACGGGAAGAGGTACTGAAATCAGAAGCGTGCGGCCACGACTTTCTCAACACCTTCGTCAGCCCGCTGGAGCAGGAGCTGGGGGTAAAAGCCGAGCCCCGCCTCCACCGCACCCACGGCATGGAGAATCGCAAGCTCTATGACGATCGCATCGAGGCGGTCAACTTTGCGCTGGCCAACGACGATGGCATCACCACCAAAGAGTACGATGAGGCGGACATCATCCTGATCGGGGTCTCCCGCTGCGGCAAGACCCCCACCAGCCTCTATCTGGCGCTGCAGTTCGGCATTCGCGCCGCCAACTACCCCTTTATCGAGCAAGACATGGGCATGCTGGAGCTGCCCGCCCCCCTCAAAGCCAACCGTCACAAGCTGTTTGGCCTCACCATAGCGCCGCAGCGGCTGCACGAGATCCGAAACCAGCGCCGCGCCAACAGCCGCTACTCCTCCATCGAACAGTGCGAGCAGGAGCTGGCCTGCGTGGAGCGACTGTTTCGCCAGGAGGCGATCCGCTTCCTCGATACCAGCTCCCACTCGGTGGAGGAGATCAGCGCCAAGGTCCTCGAGGCGACCGGTCTGCGCCGCCAGCTCTGTTAAGCCAGCTTGACAGCTATCGGCATCAACAAAAGATAAAAATTACAGTGTCGCGGCGAAAGTCAGCTGTGGCGAACTGCAATTCACATAGATGACAGTGAAAAGCGTGGATAAAAAGGGATAAGCACCACAAATACTTGTCCCTCTTCTTGTCGACCTTGGCGTTGTGCCCTTGTCACCCGCTGCCAGTTAGCCGCTATTCGATTCCGTTCTGCTGCGCTCGGCAAACAGCCAGCGTTCACTAACGATTGAGCTCAGGGTTGTTCATCAACCGGGCATAGAAAGCCAGCAAACCGTGGCGCAGGCGAACCCGCTCCGCCAGCCAGCCGCCAACGAGCGCCCCCGTTACCCCACCCACCAGCAACAGCGACTGCCAGTAGTGCAGCAACTCCTGGTCACCGAGTAACAGCCAACCCAGCAGCATGGTGGCGGCCACCAGCAACAACAGCGGACCGGCGGCAATCCCTAACCAGAGCGCCACCAGCACACTCCGGGCAACCCCTTGTTGCAGCACGCTTTCGCGTTCCCTGTGATCCAACTCCCTGCACTCTTCCTTGCATTCTTCCCTGCACTCTCGCTTGTTTGGCATCATTTGCATCTACTTGTGGCTTGGCACCACAAAAGCACACCAACAAGACAAAATGTCAACAAAACAGAATTCGATTGAACAAACATCAACCAAAAACTACCAAGAAGCCACTTCAGATCATGAAAAAGCTGCATTTGGTACAAAACACGGCCATTAGAGATGGAAAACAGGTGCATTCATGGCGGATTATCACTATTCTGCTTCGGTTGCCAGCCAACACTAAAAATTGAAAATGGCATGGCGTAACGAAATAAGTACAGCTTTCGTCAGGTTTTGGCTACGCACTGCGGCCTGCTCAGGATGAGCCCAACACCGACCAGAGACAACAGAGACGTAAGGACAGACCCATGGATTTGAAACAAGACGGTGAGGAGCTGAAGCGCGGCCTTAAAAACCGCCACATTCAGTTGATTGCTTTGGGCGGCGCCATCGGCACCGGCCTCTTTCTGGGCATTGCCCAAACCATCAAGATGGCAGGCCCTTCGGTCCTGCTGGGGTATGCCATCGGCGGCTTTATCGCCTTCCTGATCATGCGCCAGCTCGGCGAAATGGTGGTAGAAGAGCCGGTAGCCGGCTCCTTCAGCCACTTTGCCTACAAATACTGGGGTGAGTTTGCCGGTTTTGCGTCCGGCTGGAACTACTGGGTGCTCTACGTGCTGGTGAGCATGGCCGAGCTGACCGCGGTGGGAATCTATGTCCAGTACTGGTGGCCCGAGATCCCGACCTGGATGTCGGCAGCCTTCTTCTTCGTGCTGATCAACGCCATCAACCTCTCCAACGTCAAAGCGTTTGGCGAGATGGAGTTCTGGTTCGCCATCATCAAGGTGGTCGCGATCATCGGCATGATTGGCTTTGGCGGCTATCTGCTCCTCTCCGGTGCCGGCGGCCCCGAGGCGAGCGTCACCAACCTGTGGGCCCAAGGCGGCTTCTTCCCCAACGGCATCAGCGGTCTGGTGATGGCGATGGCGGTGATCATGTTCTCCTTTGGCGGTCTGGAGCTGGTCGGCATTACCGCCGCCGAAGCGGACAACCCCGAGAAGAGCATTCCCAAGGCCACCAATCAGGTGATCTACCGCATCCTCATCTTCTACATCGGCGCTCTGGCTATCCTGATGTCCCTCTACCCCTGGGGTAAAGTGGTGGAAGGCGGTAGCCCGTTCGTAATGATTTTCCACGCTCTGGACAGCAATCTGGTCGCCACCGTGCTCAACATCGTGGTACTGACGGCGGCACTGTCGGTCTACAACAGCTGCGTCTACTGCAACAGCCGGATGCTGTTCGGGCTGGCCAAACAGGGCAACGGCCCGAAAGCCCTGCTCAAGACCAACAAGAGCGGCGTGCCGCTGGTGGCCCTCTCGGTCTCGGCCATCGCCACCCTGCTCTGCGTGCTGATCAACTACCTGATGCCGGGCAAGGCGTTCGGTCTGCTGATGGCGCTGGTGGTCTCCGCACTGGTGATCAACTGGGCGATGATTAGCCTCGCGCACCTCAAGTTCCGCAAGGCCAAGGTCGCAGAAGGCGTCCAGCCCAAGTTCAAGGCGTTCTGGTATCCCTTCGGCAACTATCTCTGCCTCGCGTTCATGGCTGGCATTCTGGTGATCATGTATATGACCCCCGATTTCCGCATCTCGGTCGAACTTATCCCCGCTTGGCTGGTGGTACTGGGCATTGGCTTTGTCATCAAGCGCAAAGGACAAGCTCAAAGCAAGGTTGCAGCCAATCTGGGTTAATACCCGCAGCTGAGAAAACAATGCAAAACGCCGATCGCATGATCGGCGTTTTTTTATTGCGCGCAGCACTACTAGCAACCATAGCCCTCAGGAAGGCAGCTCTTGCCTTTGATCTTGCCGATGCTCCGGGCTGTTGATGCAACACTCATCGCGGAAAAAGGCGATGATCTCCTCCAGCACCGCGTATTGAGAGACGCACAGCAGGGTGCGACTCTCCCGGTTTTGCTTCACCAGCCCCACCGAGACCAGCGCCGCGATATGGTGGCTGAGGGTGGAAGCGGGGATCGCCAGCTGCTTTTGCAGCTCACCCACCGGCAGCCCCAGCTCTCCCGCCTTGACCAGATGCTTGAAGATAAACAGCCGGGTCGGATGACCCAGCTCTTTCAATGCCTTGGCGACCTCTTCCAGTTGCATCTCTGCGCCCTCCACGAATTTGATATTTCGATAATACCAGAAATATCTTGACCGGCCATTCATTTCGATTATTTTGGAAATATAGAAACCAGGTGAGGATACGACAATGAATGAGTGGTTAACCATGCTGACCGATGCAGCCCAGATGTTCCTGTTTCTGGCTGTCGAGCTGTCGGTGCTGTTTCTGGTCATTAGCGCCGGGGTCAGCCTGATCCGCCAGAAGATCCCCGACGAGAAGATCCAGCGGATGCTGGGGGCCCGCCACGGCAAGGGCTATCTGCTCTCTGCCCTGCTCGGCGCCGTCACCCCCTTTTGCAGCTGCTCCACCATCCCCATGCTGAGAGGGCTGCTCTCGGCCAAGGCTGGCTTTGGCCCCACCCTCACCTTCCTGTTTATCTCGCCACTGCTGAACCCCATCATCGTCGGCTTGATGTGGGCCACCTTTGGCTGGAAAGTGACCCTGCTCTACGCCGTGATCGCTGCCAGCGTCTCCGTCATGGCGAGCATGCTGCTCGACAGGCTCGGGTTCGAGCGCCATGTCATCGACCCCAAAGAGGCCACCCCCTCTTGCGGTAGCGGCTGTGGCCCGGCGACCCGCGCCACCACTCAAGCACATTGCAGTGACAACCAACGCAGCGCCATTCGTGCAATCAAACCCCTCAACGGGGCAGCGTGCTGCCCGGCACCGCAACCAGAGATGGCAGAACAGGCCACCCTCTCCTGCTGCGGCGATGGCACGGCAACCCTGACTCGTGCGCCACAGCTCCCCACCGCCTGGGTCAAAGCTCGCATTGATGCCTGGCAGCAGTTCAAAGCGGTATTGCCCTTCCTGCTGCTGGGGGTGCTCATCGGCTCGTTTATTTACGGTTTTATTCCGGCCGAGTGGATCGCCGCCCATGCTGGCGCCGACAACCCGCTGGCCATCCCCTTCAGCGCCATCGTCGGGATCCCGCTCTACATCCGTGCCGAGGCCGTGATCCCGCTGGCGTCGGTACTGCTGGGCAAAGGGATGGGAATGGGCGCCGTCATGGCGCTGATCATCGGCAGTGCCGGTGCCAGCCTGACCGAGGTGATCCTGCTCAAATCGATGTTCAAAACCCCGATGATTGCGGCCTTCCTTACCGTGATCCTCGGCATGGCGATCCTGATGGGCTACCTGACGCAACTGCTGTTTTAAGTCGCCCATCATTAAACAGACAGGGTGTTAAGCCAGCTGAGTGTGAAACCATCAGGCTTCCCATAGACAAAACGCCGATCAACTGATCGGCGTTTGTCTATTCCGTACGGCAATCTGCAACCGGCGTTACAGATATTGCCCGACGATGGGGAGCAGATCCTCGACGTCACGGGCGATATGGTCGGGTTGGTGTTCCCAGCTCTCCGGGGTCGCGCGGCTATAGGCGACAGCCACCGAGATCACACGGCTCTGCTCGCCAAGCGCCCCTTGCAAATGACGAGCAAACTGCACATCCGCTTCATGATCACCGATATAGATGAGCGACGGACACCTGGCTGGGCCGAAGATAGACTCCAGACATTTGAGGCCGCCGAAAGGGTGTTTTTTGCTACTGTGCGGGCACGTCATCGTAGCCAGCCACGGCCTTGAACTGGCTGTTCACACCATGCAGTTCAAGCACCCGGAGAAGGGTTTTTAGGCGTTTTTCGAACAAATGCCATGGGAAATGGCAGAGAAATGGTCAATCACCACCTCCAGCTCCTAAAAAATGCACCTAAGTCCCTGTCTCTCCTGATGTTTGGCTCACAGACTGCCAGCCTGCACCATCTCGTCCCGCGACAAACCGTAGTAATCCCTATAGAGATCCTGCCAGTTCTTGGCGGCGTGATTGGCATGGTGATACTCCGCTTCGCTGCGCAGATAACGAGGTAACTGATCGCCGGTCAGATGGGGGGCGACCTCAGCCAGGATCTGCTTGGCGATATCGATATTCTGCGGCACCGAATTGACCAGGGTGCCGTCATAATTCCATAAAATCGCCCCCAACTTAATTGCCTTACCTGTATCGCTGCGTGGCTATAAGTCATGCGATGTTACTTGGCTTGCGTCCCCCGCCAAACCGTTGCGATGGAAGATGTGTAGATGCCCCTGCTAGGCGCAGAACAGTTAATGAGCAACAACACAATAAAATGAGCAGCCTCTGCCATACTCAGACGATGCATTCCGTTATGGTAAAACCGGAGCCTGATCATGGTAACCAACACACCTCACACTACAGATACCGAAGTTGAATTTACCGACAACGTCCAGTTGGTATCGACCACCGATCTCAAAGGGGACATCACCTACGCCAATCCGGCGTTTTGTCAGGTGGCAGGCTATCGCCTGGAAGAGATGCTGGGACAACATCACAACCTGGTACGCCACCCAGACATGCCCAAGGCGGCATTCGCCGATCTCTGGGCCCATCTAAAAGCGGGCAAGCCGTGGCGGGGCATAGTCAAAAACCGCTGCAAGGATGGTAGCTATTACTGGGTTGATGCTTATGTCACCCCGATCTATGAAGATGGCAAGATGGTGGGTTACCAATCCGTTCGTTGCCGACCCTCCGCAGAGCACAAAGCGCGTGCCAACAAGATGTACAAAACCCTTAAGGCACGCGAAACCGGCTCCGCCATTCACATGGGGCAGCGCCTGCTCACTCCGGCCATCATGACCATACCCCTGCTGCTGCTCAGCGTGATCAGCGCGCTCTGGCTGCTCACACCACTGCAGGCGCTCTGGATCATCATTCCCCTATTGGCCACCCTCTGGTTCAACCGTAATGCGCTCTTCCTCACACCGCGATTCTTGCAACAGCTTGAGCAGGACTACGACAGCATCAGCCGCCTGATCTTCTCGGGGGATGCCCCCCACAGCATTGCCGATTTCCATATCAAGCTCTGGCAAGCCAGAATCCGTACCGTGCTGGGAAGAGTCGATGACACCACACTCTCGCTCAATGCCATGGCCAACAATTTGAGTGGTTCGGCCGCACTGGCCAGCAGGGATATCTCCTCACAGGATATGCAAATTCAGCAAGTCGCCACCGCAGTTACCCAGATGGCATCAGCTGCCGAAGAGATCAGCCGCAATATTCAGGACAGCAACCAGCAGATCGAAGAGGCGCGCAACCATTGCATCACCACCAGCAATCAGCTTTCCGATGCGGGAGAAGAGATGTCGGCACTGGCTACCCAGGCAGAGCAGGCCTTCCAGTCAGCCGTCGAGCTGGCAAGCGAGTCCGAACGGATCGGCAGCATCATGAGTGAAATTCGCGGGATTGCGGATCAAACCAACCTGCTGGCACTCAATGCCTCCATTGAAGCAGCGCGGGCGGGCGATCAGGGACGCGGCTTTGCAGTGGTGGCTGACGAGGTACGCAGCCTGTCGACCAGAACCCATAGAGCAACAGAGCAGATCCAGAGCAGCATTGGTCATATCCAGCAAACCCTCGGGGGATGGAAAGAGATGATGCATCTCAATGTGACCAGAACCAATGATTGCCTCGCAACCACTCGGGCAAGCACCGGCAACCTGAATCAGGTCGTGATCGAAATAGACAAGGTCTCTGATTTTTCCAATCAAGTTTCCGCTGCAGCGACCCAGCAGCAAGCGGTGATCGAGGAGATCTGTCGTAATATCAATCAGATATCCTCACTTTCTCACGATAACAGCCTCAAAATCGATCAGGTCAGTAAAACCAGTGCCAACTTGCAGAGCAAAGCGAGCCAGCTCAAGGACCTAAGCCGGACATTCGGATAGCAGCATGCAGATAAAGTCCATGTAAACGAAGGGCCACCCGTCTGGGTGGCCCTGTTGTTTATACGGCTTAACTGTTGCTCCTGGACGCCACTTACTTGGCGTAATCCTCAGTCGGGATACAGGAGCAGAACAGGTTGCGATCCCCGTAGACATCGTCGATGCGGTTCACAGAGGGCCACAGCTTGCTGGCGCGCACGGCGTCGGACGGGAAGACCGCCTCGGCGCGGCTGTAGCCACGGGACCACTCTGCATCCATCACGTCGTCCTGGGTGTGCGGCGCATGGACCAGCGGGTTGTCGGTGAGGCTCCAGTGGCCGTCCTGCACCTTGGCGATCTCGGCACGGATGGCGGTCATCGCCTCCACGAAGCGGTCCAGCTCGCGCTTGGATTCCGATTCGGTCGGCTCGACCATCAGGGTACCCGCTACCGGGAAGCTCATGGTCGGCGCGTGGAAGCCGTAGTCCATCAGCCGCTTGGCCACGTCCATCTCGCTGATGCCGGAAGCTTCTTTGAGCGGGCGGATATCCAGGATGCACTCGTGGGCCACCCGACCGTTGCGCCCGGAGTAGAGCACGGGGAAGGATTCACCCAGCTTCTTGGCCAGGTAGTTGGCGTTGAGGATGGCCACCTGGGTGGATCTCTTCAGCCCCTCGTCGCCCAGCATGGCGATATACATCCAGCTGATGGGCAGGATGCTGGCCGAGCCAAACGGTGCCGCCGACACGGCGCCGTTGTTGCGGCTCTCCTTGTCGGTCTTGACCACGGCGTGACCGGCTACGAACGGTGCCAGGTGTTTCTTCACGCCGATGGGGCCCATGCCCGGGCCGCCACCGCCGTGAGGAATGGCGAAGGTCTTGTGCAGGTTGAGGTGCGACACATCCGCCCCGATAAAGCCCGGCGCAGTCAACCCGACTTGCGCGTTCATGTTGGCGCCGTCCAGATAGACCTGACCACCGTGCTGGTGAACGATGTCGCACACCTCCTTGATGGTCTCCTCATACACCCCGTGGGTGGAGGGGTAAGTCACCATCAGACAGGAGAGTTGATCCCCCGCCTCGGCCGCCTTGGCGCGCAGATCGTCGAGATCCACGTTGCCGGACTTGTCACAGGCGGTGACGATCACCTTGAGCCCCGCCATCTGGGCTGAGGCCGGGTTGGTTCCATGGGCAGAAGCCGGAATGAGGCAGATGTCGCGATGCCCCTCGCCGCGGGATTCGTGGTATTTCTTGATGGCCAAGAGACCAGCGTACTCGCCCTGAGCACCTGAGTTGGGCTGCATGCAGACCGCATCGTAACCGGTCACCTTCACCAGCCAGTTTTCGAGGTCGGCCAGCAGCAGTTGGTAGCCCTTGGCCTGTGCCAGCGGGGCGAACGGGTGCAACTTGCCGAACTCGGGCCAGGTCACCGGGATCATCTCGGCGGTGGCGTTGAGCTTCATGGTGCAAGAACCCAGGGAAATCATGGCGTAGTTAAGCGCCAGATCTTTTGCTTCGAGACGGTGGATATAACGCAGCATCTCGGTTTCGGAGTGGTACTTGTTGAACACCTCGTGGGTCAGCACGGCATCGGTGCGCAGCAGATCCTGCGGGATAGCGTGATGGGCCTGGGCCGCCTTGTCGAGAGCCTCGATATCGAGCCCATGACCTTGACCAAGGAAGAGATCGAACAACTCGGCCACATCGCCGCGAGTGGTGGTTTCAGAGAGGGACACCCCTACCGAGCCATCCAGATCGGCGCGCAGGTTGATGCCGAGCCCCTCGGCCTTGGCAATCAGCGCCGCCTTGTCGGTAGTCTGCACGGTCAGGGTATCGAACCAGCTGGCATGCTTGAGGGCCACCCCCTTGGCCTTGAGGCCAAGCGCCAGAATGGTAGTGAGACGGTGCACGCGGGAGGCGATGGTTTTCAGCCCCACCGGGCCGTGATAGACGGCGTAGAAGCTCGCCATGTTGGCCAGCAGCACCTGAGCGGTACAGATGTTGGAGTTGGCCTTCTCGCGGCGGATGTGCTGCTCGCGGGTCTGCATCGCCATACGCAGCGCGGCCTTGCCACGAGCATCCTTGGAGACACCGATGATGCGGCCCGGCATGGATCGCTTGTAGGCATCGCGGGTAGCGAAGAAGGCGGCGTGGGGGCCACCGTAGCCCATGGGCACGCCAAAACGCTGGGCAGAGCCCAACACCACATCGGCCCCCAGCTCGCCCGGGGATTTGAGCAGCAGCAGAGAGAGCAGATCGGCGCTGACGCAGGCCAGCCCTTTCTGGGCCTGTACGGCGGCAATCAGGGCGCGCAGATCTTTCACCTCACCTGTGGTGGTGGGGTACTGGAACAGGGCACCGAACACCTCTTCGCTCACCGCATCGCTTGCGGCGCCGACCGCCACGCCGAAACCGAAGTGAACCGCGCGCTCCTTGACCACGTCGATCACCTGCGGGTGAACGTCGTCGGCCACGAAGAAGAGGTTGGATTTGGACTTGGCCATCCGCTTGGCCAGCGCCATCGCCTCGGCGGCGGCGGTCGCTTCATCCAGCAGGGAGGCGCTTGCCAGATCCATGCCGGTCAGATCCAGCGTCAGCTGCTGGAAGTTGAGCAGGGCTTCGAGACGGCCCTGTGCCAGCTCGGGCTGGTAGGGGGTGTAGGCGGTATACCAACCCGGATTTTCCAGTACATTGCGCAAAATGACGTGGGGCACATGGGTATCGTGATAACCCATGCCGATGTAGCTCTTGGCAATCTTGTTCTGAGCGGCATAGCCCCTGAGCTTGGCCAGCGCTTCCACTTCGGTCATGCCGGCACCGATCCCCAGCGGGCCCGGCAGGCGAATGGCGGCGGGCACGGTCTGTTCAATCAAATCGTCCAGGCTTTCGGCCCCGACGGTCGCCAGCAGCTGGCGCAGCTCTTCCTCGCCCGGGCCAATATGGCGGCGGACAAAATCGGTTTTTTGCTCGAGTTCAAACAGTGACTGGGTCATTTCCCTATTTCCTGATAAATAAGTCCTGGCATGACATCCTGATAACCAAGACCTGATGTTCCTGATCGTCGGCAGATACCGACTCCACTCATGTTCAGGGTCCCGCAGACAGGGTGCGGCACCGGATGCTGCGGCAGCATCAAGAGGGGATCGCCTTGTTGCGAACCGGCCCGTTTGCCCCCTAGGCACCTAGGCTGGTAAACGGCAGGCGCGGACGACTTCACCCTTCCACCGGCCGGTGCTTGCCCGGCTGGCGGTCATACAAAGGGGCCCTGCTGTGTTGGCAGGGCCCGGGGGCATTACTCTTCGTCCACCACGTTCTGGTAGCCTTCGGCATCCAGCAGGTTGGCTAGCTCGCTCTCGTCATCGAGCTTGATGCGGAACAGCCAGCCAGCGCTGTAGGGGTCGGAGTTGACCAGCTCGGGGCTCCCTTCCAGCTCTTCGTTGACGGCAATGATCTCGCCGCTCACCGGGCTGTAGATGTCGGAGGCCGCCTTGACCGACTCGGCCACGGCGCAGTCGTCACCGGCACTGACCTGCTTGCCCACTTCCGGCAGCTCGACAAACACCATGTCACCCAGCAGCTCCTGGGCGTGCTCGGTGATACCGACCACGGCCTCGCCGTTGGCTTCAACACGGATCCACTCGTGGGAAGTGGCATATTTCAGTTCGCTCGGGATATGGCTCATTTGTGCTTCCTTTGATCTTTGAGTCGCGTTTAAAAACGAATATGAAAAGGGATGGGGAGGCACTGCCCTCCCCCAAGACGGTATTAAACCAGCTTCTGGCCGTTACGGACGAAAGCGGGCTTGGTGACCTTCACGGTGACCAGCTTCTTGCGGATCTCCACCTCGGCCAGCTCACCGATATCACGGGGCACCCGCGCCAGGGCAATACTGTAGCCCAGGGTGGGGGAGAAAGAGCCGGAGGTGATCACACCTTCCCGCTTCTCACCGTTTGCCGCGGTGAAGGTAACGGGCATACCGGCACGCAGCACCCCTTTCTCTTCCATCACCAGCCCCACCAGCTTGGGCTGATTGCCCGCCGCTTTCTGTGCTTCCAGCACGTCGCGGCCGATAAAGTTGCGATCGCTCGGCTCCCAGGCGATGGTCCAGGCCATGTTGGCGGCCAGCGGAGAGACTGACTCGTCCATATCCTGACCATAGAGGTTCATCCCCGCTTCGAGGCGCAGGGTATCGCGGGCACCGAGGCCGCACGGGGCGACGCCGTTATCCAGCAGCGCTTGCCACAGCTCGCAGGCTTTCTCTTGCGGCACCACGATTTCATAACCATCTTCGCCGGTGTAACCGGTGGTGGCGATAAAGAGATCGCCAGCCTGCACGCCGAAGAAGGGTTTCATCCCCACCACGGCGGTACGCTGAGCGGCGCTCAGCACAGCAGCAGCCTTGACCTTGGCGTTGGGGCCCTGCACCGCAATCATCGCAAGCTCGGGACGCTCGGTGACTGTGATATCGAAATCGATGGCGTGATGGCGGATCCAGGCCAGATCCTTCTCGCGGGTAGCGGAGTTGACCACCAGCCGGTAAAACGTATCGCCAAGATAATAGGTGATGAGGTCATCGATAACCCCGCCTTCCGGATTGAGCATGCCGCTGTAGAGGGCCTTGCCGGTGGCAGTGAGTTTGGCCACATCGTTGGCCAGCAGGTGTTGCAGAAAGGCTTTGACCCGTTCGCCGGTCAAATCGACGATGGTCATGTGGGAGACATCGAACATACCGGCATCGCTGCGCACCGCGTGGTGCTCTTCCAGCTGGGAGCCGTAGTTGATGGGCATTTCCCAACCGTGGAAGTCCACCATCTTGGCGCCGGCTTCCAGGTGTTTGGGATGCAGTACAGTAGTCTGGATCATCGCATTCTTTCCTTAGCAAAAAGCCTTTTCGCTTTGGCGACCACCCTTGCGACCCGCGCCACCGCTCTAACTGCACTACGTACAGCAAAAAGCGACCGGATCCAAAAGTGTGTGCTCGCTCCTGCCCTTGCCAGGCAAGAGGGATTCCTTGAACGGAGCGGATTATATGACAAGCAGGCGAGCGTGCCGCTCAAAAAAAACTAATCCCCTCCCGTAAAACTGACTCCAGACACTAAGATAAATGCAGTGATAAAAACAGCCATAAGCCGACTCAGGCGAGATTAAATTTTGATTTTTACCGTTTCGTCACAATTTGCAGAAAAACGTTTCGCTCCAGAGCAAAATTAAAGGCTGACACCCAAAACGGGTCATCAGCCTTGTCGGATTACTTTTGTTGTCAAAAACGGCGAGTAATATTAGTTTTTTTCACCCTTGGCCTGCATGGCACTGCCTTTGGTCGCCGCAACGACCCAGTCAGGACGGGCCAATGCGGGCAACTCGCCCTCCAGCCCCATGGCGGCGCGGATCACCCCCTCCTTGAAGGGCGTCAGCAGATTGGCTGCCCGCAATCCCACGCCCCGCACCAGCTTCTTGAGCGGGTTAGCCCCGCTGAACAGCCGCTTGAGCCCCTCCATCGCAGCGAGCATGCGAGCCGCTTCGCTCTTGCGCCAGCGCTCGTAGCTGCGCAGGTTAGCGAGCAGGCCGATATCCTCACCCGCGGCATGATTTTGCAAGATCAGCTCCGCCAGCGCGGCAGCATCCAGCAGGCCAAGGTTGACCCCCTGCCCCGCCAGCGGATGGATGGTATGGGCGGCATCTCCCACCAGCACCAGCCGCTCGCGGGCAAAGTCGCGAGCATAGCGGGCGGTAAGCGGAATCGCGCTGCGCGGCCCCTCCACCTTGCACAGACCGAGCCGAGCGTCGAAGGCGGCAGTAAGCTGACGATTGAACTGCTCGTCATCGCAGGCACAGAGCGCCTCGGCACGGGCCGCAGGCAGCGACCAGACGATGGAGCAGAGGTTCTCTTGCCACAGCGGCAAAAAGGCGAGCGGGCCATCCGGGGTGAAGATCTGGCGTGCCACCGCCTCGTGGGGCTCGGCGCAGCGCACCGTCGCCACCAGGGCGTGGTGGCCATAATCCCAGCTGGTGAGCGGGATATCGGCCTGACGGCGCACCCAGGAGTGGGCGCCATCGGCGGCTACCACCAGTTTGGCCGAGATGGCCTGACCATCTTCAAGGAGCAGCAGGGCGCCCGCCGGGCCGCTCTGCAAGCTCTTGGCTCTGGCGGGGGTCAGCAGCTGGATATTGCTGGCACCTTCAATCGCCTCAAGCAGCGCCAGCTGGATCACCCGATTCTCGACGATGTGGCCGAGGTTGGCCTGACGCAGGCTGGCGGCATCGAAGTCGATATGGCCAAAACTGTCCTGCTCCCACACCGCCATCTTGTCGTAGGCCTGCAGGCGGCGCGCTTCAATGCCGTCCCAGGCGCCGACATGGCGCAGGATCTGCTGGCTGGCCAGACTCAGGGCGCTGACCCGGTTATCGGCCACCTCCCCCAGCTGCGGGTCGGGCAGTTGTCCCTCCACCACCAGCACCTTGAGGGCGCTATGTTTCAAGGCCGCAGCGAGCCCCAGCCCCACCATGCCGCCACCGACAATCACCACATCCACATTTTTCATCTGCATCATCTCATCCTTTCAGGGCTGACCGGCTGGCCAGCGAGGGGACGCCCGCAGGCATCACCTCTTTATTCAATAGGTTTTGATCAACGAATGGCGGTCAACAGGTTCCACTCAACAAGTGCTGGCTAGTTGCCGCACACATCAGCGACAAAGCCCAGGGTGCGCGAGGCAAGCGGCGCCTTGAGGCACGGGAATCGCCCCATCAGGGTGAGCGCCAGATTGCGCCCTGCCACCAGCGGATCGTGACCATTGGAGAAGAGCTGGGCCAGCGAAGAGGTGAGCCAGACGGTCTGCTCCTGATCGCGCTGACGCTGCTGCCAGTAGCCACTCAGTACCTTGAAGCTGCCGATATCCTCCCCCTCTGCCAACGCCTTGGCTACGGCGCCGGTAAGCAGGTCCAGATCCCGCATCCCGAGGTTGAAGCCCTGCCCGGCAATCGGGTGCAGGGCGTGGGCGGCATTACCGACCAGCACGGTGCGCTGGGCCAGCGGGTAGTCGCAGGCGGTCAAAATGAGCGGATAGACATTACGCACGCCGCATCGCTCGAAGCGACCGAGCCGCCAGCCAAAGGCCTGCTGCAGACGAGCAAGAAACGCCACCTCATCGAGGGCCATCAGCTCATCCACCTCATGCTGCCCGACGCTCCATACCAGCGAGGAGAGCCCATCCTGCATCGGCAACAGGGCCAGCGGCCCCCCTTCGGTAAAACGCTCGAAGGCGCGTCCCTCAGGGTCTTGCGCCGTTTTGACCGTGGCGATGATGGCGTGCTGCTCAAAGTCGTGGCGGGTCACCGGCAACTTGAAGTGCTGACGCACAAAGGAGTTGCCGCCGTCTGCCGCCACCAGCAGGCGGGTCTCAATCTGTTCACCGTCCTCAAGGGTGAGGGTCACCTTCTCCTCATCGGGCACAATCTCGCTCACCCGTGCCGGACAACAGACCCGGATATTGGGAGAGGCCGCCATCGCCCGTTGCAGCTCATGACCGGCAGCTGCAAGCTCGATCACCTGGCCCAGCGCGGGCAGACCGTATTCAGCGGCCGACAGGCGAGCCTGGCCGAAGTGGCCCCGATCCGAGACATGAATCTGGGTAATGGGAGCGCAATGGGGGGCAAACAGCGGCCAGAGTCCGCGTCGCAACAGCGCATCACAGGTACCGGCCGAGAGCGCAATGGCGCGGGCGTCGAACCCTGAATGGGTGTGCTGTTCGGGGACGCTTGCCTCCAGCAGCAGGATCTCGAGGGGGGAGCCATCGGATCGGAGCAGGGCCGCCAGCGAGAGGGCCAGCACGGCACCGCTCATTCCACCGCCGACCAGGGTGACATCGACCTGTCGCACATCAGATTGAGACATAAGCAGAGAGGAAGAAGTGAAAAAGGTGGCCTCATGCTATCACAAAGCTGCTGGCCGAATGCGAGGTCACCGGCAAAAAACCGGTTGCGCCTCACAGGGTTAGCCACCACAAGGGAATAAAAAAGAGCGCCATCAGGCGCTCTTGCAGATTCAGTAAGGGTCGCGTTGACCCGCACCTCAGCACCTCAATGAAGGGTCGGCGGCGCGCTCGGGGTATCGGGGCGCTTACCAAACTCTTCGAAGGCCATCATAACCCCCAGTTTGACGTGTTCGTAGAGCACCAGGAAGGAGGCTTCGTTCTCGTCATCTTCCTGATCGAACTCGGCGGAGACCTGAGTGATGCTGGCGATATCCTGGATCATCTCCTGCAACTCTTCCGACGCGCGCGACAACTCCTGCTGCACCACGCCGAAACCGGCCAGAAACGCCTGTGACCAGTCCACCAGCGAATCGATGCGCTCGTCGAGGGGAGCATCATCACTTGGCAGCAGCAGCTCGACGCCCTTCTGGGCCATCAAGCTCTCGACCACATTGTGATAAAGATCGGTCATCACCTGGCGCACCGGGGCCGGCAGGCCGAAACCGTCGTTCACCAGATCGTTGAAATGGGGCAGCCAACTCTTGTCGTCCAGTGCTACGCCGCCACACACCAGACCGCAGATCACACCATGGGCTTCTACTGCGCTGGCCATCAGCTCATGCTGTTCCATGATGTCGGCCACTGCCGCATATTTAAGGGGGTTCGTTTTGCTCATCGAGGATCCGCTCAAAGTTCAGTCAAATTTGCAGAATTAATGGTCAGGATCCTAGCATTCTCCCTCTTGCAGAGCCAGCAAGGCCTTGAAACTTATGCATCTGCGCTATATAGTCCCGCCCAGTTGTCCACGTGGATAAAGGCGGAAATCAGCTCCGCCGTATTGAGGAAGGCATGAGCACAGAGGCCGTAGAAATCGTCATTTTGGGACGTCCCTACAAGGTATCCTGTCCCTTGGGACAGCAGGATGCCCTGCGCCAGGCCGCCGAGCAGCTGACCGACAAGTTGATCGACCTGCGTCAACGTTCCAAAGTCTCCAGCAACGAGCAATTGGCTATCATGGCGGCGCTCAATTTCTGTCATGAGCTCTGCCTTGAAAAAGAGAAGAACCACCAATACTCTGAGACCATGGACAAGCGGATCAAGATGCTGCAGCGCACCATCGAAGCGGCCCTGATCGAGCACGGACAATATGGTGATTCCAGCGAAGAGGGGCAGCAGCCCTAATCGCAAACCGTTTTAAAATTCCCTGGGATGTTTGTCAGCCGGTTCAAGTCCCCGAGCCGATATTCATACCAAACAGGGGATCTGCCTTCTGGCTATTGCGCATGCTCGGCACGACCGAGAAGCCTGCGGTCAGATCCGATCCCCGCCTTGAACCGACGGTTCAAGGGCCCAAACCGGCAACGGCATCTCGGGGTACCAACAGCAAAAGCCCGTCACCAGCGTGACGGGTTTTTTCTTTTCCGGAATTAACCTCACAACATCGATCACTACATCAAGCTAATGCGATCTCCTAGCCCGTTCTCCGGATAAAACAAAGCCCACCGCTGAGGGTGGGCTTGCTCCAGATGCAAAGAGAGCGGCAGATCAAATTGCCATCTGCTCGTGGGGGGAGCCATGGTGGCGTAACCAGACAAAACTCAGCGCCACGATCAGCACCATCAGGGTCATGATGGCACCCAGAGTCACCTGACCGGTCATCGGGAAACCGGCCGCCAGCAGGGTCACCACACCGGCACCCAGATTCTGCATCCCGCCGAGAATGGCACCCGCGGTACCGGCCTGACCCGGGAAGGGCTCGATGGCACAGGAAGTGGCGGTCGGGTAGAGAATACCGCTACCAATGAAGTAGACAGCCGCACCACCGACCAGCGAGGAGGCACTCACCACCCCGAACAGCCCCGGCACCAGAATGATGAGGGAGCCGAGCGCCAGAAAGGCGATGCCAAGGCGCATCAGTTTGCCCTGAGTCAAACGGAAGCTCAGCTTGGCAGAGAGCCAGGCACCGAACAGATAGCCGGGCAGCGGCAGCACGAACAGCACGCTCACGGTACGGGCACTCAGTTTCAGCACATCGCCGAGCAGCACACCGGCCGCCGCTTCAAATACTGCCAGTCCCGCAAAAGTCGCCATCAGGCAGAGCAGGTTGCCCTGAAACTTGGGGTTGCCCAGTACATGGCGATAGGCAGCACCGACGCGCAGCGGCTGACGGGCAGCAGCAGGCAGCGTCTCACCAAACCAGGCCATGATCGCCAGGGTAGCTACGGCACCAAAACCGAACAGGAACCAGTAACCGGCACGCCAGTTGAACAGCTCGGTCAGCCAGCCACCCAGCACCGGTGCCAGCAGCGGGGAGAAGATCACCCCCATGCTGACCAGACTGTTGGCGCGGTTGAGCTCGGCGCCGTTGTAGCGATCGCGCATCACGGTACGGCTCATGGCGCCACCGGCACCGGTACCCAGCCCCTGAATAAAGCTGCCCACCAGCAAGGCGGCAAAATGGGGGATGACCTGAATGATCAGGGTGCCTACCAGAAACACCATCATGCCGACGATCAGCACCGGACGACGACCGATGCGATCCGACAGCGGCCCGTAGACAAACTGGGAGAGGCCATAGGGGATCAGGTAACAGGCCATCACCGCCTGCAACTGGCCCGAGGCCACATTGAAGTCCCCCGCCATCATGGGAATGGAGGGGACATAGAGGGTCTGGGTCATCTGGCCCACAGCGACCATCAGAATGGTCAGTAAAAACAACGGATAAAAACTGTGCCGATCCATATCAGTCCCAAAAAATCGAAAAAATGCTGCCGCCCTCTGGCACAAAATGGCCCAGAGGAATCTGATCACAGAGGCTGTGATGCAATCAAAAACAGTGTTGGAAACAGTAGGCGGGGAGCCCGCCAGACCACCGCACAGGACGCTTGGTGGTATGGGGGCATCATAGTGATTCAGCTCACAGAAAACGAACGAATCTTTATAATCGGCTTGCCTTAGTTTTTCTAATATTACGGGGCAATACGCCCCGTCTGCGGTTCAAAATCAACGTGTTACCATCTGTTGTGCCTGCTTGATCAGCTCATCCGGCTGCTCTTTGCGCGGTGGTATGGTGATCCCCTTCTGGCAGGCAGGCTTCTCGGCCATCCGATCCATCCAGGCTTGCAGATGGGGTAACCCTTCGATGGAGATGCCGCTCCAGTCATAAATCCGCACCCAGGGCCAGGTGGCGATATCGGCGATGCTGTACTCGTCCGCTAGATATTCGTGATGGGCCAGATGGCTGTCGAGCACCTCGAACAGGCGGCGCCCCTCCTTCTGGTAGCGTTCGATGGCGGCGGGGATCTTTTCGGGGAAGTAGCGATAGAAGACATTGGCCTGCCCCATCATGGGCCCTACCCCGCCCATCTGGAACATCAACCACTGAATGGCCTGAGAGCGGCGTTTGGGGTCCGCCGGCAACAATTTGCCCGTTTTCTCCGCCAGATAGATAAGGATGGCACCCGACTCGAATACGGCAAAATCGTCATTATCCCGATCGACGATGGCCGGAATGCGGCCGTTGGGGTTGATGGCGAGAAACTCGGGCTTCTTCTGATCCAGTGCCGAGAGATCGAGAGGAATGACCCGATAGGGCAATCCCAGCTCTTCCAGTGCAATGGCCACCTTGAAGCCATTGGGGGTTGCGGCGGTATAAAAGTCGATCATGATTCACTCCTTGTTGGTCATAGCCAGATTGCACGGTTGGAACTGGGTGCAACACCATAGCCGCCTCATCTTGCAACAAGTGACCGGCTCCAGACCATTAAAAAGCGGCGCACCGTAGGCCAAACAAGGCCACGGTGCGCCGCTGGTGCTCTCTGGCAATAGTAGATATTAGTTAATCACGGCGACCGGCTTGCGCTGGCGCAGCATGATCAGGCGGGAAAGCAGCGGGAAGTAGGACTCCAGCTTGCGCAACAGCACCCGGCTGCAGGCAGGCTCGGCCAGCTCCGACTCATCCAGCACGATGCCGTTTGAGACAAAATAGAAACGGGGGTCACGCACATCCGGCCCGCAGACCGTCAGCTCCTTGTCTCCCTTACGGATCAGCAGCGGCAAGACCGGCAAACCGATCGTCTCATCCTCTCCCCGGGCAAATCCGGCATCCTGCCAGGGCGCATCGCCGTCGATCAGCAGGATCGCCGCCTCCGTCTTGGCCGGTTGCCACTGGGCCAGGGGGATCACGGTGATGTGGGCAAAGTGATCACCATACTCGGGTGATGACCGCAAGATGGCCAACAGTCCCTCGCTGGCTGCTGACACGTTCTGACTCACTAATGACAAATTCATGGCTCATATCCCTATGCTCATGACAGCCTGTATCCGGCTGCTGGGATAAGACTAGCGCAGATCTGGTCTATATTGGAGCCGTCAGATCTGGCAGTCGCAATCAATTAGTCGTAGGGGGATAACAGTTGCCATCGCACAAAATACTGGTATCATACCGCGTCCTGTTATCCCCCGTTCTTTAACATCCAGTGGTGAACCTATGCATCCGATGCTGAATATCGCCGTGCGCGCTGCGCGCAACGCCGGTCAAGTTGTAGTAAAAGCCTTCTCCCAGCCCGAGAACATTGAGGCTATCCAAAAAGGCAGCAATGACTTCGTGACCAACGTTGACCGTGAAGCCGAAGCGGCCATCATTCACACCATCAAAAAATCTTACCCGGAGCACAGCATTGTTGCTGAAGAGTCTGGTGAGATTGCCGGTACCAATCCGGACTATCAATGGATCATTGACCCACTGGATGGCACGACCAACCTGGTCAAAGGCATTCCGCACTTTGCCGTCTCCATCGCCCTGCGTGTCAAGGGCAAGACTGAACAAGCCGTTGTTTACGATCCCATCCGTGACGAGCTGTTTACTGCTACCCGTGGTAGCGGCGCCCAGCTGAACGGCTACCGCATTCGTGTCGGCAAAGCCAAAGAGCTGGCTGGCACCGTGCTGGCGACCGGTTTCCCCTACAAGCAAAAGCACCACATCGAGTCCTACCTGAAGATGTTCCAGAGCATGTTCATCGAATGTGCCGACATCCGTCGCTCCGGCTCTGCCGCACTGGATCTGGCCTACGTGGCTGCCGGTCGCGTCGACGGTTTCTGGGAAATCGGCCTCAAGCCCTGGGACACCGCTGCCGGTGAACTGCTGGCCAAAGAAGCTGGCGCCATCGTCACCGACTTCGTAGGTGGTCACAACTACGAAAACTCCGGCAACATCGTGGTTGCCAACCCGCGTGTCCTGAAAGAGATGCTCGGCAAGATCCGTGAAGAGCTGCCGGAGTCCCTGGCGAAATAAGCCAGCCTTCGAGCAGACAGATAACAAAACCGGCGCAAGCCGGTTTTCTTGTATCTGTTATCCGAACACCAAGGCAGACATCTACAGCTGATTTAAAAGAGTTCGCGATGCATCCCCACTTGCCTCTCAACATCCACTTCAGCCATTTGCAGACAACCCCTCTTGCCCCCCGCCTTTGGCTACCGATAAGAGTTCCCATGTGGTTGCCTGGATAAACTCTTTCCAGATTTTCAGATAGCGGCAATCGCCCTGCAGACATGGACAAGGGGCGGCCGAATCGATGTAATGCCACCATCCACTTTGCACACCTTGAGGTCATGCCATGGACCATCTCTCAGCTCTTCCTCCGTTATCCTGGTCACAGCAACTGCGCAGCCAGATGCAAAGCCGCCCGCTCACTGCTCTCGGCCTCTTTATCGCGCTGGCTGCCGTCTTGTTGCTGCTGTTGCAGAGTCTCATCATGCTCGCTACCGGCGAGGTGACCAGCGGCGTGCGCTATGGCCTGATAGGTGGTGCCGCCGGGTTTGCCGCCACCGCCATCGGCGCCCTGCCCGCTCTGTTTCTACGCTCGGTACCGCAAAAAGTGGAGGACACCATGCTCGGCTTTGCCGCAGGCATGATGCTGGCGGCCAGCGCCTTCTCCCTGCTGCTGCCGGGGCTAGAGGCTGCCGAGAGGATCACCGGCAACGGCTTTAGCGCCGCCGCCGTGGTGGTTGTCGGCATGACCCTCGGGGTGCTGTTGATGCTGGGGCTGGATCAGTTCACCCCGCACGAGCATGACAAAACCGGCCCCTGCGGCCCCGGCCACGAGAGCTGCTCCCGGGTCTGGCTGTTCGTCTTTGCCATCGCCCTGCACAACCTGCCGGAGGGGATGGCCATCGGGGTGAGCTTCTCGCAGGGGGATATGTCGGTGGGGCTGCCGCTTACCACTGCCATCGCACTACAGGATATTCCGGAAGGATTGGCGGTGGCGCTGGCCATGTGCGCCGCCGGTTTTCGCCCCTCTGTCGCGGTGCTGGTTGCCATCGCCAGCGGCCTGCTCGAACCGGTTGGCGCCCTGCTCGGAGTGGGGCTCTCCAGTGGCCTTGCCATCGCCTACCCCATCGGACTTGGGCTCGCCGCCGGCGCCATGCTGTTTGTGGTCTCGCACGAGGTGATCCCGGAGACTCACCGCAACGGTCACCAGACCTATGCCACCCTCGGTCTGATGGCAGGCTTTGCCCTGATGATGACCCTCGATACTGCGCTCGGCTAAAGGCACTCTCCCCTCCTCATCAATGCTTTTTGTCACCTGCGGCGCTCCCATATGGAGCGCCGCGCTTCATCTCTCCTTTCGCTTGTGCCTCTCGGCGCCGACGCCATCTTTTGTTATGATCTACAGCAACTTAAATTCAGCCACACGGCTATCAAGACGAGGTCAGCAATGAAAGTAGGTATTATCGGCGCCATGGAGCAAGAAGTGGCCCTGCTGCGCAGCCAGATGAGCAACCCCACCACCCTGCAACTGGGCGGCTGCGAGTTCTATCAAGGGGAGCTGGCAGGCAAAGAGGTGATCCTGACCCGCTCCGGTATCGGTAAGGTCGCCGCCAGCGTGGCCACCAGCCTGCTGCTGGAAAAGTTTGCCCCCGACTGCGTCATCAATACCGGCTCTGCGGGCGGCTTTGCCCAGGACCTGCATATCGGTGATGTGGTGATCGCCAGCGAGATGCGTTTCCACGATGTCGACGTGACCGCCTTTGGTTACGAGATGGGCCAGATGGCGCAACAACCTGCCGCCTTCCCCTGCGACGAGAAGCTCATCGCGGTCGCTCAGGATTGCATCGCCGAGCAGGGCAAGCACCAGACCAAGGTCGGCCTAATCTGCACCGGCGATCAGTTCATGTGCAAACCGGACGCCATCGCCAAGGCTCGCGCCGACTTCCCGCAGATGCTGGCGGTCGAGATGGAAGGTGCCGCCATCGGTCAGGTGTGCCACATGTTCAAAGTGCCCTATCTGGTGGTGCGCGCCATGTCCGATATCGCTGGCAAGGAACAGGTTGAATCCTTCGATGCCTTTATCGAAGTGGCCGGCAAGCACTCCGCCGAAGTGATCATCAAGATGCTCGGCAAGCTGTGATCGAGACCGGCTCGCTTGATTTGATGGCCGACGCCCTCCTCTCGACGACGGCGGCCATTCTGGTAGGTGCTGCCCTGCTGGAGGCGGTGATCCCGTGGCCATCCCATCTGCGTCTTTCGGCCGTCACGCCCCTGCTGACCCGGCTGGGGCACAAGGTACACAGACCCGATGGTTCACCCGGCCAGCAAATGCAGGCCGGCCTGCTGGCAATGCTGGTAGTCTGGCTCCCCTGCGCAACCGGGCTCTGGTCGCTTCGCAATCTGGCCCTGAGCGAGCCGCTCTTCGACCTGCTGTTCTTGCTGCTGATGCTCGAATCCCGTCCGCTGCGCGAACTCTCCCATGCCACCCGCTCGCTCGCCACCCAGGAGACCCTGCCGCTGGCGAGATTGCAGTCTGCCCCCTGGCTTAAGCGGGAGACCGGCAAACTCTCGACCATGGGGCTCGCCAAAGCAGTGACGGAGAGCTGCGCCCTGCGTCTGGTCGGCCAATGGGCTGGCCCGCTGCTGGGATTTGCCTTGGCTGGCGTACAGGGCGCCTTGCTCTGGCGGCTGGTGCAGCTGATGAGCCAGGGCTGGAGCATGAAGGATCCCGCGTTTGGCTATTTTGGCCGAGCCTCCAGTACCCTCTATCAGGGGCTCAATGCTCCCACCATCCTGCTACTGGGGCTACCGCTCCTGCTACCGCGGCTCAAACAGGCCGCACAGCTGGTGCGAAGTGGCGCGCTCTGGCCCTATCCAGTCATGGGGATGCTGCTCACCCTGCTGGTAGATAAGTGCCGGATCCGCCTTGGTGGCCCTCGCTACTATCAGGGGGCTCTCCAGCGCTGGCCAGTCATCGGCACAGGTGCTGAGCCAGATAGCGAGACTCCGCGCAAGGTGCTCAACATTCTGCAAGGATGCGGCTGGGGCTGGTTGATACTGGCGCTGGTTGTCACGATAGCGGGGTTATTTCATGGATAGATGGCTGCGATTGCCGATCTGGCTGCCCTGCGTGCTGCTGGCCTGGTTGCCCGGTGTCCTACAGGCCGCCACGCCAACCCGGGTGGTGAGTGTTGTTCCTCACCTGACCGAATTGCTCTACGAGATTGGCGCCGGCGACAAGCTGGTTGCCATCGACGATGCCTCAGACTATCCCGCCGAGGTGAAAACCAAGCCCAAGGTGGCCAATTATCGCAGCATCAATGTCGAGGCGCTGCTGGCGCAAAAGCCGGATCTCATCCTCGGCTGGCGCTCGGCTCAATCACGGATGCTGGCCCCACTGGCACAGATCGGGATCCCGGTTTTCTACTCTGAGCCTACCGATTTTGCCTCGCTGGCCACCGAGATGCGGGCCCTGGGCAAATTGCTGGGTGTGGAAAAGAGTGCCAACGAGGCCGCCGATCGCTATCTGGCGCGCCTGCATGAGCTGCAACAGCGTTATGGACAATCAACCGGCGTCAAGGTGTTCTACCAGCTCTGGTACCCACCGCTCACCAGCGTCAGTGGCAATGCCTGGCCGGCTCAGGCCATCGAACTCTGCGGCGGGGTCAACGTCATGGCAAATGCCAAGACCCCCTACCCTCAAGTGGACATGGAACAGGTGATCAAAGCGAACCCCGCGCTGATCCTGGCGGGGAGTCAAGATCCTGACGCCCTGAATCACTGGCAAAAGTGGCCCAATCTCGATGCGGTGCAGCACCAGCGACTCGATTTGATCAACTCGGATGAACTACACCGCTTCACCCCGAGAGCCCTCAATGGGGTTGAAGAGGTTTGCCAGGCTATTCAGCTAAGCGCGCAGAGCTCCAGCACATCTTGATAAAGCTCTACTGATGCGAGCCAATCCGAGGTGGTCTGGGTGCGCCCAAATCTTTAAAACTGTTTTTGTGAATGGATCACACTCTTTGCCAAAAAAGCTGGTACTTTATTTGCTAGCATATGATTCATCTACTGTTTTTATGACGAGATGCCCACAATGTTCAACGATAAAACGCTACTGATCACAGGTGGCACCGGCTCGTTTGGCCAACGATTGGTCAAGACAGTACTGGAACGTTATAAGCCGAAACGGCTCATCATCTATTCTCGTGACGAACTGAAACAGTTCGAGATGCAGCAGGAGTTTAACGACCCCTGCATGCGCTATTTTATCGGTGATGTCCGAGACGCCAACCGGCTTACCATGGCAATGCGTGGCGTCGATTACGTGGTTCATGCAGCAGCACTGAAACAGGTTCCAGCCGCTGAATACAACCCCATGGAGTGTATTAAAACCAATATCCATGGTGCAGAGAACGTGATCCAGGCCGCTTTGCTCAATCAAGTCAAAAAAGTTATTGCCCTCTCCACTGACAAAGCTGCCAATCCAATCAATCTCTACGGTGCCACCAAACTGGCATCAGACAAGCTCTTCGTGGCAGCAAACAACATCGCGGGGCAGGATCCCACCCGTTTTGCAGTGGTTCGTTACGGTAACGTGGTGGGTTCTCGCGGCTCTGTCGTCCCCTTCTTCCAAAAGCTGATTGACCAGGGGGCGGATGCGTTACCCATCACCCATGAGGAGATGACGCGTTTCTGGATCACCTTGCAGCAAGGGGTTGATTTTGTCCTGGACAATTTTGGGCGGATGAAGGGGGGGGAAATATTTGTTCCCAAGTTGCCATCCGTCCGAATTACCGAGCTCGCCAGCGCCATGGCCCCTCACCTGCCACACAAGATCATCGGCATTCGCCCGGGAGAAAAGCTCCATGAAGTGATGTGTCCTGCCGATGACTCTTATCACACCTTCGAGTTTGATGACTTCTTCGTGATTGGTCCAACCATCAACTTCAATAATCGCAACAACGATTTCTCCAAAACAGCGGCGGGCGAAAAAGGAAAAATGGTAGAACAGGGCTTCGAATATAACTCTCGCAGCAACCCTCACTTTTTTACCATTGAACAGCTTTTGAAAATGAACCAAAAGGGGAGAACTGAATGATCCCTTATGGCCGCCAATCCATCAGCCAGGCAGATATCGATGCTGTTGTGGACGTTCTCAAGTCCGACTTCCTGACCCAGGGACCCGTAGTCCCCCGCTTCGAGCAAGCAGTAGCCGATTACTGTGGAGCCAAATTCGGGGTGGCAGTCAATTCAGGTACCGCAGCACTCCATGTAGCCTGTCTGGCACTTGGCGTTGGCCCCGGCGACTGGGTCTGGACATCCCCCATCAGCTTTGTTGCATCCGCCAACTGTGCTCTCTACTGCGGTGCACAAGTCGATTTTGTCGATATTGAACCAGATACCGGTAACATGTGCGCTTTGGAGCTGGAGAGGAAGCTGATTGCAGCCAAGGCGGAAGGAAAGCTACCCAAAGTAGTCATACCGGTGCACTTTGCCGGCCTCCCCTGCGACATGCAGGAGATCCACCGCCTGGGACAAAAGTACGGTTTCAAGATCATCGAAGATGCCTGCCACGCCCTTGGTGCCCGTTATCATGGTGAGCCTACCGGCAATGGCCGCTATAGCGACATCACAGTATTCAGCTTCCACCCGGTGAAGATCATCACCACTGGCGAGGGTGGCATGGCCATGACCAACGACCCTGCGCTTGCCAAGATGATGCGCATGCTCCGCAGCCATGGCATCACCCGTGAACCGGAAGACTTTATCAATGAGCCGGACGGCCCTTGGTACTATGAGCAGCAGATGCTCGGCTTCAACTACCGCATGACCGACATTCAGGCTGCGCTGGGGTTGAGCCAGATGGCCAATCTGGAGACATGGATTCACACGCGTAACGAGATTGCCCAGTACTACTTCGAAAGACTGGCACCACACCAGCTACCTCGTCATTTCAACACCGAGCGGCGTAGTGCCTTCCATCTCTATGTTCACCATGTAGCCCCTGAACAACGCTGTGCGCTCTTCCAAAAAGTACGTGCACAGGATATCGGCGCCAACGTGCACTATATACCTATTTACAAACAACCTTGGTATCAAAAGTGGACTCATACTACCCTGCCCTCTACTGAGCAATTTTACGCAGGCGCAATGACCTTGCCACTCTTTCCTGGTTTGACAAAAGCACAGCAATTGAAAATATGCAGTCTGCTTTAGTCGTAGCCAAAAATGTCTCGTGTATAGACCTTATCAATCACATCGGCTAAATCAGGACTCATTCGGTTGGCAAGTATAATGTCACACATACCTTTAAATACGGATACTTCAGTGATGACTTTTGACCTAAAGAAATAAGGTTCCATTAAGGATGGCTCATAAACAACAACCTCAATACCCTTCGCCTTGATTCTTTTCATGACTCCCTGTATTGCCGATGCTCTAAAATTATCCGAACCAGCCTTCATAACTAGTCGATAAATACCTACTCGTTTAGGATTAGTCGCGATAACTGTATCGGCAATAAAATCTTTTCTCGTTGTATTAGCATCAACAATAGCTCTAATCAGGTTGCTGGGCACTTGGTTGAAATTTGCCAGAAGCTGCTTGGTGTCTTTTGGCAGACAATAACCTCCATAACCAAAAGATGGATTGTTGTAATAGTGGCCAATACGAGGGTCCAGGCAAACACCATCAATAATATCCTTTGTTTCTAGATTATTTTTTTGGGCATATGTATCCAACTCATTAAAAAATGCGATTCGCATCGCCAGATATGTGTTAGCAAATAATTTTACAGCCTCTGCTTCCGTACTTTCAGTAAAAATGACTGGCACATTTTTTTCTATTGCCCCATCAATCATAAGTCTAGAAAATGTTCGTGCATATTCACTTGTTGCCCCGACTATAACACGTGATGGATAAAGGTTATCATATAATGCTCTCCCTTCACGTAAAAACTCGGGGGAAAAGAAAATATTCTCGTAATTATGAGTCATCCGCATTTTAGAGGTAAAACCAACAGGAACAGTAGACTTGATTACAATTACTGCCTCAGGATTAATTTCCATAATATCAAAAATAACTGACTCTACCGACGCAGTATCAAAGCAATTTGTATCAGGATCATAATTAGTGGGCGTCGCAATTATAATATAGTCAGCATGTTGGTAAGCGGTTGATTTATTCAAGGTTGCGGTAAGATCCAAAGTCCGTTGTTTAAAGAACAGATCGATATCAGAATCAATAATTGGAGATTGTCGCCTGTTAATCATGGACACTTTTTCTGGATTAACATCAAATGCAACAACATGATGGTTCTGAGCTAACAATATTGCATTAGACAAACCTACGTAACCTATACCGACAACGGCAATTTTCATTATTGAACCTTCACATCCAAAAATTGATAATAAGAGCGATACCATTCAACAAAATTCTGTATGCCCTGTTCTATCTTCATTGATGGGCGATATGAAATAGTAGCAAATAAATCCTCAGTATCCGCCCATGTCGCATAAACATCACCCGACTGCATGGGCATCATATTTTTTATAGCTTTAACCCCCAGCGCTTGCTCGAGAGATTGAATAAAATCAACTATTTTAATCGGCCTACCATTACCAATGTTAAATACACGATAAGGGGCACTGCTATCAGCTGGAGAACCAGTTGCGCAACGCCAGGCAGAATTTTCAACCGGTATCACGTCCGCTACCCGGATCACACCTTCAGCAATGTCATCTATATATGTGAAATCTCGGCTTAACAGACCATTGTTATATACATCTATTGGCTGTCCAGACAGCATACATTTAGTAAATTTAAATAATGCCATATCCGGCCGTCCCCACGGGCCATAAACTGTGAAAAAACGCAATCCTGTGGTTGGGATACCATACAAATGAGAATATGTGTGCGCCATCAGCTCATTCATTTTTTTTGTCGCTGCATATAACGAAATAGGATGGTCAGTGGGTTCACTCACTCTAAATGGCATTTCCTCATTCATTCCATATACGGAGCTAGAAGATGCATAAACAAGATGCTCAATATGATGATGACGACAACCTTCCAGAATTGTCAAAAATCCGTCTACGTTGCTATCAATATAAGAAAAGGGAGATTCCATTGAATGGCGAACACCGGCTTGAGCGGCAAGATGAATTACTCTGTCAAACTTCTCTTTGGAAAAGAGAGTCAGGATAGATTTTCTATCAGAGACATCCATTTTTACAAACTTGAAGTTAGAAAATGGAGTTAACTGTTCAAGTCTACTTAATTTAAGAGATACCTCATAGTAATCATTTAGGTTATCAATACCTATAACCTGATACCCTTTCAAGCACAGTAGTTCGCACACCTTCGCACCGATAAATCCCGCTGCACCAGTTACAAAATATTTCATACGACATACCTGTTAAAAATTGCTTTTGGTTATACGCTAAGGTGAAATCATTATCTTACTGAGTGCCAATATCCATATGTATATTACAAATATTATAGCTTATGAATATTTATAAGATCATTAATAAAATGCATCTAATTCATTTAAATTTATGATTAGCTTTAATTATTGACTACAAAAAAGTGTCTGACCGCATCAATAATGAATACTTGCTCCGACTCAGTCAGGCTTGCATGTAAAGGTAAACGTAACAGCATTCTAGAAACCGCTGTGGTATTTATATCATCGCCATGAAATCTACCATATCGAATACCAGCCGGACTAGAATGCAGAGGTACAAAGTGTGAGGTAACTTCCACATTAAGATTGCGCATGAATTTAAATAATCCCTGTTGTTCGTCAGGGGATCTTGTTCTTATATGATATATATGAGCATTATGCTCAACATGTGCCGGAACGGCAGGAAGTGTGAGCACTCCAGCATTAGCCAACTCAGATAAACATGTATGATAAAAAAGCCATTTTTTTAATCTAGCATTCGTAATTTCTCTCGCGTTTTGTAATTGCTGCAATAAGACTACAGCTTGAACCTCTGACATTACATAACTAGATGATAAAATTTGCCATGTATATCTATCAACCTCTCCACGCAAAAACCTTGAACGATCAGTTCCTTTCTCCTGAATGATTTCACATATACCATGGTACTTATCTTCGTTTACTAAAAAAGCCCCGCCCTCACCACCGGCATGAATATTTTTAGTATGATGAAAGCTGACGCAGCCAAATTGACCAATTGAACCAAGTGGCCGTCCTTTATATGTTGACATGATACTTTGTGCAGCATCTTCAACCAATACAAGATTATAGCGATTGCATATATCGACTATAGAAGACATTTCTGATGCAACACCGGCATAGTGAACAACCACTACGGCTTTCGTTCTAACTGTAATAGCCTCTTCAATAAGCTGCTCATTTATATTCAAAGTGTCTGGCCTGATATCGACAAATACTAATTTTGCGCCCCTTAAGGCAAAAGCACTTGCAGAGGTAACAAATGTAAAGCTTGGCAGTATTACCTCATCCCCTGGCTGCAAATCCATAGCTAAAGCTGCCATCTCCAAAGATGCACTACAGGATGGCGTTAAAAAAACTCGCCTTGCATTATATATATCGTGTAATAGTTCCTCACATTTTTTTTTATTAACACCGATACCTAAACATTCTCCATCACTTTCAGTGATATGGCCAATATTATTGGGGCGATTATATGGTATCCAATTGCGATATGATTTCATTTCATAATAACCTTAATGTCACTGACAAGATTTGCATAACTTCTTCCTGAATCAGGCCATGTTGTCAGTCTCCAATCAGGACATTGCCCACAAAAAGTATGGCATTTGAAATCGTTATTAAGATGAGCCTCTCGCAGTTCGTTTAAAAATGCTCCCTGCCAAGCAGTTTTTAGCGTTGTCTTCCTGTAATCAATGAAACTGGATGCATACGCCCAATCTGTCGGGCAAAAAGAAAGCTCACCTTTTGGATCCAGGGTCAAACGCTCCCATGGATATAAGCATGGGCGCCTTGACTCATGGGAATGAGCTTCCCCTTGAGCCAACATACCTGCCGCCGAATGTAAATTCCTGATCAGCACTTCATCAGCTCCCTGATTTTTCCAAAAAAGAGAAAAATCATCTACCTCATCTTCATTTCCTGCCTGACGAATAAAACTCACAACAATACGAGTTCTGTATTGCCCTGTCTTGATATGTTCGATCATTCTAATTATATTACGTCGCACTTGCTCAAGACGCCCGCCACGAATCTTCGCATAAGTCTCATCGTTAAAGGCATCAATGCTGACATCAATCATATGAAGGCCACTTTCTAATAACTGTTTTAGTTTTTTCTCATTAAGAACTGTACCATTAGTGGTTAACGTGACAAACGTGCCACTATGCTCGACAGCATACTGGATCATTTCATGTGCATGTGGATGCATAAGTGGCTCACCATTGCTGGTATATCGTATATACTGGCAATGTCCGTCGCTATTGTCTCTTATATCATCGATCAGCTTCTTGTTTAGTTCAGGGTCTAACAATCTTGCGGAATAATGTTCAGACTCTTTAAATTGAGGGTGTGGACAATGTATGCATCTTAAATTACAAATTTCAGCAATATCTACAATGACCTGTGATGGAAACTCCGATGACAGTCGATCATAGAAACCATATTTAGCCATGAGTCCTCCTACTAATAATTTAGTTCGCTATGAACAAAATCACCGCCAGCACATAATAAAGCATCGATAATACTGACGCGGCAATCAAAACCAGGTCCGTTCTGGGGATAGCGAGCATATTCAGGATATTCCATCCAGGCAACACCGATCCCCCTTTCTTCAAAGCGCCCGATATCTAAATAATTTTTTGCCGCCGGCCCAGAAAAATAAATACTTGCATCAGCTCTTTCAGCAATGACGATCAGTCTTTCCGTTGCATCGCTAAATCCCACCCCATTCAAGTAATGACTATCCGTAAAGATGGGGGTGGTGATCCCTAATAAATGCATGATTTTTTTAATAAACATGACATTTATATCAGAGATATACTCAAATTCACGTGCATCTTCATACCATGATTTAATTTCATCTATATATCTATCAAAAAAAAGCGCCTTTTTGTATCGCTCTTTAATTATAGCAAAATGCTTCTGACACCATAGATTATCGACAACTTTTGTGGATGATATTTTCTGATTTCTATCAACATGACATACGGGTATTGTTAACCATACAGCACCCTGTGTGGTCATAATCCTATTGCGGTTACGCCAATCTCTTGTTGTATACTGGACAGAATCAAGAAATATAAATTCGTCCACCCTGTTTATAATATCAAAGTAGCCTATCCAAGGAATATAATTAGATTGAATGATTGCTATCTTTTTATGCAAGTTAGTATGCTCTTAATATTTTTGAACGTGTTAAACCACATGAAATCATCTGTGCTTTAATCTCGGGCCAGTAATCAGAAGCAATAATAACCACATCAAGTTCATTGGTGGCCTCCAGTGTAAATTTTTCTATTGGGGCATTACAAAATATAGCACCAAATTTACTATCGTCATTATCAAAAAAACACTTCACCTTTATTTCCCTGTCAGAAAAAACAAGGTCAGAATGAAGTTTTCCATAGAATTTTTTTGCGCCAGAGCCAGTGCCAAAAATAGCTATTTTAATATTTCTTTTTCTTCCAAATCGATAGTAAAACTCATCTGGCAAATTTCGTTTAAATCGATACGTAAATTTCTCTGAAAATGAACTTTCAAGTAAAAAACCTCTGATTTTCGGCAAAATAACGTCAATATTATGAAACTGTTCAACATAGTTGCAGCAGCTTCTTGATTTATTTTCGAGAAAACCATATTGGAATACATCTTCAAGCATAACATGAATATCATTTCGCTGTGGGGAAGACTCCCCAATTAGCGAGAGATAAAGACTTGAGCCTTCATCAAACTCGTCTGAAGCTTCATCAAGCCACACCCCTTTCACTAGACGACGGTATCCTTTAACACAAGAGTCTATGGCAATCACAGGTAATCCGATCATTGCAAGATGATATGCTGAGGAGCCCATTGCAACACCGAAATGATATTTTTCAGATTCAATTAGGCTGTATATATCAGATTCATTTCTCTTTCCTAAGATACGAATTTCAAGGCGTTCATGCGCAAGCTTTTTATATGATTCAACTTCATCCTCATAGAGAGCATATCCATATCCTATCAAATCAAAAAGTATATGCAGCTGAGGTTTATTGTTAAGAACAACATTCAAGCTGTCAATAAAACTCAAGATGCTTTCATTCTTGAAAAAGTCAAATCTCCCGAGCCAGAGCACCTTCATAAACTCTTCTGGAGCAGAAATATTGTACCGTATCTTTTGTGTTACGGGCTCAACAGGAACAGTGGCAGATGAGTGATGATTAAGTGGAACAGAAAAATACTCAGAATTATATTTACGATATATGTCATTGGGATACCAGATTGCATGTGCTCGATCCAACTTTAATAATAATTGGCGCTGGTAGTGCCAAGTTTCATTAATTAACTTTGGTTTGAATGCACGAGATGCGTTAAATCCAATCCCTGGCTCCCAGATACTCCAAGCTTCTGGATGCAACATCCCAGTCAATATATGAACTCTTTTATTTCCATTGAAGACATGCATAGCCCTATGCAAAACTTCAAAATATGAAGCGAGAACATATATATCTTCCCCAAAAAAATCATCAATAATTTTCTGTCCAAGTGCCCCCAGATACGATTGATTTGAAATAGAAACAAAGAAATCATCCATTTCTGGAATGATATACTTTTTTATCTTTACACTCTTGTTATCCAATAGCCCAAAAAGTGCAGAGTCCTCGTATCCAACTACGGCAACGGAATCACCTAATCCAACAAGATAGTCAATAAATCTACAGTTAAATGTCTCCGCACCACCGACACTCTTATTGAAATCAAAAACAACAATGTTCACGCCGCCCCCACAACCCTGTGTTAACAATACGCCGAATAAAATTCCCAGCCTTAAATAATAACTGATGCGATTAATACCTTTTTTTCAAAAAATGAACAATCTATAACATATAGGAATCTCTAAAAATCAATACACTAGCTCGAACTGGTTCGTCAAGGAAGAATCAAAGGATAAATTTAAAGAGTAATTCATAAAAAATTGGAGACTAAAAACAAAAGGAAAGTAATAAAATAACTTATAATATCTATAGCTATTTATCAGTTTAAAAAAACAACTCTCCCATCAAATTTCATCAATAAAGCACGTCTAATTTCCTCTCGATAGAAATCCGATGCTATATAGACTGGTGAATTAATAGCATCTAAATCCCCCAACGTGTTAACCTTGAAGTCATTCATAGCATGCGAGTGTTCATCAACAATAATATTAATTTTTTTCCTGTGCTTGGAAAATTTTAAAATGGCCTGTCCGATATGACCAGCACCATATAGAAGTACTTCAGAATAACTATTGCTTACCTCATCGAAGATGAGCGTATGATTTAGAACATTATCCGTGAAAGGATATTGAACAACTTGGCTCAACAAATAGATGTCATCAGAGCACAACGCTATCACTTTATCAATAGAAATCAAAGGGTTATATATTATCTGCTGCGGAGAAACAAATTTATCTTCCAGACATTTTCTAGCCACTAGGAAAGCATATTGTTCAGTTGTCTGATGCTCAACGACGTCTGACAATGAGCCAAATGTATACTCACCATCAGTACCTCTCCAACCAAATACTAACTCAACGACTTCATAGTTGTTTGAAAAACAAAGTGAAATGAAAAAATCAACATTATATGTAAAAAGTCCATGTGGGGAATGCTTCATAGGCAAACAATGAATCATTAATCCATTTTTCTTTGTAATGTTATGTATTGACGCAAAAACATTATATTGATTAAAAACATGTTCACTAGTTCCAAGATTAGTTACCACATCATACTGATGAGATAACTCGAGCATCTGACTATTAAAATCGCAAAATATTGTCCCATCATAAACATCCACAGAATCATATTTTAAACCTAGGTTTTCATACATAGATTTTGTAAAATCACCATCCTGATAATTCTTTAATTCTTCATCAATTATCTCTGCCGAGTTTAATGAATAAAACTGCTGGCACCCTAACTCAATTATCGAATTAAAGTTTTCAGGAAAGTGATTCTTCATTTTATTAAACATAGCTGGCGTCATACCCATCACAGAACTCCCGTAACATATAATATGAAGTTATAAGAAAGACTTATCAATTCACGAATGAATTATATTTCACAAACAATGTAAACAAGGCTATAATTTCAACCGCAGTTATAAACTTCAAAAATTCTTCGCCTTTATTATATAGCCATAAAATATATTCATAATAGTGGGCTCGGTCATTATAATTAATATTATTTAATAACTTTTAGCCCAAAGCGTTATCTCACAAATTGAACTCATGGGACTGCAACCAGATCTCAAGCACCAATAAACCCCAAACATGATAGAAGGTCATACCGTCAAACTGGTTATCCAGCAACATCCGCAACCGGTCGGGAGCGATAAACTGATGCAGACAGAGCTGGCCTGAAGAGGCCTGCTGACGCAGTTGCGTAATCGCACTCTGTTTGGCCTGTTGATTGAACGGATCTATGCTGAAACCCTTTTTCGGCCTGTCGATCCATTCCGCCGGCAAGTAGCGTTTGGCCAACTGGCGCAACAGGAACTTACCCTGTCCTTGTGCAATCAGCTCTGACTGTGCCAAACCTGCGGCAAACTGAGCTACTTCGGTCGACAGGTAGGGCGTGCGGCACTCAAGGCTGTGCAGCATGCTCATTCGATCTACCTTGGCCAATACCAACGGCAGATAATTGGCAATATCGGCCTCACGAAGGCGATTAAGATACGGGCGGCTATCCATATCGATACGCCTGCGCAGCGCCATCAAGTGATCACCAGTACCGGACGGAATGCGACCGAACAACTGTTCCAACTGGCGATCGGCATACAGCAAGATGCGACCAGAGTAGTACTCCCGCCCAAGATGCCAGCTACGCGCCTGCATCTGTTGCTCTCTGCCCTCGGCGGCGACCAGTGTCTGCAGGTAACGGCCATAACCGCCAAACAGCTCATCCCCCCCGTCACCCGTAATCGCGACGGTGACCTGCTGACGAGCAAGCTGCGAGACCATATAAGTTGGCACACAGGAAGTATCAGCATTGGGCTCATCCATGCGCCGCGCCAGATCACCAACCTGTTCAACAAAAGCCTCGGGACGCAGCAGTTGCTCAGTGTGTTCGGTTCCGAGGAAATCGGCAAAAGCCCGAGCCTCCTCATGTTCGCTCTCCGGCGCCTGTTCAAAACCGATGGAGAAGGTGCGGATCGGCCGTTGCAAACGACGGGTGATCAGGGCCACCGCCGTCGAGGAGTCGACACCACCGGAGAGAAAAGCCCCCACCGGCACATCGGCGACCAAGCGGCGCGATAAAGAACGCAGCAACAGATCCTCAAGCTGGTCAACCTGCTCCTCCAGCGGGCGTGACGGCATATGGTCACCGGCACAGATAAAGTGGAAGTAACGCTCTGCCTGTGAGACAGCCCCTGTCACGGCACGCATCAAGTGCCCCGGCAGCAACTTTCTGGCGTGTTGATACAGGGTGCGTTCCCCGACGGGGTGCTGGAAAGCCAGATAATGGGCGACTGTATCAACCGTAATGCGGGCAGGGAATCCTGGCACCAGGGTCAAAGCCGCCAGCTCGGAGGCAAAGACCAACAAACCGTCAAACTCGGCATAATAGAGTGGCTTCTCGCCAAACGGATCACGCGCCAGCAGCAACTCCCTGCGCTCACGGTCATAGTAGGCAAGTGCAAACATCCCCTCGAGCCGGGTCAGAAAGTCAGCACCTTCCCGTACCAGGCCATTGACCAATACCTCGGTATCAGAATGGCCAGTAAATGATATGCCGGCGTCTTTAAGACGCCCCACCAACTGAAGATGGTTGTAGATCTCCCCATTAAATACGATACAGGCTCGTTGCTGTGCATCATGCATTGGTTGATGCCCGGCAGGCGATACATCCAGAATACTCAATCGACAATGTGCCAGAACACAGCGTCCGTCATCCGACTCCCAAAGACCCCGGTCGTCAGGCCCTCGATAGGTCATCGCCTCCGCCATTCTATTAGCCTGCTGTTTCAACCACGCAGGATCATGTTGACCATGAATACTCATTATTCCGGCTATACCGCACATTTTATAACTCCCTAAAGGTAAGCCAACACATGATGTCACGCATGAGACATCATAGAATAATCAACTATCATGCGATGGTTTTTCCAGAACGAATAGCACACCAGCGATTTCCAAATCCTCCCATCCCAGTGATGCATACTCATCTGCGAAATCGACAGAGACTTCCTGAATATGCTCTCTATCATTCTTCATATATTTATCTTCAGCAACAATCCTGAAGCCACATTGTAAAAATATCTGTCGATAATCACTATAACGCAGCTGATTACCATGTAAAAAGTGGCCAGCATCACCATAATGGTCACGCCACTCTGACTTGCCTATTGTCAGGAAATCAAGTGGTCGTGAAAAATCCCGGTGGTCTCGGAGGTCAATCCAGTGAAAAGCAAAACCACCTGATGCTAATAGCTCAAATGTCTTGGCTACGAATGAATTAATATCTACAACATGCTCCATTACGGCACACGAATAGCATACATCATATTTTTCATCATCATTGAAATCTTCAAGCTTTATCTCAGGAAAGTAATTTAGTCTAGTGCCATGATGATCATGAAGATGGAATAATTCAACATCATCATTAAATACAATGTCATCATTTACCTTACATGGGACATTGAAAAGCCCCATTAAATCTTTAATCATTGAAACATGATCATTGAAAGGATATTTCCCGCTTAGTCCCGGGAATGGCTCGATCGCGGTCCACTCACCTCCCCATCGTAATAGACTATATATCTCCACCCCAAGGGAATGACCAGAACCTATATGTAAAAATCGATTTACCGGCTTTGAAATATATTGTTTACGGCATTTCTCGAAATTATTACCAAGTGATATGTGATAAAAAACACTGCCACTGGTGTTTTTACTTCCTATTATCTCATCCACGAGCTCACGTCCAATTAGCCCTTTCACTTCCTGCTTCTCTCGATCTTTTTTTTCACTTTCCTCATCATAAGGAAAGGGTAAATATAAATCATCCAACCCCAATTTGACGAGTTGAGCACAGATATCTGAGACATGCCTCTGAAGACAAGAGAGAATAATAAAACTTGGCTTATATAGATGAATTTCATCAGGAGAGATAATAGGAAGCTCACCCTTAAACTGACCATGTAAATTTTCGTTATTATCAGCAATAGCCAATATTGAAAATCGTTTAGGAAGTCTTTTTATAAATGAATCACAAACTTCACCAGCACCGAACAAGATAACATCCATATTCCGTCTCCGATTTATTTTTTATTAGTCAGTGCCAGTGTTTTTTCAGCAAGTATACGTGGTGAATAATGCTCATTCATCTTTTCCACCAAACCAACTGATGTTTTCTCTCCACTCCCCATTAATAATGACACTATCTTTTCAACCATCAAACCCCATTCCCCATAGGGAATCAAGTCACAAGAAAACTCTGTCAGTACAGTTTCTCTATTTCCTGGAATATCTGTCGCTACAACAGGACAACCAAGTGCCTGTGCTTCCAAAATAACATTAGACATTCCCTCATGACTGGAGGTGGAAATGAGCAGGCTGGCACAACTTAACCATTCAAAAATATTATCTTTCACACCCACGACATGAATGTTATCGCGGCACGGCTGCTGCGCAATGCAAGCAAGGACCTCTGAGCGCAATGGTCCATCACCGATTAAAATTGCATGGGTTTGAGGAAGTTTGGCAATGACAGAAGCGACAACCTCTATAAAGCGACATGGGGACTTTTCCGGAGACAGTCGCATTATCCCCATCAATATTGGGGCCGATAAATGAATATCTAACTGCTGTAAAGGCTCTTGTCCCTCAACCCGCTTGGCCATGACCGCATTTTTCACTACGGGGATGCTCGATTCAGGCAAATTTAGCCAGCGAGCATACGACTGCGCCCCTGCCATGGAGTTAACACTCAAAACGATTCCTGGCAACTCGGTCATCAGACGATAGTAAGCTGCCAACCTCGACTCATCATAAACGGCCAGGTATTCAGGAAACTCTGAGGGTGCAACACTCCTTCCAGAGATAATGATCTGTTCTACTCCCGCGAAAATTGCGGCCATAGAAGCAATGACATTACCGTCTTCTAGATAGGCGATAACCAGTTTGGGCTGAACACGTTGCATATAGTCATAGGCAGTGAGAATGCCGTGAAGCAGTCCGGGCTCAAAGAAGGGTGCCAATTGATTAGCCAACTGGTAGCTATTTTCCTCCTGCTCCAAGTTCGGCCAGCACTCACGGGCAGAAGGCACGAAGTAGAGCTCTACACCATGAGTACGCAAAAGCGCCTCCCAGTGATTAACCTCCAACCCCTTATTCTTCACCGAGATCAAATGCACTTCCCATCCCTGCTGGCGCAATCCGATGGCCAGCAATACCATCTGCCGCTCAGCACCGCCTTTGACCAAGGAGTGGATATATAGCACGACACGCTGCACTACTTGGGGCAGCCGATGTGCTCGACGCTCGCGGATCAACCGCTCAAGCTTTTGCTGCAACATCGCCGATGGCTGGCAGGTTGCCTCAACATAGGGAGTGATATAGGGATAGTCGCCATAATGACCTAGTTGCTCGATAATCTGCCCACCGAATTGCTGTAAATCTGAAAAGATGACAATGACCACCTCCTCTACTGGGTAATTATTAAGCAGTTCTGGCCCTACAATCGGAATGCCACAGGCGAACTGACCGACTTGAGGACCGTTAAGACCATCGATGATGGCGACGAATGGATAAGGGGATTGGAGCACATGATAATAAAGATTTCCCGCCACCCCCCAGGCAATCGCCTTGCGTTTCCCGGACAGCAGTTCCTGATGCAATAACGCATCAAAAGGCAGGGCATGTTTCATCGACAGATCCAGCATGTGTCGGTTTCCTTGGAATTCAATTCAATGACAATATGGTCACATCTTGGCTGGATATAGTCGCAAAGATGTCTCGTTTTATTTCGTCCACAAAGGAGGCGGACGCGACAATCAGTACAGAACCAGATGGAATTGAGCACTCGGATAATGATATAACGTCATATCCCATCACTTGGTAGTGTCCAAAGTTGGCTTTTTTATCGATCACGGTACGGATACGGATGCTTTTTTTAATCAGTTCAGGTGCCAGACACTCAAAGAATTCTCCCGCCCCATACACTATGACTTCGGTGGCATGTTGACTTTGCATCAATTCCAGAAGTCTATCGATCGCTTGGGCATGCTTATAACGTGCATCGCGTAAGCCGACAAAATCCATCATCAAATCAGGATCCAGCCGACTCAGGGAACCTTGTGGCCAAGCCAACCAACGCTCACCATAAGACATGTTTTTACTGAACTTGCGATAGAAGGTTTCTATTCCTTCTGAGTGGATCCGCGCCAACCCGGAGGAATTAATAACCTTGTAACTACGCTCCGAGCCAAAGTTGTCTTCATGAACCAGATTACCAAGATAGTGCACCTCGCTCGATACCGGACACTCGACCAGACGCTCCATCATGCGTAAAAAAGAGATGCGCTCACTCAAATCGGATTCGGCGATGCCCAGCGACTGGTCCCATAACTGATAGGCATTAACTCCAGCCTCAAAACTCCGGATATTTTGCTGATGCTGGACACTGTAGCGAACCTCTGCCTGTCGCGGCACAACTTTCCCTTCCGCTGTGCGCCGATACCCCAGTGTGCTCCCTTCCAAACCAACGAGAACAATTTCAAAAATCTCTGGTGAACGGGCAATCTTCTTGATCCCCTTTATGGTATCGTTACGCACCGGAATAAAGGCACTGATCGGCGTGATAACGGAGTTTTTGCTGCCTCTATGGTTACAGTAGAGCAACAGACTGCTCATTGGCTGTTGCAACATGGCCTTGCTAATTTGAGAGGGAATCGTCCCACCGCCACCCAAGTCGACTAGCAGATAGGGAGCATCTCCCGTCAAGCCAACAAAATAATCTCGCATGTCCAGCCTGCTTTGCTGAATACTGCTCTTGATCTGCTCGATATTTTGCTCAAACACTTCAGCCATCAGTTGCAGACCATCTTGCCCATCGATGGCAATTTGATCCAAAAGCGCCAGTGGCGTGTCAAGAAAGGATGCCAACCTGACATCCTGAACACCAAATTCATTGAAAAAGTCACGAACGGTGTAATTGCGGCGCATCAAGGTCTGGGAAACAGCCTCTTCCACTTGGCTATCATCTATCGCGGGCAAATAGGTTGCCTTGCGTGAGGCATAACAGGTCTGACAGCGTATATCTGGGTACTGCTGTGATTGAAAATCGACCTGGCGGTTGATACAGGCAGCAAAGATCCCGCCCTCTCGCATCAGCGACAAAATGTTTTTTACCTGCAGTCGTTTGGCTGACTGCAGAACCCACTTGGCAAATGCCGTCAGGACGGGTCCAAGGATGAAGGCGCCATATGTGTAGAAAAATTGCTCCTCCTCGGAAAGCTGTTGTGGCATCGACAGGACGGCCAGCTTCCTGGCATGTTGCATGGTCGATGGCACATTTACCCGATAAACTTTCTCGTTTTCCAACACCTCAGACAGATTCTCTGGGATATCAAAATGCAATGAAGCCAAACCATGTTGCCGTGCCGACTGCACATCAGCCCTGGGATTGTCACCGATATGCAAAACTTGCTCTGGTTTCAGCTTTATCTGAGTAATTACATGGCTAAAGAGAGCGCCACTCTGCTTGGTCAACCCAACACTTGATGAAACAAACAGATAATTATAAGAAATTTCAGGGCATTTTTCTGAAATACAGTCGCGCAAAAAAACTTCTGGCAAATACATGTCGGAAATAAAAACAATCTGTTTATTTTTACGTTGTGCACGTACCAAAACTTCTTGAATAATCGGGTCTGGATAAAGAACTTCTCGTTCTACTTTCAGCTCTTCAACTTTAAGCACCGCCTTAATTTCATCACTAAAAGGCAGCTGTTCAAAAATATCGTCAAAACTAATTTCTTCACCTGAAATTAGTTTGCGAGCACGAGCTTCAGCCTCGAGGCGGCAAAATCTATAATCTTCTGCCTCTATTGGCAGATTAAGACCTCTATTTAGCAACCGTCTCGCTGCTTCCTCAAAAACCCACGAGGGTTCATCACATGCACGACGCAATAATGTATCAAAAACATCCAATGAAATATGTGTTATTTTATCAATGCAAAGATACTGATCAAGAGCAGTTAGAAACTGGCTATTTTCTAGTAAATCACGCAACTCGGGAGACATCACCGCATAATGACTCATATATACCTACACATGCATCAAAATAAAAGAAATCACATAAAAAGCATTCACACTCAAAAACTCGAATACTTTTGCGGAATGAAAATATCTATCTCTGCAATAGATTATATTCATTACTTATTTAAAACGGCAAAACAGGCATCGGAAACCAATTGAGAGAAATTGTTCAGCGCGTTATCCACTGCATCATCCATATCGAAATAGCGATACTCGGCAAGGCGGCCCAAAGCAATCAGTTGCGGGAACTCGGCCAATTCATCGCGGCAAGTCTGATAATGCTGTTTGGCTGCATCGGTAAACAGCGGGTAGTAAGGCTCCAGCCCCTGCCCGGCCACATAGGTGCAGGGGTATTCATAAACGATGCTGGTGCCGGGATGTTGCTGCCCCGTCAGATGCTTGAATTCAGTGATGCGGGTATAGGCCTCTTCATTCGGATAATTGACCGTGGTCACCGGCTGAAATTGAGCTTGCGGCAGATGACAGTGCTCAAAGCGCAGTGAACGGTACGGCAAGCCGTCGTGCCCCGCCGGCATCAGCTGATCCAGCATCCCCGTATAGACCAAGGGCCCGGCAAAGGGCACGCCATCCAGCAGTATCCGTTTCTGTTGCCAATCCAGACAGACGCGGGACCCCATGGGAATGGATAGCCTCACCTCAATCAAGGGGTTCGCCAAGATGCGCTCGAACATGGCGGTATAACCCTGCGCGGGCACCGCCTGCCAGGGATCAATAAAGTAACGGTCATCACGATTGACGACAACCGGCACGCGCGCAGTGACCTCGGGCGAGACCTGCTCTGGCGATACACCCCACTGCTTGCTGGTGTAGTTGACGAAGGCTCGCTCATAGATGAACTGGGCCAGCTCAGCCAGCAGAGGCTCAGCTTCCTGCCGCAGTGCCATGATGGGCACTCTGGCCCCCTCACCAAATCTGGCCTGAAGGGCCTCAATCATGGCCGCTGCCTTCTCCGCCGGAAAGCAGCGTTCAATGCTGGTCAGGTTGAACGGGATGGGCACCAACTGACCATCTATCCGTGACAGCACGCGATGCTCATAAGACAACCACTCGGTGAACTGCGACAGGTAATCCCAGACTTCCTGCTTGTCGGTATGGAACAGGTGTGGCCCATAACGATGGATCAGCACGCCGTGCTCGTCATACGCGTCGAAGCAGTTACCCCCGAGATGATCGCGCTGTTCCAGCACCAGCACCTTCCAGCCAAGCTGGCTGGCCATTCGTTCAGCCATGACGGCACCCGAAAGCCCAGCGCCGATGACGATCGCCTGATAGCTCACGCTCTATCTCCAAACAGTTGCTGCATGACACGCGCGGGATGGGCCCGCTCTGCCCATGCCAACTGATGTCGTTCGTCGAAGAACCAACCCGGGGCTAGCCTTGCCACAGCATCGACCGACTGCTCGATAAGCTGAGTGAAGCGCACGACATCATCCTGCCGCAAAAAGTAGAGCGCGGCAGAGTAGTAGTGATGGGCACGCCCCTGAGCAATGATCACGGGATCAGCACCGAATGCCGCCGCATTGTCACAGGCACGCAGCAAATCGCGCAGCGACTGTTCACGACGTTCAGCCGATTTGCGGGTTTGCCCGCCAAAGCTCTGGGTATGGAAGCGATAGCGGCCCAATAATTCGGGGATAAAATCCAGCGTCCCCGGATTGTGGGAGAGGTTCAAGATATGCCAGGGATAATCGAGGATGATCTTGCACCCCTCATCGATAGCGTTCTCCATCCCTTCATAACGGCGAAACATAATGGAACTGGCATTGACGAACACCCCGAAGCGGATTAATGCCTCCCGCGTCATCACTAGTTCGAGATAGCGAGCATTGTAATAATCGCGGGTGAAGAGCTTGATCCGAGCATCGGTCTCATCATCAAACATCTCCGCTTCGTGGTAGCAAAGGGTGCAACCGGAATGCGCGTCCAGATAATCGGCCTGACGCTGCAGCTTGCCCGGCAGGGCCAGATCATCCCCGTCGACATAGGCGATATATTCGCCGTTCGCCTCTCTCAACAAGCGTTTCTGGGTTTTAGCCAACCCCATATTTTGCGCGTTCTGTAGTGCCCGTAGCCGAGGCCACTGTAACGCCAACCGCTGCATAATGGCCCAGGAGTCATCGCTCGAGCCGTCATCAATGGCGATCACCTCGAATTCGAAATTCGTTTTTTGTTCCAGCAGGCTAAGTAGGCAAGGTTCAATGAAGCGCCCGAGGTTGTATACCGGCACCAGTACGCTGATTTTCATAAGGAAACCCAGGGTTTGAGTAAAAAAGAAGCAAAACAAAGAAAATGGACAAGGCTACCGCACGGTCTCTGTCAACCTTTCCTGCCCTTCATCACAATAATTACTGCAAGAGCTGTGCCTGACCAAGCTAATTGATTGATATGACTTGATTTATGTGACCTGGCATCCACTATTCAATGCGGGCAAGCCGACGGCTGCAGGCGGCTAGCATGTCGATGCCGTCCCAGAGCCATTCGAATGCCAGCGCCTGTCCCGGACTTGCCACCCTATCGATACGACAACCTGGCGATACCAGGAGCGCATGCTCAAGCTGCGTTTTATCCGGGCCAGCCCAGACACAGGTCTGCATATCCCAAGGCTGTAGCAGCAACTCATCAAGGTTATCGGCAACAAATTCGGCGACTGTACCTCCTCCGATGTGTGCAAGCCGCAAAGAGGCGGTGGGAGTCAATAAGGTGACGCCAGAAAAGGTGTCCAGCTGCATCTGGCCATCATGGGCGACATTTTGTTGACTATTGATAAGGCGTTCCATCATCAGGGAGGGATTATCTGCAAATGGGGCGAAGATCCCTTCGAGCAGACGACGGCGCAACGTGCTGGCGGGAGTGCCCAACCAGCAAATCGTAGTGGGTGAGGCGCAGGCTTGTTGATTGAAACGGGTAAAGTCTTGTTGCAAAGCCGCGACCACTTGCCGCCACGCAGCAGCATCCAGGTTGGCGAGCCATTGGCTATCCAACACCGCCATGGAGCGGCGATCCGGAAACACGATTTCCTGAGCGCGGGGTGAGAGCGGAATAGCCCGTACCCGGCTGATGGTTTCATCACCTCCCCAGATAATGCGAAGCCGACACCGGGCCGACAGCCAGGCGGTGATGCCCTCGTCGTGGTCATAGCGGATAAAACGGGTACGGGAGGCAATTTCTTGCCACTCGGGCAGAGAGAAGAGCTCGTTCAGGATGGCCAGCATGGCCTCTTGCACCGGGTCGATGCGCGATGAGAGACGTACCACGGACCCATTGCCCATCAGCAGCGCCATGATCCAGGAGTAGAACGCGACGGTCGGCACGTTGGAGGGTACCAGATGAAAAACCATCCCCAAGGGTGCACGCCCTGCCATGTGTTTGCGCTGTACCTCAATCTGGCGCGGCCGCAACCAAAAGCCAAAGGCGGCCAGATCCGGGTTCTCTCGCCCCTCCTTCAGCAGACGTGCAGAGAGCGCAGCCACAAAGTCGCAGATGACGGGCGCAAAGCTTGGCAACGGGCGAGTGACAAAACCTTGCCAACCGCTGACGGGAGCCACGAAGGCGACTTCTGGCCCCGCTTGCCAGATGGCATCTTCTACATCTGATCGGCTCACTGGAAAGTGTCGCTGCATCCCCTCACCTCGGCGCCTTGCTGACGTCCTGATACCTGAAAATAACGGCCACGACGGCCGCAGGGGCAATCATCCTCCCCCAGCAGCACGCCGAGATCCTCGGTCAGCAGGCTGTGGCCAGGATAACTTTGGGGAATGGCAGAGATCACCTGCAGCAAGCCGGGTTGGCCGACCCCGAGCGGTCGATGAGTCAGCGGATCCCGCACCAGCAGATCGGCAAAGAGGGGAGCATGAAGATGGCCATGCTCACACTCGACAAATACCGACCCCACCTGCTCCACCATGCCATAGAAGTTGTGCACCCGACTCAACCCCAACTGTTCATGGCAACGTTGCTTGAAAGCCGGATTATCCACCGCGAGGTGTTGCAGTTTTTTCCAGCCACCGCTGTGAAAAAGCGTGCCGTGCGTCAACGGCAGCTGCAGACCTCGCTCACGCAGCGGCTCCAGCAAACATTGCCAGACCATGAAGGTGAAGCCGAACAGCAGGACCGGCTGGCCCGCATATTTGTCACAAAACGCCTCGATGACAGGCCAGTTGGGCCGCATCTGCTCATCGAGGGCATAGGTATGGTCACGGCCAAGGAAGGAGAGCCCCAGCGCACCGGCTCCCCGAGCGGAAAAACCGCTGCGGTTTTGAATCAGGGCGGGTTGCTCCACCAGCAGCATGGGCAGCCGCTGCTTGCCGACGAACTCTTGCAGGATCTTCACCAGCACCTTGCTCTGCAAGGCGGCGGTCTCCCTGTCCAGCACGATCCGTGACGGCGTTCCGGTAGTGCCAGAGGAGGTGAGCACCTTGAATACCTCTTCTTGCGGCACGCTCTGCCATTGGGCCAATTTGAACAGGCGGGCGGCCAGATAAGGAAGCTCTTGATAGGTCGAGGCCTGACCCCAGCCAAACGCCGACAGAATATTGGCAAAAGCTGGACACCCCTGCGCATGGCGCTGCGTCAATTCATTCAGGCGAGCAAGGAGCAACCAACTTTTTTCATGTTGAGACAGCCCGAAAACCGGCGCATCAAACAGCCTGTTCATAGCTGCTCCAATTGTGTTAACAGGGCCGGATAATCGATCTTCATATTGCTGCGTCGTGGCAAATGATGCCGATAAATGCGAACGCTTGATGGCGGCACCATCAGCCAGCGGGCCAGCTCCAGCTGCAGTGCGTCACTGGGGCACGCGTCTGCCTCGATGGCCACCAGCAGGCAATCATCACGGCCGGTCGCAGCGCAGGAATAGCCCCTCCCCTGCAACCAGGTTTCCACTTCAGCCAAGCTCACCCGTTTGCCAAACAGCTTCAGGAAACGGTTGAGTCGTCCGGTCAGATAGAAGCGGCCCGCCTCATCACAACGAGCCAGATCTCCGGTAAAGAGCGCATCCATATCACGCCCACGCGCCAGATCTTCAGGGCGCTCGGCATAGCCAAGCATCACGTTTGGCCCTTCGTAGACCAGCTCCCCCTCCCCGTCAGGAAAGCCGGGCTCATGACGCAGAGAGAGATGCCCGCCCGGTACAGCACGGCCGATGGCATCGGGGGCAATCATCACTTCATCGTGCGCCAACCAGGCGATGCGCGGCGCCGCTTCGGTCTGGCCATACATCACGAAAAAACGACGTCCCAGTGCAGTTGCCTGCTCGGCAAACTGTCTTGCCAGTGCCGGCTCAAGTCGTCCTCCGGCCTGGGTCAGTGTCATCAGGCTGGGATAACGCGCCCAGTCAAAACGCAAGCGGTTTAGCATCTGAAAGGTAAAGGGTACCCCCGCCACGCTGGTGACCTGATAGCGATTGACCTCATCCCAGAATTGGCGCTCAAGGGGGCTGGCAGTGCATGAAACCAGAGAGGCGCCAGCCAAAAGATGGCTGTTGAGCACCGACATACCGAAGGAGTAAAAAAGTGGCAACGAGGTGATGGCACGCTCACGCCCGTTCAGCGCCAGGTATTCGGCGATGGCCGCGGCATTGGCATCAAGATTGGTTCGCGACAATCGCACCCATTTGCTGGAACCGGTGCTGCCCGATGTCGGCAGCAGCATGGCCAGCTCAGGGTGAAGTGAAGGCGCATCGCCAAGATGCGCAACTGCCCCATCCTCTAATACCCGCAGACTAACACCAAAGCGCTGGCACTGTTCACTGTGCAACCGGGCATCCTGTGCAGGATCGGCCAGCATGATGGCGTGGCCATCACGCAGGGCCAGCAAGTAGTGCAGCAGATGCAGGGTAGACGTCACAAATGGCAGGTAGACCAAATGGCGGCCAGCAGGATAGGTGGTGGCCAACTGCGCCACACGCCGAGCCAGCTCACCATAACTGAGCCACCCCTCTTGCGGGTCTCGCCAGGCGGGCTCGTCATTGTCGTCAACCAGATGGGTCAGCAAATCAGGCCGGTTCAAATCACCATCCCCCCATCGACCCCAATCACCTGCCCGGTCACATAGCTCGACAAGTCGGACGCGAGAAACAGGGCCACTTTGGCCACTTCATCTGGCGTGCCAATCCGTCCCATGGCGATGCTGGCCACCCGCTCGGCAAACTTCTCTTGCGGGATGGCATGCGCCATATCGGTATCAATAAAACCGGGAGCAATGGCATTGACACGGATCTGGCTGGCAGCCAGCTCCTTGGCCAGTGACTGGGTAATACCGATCACCGCCGCCTTGCTGCCGGCATAGCAGCTGAGCCCAGCCGCTCCCACTTGCCCCATCAGGGAGGCGAGATTGATGATGCAGCCACCACCGCTGCGTTGCATCAGGCGCGCGGCATACTGGCTGCAGTAGATCACGCTAAACGTATTGTTGCTGAATGTCTTTTGCAGATGGGCCTGGCTCGCCATCCCCAATAACGCCTCTTCCAGCATGCCGGCATTGTTGACCAGCACGTCCAGCGATCGGCTCTGGGTAAAAAGCTGTTGAAAGGCCTGCTTGACCGACGACGGATCAGCCACATCAAAACAGAGAGGCTGGCAGGGCACACCAAACTCGTTACCAATCGCGCTCGCCAGCTGACTCATCGCCACCGCATCACGGCCTCCCAGCCACAGTTCAGCCCCCTGAGAGGCAAACAGGCGAGCAATGGCAAGACCGATGCCACGCCCGGCACCGGTGATCAACACGCGTTTGCCCTGCAACAGCCCCTGCATCAGAAAGCGATCCCGTATTTGGCCAGGATCTCCCGCGCCTTGCCGACCGAACTCATGTCGATAATGTCATCGGTATCGAGCAATACACCGTAGTTATCCTCCAACTGGGCAATCAGCCCCATGTGGGCGACGGAATCCCACTGCGGGATGCTGTTGTAGGCCAACCCATCGCTGACGCTGCCGATATCAATACCCAAAGCCTCGGCAAAAACCTGTTCCAATGCGATTGTCATCTGAAAAATCTCCGTAGCCGCTCACGGGCGGCATAGTAATTCGCCGGTAGCAGTTCCAATGCAAAAAATCCGTTCTCTTGTCCTATCTGGCGGTAACCCAGTTGTTCATTCAAACGCAGGGCCGAGCGATTGTTCTCCCGAACCAAGGTGCGGATACAACCGATATGCAACTCATCAAAACCCTGATCAAGCTGAGATAAGGCAGCAGCAACGGCCAACATGGGATGCCGCACGGTCGAGTTGCCCAGATAGAGTCCCGCATCGGCAATCGCCTGACCCTGCAGCTTACCCTGGCACTCACCTTTCAGATTGACGTAACCCGCTCGCACGCCCTTGCACCAGAGCACCCAGTGCTGCTGATCCCGCCGCTCACGGGTAGCAGCGAACCATTGGCGCTGTTGCCGTGGCGAAATACGCGTCTGGGATACCATCTGCATTCGCACCTCATCCTGATTGCGCCAACGTCGCAAGGCAGGAAGATCCCACGGCTCTATCGGGCGTAACTCAACGCCATAACTCATCTTCAACGTCATCCACTTTTCATTGCCTGTCTCTCTTATCGACCACACTGCTGCCATTCCGTAGCAAAAATCGATAATACAAGCAGAAAAACCAGTATAATATCAAAAATAATCAAAGAGTTGTCATCGATTATCCTGGCTTTGGCCAGTCATTAATCCAGCAGAGAGAGCCCATCATGGCCATCGCCATTATCCCGGCCCGGGGTGGCAGCAAACGCATTCCACGCAAGAATATCCGTCCCTTCTGCGGCCAGCCCATGCTCGCCTATGCCATCCTGGCGGCGCAAAAATCTGGCTGTTTCAGCCTGGTGGTGGTCTCCACCGATGATGAGGAGATTGCCAAGGTCGCCCGTCAACTGGGCGCGGATGTGCCATTTCTGCGGCCAGCCAACCTCGCCGATGATCACACAGGTACCACCCCTGTGGTGATCGACACCATCCAGCGGCTCGACCAGCTCGGCATCCAGGCAGAGCACTACTGCTGCATCTATGCCACGGTGCCGCTTATCCAGGCCGATGACCTGAAGGCCGCCTATCAGCGGCTGATCGCAAGCAAGGCACCATTTGTCTATACCGTGGCCGAGTTTGGCTTCCCTATCCAGCGCGCCGTGCGCATGGATGAGCAGGGCCGGGTCACCCCCTTCTGGCCGGAGCAGATGGCGAAACGCTCTCAGGATCTGGAGCCTGCCTATCAGGATGCAGGCCAGTTCTATTGGGGGACGCGGGCTGCCTGGTTGGGCGGGATCAGCCCCGTCGGTGGAGAGGGGATCGGCCATATTCTGCCAAGACACAGGGTGGTCGATATCGATACACCGGAAGATTGGCACCTAGCCGAATTGCTCTATCAAGTGCTGGCCCAAGATGGCGTTTAAGGTTGCCTTCCGGCTCGACGCCGGCGCCGAAATCGGCCTGGGTCATCTGATGCGCTGTCTGGCCATCGCCGATCGGCTGATAACGGCTGGCGCCGAGTGCCACTTTCTCTGCCATCAGCTACCGGCCCACCTGTTGCCACTGCTGCAATCCCACCAGCATCACCCTCTTTGCGCTCTGGACGACGCAGGCCCCTTGCCCACCTTGGTCCCGGAGTGGCTGGTGTGTGATCACTACCAGATTAATCGACAGATCGAGCAGACACTGGCAATCCACTGTGGTCAGTTGCTGGTGATCGACGATCTGGCCGATCGCCCTCATCATGGTCAGTTGCTGCTGGATCAGGGGCCACTACGCAGCACAGCCGATTACCAGTCACTCGTCCCTGCCGACTGTCGGCTGCTGCTGGGCACCGACTATGCCCTGCTGCGCCCCGCCTATCGCCAGCTTGCACGCCAAAAGGTCAGCCGGTGGCAACGTGGCCTCATCTGCTTTGGCGGTGCCGATCCGGCCGGAGCCTGCCTCATCACCCTCAATACGCTGGCTCGATTGCCATGGGCTAAAACCGTCAGCTGGACTCTGGTAGCCGGTGGGGCCAATCCTTTCTGGCCCGAGCTGCAACAAAGGGTTGCCGAACTGCCCGATCTGCCGCTCACCTTGCTGCGTCAGAGCGACCAGATGGCCGACCTGATGAGCCGACACGACTTCGCCATTGGCGCTGCGGGCGGCATGACCTGGGAGCGGGCCTGCCTCGGCCTGCCGACCCTGGCAGTCCCCATCGTCGACAACCAGCAGTTCAACGACCAGGTGATCGCCCGCTTTAAGCTTGCCGAGCGGCTGACCCTGAGCGAGCTGGCCGAGCCTGAGCGACTGCTGCAAGCTCTGCAACGGCTTGAACAACACTCAGACGACTACCGCCGCCGTGGCCAGCAGCAGGTGGACGGGCTGGGGCTGGATCGGCTCACCGCCCGGTTGCTGCAACAATCGGATTATCAGCTGTTACCAGATGGCCAACAGTGGCAACTACGCCATGATGGCAAACTGCTGCTCACCCTGACGCTGAAAGGCCAGCGGCTGGCATGGCAGGCCACCCGGCCACTTCAACCTGCGGATTGGCAAGAGCTGGCACATCGCTTGCACACAATTTTCTCCCAATTTCCCCTCTATCTTGCCGAGCCACCGCAGATAGCGCCCCCTGCCCCTTGGCAGCCGGCGCCGCAAGGCTGGCAACTTGGCACAGGAATCTGAACACAGATGCAGATCGATCATCGCCCCATCAACCAGGAGCAGGCCCCCTATGTGATTGCCGAACTGTCGGCCAACCACAATGGCAATCTGGACCGCGCCCTGGCCATTATGACCGCCGCCAAAGCAGCGGGTGCCAGCGCCGTCAAACTGCAAACCTACCGCCCGGATACCATCACCCTCAAAAGTGATCGACCGGAATTTCAGATCCACGGCGGTTTGTGGGATGGCCACAGCCTCTACGATCTTTATGAGTGGGCGCACACCCCCTGGGAATGGCACCAGGCGCTGTTTGCAAAGGGGCGCGAGCTGGGGCTGACGGTCTTTAGCAGTCCGTTCGACTTCAGCGCGGTGGATCTGCTGGAATCCCTCGACTGCCCGGCCTACAAGATCGCCTCCTTCGAGCTGGTGGACTTGCCCCTCATCCGCTACGCCGCCCAGACCGGCAAGCCGCTCATCATGTCCACCGGCATGGCGAACGAGGCCGAGATCGCCGCAGCGGTCGAGATGGCACTCAAACACGGCAACGGCCAGCTGGCCCTGCTGCACTGTGTCAGCGGCTATCCGGCGCCGGCGGCCGAATACAACCTGCGTACCATCCCTATGTTGCGCCAACGCTTCGGGGTCGAGGTGGGGCTCTCTGATCACACTCTGGGATCGGCCACGGCCATCGCCGCCACTGCGCTTGGGGCGACCCTCATCGAGAAACACTTCACCTTGGCCCGCGCCGACGGCGGGCCGGATTGCGCCTTCTCCATGGAGCCGGCCGAGCTCACCGAGCTGGTAACCTCGATCAATACCGCCCATGCAGCGCTCGGGGTGGCCGATTACCAGCTCACCGCCAGTGAACAGGGTAACCGTGCGTTTCGCCGCTCCCTCTATCTGGTCAGGGATATTGCAGCCGGAGATTTGCTCACCGCAGAACACATCAAATCGGTGCGCCCCGCCCTCGGCCTGCCCCCCGCCGATTACGATCGGCTCATCGGCAAGCGGGTCAACCGCAGCCTGAGCGCTAACCAACCACTAAGCTGGGAGTGGATAGACAACGATGAGTGATGATCTCTTCAACCAGCACGGCAGGCTCATCAGCCAGCGCTGGCCCGCCCTCTGGCCCCGCCTGCTGGCACAAGACGTGGAAAGCCTGCCGGCCGAGCTGACCGAGGGGCTCGGCTCCACCCTCAGCCTCCAAGGCATCCAGCTCACCAGCCGACACGATCGGGTGAAAGAGGCCGAGCTGCAGGCCGCCAGCCTGCCAGAGCAGCCTGTGCTGCACCTCTACGGTACCGGACTCGGCGATCTGCCGCGCGCCCTGCTGGGGCGCAGTGGCCTCAAGCGGCTGGAAGTGAAGATCATGAATGGCGCCCTGTTTGCCCTGGTGCTGCGGCTGCTGGATCAGCAGGACTGGCTGACGGACCCCAGGGTCGAGCTGATGATGGCCGGCGACGAGGGGGAGGTGCGCCTGCCCTTCTTCGCCCTGCCGCCCGAGCTGCTGCTGGTGGAAGATGCCGCCGCCCGCATCCGCGACCGGCTGGTGAGTGAAATAGACTTGCCGTTCGCCCGGGCCAGGTTCGACGCCGAACACCCCGACATCACCCGGCGGCTGGCGGAAAACCGCGATCTGCTGGCTGGCGACGGCGATGTGGCCTCCCTGTTCGGTCTGGCTCAGGGCAAGCAGGCGCTGATCGTGGCGAGCGGTCCGACTCTGCAGCACAACCTGGCCACCCTGCAGGCCCAGTTGCAGACACGGCGTCAGGACTATCTTCTGATTAGCGTCGATACCGCACTGGCGTTTTTGCTCAGCCACGGCATCCGGCCCGACATCGTCGTCACCATAGATGACGCCATCCACGGCAACCGGCTGCCCGCCGCCCAGTCGGCCCAGACCACCCTGGTCTATTACCCCACGGTTCCCACGGCAGCCCTGCTGGCCTGGCAGGGGCCGCGCAAGACCGCCTACTCCCGCAGCCCCATGTATCAGCAGCTGCGGCAGACGCACCCCAAGGGCGTGCTGCACTCGGGCGGCAGCGTCATTCATCCCGCGGTGGATCTCGCCGTACAGATGGGTTGCCGCCAGGTCATCCTGCTGGGCACTGACTTCGCCTTTCCCGGCGAACTCACCCACTCGGGCTGGGCCGATGGTGCGCTCGGCCCCAGCGCCGCGCAGGCACTCAGCTGGGCCCTCGACGGCCATGGCCGGCGGGTCAAGACCAATCCGAACTTTTCCGCCTACCGCACCGAGCTCGAGCGCTACATAGCGCGCCACCCCGAGGTACAGTTCTGGAACTGCAGCCGGGAAGGGGCGGAAATCGCCGGCTGCCGCTATCACCCGGAGTACGTGCAATGAAAAACGGCCAGATCACCCGCCTCACCGCCCTGGCGCACCAGTTTCGGCTGGGGCAGTCGGTTGCAGCGAGTCAGGCATTGCCGGAACTGCTGCAAGAGGTGCTCACCGAGCAGGGCAACCTGCCACCCGGACTGGTAGCCGCACTGCTGCAGTGCCAGGAGCGCCAGGACTGGCTGGGGCTGGCCGACTACCTCGAATATGAAGTGGTGCACTGCCTGTCGACCCCGGCCGGCGACACCACCACAGGAGACCACTGATGATCAAGGCCATTTCCAACGCCTCCGAGCAGGAGCTGTCACGCCGCCAGACCTTCAGCGAGTTGCTGCACGCCAGCCCGCTGCCCGCGGCCGAGCTGCAGAACAACCTGGGCCTCTACCTCAAGCGCCAGTCGCTCTCCCGCATCCTGTTCATGCACGAGCTGTATCAGAAGATCGTGCCGGTCCACGGCGTCATCATGGATTTCGGTACCCGCTGGGGTCAGAACCTGGCGCTTTTCTCCTCGTTTCGCGGCATGTATGAGCCCTACAACTACAACCGCAAGTTGGTGGGATTCGATACCTTCAGCGGCTTCCCTTCCCACGCTCCGCAAGATGGCAGTGATGCCGCAATCCAGCCCGGTGCCTACGGGGTGACGCCGGGCTATGAGCAGCATCTGGCCCAACTGCTCGCCGCCCATGAGGCGGAAAGCCCGCTGGACCATATCGTCAAGCATGAGCTGGTGAAGGGGGATGTGACCGAGACGCTGCCGGCCTATCTGGCTCGTCAGCCGGAAACAATGATAGCGCTGGCCTATTTTGACTTTGATCTCTACGAGCCGACCCGCCGCTGTCTCGAGCTCATCAAGCCGCACCTGACCAAGGGATCGGTGCTGGCATTCGATGAGCTCAACTGGCCCGCCTTTCCGGGGGAGACCCTGGCTCTCAAGGAGATGCTGGGGCTGGATCGCTACGCCATCCGTCGCACCCCGCACAACCCGGGACCAGCCTATCTGGTGATCGAGTAGTCCGGTTGCGGGCTGAGGCGACGCAGCAGCCCGGCATCCAGCAGCATCCGCGCCAGCGGCTCCACCCGCCAGAACGGCGCCCCTATGGTCTCGGCAATCTCGAACAGGGTCAGCTTGCCGTCGCTGTAGGCCAGCAGATTCATCATCTCCCGTACCTGCCAGCCCGAATAGCGGGTCGACAAATCCGGGTAGAGCCCCCGCTTGCCGAGCTGGGGTTCGCCCAGCACAGTGACCTCGCAGCGCTCGTCCAGCTCCAGACACTCGATGGCACGGCGCAGCGCCATGAAGCCGCCGGCCAGACCGGCCGACGTCACCAGCGAGAGGTCATCGAGCGAGGTGTGGTACTCGGCATAACAGCCGTATCGACTGCGCATCACAGAAGTGACCGGCAGATCGATGCCGGGCGCGCACAGCTGCCGCTCGTTGGATCCCCGCTCCAGGAAGCTGTAAGCCTTGTAGCCCGGCGCCAGATGACCCAGCACATGGCGACCGATGCGATCCGCCAACGTGTTGCCCTGGCGTGAGGGCAGGAAGGAGTAGCTGCGGTCATCGCCAAGACAGGTCAGGTTGAAGCCGGCCAAGGTGCGCTGCTTGAGCTGGTCCAGATGACGGGAGAGATAGACGATGGCCCCCAGGGTTTCAGGCACCAGCATCAGCCGGTAGCTGTAGCGACGTGTGGGCAGTGACGCAAGCCAGGCCATCAGGAATACACCGACACAGGGGCCGGAGAGCTCGTTGTTGGCCATGGAGGGGTGGCAGGTGTAGCTCGACAGCAGGATCTCCTGCTCGCTCTCCCCCGGCAGCACCCAGTCACCATAGGTGAGCGAGCCCGGGGCCAGGGTGGCATCGATCACCACCTGATATTCTCCCTCCGGCAGCGCTTCACGCAGCCGATGGGGCAGACAGAAGCCCCAGCGGCGCTTGTAGTAGGAGGTCACATAGGGAATGGCATCCGGCTGCTCGGGCAGAGAGTGGAGATGGGGCTGCAGCTCGGCAAGCGAGAGGGTGCAGCGCACCGGCTCCGAGTAACCGACCAGATGCAGGTTGTGATCCTGGAAGTCCACCACTCTGCGTCCATCCGGCCCCACTATGTAGGCTTCCCGCACGTTCCACTCGTCAGGCACTGTCCAGTCGAAGCACTCGGTGCCGCTGGCCACTTCATGGATCCGCAGCTCGGGCAGGCAGTGCTCGCGCCACAGGGCCAGCGACTGCCGAACCCCGTCCCCGGTCAGGCTGCGATTGAGCGGAAACAGCAGGGTGAGCAGCCGATGCAGCTGTTCACCGACTTGTGCCTGGTCGTCCCAGTCGGTGGGCAGATAGCCGCTCTTGGGTGAAAAACTCATGGGGTGGGTGCCTCGATCAATTCGACAATGTGGCCAAGGGGGCTCAGGAAAAACTGGACGTGGGCGCCGCCAAACGCGATGGCTGGCTGGCTGGGCCCGAGGGGAAGATGACGCTGGGCCCGCAGTTTTTCGGCAGCCATTGCCAGGTCTGCCACCTCATAGGCCAGATGATTGAGCAGGTTATGACGGGTTCGTAGCGCCTGACTGACGGGGCTATCATCACTGGCAGGTGCAATCAGTTCATAGCAAATCCCCGCATCATCATAGGCAAAACAGATATGCACCCGCTGCAACGGATCGAGCACCGGCTCGCTAAAGCGGGAAAGCCCGAGGGTCTCGCAACAATAACGTACGCCAAGATCCAGTTCGGCCACCACCAGTCCAATATGGTGCAGTTTCATCTCCCCTCCCTGATGAGCGCATGGGGATGGACAGCGATCAGCTCTTTTGCCACCGCGGCAAAGTCGGCGCAGCGAACGGCCCAGACTGGTAAACGGCCAAATAACCCCTGGTGCCATTTGTCCTGATTTTTAAGGGCTTCAACCAGACGGGAAAGATCTATCTCGCTGGCCAGATCGAGTCTTCGCACAAAGTAGTCACAATGCCAGGGGCGCACCATTCCCTGCTCGCGGACATCACCCTCAAAGCGTTTCATAAAGCGATAATCGACACCTAGTTGCTGCTCGACATAGTGGGTGAAGGTAATGCGATCGGGATGACAGGCAAAACCGGCAATCCAGCCATCGTGAGCCGCCAACCAGGCGAAGGGGCTCTCTTCACCAAAGCAGTCATGACCCCCTGCTGCAACCACCTGGTCACGCCCCGCGCCCCATACCGCAACGCTGAAGATGGGATCGCGGGTCCGCGCAACCCCTGGCAGAGTGCGAAACTGCTCCGTCATCAACCCGACTTCACTGGGGGATGTCGCCCTGTCGAAACAGCTCTGGCGAGTCAGGCTATACGTGAATGTTGGCACCAGCAGAGTGCCCTCGTTTCCAAGCCACTCCTGCATCCCCAACCAAAAAGCATGCATGCCGGCTTCATTGCCCCGCCCAGGAAACTGGGCCACAGCCATGGCGTCAGTGTGAACCATGATAGCGCTCCCTCGTGCGATCCCAAGGGAGCCAAGAACATGAGAGAGAGCTTCAATCACAGCACAAGACCACGCCGCAACAGCGCATCACGAATGTCCTGAAGTTGCTTCATCTTCGCCAGCTCTTCAGGCTCGAAGCGTACCGAGAACGTCTGCTCAACCAGCAGCAGAAAATTGAAATGACCAAGCGAATCCCATTCCGGAAAGGCCCCAAGTCCCAACTGATAGTCGCCTCGCGTGACGGTTGCAGAAGGAAACTGCTGTTCCAACAAAGTGAAGAGATCAGTCATGGTGATAAAACTCCAAAAAAGGCAAATTCAGCTGTTCGAGCGCCAGACTATGGTAATGCTCATGGGAAAAACGGGCGGGATCCGGATTATCACAGGGGGTCAACGGCAGGGATGCCAACCATGTCAGCGCAGGTTCATTACGTGCACAACGATTCGAGCCAATAACCAGACGCTCGATCCCCGCCTCGCGCAATGCAGCCGAGACGCTATCCAGTAACCAATATTCGAGTCCTCTGGACAACACTCTGCAACTCAGAGCCAGCGTATCGAGCAATGCCAGTTTGGGCGTGATGTTTATGATCAGCACCAAGCCAACCAAGCCATGATCGGCAAAGCGATCCTGCAACGACACTAGCCAGCACCAGCCAGACTGCGCCAGCCGTTTGAGCTCGCTCGCCTCATATCGCAGACAGGAGAGATTAAACTGGTTGGTTTTATGGATGATCTGCTCGGCACGAGCAAGGTTATCCACCGCCAACGGCTGTATCGCCGCACGCAACGACAAGGAGGCGAGAAAATGTTGTTCACTGCCAACCTCGCTACGTAACCGGGCGGCGTCTGCCAATGCCAGATAGGAGGCTTGACGAAGAGCATCATCACCACTGAATATGCGCGAGAACCCCCCATAAGTGAGCAAGGTTGTAGGCCATGCCCAAATATCTACTGGTGGTTCAATGACATCGACTTGTGGCAGGGCATGGCGAACTTCAGCCCTTTCCAGGGGGGAATCATCCCAGAAGACCAAGGCCTCAAGCCCCAGATTGAGGCTGGCAGCAATATGTCGCAAACCTTGAGATTTAGAGCCCCAACCAATGGCAGATGCTGCAATGTTTCGCCTTTTGAGTCTCATGGCGCCATGCTGCTCAAACACCAGCCAAACATCTGCAGGCTCGTTTTTAGAGCACAATGCCAACAACACGCCGCGCTGATACCAGTAGAGCGCCGCATCCTGAAACGACTGATAGAGTTTGCCGAGACCGTCCTGACCAAGGTAAAGGCCAGTCAACCCCTCTTCACCCACTACCCCCCCCCACAGGGTATTGTCACAATCGAGCACCAGCACCTTGCGTATTGGCGCCTGATCAAGCATCCAACGCGCGGCAATCCAGTCGGCAAGGCTGGTCAAGCCGTGCATCGAGAGAGGACAAGAAAGAAGGTAACGATTACGCTCGTCCACACAATGGGCTCGCCCCTGCTCAGAGAGCCAGCGACCCAGCCCCAAATCCCTAATGTGGTGACGTGCAAGCGCTCGGGTAAAGCAGACATCCAGCTGCATCATCCAGGGATGAAGAGCGCTACTCACACCAACGCCTTGCAGTGAACAGGCACCAAGATAAAGATGAGGGAGCCCCCGCAGTGGCGAGAGCAATGCTTCCAACCAGGTGTCGATGGTCTCGGACAATGCGGGTTCAGCCAAGGTGTACCAATGCTGGCATTCGCTGTCGGTCAGCAGTTGCTCCCAAAACCAGAGCACCAGATGTCCGTCACAAGCGGCCATCGGCTGCCATTGACCTTGAGGGCAAAATTGCAACTGTGCATGTCGGGCCAAAGGAGCCCATGCCACATTACCGGGCATGAGAAATGCGGTGGATGCCAGGGAAAGGGTGGCCATATATGCACCTGAAAGGATTAAATACTTCTATATCATACTGTTAGGGAATGGAGATGAACAGAGTCATCCCCATCCGATTCAAGGACTAGCGCTTGAACACATCCAGGCCGGTAAAATAGGTGGTATCATGGCCATCGAACGCATCGGCATACATCACTTTGCTATCCTCGAAGAATAACTCCAGAATTGCCTGCGCCTCTTTTATCTTGCCCGCCAGCACCTCGGGTTCTGCTGTCACCTGCGCCATCATTAGGCTGATGATATTGGCGTAGAAATAGTTAATTGAACCAATCAACACACGATAGAGATGTGATTCGCGGCTCATCAGCAGATAGAGCAGATAGTCGTGATGGCGTTGCATCATGGCCAATACCGCATTGTGTTCACAGGCTACCTGGCGCCAGTCATCGCGCAACTTGTCTACCAGCTCAACGAACAGCGGCACCTGCAATGCAGCAGCGAAATCAACGCTGCTCATGTCAAAGGACTGGAAACAAGTGGCCATCACTTCATCCATGAGCGGGATTTTGTCGAGTACCGGCCATTCAGGTTGCAACGATTCAACACGACGAGGGATTGCCCCTTCTATATAAGCGCCGTCACTACTGTTGACGCACTGCATCTCGGGATAATCACGCAATACACTGGCCATATTGTGAATGGCTAGCCCAAACAGATGATTGATACGCACTTCGTCGCCAAAGTTACCCGGTGCCGGGAAAGTATCCTTTAAATTTTCCTCGTATTTCGCCTCTTGCTTGTCGTTGTAATAGAGACTCAGGCTGGAGTGATGCTGTCCGGCTGTTTTATAGCCATTGTCGATACCAAACAAATACACCTGCTTGAAACCAAGCAAGGCCGCATAATTGAGGCCGGTATTGCCGACGAACGGGTTGGAAAATTCAATGGTATCGTACTCAAATGCCTGACCAAACGCGCTAATCAGCATGGAGAACATCGGCTCGTTGGGCTTGAACGCCAACCCTGTTTTACGAAAGAAGCGCTTGCATTCAGGGTGAATGACATCAACGCTCAGAAACACGGTGTCCTTGATAAAGTCATCGGCATTGAGAATGCTCAGAAAATCGGCTGAGCTCTTGGTGCGCTCCACTGCAACGTAGATATCCGGTTTTACGCCAGCTTTGTAGAGTGCACTGACCGCAGTACCGCAGGCGATAATGATTGCCTGCTGCTGATGCTGCCGGATGAACTCGATGCTCTGATCCAGCGAGGGGCCATTGCCAACCACAAAGACAGGGATCTGCTCGAAGGCACGGCTATCGCGCCACCGTTTCAGAAAGGGGGTACCGTCTTGCAGATGGGTGTGGCTATGGGCAAGTGCATAGATGTTGTCATCAAAGAACCCCCACCCCGTTTTGAGCAGATAGAACTCCCTTTCCACCTGTGTTATCAAGGCGTGCAGCTTGGGGGAATGGTAATGACAGAACGAGAAATAGCTTGCCGACCAGAATGCCCCCTTGCGATGCAGCGCCTCCATCATGTCAGCGACCAGCAATCGCTCGTCAACACCGATAAAGAGGTGCAGACTGATCGACTCCTCCTCCATGTAGGCGAGCAGCTGATGCCAATCAAAACAGAAGAGCGAGGCGTAAAACATGTCAAGATCAGGCTCGAAAGCAAACAGATTCTTGATCTTGCACTGTTCATACAAGCAACCGAGCTGGTAGCCCAAACCAATGCCATACATCAGTGCCAGAGGAATATCGGTATGTAATGCTGCCTTTAGACGCAACCCTTCCAGAGCTGACTTCTCTTTTAATTTGGAGATTTCATTGTTGTATTTGATATGGATTTGGCCATCGATATACCACTGGGGCACAAAATCGATGCACTGCAAGACACTGTGTTCAATGACCTCGGCAATCTGCGACTGAACCTCGCTAAATGGATCATCCCCATAAAGCGAGATACCCTCGTCGAGCCACAGAATATTGGGAACGCCGTTTTCATTACAGAAGAAACGAAAAGGCCTGGCAGGCTGGTACTCCTTGAAAAAGTCATGAATGGCGGGCATGTATTTGGCAAACGCAGCCATATTGAGTTCATAACGAACGGGGAGTACTTCCAGCATGGCGGCCTCCTGCTGCTTTTGCAGAGCCAGGCGTGCCAGTTCACTTTCTACATCATGAATCTTGTGATGGATATCCATGTCAGACTAACCTGCATTCAGCTTGTAAAGACCGGATGCACGTCCGGCCTGGGAGAATTGTCGTAATTGTGCTTCAGCCTGCTGCTTTTCCTGACCCACCCAATCATAAATAAGCTGGAACTGCATCAGTGCCTGCCGCTGTTCCACATTGAGAGTCTCTCCCCAAGGCAGTGACCCGAATACCTCTTCCAGAGCATGCAGATAAAGTTCAGCCAGCTGTTCTGCTGCAACCAGCTCACCTTGCACCAGTAGAGACTGCAACTGATCGCCCTGTCTCATCAAGGCAGACACAGAAGTACTATTGACCTCATTCATGCCGGTCTGCCTACCTTTTGCTGTGCCAGCGCCTTGTCTCGCTCATCGACAGGGATGGCATCCCAACCGCTCTTGACCGTCAGCATCAGGTTCATCACTTCATCAATGGCGCCTACATCCATGTCACGGCTGGCATCCATCATGCGCACTTTCATATAGTCATAAAGTGCGAACAGGTCTTCGGGGACCTTGCCATAAGAGAGATCAAGTGAATCTTGCAGACCATTGATAATGGCCAGCGTCTTGGAGATAGATTGGGACTTACCCTCGAAATCGCGACGCTCGACTGCACCGCGAGCCTGAGCGAGACGTTCGAGACACCCTTGCATCAATAACTGGATCACGCGATAGGGATCCGCCACTGCCAGCTCAGACTGCAAACTCTGGGTTGTATAGGCCTTGATCGTTTTTCGATACATACGAGACTCAGCTCCTGACTACAAATTAACTGGTTTTGTTGTTGGTATTGAGCAGGTTGAGATAGGAGGCAGATTTGTTCATCTTGGCCAGCAAGGTATCCAGACTGCCGTAGCGTGCCCTCAACGTCTCTTCATACTTGGTGAGCTGCGCCGCGACATCTGCTTGTTTGCGGTTGACATCACGCAGATCAGAATTGAGTGTCTCTTCCCGCTTGGCAAGCAGTCCCCCTGTCTTGGAGTAGGTCTCAAGCTGGCTGGCCAACTTGCCAGCAACACCGTCCTTGCCACCAAATACAGCCACTACCTGGTCGAAGTTCTTCTCGACCGCTTCATCGAATTTCGTCGAATCAAGTGAGAGCACTCCCTTGTTGTCCATCTTGACCCCCAACTGAAAGATGGTAGAGAAGGTCGAAGAGTTGTTAGAAGGCTCGGTGACGGTGCCACTCATCAGGTTGGTCACAGCCTTGGTCGTCGCATCCCCCGCCAGGGCTCCACCATCATTCTGGCTGACACCGGCCACGATAGAGCTGCGTTTGCCCAGATCGGTGCTCTTCTTCACCAGAGCGTTATAGCCATCGATGAAGCTCTGCACCATGGTCTTGATGCCAGCCTTGTCTGTCGTCACATCCACTCTGTTTGGCTTGTAAGTGGTCGTCACGGTACCATCACTCGGGTTCGTGGTAGTGGTGCTCTCCGACTCTTTCAACACCGTAATCTTGAGACCCACAATGGTGCCATCAAAGGTGTTGGTCGCACTGGTCAATTTATTGCCATCCACGCTTATCTCGGCATCACGGGCTTGTTGCTTCTGGGTCAGCTTGGAGATGAAATTGTCAGTCAGTTCAGGTGTACTGCCGGTTATCTGCAGATCTTTACCTGTTCCACTGACACCGGAGTCAATCACAAGGGCCGCCTTGCCATCGGAGGTATTCATGATATTGACGCTAAGACCAAAGTTGTCACTATCATTGTTGATCCGCTTGCGAATGGACTGGAGTGAATCCCCTGCTTTAACATCCACATCAAAGGTCTTGTCACCTGCCTTGAATGTCAGGGTGCCATCTTGAGTGATCATGGGCGTGGTCGAAGAGGCGAAACTACCTTCAAATTTGCTGGTCTTCGCCAATTTTTCGACACTGATGTCATATTGCCCGTTGGAAGCGCCACTCTTGCTCTCCACCTTGAGAACCGGATTATCTTTATCCTGGGTGATGTTTATCGCACGTTTGTTAAACGCGTCATCCTTTGACATAGCCTGCAGAGTGGTGACAAAAGTCGCGATCGCTGACTTCAGCTGGCCTACCCCTGAGAGAGTGATCTGGGCGTTGGTCTTTTTGGTGGTAATTGGCTGCAACAGCTGCGCCTTCTTGGCATCAACACTTGCAGCAATGACAGACTCCAAGTCCAGTCCAGAGCCCGCACCAGCAGACGTAATTGTGGCCATACTCACTCTCCTCGCAAACGTAACTATTAAATCTCTTTATCAAGCAATAACCCGACTCGAGAGCCACCGCCAATCACATCACCTTCGCGCAGAGCCTGGATTCGTTTGCTGATAGCCAGCAACTCTTCGCTTGGTATCTGACGGATCATTGATTTGGTATCGGCATCCATTACCTTGATAACAACCTGCTCCAGTTCCTTTTCAACACTGAAATTGACGGTCCATCCTTGCAACTGACTGAACTCTTGCAAGTTTTGTACCCCTTTCTCAATTTCCTTGTCTGAAATCTTCGGCTTGCCAGCCCTCTCCTGCTCAGGCAGCCCCTGTTGCTTTTCCATGTCCTTTGTTGCCGTCCCCCGCTGCTCTTCTGCTGTGCCAGATAGCACTTGAGCGGCCGACTGGCCGCTCTTGCTACTTGACTGAAGAGAAGAAGGAGTGACCGATGACGGAATTCCAATTTCATTGGCCATATCGTCGCTCCTTTTTTATCTCATCACAGCCTGTTAACCCAGCAGGGACAGGGCTGATTGCGGTCTTTGGTTGGCTTGAGCCAGGATGCTGGAAGCAGCCTGTTGCAGAATGTTCTGCTTGGTCAGATTAGCGGTCTCGGTTGCAAAGTCTGCGTCACGGATACGAGAACGTGCTGCGCTCAGGTTTTCAGAGACGTTGGACTGGTTGCGAATGGTGGAGTCAAACCGGTTCTGCACCGCACCCAGCTCTGCCCGCTTGCTGTCGACCGCCTTGATCATGAAATCAAGGTTGGCCATGGCCAGCTGGGCGGCACTGGCAGAGCTGATGCTGCTGACGCTGGTAGAGGTTACTGCAGATGTTCCCTTGGTCACGGTATAGGGCTCGCCAGAGGCACTGGTAGCAACGGTCGCGCTTCCCTTGGTTGATGCCGCAATCCCACTGATGGTAAAGGCGGAAGTCATCTTGAAGGTGATAGTCTGACCAGCATCCGCCCCCACCTGGAACGACCCCTTGTAGTTGCCATCCAGCAGCTTCTGGCCACCGAAAGTGGTGTCGTTGGAGATACGGTTGATCTCTGTAGTCAGTTGGTCAAACTCTTGCTGCAATGCAGTACGGTCATCGGTGTTGTTGGAACCGTTAGCAGATTGCTGTGCCAGCGTGCGCATACGCTGCAGCATACTGGTCACTTCATCCATGGCCCCTTCAGCCGTTTGAGCAACCGAGATACCATCGTTGGCGTTGCGGTTACCTTGATCCAAACCGTTGATCTGGGAAGTCAAACGGTTGGAGATCTGCAAACCGGCAGCATCATCTTTGGCAGTGTTGATACGAAGTCCCGATGCCAGTCTGGTGTAAGAGGTATCCAGAGACTTGTTGGTATTCATCAGGTTACGCTGGGCGTTCAGTGATGAAGTATTCGTGTTGATATACATGGCCATAAAATATTCTCCCGAAGAACATGCGACTGCGGGTTGCGCCGTCAAAGCGGCGTCCCACCGTTAGAAGAACAGGTTGAACGAGCCTGAGTCTTCTGGCGGGTGTCTGTTTGAACGGACAGGTCACCCGCAGTAGTGCAAACGTTGGATTCCGAACACCCCTCGATTGCTTCACCTTGTTTAACGGCAGTGCAGAGGCAAGCTTTAGGAAAATTGTTGCCTAACGCGGCAATTTTTCTCCGGTACATGGCAAGGAAAGCCAGATGGCAAACATAGTGCAAGACGTAATAGAGGGGTTGCAAGATGGTGTAACAGGATTATTTTTGTGGCACGGTTTGTGCTTAGATTGGGTAGAGTGACGTCGATTTGACGACACAATAAAAAGAGGCCGGTAAACCGGCCTAAAGATGAGCATATGCTCAGGAGAATATGACCAAGCGTGACAGAACTGAACAGCTGGACAACACTTGGCATTACTAGTAGAGAATTATATCTCTCCCGATAGAACAGAGTGCGAACCGAACACCCCTTTGTTCCATCTCTTGACCAGGGCGGCCTGAACAACCGCCCTGTTTTCTTTTGTTAGCCTTGCAGCAGCGAAAGAGCTGACTGGGGGCGCTGGTTCGCCTGGGCCAGTATGGTTGATGCGGCCTGTTGCAAGATATTCTGCTTGGTCAGGTTTGCAGTCTCGGTGGCGAAGTCTGCATCACGGATACGTGAGCGTGCAGCACTAACGTTTTCGGAGACGTTCGCCTGGTTGCGAATGGTCGAGTCAAACCGGTTTTGTACCGCCCCCAGTTCAGCACGCTTGCTGTCCACCACCTTTATCATGTAATCCAGGTTGGCCATAGCCGACTGGGCCGAGCTTGCAGCTGTAATGGTCGACATACTGGTAGATGTGACCGGCGTTCCTGCTGTCTTCGTGATGTTATACGGCTCGCCCGAGGTCGTGGTTGCCACTGTCGCACTACCACTGGTGGCAGAGGCCATGCCCGAGATAGTAAAGGCGGTCGTCATCCGGAAGGTGATGGTCTGCCCTGCGTCTGCCCCCACCTGGAAGGTGCCCACATAGCCGCCATTGAGCAGGTTCTGGCCACCGAAGGTGGTATCTTTGGCTACCCGGTCGATCTCAGTCATCAGCTGAGTGTACTCTTGCTGCAGCGCGGTACGGTCATCTGTGTTGTTGGAGCCGTTGGCTGACTGTTGAGCCAGCGTACGCATCCGTTGCAGCATGGAAGTAATTTCATCCATTGCCCCTTCGGCAGTTTGGGCAACAGAGATACCGTCATTGGCATTACGATTACCTTGATCCAGACCGTTGATCTGGGAGGTCAAACGGTTGGCAATTTGCAGGCCGGCGGCATCGTCTTTGGCGCTGTTGATACGCAGACCGGATGCCAGTCGAGTGTAGGATGTATCCAGTGATTTGGTCGTGTTCATCAGGTTACGCTGAGCGTTGAGTGATGAAACGTTAGTGTTGATATAAAGGCCCATGACTATTCTCCTAAGCTATTAAATTTACTCTTCTATTTGCTCTGGCTTTATTATTTTCTGTGCCCGATGCGTCTTATTTAACGGCCCGTTTTTCGATGTCTTTAGCATTTTTTTCAACGCTTCATCACGTTAACGCCGCTTACCCTATATATCGACAGGTCGGGGATAAACTTAAGGAAAAAAACGCCCACTAAAACGTGGCAGAAACTCATCGCGCCCCTCCTCCAACAAGGAGGTAAACAGGCACACTCGAGCCCCTCCCTGTCCATGATGCGAGAAAAAAGCGGTGTCGACTCTCAATTTTGTCGAGCACAGTTGGCGATTGGGCTCTCCAGCCCCTAAAATCGCGGCCCCATCAACAATTTGGCGTGAGTTGTTTTCCATGCAGACACTGGTTGAGCAGATTGTTTACATCAGCGACATGTTTGGTACTGCGGTATTCGCGTTTTCAGGGGTTCTGGTGGCGGGCCGGCTCAGAATGGACGGATTTGGCGTCATGGTGTTGGCGGCAGTCACCGCCATCGGCGGTGGCACCATCCGCGACATGATCCTGGGAGCAACCCCGGTGTTCTGGGTTCGCGATCCTCTCTATATCTGGGTGGTCATTGCAACGGCGCTGATCGGGATGTGGATGGTCAAACTGCCCCGCAGAATGCCCTGGTATGTACTGCCCGTCGCGGATGCCTTCGGGTTGGCCCTCTTTACGGTGATTGGGGCGCAAAAAGCCCTCAACTTCGGTACCCCGGGACTGATCGCCGTGCTGATGGGGACCATGACAGGGGTAGCAGGCGGCATGATCCGTGATGTACTGGCCAGGGAAGTGCCTATGGTGTTGCAAAAAGAGATCTATGCAACAGCCTGCATTTTGGGCGGAATCCTCTACACCCTGGCACTGGAGGCGAACATGGACAGAGTAACCGCCATGCTCATCTGTATGACAGCCGTGTTCGGTTTGCGGGTAGCTGCTATCTACTGGCACCTGTCGCTACCAACCTTCTCGCTGCAACGCAACTGAAAGCACACCCGCAGTGGAATATGGCTCTGTGGGTTGTGCGTTGAACCAAATGGGCTTTTCTGTTGTCATAGAAGCAGTCGTTGTTAGCCGGATATTCTCATGCACAAAATCGGTATGCTTACCACTCTCCTCCTTGCGAACGTGACAGCAGCACATGCCGAAGCACAAGCCGTTTTTGGACGACTGGCATCGGCGCCAGTGCAGCAGTTCAACCAGCAGATACGTCAGGCGAACGAGCTACATCAGAAATGGGTCAATGACTACCGTGAGGTAGCACTTCGTTTTGTCGGTCATAGCGACATCCCCAGTCGCATCCATGCACAGCAACTGGATAATGATCTGGTACTCTCGGTTGCCCTCGATGGCAGCAAGAACGACATGCTCTATATCCTGACTCTCTATCGCAGCGATAACCTTTGGCAAATGAGGGGAGCGGAAATGGGTTGGCGTTGCCTGGGGGAGCACTCCTTCACTCCCGTTCCCTGTCCATAAATCCAAGCTCCGAGCTATAAAACAAAAATCCGGCACATTGGCCGGATTTTTTATGGGAGATTGAGCGTCAAATTACGGACGGTAAACTTTGACGTTGGCAAAGCCTTTCTCTTTCAGGTAAAGCGCCTGCAGCTTGCTCATCACGCCGCGATCGCAGTAGAGCAGGTAGGTCTTCTCCTTGGGCAGATCGCCAAAGACGGTGGCCAGCTTGAAGAAGGGGATATGCAGTACTTCACGATCTTCCACCACCAGCGGCTTCTCGTCGTGTTCATCGGCAGAGCGGATATCCAGGATCACCTCGTCAGCGCCCAGCACCTGGGTGGTTTCCACCTCTTGCACTTCAGCGGCAGTCTCTTCACCGATACGGCGGATATCGAGGTAACGGGCCTCGGAGACCACCTTGTCCAGAATGGAGAAGTCAAAATTGGCCTCTTCCTCTTCAATGCGGGAGAGCTCGGCCTTCACGGTCGGCTTTTTGGAGATGACCCCACAGTACTCCGGCATGGTCTCGGCAAACTCCAAAGTGCCGATGCGGCGGGCTTCACTGATGATATCCGGCTTGTCCCAAGTAATGAGCGGGCGCAGGATCACCTTGTCGGTGACCCGGTCAATCACGTTCAGGTTGGTGAGAGTCTGGCTGGAGACCTGACCCACACACTCACCGGTCACCAGCGCCGGGATCTGGAATTCATCGGCCACCTTGGCGGCAGCACGCATCATCATCCGCTTGAGCACCACGCCCATCTGACCGTTGTCGATCTTCTCGAGGATCTCGGCAACCACCGGCTCGAAGTCCACAGCGGTGAAACGTACCCGGTGGGAGGAGCCGAAACGGTTCCACAGGTGATAGGCCACCTGCTTGACGCCGATCTCGTGGGCCGCACCGCCCAGATTGAAGAAGCAGTAGTGCACCCGGCAGCCGCGCTTGATGAACTGGAACGAAGCCACACCGGAGTCAAAACCGCCGGAGAGCAGACTCAGCACATCTTCCTGGGTCGCGATGGGCATGCCGCTCAGGCCCTGATGGATGGCGCTGACGATAAAGAGCTCCTCACCGTCGATCTCGAGGTTGATCTTCACATCCGGGTTCTTGAGGCGCACACCATTGCTTTCGCAGTGCTGATTCAATCCACCGCCCACGTAACGCTCAACCTCGAGGGAGGAGAACTCATGCTTGCCGTGGCGCTTGGCGCGCACGCAGAAGGTTTTGCCCTTGAGCTGGTCGCCCCATACGGCTTTCACCTGCTCGAAGATGTCGTGCAGATCGGTAAACTTGCTGGCTTGTACCTCGAGGAAGGCCTGAATGCCCGGAATACAGGCCAAAGCTTCGATAGCCTGCTCGCGGAACTGGTCATTGCGGGAGCTCACAATCAGCTTGTCCCAATCCATCCGTACGCGGGCATCGTCGTCGAAGCGGCGCAGGACATTGCGGATATTGCCCTGCAGGATCTTGATAAAGCGCTGGCGAACCGACTTGCTCTTGATGGTGATTTCCGGGAACAGCTTGATAATGAACTTCATGGGGGCTCTTTAAATTTTAAGGTAAATCAATGACTTACAAATAAATGTGGGAACGAATGTTAGAATGGGAGTTCCCGTGAACAGCTACACATTATCTCACAGCGACCAGCTTGTTACCACCCTTGCCAAGCAGCCAGTGTCCACCTTCGGGACCCACTACACCAAGGAAGTCGCCCTCTTCATCGCACGGCACCTTAACAAGGCCCAAGGCTGGGCTGCGAGTCTCTACCTTCGGACCATCGCTAAGGGTATCGGTTGCACCACCCGCACAGTCCGCAACTCTCTGCGTCGTCTGGAGGCCATCGGCTTCTTCAAGACAGAGTTCCGGAAGCACGACCAGATAACCAACTGGAATCTGGCCTCTGTGTTCCGCATCGGGTCAGCACTCCTAGCCCTTTTCCGTACCCCCAGCACCAAGCGTCCGGCTAAGTCTTTGACTTCTTCTAAACAGAAACAAAGTAACAATGATCACGCTCCCGTTTCTTCGTCTGTGGGTAAGTTCGCCATGTTCGACCACAAGCGCGTCACCAAGACACTGGAAGAATGGGAAGCCAGCAAGAAGGCCAGCCAAGAGAACAACAGGAACGCCCTACAGAAGCTCAAGGACATGCTGAGGGCGCAACGATGAACGGACAGAAAAAGCTTGTGTGCGTGGATGCAGGACTAGGGATAACCGAGGGCCAGGAATTCCCTGTGCTGGGAGAGAATGGGAGCGCGTGGGAGATCCTGCTGGGCGGTGAGTACCGGAAGGTGAACAAGCGGTCTGGCCGTGTGTTGGGCTGGAAGACAGGCCCACGATTTGACCTAGCAGGGTGAACAACCGCCCTGAATAAGAGCCTGATTACAATACAGATTTGTCCCAATTGAACCGACATCAACACATAGTTATTTTTAGGCGCACGGGTCCACGTGGAGTAGCTAAAATGTACCAACTCAAAGTAATCAAAAAAAACAATGTAGACCAAGAAACCTTCGAAATAGCCTTTAATGCAGCTCTTCGCCGCATTGAAAATGAGATAGAGGGCTTTCAGCTACGGGTCATAGTCAAAGGTGACACAGTAACTATTGAGAGTATTGACCCCAAAGAGCTAATCACAGCAAATCAGGAGGAGTTGATGCGCAAAATTGAGGCCTGTTTCTGCTATAGCGGCAGTTTACTCTCTGAAGGTTTTGGCGCCGTGGTATGGTTATCATACTGGTCTTAAAGATGTTTCAAATTAGAGCGATTGCAATGAAGAAGACGCTGCTATTTAAGAATACGAACCGTAGAGAGGGGGGGAAAGAGAGAGATGGCGACATCCGAGAGGGTGAGGAAATGGCAAAGAGGTTCGTCAAGTCTACCCGATGGAGGAAATTAGCTGCCGAGAGTAAGGACTACGGAACAAACGATCATGATGCCTCTGGTCGATTCATGTTCGTCTGGATTGACGATGTGAGTGGTGTCATTGTCAAAGAATCCAGAACGTATTCCAGAAATGGCAATTGTGGGAGTATCATTTTTGAGCAAATCTCGCAGTGGCCTGAACCTCCACCTGCACGTCTTCCTGAATCAGAAGAAGGAGTCCCCTTCTAATCTGTAGTACCTAGTGACCTGTAACCTGCATTTTTTGTGCCTTTGCATCTTGTATAGCGAGGCGCTTTGTCTATCTTTAATGGGAACAGTTACGTCTCTCATTGAGAGCCCAGTCCAGTTTTCTGCCACTTCAAGAGGCACTAATGGACCAAAACACCGCACAGCACATTATCCGGACGACCCAGAAGTACATCCCTCCTCAACAAGAACCAATGAGAAGCTGCCATCCTTATTGGTACACGGGGCACTATGCAATCAGCACCTCTGATTTTATAAATGCCTGTGGAGAGAACATGAGTCTGAGAGAGGCCAACAGCTTGCTATCAACATTGTGTGAGCAGGTTTGCAGGAATAGCCCTGAACAAGTCTGTATCTACCATTTATACGACGAGGCAGGACACTGCTAGTACATTGGAGGGGTTTCGGCCCCTTCATCTTGCTGGCCTTCGGTGTATTTTGGTAAAAAGCTGCTCATCCTCTTTCGTGTTTTTCACGCTAACAATTCCCTTCCCCCCTCAATTCTCCAGCCTGCGGATCGGCCAACCGTTCCATCTCAATGACAACCTTAGCATCAGGGGGATCCACCTGGGTGAGTACCGGAAAGTGAGCAAACGGCCTGACATGGTGACTGGCTGAAAGAATGGGCCAGTGTTGGCCCCTATTCACGATGTGATGTTGGGAGAAGGCGTCTTAATTACTGAAGCCACTGCGAAATTTGCTTAGTCAAATAAACTCCGAAAGCAGTTGTTACAACAATCCCGATTACGGCAGTTAAAACCGCTCCCACGCCTTTGCCGATTATTTTGGAGGTGAGAGCTATGCACCTCTTCCACATAGTATTCGCGCGGATTTCATTTAGGCGCTTATGCCCTTCAGAGGTCAGCTGACGAAGAAAAAAGTGTGCAGGCTCAGGGGACAGCTCTCGGGACATAGACCCTTCAACCAATCCATCCTTGATCAATAGGTCCACGTGGTAAGAGATGGAATAGGCTGCCTCTTTGTCTTCTGGCTCAAAATCTCGAAGTGATAAACCTCTGGCAGTGTGTGGCAGTGCTTCTAAGCGTGTCAGTATGTCTTTTATTGTATCCGGATTATGTTTCATCTGTGCCCTCTCACATCGATAAATCAATCAATCTCACTGTGCACTTACCAAACAACCACCAACCTTCTTGCCTTCATTAGAACCGCGATGGCTGTGTATAGCCCGCTTGTAATCAATGGCATCCCCTCGGGTCCAGATCGCGTATTGATTGCCAATCCCTGCCCGATTGAATGTCTTCAGGATCTCAGCCTCAACATCGCTTCTAGTCCCGTTCAAGTGGACAACTCGATGGGTATTTCCCGATTGCCTATAAAAGGTGAGTTGGAAGGAAGATACTCCATCCAGTTTCTTCCACGCTTCATCGGCATCGATAGTTTGTGTTGTTACTTTGGCTGAAGAAAAGGCGTTACAGATCACAGCAAAAATGCCGAATCCCCCGACTACAAGCAATAACTCCACCAGATCCATCGCTTCTTTCTTAGCCATGCGATACTCCGAAATACGCCCAAGAATACAGCATCTTATCCACTTGGAGACCCCTGGTAAATTCTGGAAAAAATCTGAACGCCCTCTTCAGTGATTTAACGCCCGCGATTTCCCCCCGTCCCCCCACAAGAACAAGCCATTAGACAGCACTCCCGTCCTCTTTCGCTCACAGCCTGCGCGCCTGCCTGTTCCTCTCCTTCTCCATACCCCAGCCATCCCATTGCTAACACATAGGCGATCCCCTGCGTCTTCCTATCGCCTCCTGCGGTGTCTCTCTGTCTGTCTCTTAGTCTCATTGAGGTATACCTTCCAAGAAAAATTTATAGCAGGGTATTGACCCGTCCAAAAAACGTCTCCAAAGTACAGTCCCGTAACCACTTAGACATAAGGAGACACTGCGATGAACATTGAATCCCGTGCTGCTGACCTGCGGACCTCCATCAAGCTGATGACTGGCGACCTCTGCTACTGCAAGACACGCGCTCAAGTTGCCTCTCTGCGTGAAACCATTCGTCAACGTGAAGAAGAACTGAAGCGACTGGAGGACCAAGCCTTCATCAACCGCTGTGTGGCTGTGCTGGATACCGCTGGGATGGGAGAACACAACGTCTACATCTACTGGTTCCGCATCGACTACGGCTGCTGGATTGACGCTGAAGAGGTCGTTAACGCTGGGGGTCTTAGCGACTACCTAGAGTCCCTTGGGATGGAACCGGCAGACGTGGCCGAGCTGATGACCCAAGACTGGGACTGTCAGGATGCTGAAGGGCTGGCCTCTCACTGCCTGCACAAGTACGGGAGCTTTGACTGGAAGGCTCTGGAGGAACTGCTGGAGGTGGACTGTGAGCCCGAGGTGCTGGCGGCAGGACTGGCCTGTGAGATTGCACCAAAAGAGATTCAGGACCGCTACATGGGGTCTTGGGACAGTGACGAGGACATGGCGATGGAGCAATGGGAGGAAGGAGGACTACTTGAGGCAATCCCAGCGTCTGCCCGTGGGTACATCGACTGGCAGGCCGTAGCGAGAGACATGGAGCTTAACGGGGAGTTCGTGAGGTCTGGCACCTACTACTTCCGCAACTGCTAAGAGGACGGCTTCCCTTAGCGCCAACTAGGGGAAGCCTGAGCGAATCACCTATCAACTCTGGGGAGAGTAATGATGAAGATGGAACCACTCGGAAGGGGAATCTACAGGCTGCACATGGAGGGATCAAGTTATACAATCGCTGGCTTTGTTGATTGCTGGCGATTCGCTTGGGAGAAGATGAAGGAGGTTTCCGAATGATTGACTTGGTTATCAGACTACGCCGATTCAAGAACAGGAAGTCACTGGAAAGAGTTGCCCCAAGGATGCTCGATAGGGCTTCCTCTGCGGGCCTCCAAGAGGAACTGAAGGTCATTGCTGCGATTGACCATCGGAAAGCTGAGATAGCAGCAGGAAGGCTTTACGACGCGGGGAAAGTCCCTATGACAGCTTGGGCATTGGTGGATTGAGTAGGAGAGAGTGATGGGACAGGTTATCGGTTATGCGCGAGTGTCGTCTGTCGGTCAATCGCTGGATGTTCAACTGGACAAACTGGCCGAGGCTGGAGCTGAGAAGGTCTATCAGGAGAAGATGTCCGGCAAGTCAGCCAAAGACCGTCAGCAACTCCAAGCCATGCTGGGGTATGTCCGAGAGGGGGACACAGTGGTGATCACCAAGCTGGACCGTCTGGGCCGTTCTCTCGCTGACCTTCTGGCTATCGTGGAGAAGCTGGAAGAGAAAGGTGTGACCCTCCGTGTGCTGGACCAGACGTTTGACACAGGGAGCGCACAGGGCCGCCTGATGCTGTCCATGCTGGGAGCCTTCGCTGAGTTCGAGCTGGAGCTGAGGAAGGAGCGGCAGATGGACGGCATAGCCAAGGCCAAGGAGCAAGGGAAGCACTTGGGCCGACCGAAGGAACTGGACGAAGAGAAGGTCAAGGAGCGTCTGAAGGTAGGCGACCTGTCCCCTGCTGGTGTCGCTAAGGAGCTGGGTATCGGGAGGTCTACCGCCTACCGGATAGCGAAAGCGATGAAGGATGCAGGCGAGCTGTGAGTTGATCGAGTGTGTCTATCGGTAGAGCCTTGAGCCATCGAAAAGACCTATCATCAAGACTGTCCCAACGTACATTATGGAAAGCTAATTTACCCTGACCAATAGAAAGAACTGATCGAGTGACCCACTTTGATCGAATCTTTCAATCGACCCCCGAGGCTGTTCACTGCGACACCTTGGGGGTTTGTCGTTTGGGAGGACTCGACGATGGCCCGTGTGTCTCTTGCCGTCTCCCTCTGGTCCCTTCTCCTTGCCTCCCTTCTCCCTTCCATCCTTGTCCCTGCTGTCTTCAGGCTTTCTCTGTGGATCTCTGAGATCGTGCAGGGGTGAGCCTGTGGGGTTGCATAGGGGAAGGCGTGAGGTGAGCACAGAGATCGTCTGAGGGGCTATCTGGAGGGGAGCAGAGGGGGACTGTGGGGCTGACTCTGGGCTTGTTCGTCTGAGTGCCCCTGTTTGTTGTCCCGAGGTCTGTCCCGAGGTCTGTCCCGAGGTCAATCCCGAGGACTACCCGACGACTCCCCGACGACTCCCCGAGGTCCATCCCGAGGCCAGCATTCCCGACGACCATCCCCAAGACCATCCCCAAGACACCTTCCAGAGACTTCCAGAATAGGAGCTAATTGGGCTAGTCACTTTTCCCTGACCCTAGGGGGGATACATAAGACCAATACTAAAAGACTACTATAAGACATCTATTAGATACCCTAGATACTATCTCTCTATACTCTACTTACTATAGGTATCTTTAAGACTACCCAAGGTCTACCTAGAGACTACCCAAGGTCTACCCAAGGACGCCTCAATGGCTGTCCTGTTGTCGCTTCTTCAGGTCTCCCTTGCTTCTCCCTAGCTACTCAATACCTCCAGACTACCCAAGGTCTACCAATCGACTCCTTCAGGATGGCCTACGGGCTGTCCTGTTGTCGCTTCCTCCAGACTTCCCCAAGACTTCCCCCTGACCATCCCCAGGACAACCGAGTGACGACACAAGGACAGATAGCTAGTAAGGATGATCAAGTGAGAGTATCCGTTGGTTGAACATAGTGAGTTCCTTATGAGGCTCCAAGGGATGACCTTATGCAAAATGGTCGAAGCCCAAAACGCATAACCCAGTGACTGACCTTGGGACTACTCCAAAATGGCCCGAGGGCAAATCTGGACACCTCCCAGCGTATCCCTCCACTCTCTCCTTTATCGCCTATCAACATTGTCCATCCAAGCAAGGGAAGGAGAGGGAGTTATCTATAGGTAATCTGTAGGTACTTATCCTGTGGCCCCTATGCACAGGGAAATCCGGAAGGGGGTCTGGAGGGGTCACAAAATGCGGAATCCGCAAAATGTTACCCCGAGGTCTGTCTTGAGGTTGTGCGAAATGCTGTAACGACATTTAGCACCACCCCCGAGGTCTGCCTTGGTGAATGACGAAAATGGGACTGACCCAAATCCGTCAGTAGCCCGAGGTCCGTCCTTGCGTTTCCGGAAATAGCGGAATCCGTCAAAAACGGAAAAGGTCCCGAGGTCCATCCTTCAGGTTCCGGAAAATGGGCCCCCCCAGAAACCGGAAGGGGACCCGAGGACGACCGCGAAATGTCCCAACGGCATTTGGCGGTGCCCGAGGACGACCTGAAGCCGTACTGTAAAAATGCCCTTGAGGCAAAATTACAGTATCCCCCGCGACAGACCAGAGGACGACCTGAAGACGCACTGGGGCAAACAGCGGAATCCGTCAAATGCCCCACCCCGAGGTATCCCCCAGCCCTCTCTGTGCAACTGAAGGAGAAACGCGACAGACGGACGCCAGAAGCAGACGCTTCGCATCGCTAGTGCGTCTATCGCTGCGATTCTGGAGAAGCACAAGGAAGGCATGAGCAACCGTGCTATTGCCAAGCTGTTCAAGATGGGGTCCAGCACTGTAGATGAAGTGGTCTCAAAAGAGGCGCCCGAAAATGGGGATTCCCCAAAATCGGGCACCCCCGAGGTCTCCACCTCCACCGTGCCGATGGCATCCACTGAAGACCGCTCCGACACCCGCGAGGACGCCCGCTCCTGAAGCCGTACTGTTAGAAAATCCTGAATCAGGAAAACTAAACACCCCCGAGGATGACCTGAAGCCGTGCTGTTAGAAAATCCTGAATCAGGAAAACTTAACACCCCCGAGGTCAGTCCCTCTGTTGTCCCGAGGATGGCCCTGCGTCCACTTACCGAAAATGCCCCGAGGGCAAATCCGGTAGCCCCATGTGACCCTGAGCGAAAATGGCCCGAGGCCAAAATCGCTCACCCCTGCGTCTGCCTGAGCGAAAATCCCAAATTGGGGAATCCGCTCACCCCTGCGTCTGCCTGCGGAAAAATGGGCTCGCCCCAAAATTCCGTACCTCCCCTTTCTCCCTGCCCATAGCGATACACCTATCAACTCACAAGGAGCCGCTATGACTGCAATCTCTATCACCTCGATTCTCGCTGAGAAACACGCAATGAACCGCGCACATCCTGAAGTCGTCAAGGAACGTCTGCGCATGATCACCCACCTTGTCACCACTGATCCGGAGAAGTACCTGAAGAACCGCTGGGAGCTGAAGCGTATGGCGATCATGGAGGCGCTGGACCTGACCCCTGCCGAGTACGGGTACGCGACCGAGGCGATCAACCGTGAGGCCAAGGCCAAGCGTGACTCTGAGATCCTGCGGCTGCACGGGGATGGACTGAGCGGACGATCCATTGCGAAAGAGCTGGGGCTGAACCAAAAGACTGTTTCCAACGTGATCCGCCGTCACTTGGATGACTGATGGACGTGGCTGAGGTCCTTAAAAGCCCCTACGGCGTTTGGGGACCCCCTGTCTCCCGCCTTCCCAAAAATCCGGAATCCGGAAAATTAGGACCCCAGCGTCCCCCTGTCCAAAAATCCGGAATCCGGAAAAATGGGCACCCTCTCGATCCCCTTCTCGCCTCCCTCCGGATTTCCCTGACCTAAGAACGTATGAGAACGCGCAGAAGTGCGCACGTAACTCAAGGACCAGCCCGTGGGGAAACCTGCGGGCTCCCTTTTTCTACGTCCTGACTCCCTTTCCCTCTTTCTCTTTGGCCGAAGGGCCATCCACCTATCAACAAGGAAAAACAACTATGTCTGCTTACGGCACTTTCCCGACTTTTCAAAACGTAACCCATGTAGGTCAGAACAACGGTCAAGGCGATACCCGAGCCCTATTCATGAAGCTGTTCGCTGGTGAAGTCCTGACGATGTTCCGCAATCAATGCGTCTCCTTGGGCACCACCCGAGTGATGACCCTGAAGGGTGGCAAAGCATTCGATTTCCCTGTACTTGGCATGAGCCACAATGCGAAGTACCACAAGCCCGGCGAGCTGATCCAAGCGGGCGGTATCAAGAACGTCATGCGCACTGTCACCGTCGATGACGTCGCTGTGGCTGCTGTGTTCGTGGCAGAACAAGACGAAGACCTGAGCACCTTTGAGGTTCGCTCCCACTATGCCCGTGAGCTGGCCTATGAGCTGTCGAACATGATCGACAAGAACGTCTTCCGGACCATCGCCAAGGCTGCCTTCATTACCAACAAAGAGCTGGCTATTGCTCAATTCGGTGAGAACGGCGTACTGGATGACGAGACCTTCACCGAGAACATTACCCTGCGAGCAACCGATGCGGCAGGCCGTCCGATGACCCGTGGTCAGCAAATCGTGGACGCCATCTTCCGTGCCCGCACCGAGTTCCGCAAGGCAAGCGTCCCAGGCATCCCTGTGTGTGTCCTGAAGCCGGACGACTACGAGGCCCTGACCAATGCGGCTGCTGGTATCGGCAACATGGCATGGCTGGATAAGCGTTTCTTGGGCCAGACTGGCGAGGACAAGTCCAACGGTAACGCTGACACTGGCCTTCGTGTCGCCGGTATGAAGATCTACGAGTCCAACAACCTGCCGGACCAAGACGAAAGCGAGGGACTGATCGGCTCACCGGAACCCCTGAGCGTGGAAGAAGGCGGCTCTGGTCGTACCGCTGCGTACCGTGGGAACTTCTCCAAGCTGCTTGGCTTGGTCTACACGAAGGACTGCGCGGCTACCGTGAAGGTGCGAGACATTGTGACCCAGTGGGTCCCTGAGCCTCTGCGTGTCGGTAACACCGCGCTGGCTAAGATGTTCGTCGGTCACAACATCCTGCGTCCGGCCTGTGCGGTCGCTCTGCTGGAAGCGTAACAGGGATTTCCCTGACCAAAGGATGAAGAGAGGTTTCCGGTCAGGGTCCTCTCTTCCTCTGGTGATTTGGCATAGCTGATGGTCATGCGGTGCTTCCTTAGACCCCCATGCGTAGTTCCTGTGGTTAACACGGGGGCTGCCCTTGGGGGTTCTTCTTTGAATAACTTTGCTCTGACCTATTACTTCCCAACTACAAGGAGATTTTATGTCTACTCAAACTCAACACCCGAGCTTGCAACGAAAGAAACCCCAAGCCCGTACCACTGCAATCCTGTGGGAAGACGTTATCCCCAAGGCTGACGCTCTGACCCTCCATTTCTCCAAGCAAGCAGGCTTTGCCCTGACTCGCACCCAGATGCTCAACGCACTGATTAACCGCGAGTTCGACAAGCTGCGCTCTCAAGGTGCACTGACTGGGGAGGTGCAATGATGGACTACCAGACCGCCGACTACGGCTTCAGCGTGGAGACCTGTGACCTGCCCTCCTACTCCAGCGGCGTGAACGACCAAGGGGAAGCCCTCTATGAACTCGATGGGATCGAAATGACCAAGGCACAAGCGGAGGACTTCAAGGACTACTTCTTCGACGACGAGGACGCTCACTCGCTTTCCCAGGACAGCGGCACCGAGTCCCTGCCGGACGCCATTCTTTCAGGCTTGAACGCTGTGAATGACGCGCTGGGAGGCGGTGGAGTCGCTGAGTTCTACGCTGACGAGCTGCTGGGTCTAGGCGAAAGCCGAATGGACTCTGTGGTCTCTTCTTCCGGTATGAGTCGGGAGGAAATCCAGTCCCATGCAACAGCGGTAATGATCGACATGGCCGCACAGGTAGGAATGCCCAGCGACTACCTGATGAACGAACTTCAGAACGACATTAACAGCGTCCGCTCGCTTAACTCCCAGTCTGGCTTGAAGCTGCTGCGGGAGGCTATCGCTGACGGTATCGCTGGGGAATACGACTCTGCGATGACCAAATGGGATCGCCTGCGTCGCGCCCTGCAATCCGTCAAATAACCCACTTTCTCTAACCCCTAGTTACCCCATACCACAACCATCCGGAAAGCCTCTGCGGCCTTCTGGAGGGGCCACTGTGCCCGTCTCAACACACACATAAGGAAACCGACATGAACAAAATCACCGTTGCTGATCTGTCCGAAGAACTGCTGGACGTAATCAACGGCCAACGTGCCCTTATCAACAAGCTGGCTGAACTGGCTGGCCTGTCCTCTGGTCAAGTCCGAGTGCTCCAGATGGAAGCCTCCCAGCGTCACCAACGGGCCAAGGCTGCTGAAGCAAAGGCCAAGGCCAACCGTGAAGCCTACGAAGAGGATCACCAACAGATGGCCGCTTGGGTCTACGCCACCCGCTTCGACTTCAACAATGCGAAGGAGTGGGGCAAAGCTGCGGCGACTGAATGGCTGGTTATCTGCGAACGCAACGGCTCCGAGCATGGCCGCGATCACTCCTTTAAGTACCACGAGCCGACCCAAGACGAACTGCTGGAAGCCCTGAAGGATCTGGAGGGCTGGAGCCGTGCGACTGAAGAACACAACAAGGACCGCCGCGAACATGCCCAGCGGACCCTTCCGAAGGTCAAGGCCAAGCTGGCCGCCTTGCTGACCGCTTAATGCAACCCACGGGGGAGGCCCAGCGTCTCCCCTGCTCTACCCAAGGAACCTATCCACATGACCGCTAATGAAACCTTTCTTGTCCATCCCAGCGACTTCGTGAAGCGCCTTCAAGCCTTCGCCACTCTGACCCTTGGCCGCCGTCCGTCCGCTGGTCAGGTGCAGAACGCAATCAACCGATACGTCATGCAATCCCACGGGACAGACCGAGAGTCGATGCTTGCGCTTGCCCGTGAGCTGTTCCCGACAACCAAACAGGAGGCCGCCTGATGATCACCATTGAGGACTGGAGCCACATACACAAAGCCAAGATCCGCCATGCCCTCTTCTGCGTGGCCTATCGGAGACTCCAAGGGGACACCTTCAGGACTGCCTGCCGGACTACCGCAAAGCGTCTGAAGCTCCACGAACCGACCCTGCGTCTTCTCGCAAGGCACTACATCAAGACCACCGGAGACAACACCAAATGACCCAACAATACACCTACACACTCGCCACTGATGGCGCTTGCAACACCAACCACACCAAAGCGTCAGTCCGTGTGGCTGGCTGGGGCTTCCTTGCTGTCCGTAGCGATGGCCGCAAAGTTGAACGCTGCGGCTACTGCGTGGGCGCTGGGGAGTCCAACCAGACCGGAGAACTGGAAGCAGTCATTCAAGGGCTGTCACTCCTTAAACCTGGCTCTGTGGTCGAGGTCCTGACGGACTCCGCCTATGTGATCAATGGGGCGACCCAGTGGTTAGCCGGATGGAAAGCGAAGGGATGGAAGAAGGCAGACAACAAGCCAGTCCAGAACAAGGACCGCTGGGAACAGTTGGATGACCTACTGAGTACCCGCCAAGTGACCTTCAAGAAAGTGAAGGGACACAGCGGCCACCCGATGAACGAACGAGCGGATCAACTGGCAGTAGCCGGAATGAATCGCTACGGGCAGTGAAAAACCAAGTGAACAAGTCAACTACTGGTGAGCCTACGTGAAATCCTGAAGAGTCACGGGGCGATTGTCCCCAAGATTTCACGTAGAAGTAATCGGTTATTAGTCTTCGGGAGCAAATGCTGAATCGTCTTCACCGTCGAAAGCCCAGAGTGAAACCCTCAGTGAGTCACCGACTTTCCAGCCTTGCGCTTTAAGAATCTCAGGACTTACGCCTTCAGGGACGTATGCGTAGTAACTGTTAGGCGTTTCGCCGCTACTACCTTCATCTAGCTCCCACACGATCCCTGCTTGCTCAAGCTCTTCATACTCTTCTTGAGTGAGTTCAAGTTCATCCCAAACCATGCTGATTGCCCTCTGCGTTTAAAGGAATAAAGAGCCTAACACGGTCTCGATTGACTGTCCCGTCAACTCCTTTAGTCGATTCTCCCTGACCTAAGCAACAGACCTTCCTCTGGTCACTTTCAATCAATCACTGCGTCTTTATGTCGTGCTTCTTCTGCTGCTCCAGCTTGCCTATGGGTAAGCAGTGGGGGCCTGCTGGAGAGAGGACGGCATGAGAGGCACAACATAAGGAACCCATTTATGAACATTACTTTCAACGGTAACACCTATCCAATACGCAAGAACGCCGAGGGCCTGTACTCACTGACCGACATTGAGAAGGCATGGCTGGCTGAAGGCAACACTGGTGGCCAGCTCGATAACTGGAAACGGAATCCTGATGTTGTCTCCATGATGGAGTCCCGTGAAATTCACGTCACTACAACCCGTGGCCGGAATGCTGGCACTTGGGGCTGCAAAGAGGCTGTCATTGAGTACGCCTCCTATTGCTCCAACGAGTTCCGTCGTGCTGTCCGCAAGGCTTTCATTGCGCTGACCGAAGGCGACACACTGAAAGCTGCCGCTATCGCTGAGTCTATCGCGGTGTCCCCTGAGCTGCTGGAGAAGCACGACAAGACACGGGACACAATGAATGCTGCAATCCATACCTGTTGGCCTAATGCAAGCCAGCACACCTACGCGAACTTCTACCGGCTGGCGTGTAAGGCTGCCACTGGGTATGTCCCCTCTGTCCTGACTGGTAAGAATGGGTCGGCCAAGAGCTACATTGTTGCCGCTGAGAATCCATCCTGTATGTCCGCTCTGATTGCCGCGATGGAGACAGCAACAGTCGGCCTGAAGATGGGGCTGGATTACCACAAGGTTGCCGCTCTGCTTGGCGTAGAGACGACAAAGAACCTTGATTACTTGCTGCTTGATAAGACCGTGAGGTGAACCGATAGTAGTGGCTTGAGGGAGTAGTAAAGAGTGACGGCGAGATCACTCGCCGTTATCTTGAAGTTGCAACTACCGCTACGAATAGTAAATACGGAAAGAGTTATAAAGCCCTCAACTTCAAACAGCTCTCCACTTCCATCCATTCTCAGTCAAAATTAATCTTCCTTGAAAAAAGCCCTCAAGAAATTGTTCAAGAGGAATGTTTTCGTAAGGTTTGTCAAAAGGAAAAACTCGAACCGAGAACTTAATCCTTTGTTGCTCACTGACAATTAATAGAGGAACAGCTTTTATTTCTGGTAAGAAGGGCCGACCATAAAGCTTGACTCCCTCTCTTCTATAACGATCAAGGAAAATCGCCTTTACTAAGGTAGAGAATTTTTGCTCCGAAACAAACCACAGACTATCAACATTCGCGGTTTCGTATTTATGCGATCTTGATTTGTACACATCTAAAGTCTGAGGGGAAATCTGGATCTCAAATGCTGTAGGTTTTGATGTGCTCTCGCTGTAGACATCAGCACGCCACTCATCTCCCTCAGGGGTCCTGCCGCTGAACTCTGGTTGAGCATGTAGACCTAGGTTTCTTATCGCTTTAGTAATCGCGATTTTAGCTGAGAGGTGTTCGTGTGATTCGCCTTGTGATGTTTTAATCGGACAGCCAGGTGCAGCGGCAAAGAATTGTAATCCCTTGATACTTGTTTTCGGGATTGCAGGCCAATTAAACCCATAAATAGAGTAAGTACCGAGAGGGGCCCTTTTCATCTCCTTCCACTCATGCTCTGCGAATGAAAAGGACTCTATTTCTTCCCCAGTGGTGGTTCTAATAGCGACAAGAGGCATCTCTTTTCTTCCAGTAAATGTGCTCGCTTGAAATTAGAACACAGGTGATCGCACCAGCCAAATCTTCTAAACGACAAAGCCCCCTTAGCGGACTTCAGGACTACCTGATGTTCACTGAGGGGGCTTTTTGTTTGAATTGATTACTTGTTGAACAACTTAAGGAGCTGGGACATGTAGTCGGACGCAAGCATGGTCTCAACGGCTTCGAGCTGGCGTGAATAGTCATGGCCAGATGAATAGAGCCCATAAGACATGGTTAGCCCTTTGGTCCCGTGCCCCACTATTGGCGCTGTAACATCCTCTGGGATGCCTGCACGTTGGTACGCGGTGATAGCCATGCCACGCAAGCTGTGGAAGCCCTTGGTGCGATCTCTGACGCCTGTGGCCGCCTCTTTCAACTTGCCAAACTTACTGGACCACCCGTGTGGGTTCTTTGACTTAGGGACAGGCCAGACGTTGCCAACAACACATTGCCTGAGTTCTTCCCAGAGACCGAGCGGAAGAGGGAAGGCACGAATGGAGTTTGCTGTCTTTCCAGCCTTGATACGCACCAGCGGAACGCCTTGGCTTATCTCAAAGGAATCTGCCTGAAGACCAATAATCTCGCTTAGACGGCAACCAGTGATAAGTCCGAACTTCGTCAACATGCGAAGATCATGCGGTGCCTTCTCGACGATTTGGGCCATCTCTTCAGGCGTGAAAGGGGCGTATGACTGGGAGTCACCTGTACTCTTGATTCCTGCGCTCTTGAATGGGTTATCCCCTTCCACACTCCGAGTGAGATAGCAGTTTTCCCACACAAGGGACAAAGCCGACAAGTAACCAACCCGTGTGCTATCGCTCTTGCTCCCAGCCAGGGAATCTAGCCACAAAGTCACGTCCCTCCGCTCCACATCCTTCAGCAGAACCGCTGGACGACCAAGGAAGGATGCAAGGCTTTCTGCTGCGTGTTTGGCGCGACTCAACGTTGCCGGAGCTGCGGCTTTAAGACCCTTCGCGACCTTGGCCTTCTCACTCTCGATGAATGCCTTGGAGGCTTCCTGTAGAGTGATGGCGTACTTATCGCCCACCTCTAGCTCCCCGTGGAGGGCAAGCTTTATGGCATCAGCCAGCTCTTCATCCCCCCGAGCTATTGCAGCCTCAACGTCATAGGCATGGTGGAGCCCTTCAGGTTCAACGACTACCTCTTGTCCACTAGGCAGCACGACCGCTTCAATGCGCTGCTCTGCTTCCCTGATGGCCTGTTGAATCTCTTCGATGTAAGCGTTAAACCGCAGACGCTTGGGGGCTTCTTCAGCCTGTGCCACCAACCGCTCAAAGTTGGCAATGATGAGGTCACGCTTCCTCTGGGCTTCTTTAAGGTCGCCTGTTTGTAACGTCTTTGTGTAGAGCCTCCGACCGCCAAACATCGGCAATCCACGGATAGCCTTGGGGACATTCCACACCAAGTACCAGCCATTTGCCTTTTGCTGTAAGGCCCAAGTCTCACGCCTTCTCATGCACACCTCACTTATGCTAGTCTTACCACAAAAGTTACCGCCAATGTTTCCATCTTTGTGCTGTAAGTTGTTGATTAGCTATAAATTCAATGCGTTACACATGGAGTCAAAAGATAATGAACTTCATGGTAATGACTCGGGTGACCTTGATTTAAGGGCGCGGATTATATCAGAACTTTGTGGCCAGCGCCTACTGGATGAGCGTTTGCTCACATTCCCCCACGCAGTGTTTGCCGTGCAGCGCCAATCTTGCGTATATTCCCGACCCTGCACCCCGGCACCACTTCTGGCGACAGACCGATACGATGAAGACCTATATCTACTACCCCGGCATGGAGGTACGCGACGAGCTCTGGCTCAAATTTGCCCTGCTCTATCTGGAGCGGCTCGCCTTCGTCTTCACCGTCAGCGAAAAGAGCGGTCTCACCGCCCTGCTCGATACCCTTCAACAGCAGACCGATCTGCTGGCCGAGCGGCCCGATGCCGCCTTCTTTGCCGCCATTACCCCGCAACTGGAGAACCAGATAAGCGGCCTGGTGGCCCCCGATTTCGTCCGCCACAAGGTGTTTGGCAACAAGGAGCTGATTGGTCGCTGGCGTCAGGAGGCCAACCACGACTGCTTCTGCCCGGATCAGGCGGGGCTGGAGCGGCTGCACGGCTTTTGCCTTACTCACGGCTTTGCGACCCGGGATGAAGGGGGGATCAGAATGGCGCGGCGCTTTGCCAACCTGCTCTCCATGCGTCTCGCCCGTGAGTGGGCACTCGCCAATGACGGGGCGCTTATTACCGATCACGACTATCTCGACCGCCTGCTCCATCTGCTCGAATCCCGCTACCACAATCGCGGTGGTCAGGATTGCTTCCACCTCGAGATCCCGTTGCAAGTGCCCACTCACCTGGCCGACATTCCGTTTGCAGAGCTGATTGCCCTGCGCGGGCGCAGCGGCTTTCGCCAACAGCTGGCCGAATTTCATCTGGCCATCGACAACCTGCTCGCCATGCTGGGTAGCGGCTATGCCGACCCGGCGGCCCTGACCCGCTTTGAGCAGGCTCAGCAAGGGCTCAATCAACTGCTCGGGCCCGAGACCCTCAGCATGCCACTCACCACCCTGGTCAGCACCAGCCTGCCCGCCGTAGCCATGCTCCACCAGTTAAAGGCGAGCCACCCCGAAAGCAACCTCATCTTCCATCCCATCAAGAAGAGCCACTTTCACCAGCGCAAGAGCCAGCACTTCTTCACCCGGCTCGGCCATCTGCGCCAACCGGGCTGAATGGGCGGAATGAAAAAGGGGTTGGCATTTGCCAACCCCTCTCGTTATCTGCGGCCTACCAATCATCACCACGATGATTGGCCCGCTCTTGCGCCTTCCTGCGCGCCTCCATCGCCCTGTCACGGCGGATATTGGAAGGGGTACAGGCAAACTGTTTCTGATAGCAACGCGCAAAACTCTCGGAAGCTGGTTCGAAAGGTGAATAGAACCCGGTACGTTCAGGAGAAACATGGTGATCACCATGATTGGTTGTGGCACAACCCGAACTCATCAGCACCAGCAAGGGACACAGAACACGCAGCAAAAGAGAACTCCCGATTGGATTTGAATGAACTCGTAATTATTCATAAATTAATTCATCCAATCAAATATTGATGCATTTCAAATAGTTAATTACATTCACCTCAATGGCTGTCGGCAAAACGATCAACGGGTGATGGTGCCGGCATCACCGTCAGGATGCACCACGCGAAACTCGATACGATCGCTGTTGCCCGCTTCATCCACCACCACCAGCTGATAACGACCCGCCACACTCAGCACCTGATCCCCGTCCCAGCGCAGTCGCTGGCCGTTGAGAAACCAGGCCGACTTGCCGACACCGCCCAGCACCTTGGGCTGCAACCGATAGCGCTGGCTGCGGATAAGGTTGCCCTCCCCCAGCGCCACGATGCGAATGGGGGCCTGCAGCTCGGCGCTCTGTCCCTCCCCTGCACAACTGCTGGCCAGCAGCGCCTGCCGCCGCTCGCCGGGGGACCGCCAAGGCTCCAACGACAACGGCCAGAGTGCCCGAAAACCGGATTGTGCCGCATCGGGGCAACGGGTCAGCGTCGGCTTGCCTTCGGCAGTGAGTGCAACTTGCCGCAGCGGCGAGGGCCAGTCCATGGGATCCGGCAAGGTGGGAGGATCGCGCCCTTCCAGCAACCAGGCGCTCTGGCGCTGCAAACAGGCTTCAGGCAGGGTCGCGTTCGCCTTGCGCCCCAGCGGCCAGCAAATCTCGGCCTCGCTCACCGTGTTGGGCTGTGCCGGCAGAGGGCTGTTGTCAGCCAGTCGCGAGTAGACCGAAAGCAGCAGCGGCACCGCCGCGCTCTGGCCGTAAAAACCGGGCATAGGGGTACCGTCGGGGCGCCCCAGCCAGACGCCGATGGTCCAGCGACCGGAGACCCCCATCGCCCAGCTGTCGCGATAGCCGTAGCTGGTACCGGTCTTCCAAGCCAGTCGGTTAACCCGGCCGGTCGCCTCGCTGGCAAAGGGTTGGTCCGCCCGTCCCTGCGCGCTCAATATCTGCCAGATGATCCAGGCCGCTCCCGGGCTCAGCAAGGGGCGTGACACCGCCTGCTGCCCCGCCAGCCAGACCGGCATCGCCACCTGCCCCTGCCGGGTCAGCGCACTGTAGAGCGCCACCAGCTGCTCGAGCCGAATGCCCGCCGCCCCCAGCGCAATGGCCGGATTGGGTTTGTCGGAGAGCGCCAGCCGCACCCCGGCGTTGTCGAGGCGGCTGACCAGCTTGTCGGGCCCGAGCGCCTCCAGCACCTGCACCGCCGGCACGTTGAGGGATTGCTGCAGCGCCTGGGCCAGGGTCACCGGCCCCTGAAAGGCGCCGGAAAAGTTGGCGGGGCGATAATCAGACCCCAGTCTCGGCGCATCGGAGAGCAGGGAGGCCGAATGCACCAACCCTTCATCCATGGCCAGACCGTAGATGAAGGGCTTGAGGGTGGAGCCGGGAGAGCGGATTGCCTGCACCATGTCCAGATAACCGTGGCGGCGCAAATTGCCATACTCGGCGCTGCCCACATAAGCGCGCACCGCCATGGTTTTGTTATCTACCAAGAGCAACGCCGCTGAGGTCTGCTCGGGGAAGCGGCGAATGTAGCTCGCCACCCGCCCCTCCAACCAGCGCTGCAGATCGCCATCAATGGTGGTGTGCACCAGCGCCCCGGCCTGATGGTCGGCGGCGAGACGGGCAAAGAGCGGCGCCTCCATCGGCGTGAAGTGACCGCGGGCCAGCACCGGCTCGATACGTCCCTCCAACCACACCGGCTCGGGCCAGACACCCTGAGCCACCAGCCGCTGCATTACCTTGTCACGGGCGGCGCGGGCCCGCTCGGGATGCCGGTCCGGCCGATTGCGGCTGGGAGCCTGCGGCAGCACCGCCAACAGCGCCGCCTCGGCATAGGTCAGCTTGGCCGCACTCTTGCCGAGATAGGCAAAACTTGCCGCCTGCACCCCCTCCAGGTTGCCGCCAAACGGCGCCCGGTTGAGGTAGACGGTGAGCAGGGTGCGCTTGTCGTAGTGCCACTCCAGCTGTAGCGCGCGGGCCATCTGGCGCAGCTTGCCGGGCACGCTCCTGTGGTAGGGCTCGATAAGACGCGCCACCTGCATGGTAAGGGTCGAGCCGCCCGACACGGCGCGCCCGTAGCGCAGCCACTGCCAGACCCCGCGCACCATGGCCACCGGATTGACCCCGGGATGACGCCAGAAGTAGCGATCCTCGTAGCCCAGCAGCGCCTCAATATAGCGGGGGGAGACCTGCTCCAGAGTCACGGGGTAGCGCCACACGCCGCTGGTATCGGCAAAGGCACGCAGCGGTCGCCCCTTCATGTCGAGCACCACCCGTGCGTAGGCAGGGTCAAGCGGTGGCGGCGGGAAGAGTCGATCCAGCGCCAGCAATGACAGCAGCAGTGCTACAACGCCCAGCACCGAAAAGCGCAGCCAGCGTGGCAGGCGACCAAGCCAGCGCCAGCCAGCGCGGCCGCTGCGAACTAATTTCAGCCCGCCACGCTGCCAGAAAGTGAGCGGGCGAACCCGCTCAAGGGAGGGAATGTTACTCAGAGATGATCACCTCATGGATATCCTCACCCACGGCACGCAGCTCGGGGCGGTACATATCCTCCACCTGGGTCGGCGGCACCTGATAGCGGCCCGGCGTCACCGCACGCATCAGGTAGACCAGCTGCTGGTTGCTCCCCTCGCTCAGATCCAGCGCCGCCGTGTAGCGGTCATCGCGAAACTCCTGATGCTTGAGATAGTCGTTCCACTCGCTCTGCCACGCCGGTTTCCCCTCAATGGAGAGCTCTTCGAGCTTGATGCTGTTGCCAAGGGCCGGGTTCTCCAGCTCAAAGCCGGCGGGCACCATCTCCACCAGCAGGGCATCGGGCACGGCAGATTCGCTGCTGACGTTGAGTCGCACCACCACCAGATCGCCCACCTTCACTTTGGCCGGGTCAAAATGCTGACCGTCGCTGTTGAACCAGCTGCGGGTCACGCTCATCCCCTTGCTGATCCGTGCCGGTGCCTGTTCGGGGTAACCGACCAGAGTGCGCTGCACATAGAGGGATCCCTTGCCCTCGTTGGTGACGGTGCTCGCGGCCAGTGCCTCGGGGGCACTCTGCTGCAGCGGAGCCGAACCGCTCAGGGATCCACTGCCAAGAGAGGAAGTTACCCTGGCCTGCCAGTCGACGGCCGGATCGAAGCGGGCGAGTCGCAACAGGGCGAGCCGCTCCTGAGTGCTGAGCCACTGACGATGAGCCAGGGTATCGGCCACCTTGGCACTGAGGGCCGGCCAGCGCTCCGCAACCAGCTTGTGCTGGCGCAGCAAGGAGAGCTCAAGGGCTTCATCGCGCAGCGGCGAGCCGTAATCCCCCAGATAGTCGTCCCCGCGCTCGGTCGCCAATGCCCGGCTGAGGGCCTTGGCGGCATTCTGCTCATCCCCCATGGCCGAGAGCGCCAGCGAGAGGTGCAAAAGCGGCAAACCGGAGCGGACGTGACCAGCCTGCTGCTCCCAGATAAGTCGCAGGGTAGCGAGCGGTGCCTTGCCCACCCGGGCCAGCACATAGGCGCTGTAGGCCTGATAGGCCAACCGGCTGTGCTCGGGGGCACTGCTCCAGCGCTCACCATACTGACTGTCGGTGAGATAGCTTTGCAGCCGGTTCAGCGCCTGATTGAGCATTGCCTCCGGTACGGCGTCGCCCGCCTCCTTGCGCGCCAGCAGGTAGTCGGCGGCATAGGCGGTGAGCCACTGCTCCTCGTCGGAGCGACCATCCCACAGACCAAAACCGCCGCTGGGCAGTTGCAACCGCTGCAGCCGCTGCAACAGGGCACGTTGCACGTCCGCCTCACTCGCCGCTTTCTTGCCCTCTGCGGGTTTGCTCCAGGCGGCCCGCTCATCCGCCGTGGTCAGCAAGTAAGGCCAGGCACGGGACAGGGTCTGCTCCAGACAGGCGTAGGGGTAGTCAGCCAGCGCCTGCCACTGGGCTGCCGGATCCCAGGGCGGAGTACCGGAGAGGCTGAGCAGCACCTGCAGATTGGCGCGATCCAGCCCGGCCAGCTCAGCTGGCGCAAAGCTCATCTGCTGGCCGGGGGCCAGCATCTGGTAACGCTGGCGAGTCTCGGCCGGCCAGGGGGAGCGCAGCGGCAAAGTCCAGTCGCGGCTGATGGCAAAATCCTTGCCGCTGGCCGCCAACTGCAGGCTCGCCACACCGCTCGCCCCGGTCACGGTGAGCGGCAAGGTCAACCACTGCTCCTCGCCATTTTTAAGGGAAAGGTTGCCGGGCAGCTCGCCGTTTGCTTTGAGCCCACCGTTGAGGGTCCAGACAAGGGAGAGGGTCTGCTCCTCGCCGCTCATGTTGCGCAGCTGCACCAGCGCCCGGGTCTCATCCCCTCTGGCGCCAAAGCGCGGCCAGCCGATCTCTGCCACCAGCGGCGCCACTACCTTGACGGCACGCTCGGCCTCACCGACTTGCTGTTCGTTCCAGGCCAGCGCCATCAGTGCCAGCTCGCCGTTGAAGTTGGGCAGATCGAGCGGGATCACCGCCTTGCCGCTCTCATCAAAACTGACCTCGCCGCTCCACAGCGCGGCGATCTCGACCCGGCTCTCAAGCGCGCCGCCCTTTTTCAGCGGCGCCCGGTCCCCCCCGTAGTTGAGGCGGGCCAGCTTGCCATCTTGCGGCGGGATCACCTGGCCGTAGTTGTCGAACAAATCTTGAGCGAAGCGCTTGCGACCAAAGAAGGTCTCGAACGGGTCGAGCGGCTGGTAGTCGCTGATATTGAGCACGCCCCGATCCACCGCCGCCAGCACCACGCGCCCCTGACTGTTAGGGGTGGAGGTGGCGGTCACTTCCAGCCGGGTAAGCGGCACCGCTTTATCCGGTGCGCTCAGGGTAAGCGGCAGACGACGCGTTTCCCGATCCAGGGTGAGCGGCACCAGTCCGACCGAGCGCAGGCTCTGCCCCTGTTGCTTGCCGGACGGTTTGGACGCGCTGTCTGGCGCGGCGATCTGGGCCGAGATATGCAGGTCATGACGCAGCCACTCGGGACTGACCGGGATCTCGAACTCGCCGCGGGCATCCTTGGCATCGCCACCTGCGCCCTTGAGCTCGATGCGCTGCCACCAGCGCAGGCCGTCGCCATCCTCCACCAGCAGCAACCCCTTGCCGGGGCGCGGCGCCACCAGCGTCACTTGGGCCTTGTCACCCGCCTGATAGGCGCGCTTGTCGAGGGTGATGGCAATCTTGTCGGGCCGTGCCTGCTCGCCACCACCGCCCCAGGCGTAACTGCCTATCTCCACCCGCAGGCTGGATTGATGGCCCTGACTGTTCTCAACCTCCAACCGGTACCAGCCCGCCGCCAGTTGCAGCGTGAGCGGGGTCGGCCCCTTGCCATCCAGCTGCAGGGTTTGCTCCTGCTCCAGATAGGGCTGGCTGTTGAACTCGTACTTCCACCCCTCGCCATCGGCGTAGTGCCAGTAGTAGTCGCGGTACTCGTTGATAAGGCGCACCTTCACCGCCCCCGCCACCGGCTGACCTTGCTCATCGAGGTTGAGGATCTGGAAGGGGAGCGGCTTGCCCCCCTCTACCCGATCAGCCACAAAATCGGCCTTGAGCGCCGGCCACTGGCTGCCCGCTGGCCAGCCATACTGGGTGCGGCTGCGATTGACGGCGCGACCACCGGGCTCAGCGAGCGACACCCGATAGGCCACCTCCAGCGGCCCGAGGGCGCGCACCCCATCGAGTTCATCAGCAAGCGAAAAAGTCCCCTGCCCCTGCGCATCGAGGGTGAGATTCAGCGGCTCAAGATCCCTGGCCTGCTCGGCGAGCAGCACGTCACCCAGAGTGAACTCCTGCCACTGGGTAAAAGGCATGGTGGCGCGGCTGATCTTCACCTCCGCCTTCGCCTTGGTGGCACTGGCCGGCGCGCCGTAGAGATAGTCCCCTTGCAGTGGAAGAGTGAGGGCAGCGTCCAGACTCGTCACTTCGCCATCCGGCCCCTTGCCAAGCTGCAGTTTCAACCGTTCAGGCAGAAATTCCTCCACCAAAAAGGGCCACTCGAAGCGACTACCGGCAGCGGTCTTGAGGTTGATGGTCCAGCGCCCGAGCGGCGCATCATCCGGCAGACGCAGGCCGAAGTGGGCGGCGCCAAGGCTATCGGGTAGCAGCCGTTTCTGTTCGAGCAATTGACCGTCCGGCTGCTTCACCTCCAGCTCCACCGCCATGCCGGGCAACAGCTGGCCATCCTGCCCCTTGAGCAGGATCTCGCTGTCGAGCCGCTCGCCGGGGCGATAGAGATCGCGCCCACTGAACAGATACAACTGCTGGGCCTGCCAGGGCTGGGTGCCGAGATCGAAGGTGGAGAGATCGAGCGCCGCCCCGTCGAGGCGCAGCACCGCCAGATGGCTGCCCTGCTCGGCCAGCAGCAGGCGAGCCCCCTGCACCTGATCGAAGCGGCGATGACCCTGGGGATCAGTGGTTTGCACCTGTAGCCGGTTGCCCTTCTCGTCGAGCAGGGAGAGTTGCACATCCTTGAGCGGATCGGCGCTGGCCAAGGAGCTGACGAACACCTCCAGCTGATCGCGGTAACGGCGGGCACTGAGCCCCATGTCGCTCACCGCGAAGTAGGTGGTCTCCTTGCGCCAGTCGTAGTTGCCAAGGGGCGACATCACCGCAAAGTAGACGCCGGCCTCCGCCAGCTGCGGCTCCTTCACATTGATGAGGCGGGTCTCGCGCCGGTTGGCATCAAGCTCCAGCGCATAGCGGCCGCTGAACACCCGCTTGGCCCGCTGGGTGATCTGCTCGAGCTCCCAGTTGCCCATGCCGGCACCGGGGCGATACTCGGCCAGGAAACGGGGCAGGTATTCGGCATCGACCCGGAAGAAGTCGATATTGACCTCATCCACATTGACCGCACTGATGGGCAGGCGCAGCTCGTCGCGCAGCGGCAATACCATGCCACTGGCGGTAAAAGAGGCTCCCGCCTCCAGCGGACGGGTCTTGAGAGTCCAGCTCTGGGGGGATGGGCCCAGCCCCGCCTTGAGGCTCACCTCATAGCTTTTATCGGGCTGAACGTTCGGGAAATAGAGGGTGCGACCATCGTCGGCGAGGATCCACTCCCCCTGCACCTGCTTGCCCCCTTCACTGACCCCGAGCCAGCTCTGCCAGTTTGCCTTGGGCGCCAATGGGCCGGAGAAGACCAGCGCCAGCGCCGGGGCATCCCGATATTGGCGGGCATTGGCCTGCACCACGGCGCTTGGGGCGCCCGTTTCCTGCTGCGCGGCAGGCTTTATAGTCGGCCCATTGGCGACAGGCTTGTCGGGGCCACAACCGGCCAGCAGCAAACCGGCCAACCCGGATAGCAGCAGGGCCGACCAGCGGCGGCGCAGAGCGCAGGTTTCAGCGGTAGATCGGTGAGAAGCAGAGGGAGAGTCGAAGAGGCGCATAGGTTCCATCCCTAGTTGGAGCGCTGCAAACGCAGCGTGGCTGGAAACAGGATAAGGCATCCTGCTCACCCGACACAAAGCTCATTACCCGAATGGGCACAATTCCGCACCCCTGCAGCACGATAACCCCCATGCCCACAGATCCAGTGCAGCAAGGGTTGTCATTTAGTCGTGGCTGGTCTCGTTTTTCGCTCCGCCTTTGAACCAGCGAAACAGGATGGCCATGACGGCCGCCAGAAACAGCACCAGCGAGGTAATCAGCAGGGCCCGGGTCAACAGTTCGCTGTGGTGGAGAAAGAAGGGGGTATTCATCGCCAGCTTGCCCACCAAACTGAGGCAGAGCGCCCACATAAAGGCACTGGCAAAGCTGGCCACGCACATGCGCAGCACGCTCAGGCGGCCAATCCCCATCAGCATGGGGGTCAGCACCCGCACGAACGGTATAAAACGGGAGGAGAACATCGCCAGAAAACCGTACTTTTTCAGCAACCGGGTCGCCTTGGGCAGGCTGTCGGGAGGCAACATCCGTTCGATATGATCCATAAAGCGGGTGCGCTGCAGTGCCCGTCCCTGCCAGTAGGCGAGCACAGAACCTATGCCAGCAGCCAACGGCAGATAGACAAGAGTCACTTCGGGGCCAAATACCCCCATGCCCACCAACCCACCGGCCAGCAGTACCAGGCTGTCCCCCGGCAGGGGCAGGAAGACGAATGCGGACTCCAGCAGCAGTACCAGCATCAGGCAACTGATCAACAGGGGGACCGCCTGCATCTGAACCAGGGCGTCAAAATCCTGATGCCAAATGGCCATCAGCATATCCAGCATGTCACACTCCCTACTACACGGTTCATCATGAACGAGGCAGGGGTTATAGCACCCATCCCCTGAACAAAACGTTAATTTCGTCCGGCACAGGAAATAAAGTGTGTCGAAATATTGCAGCAACGAGGGAAATGCAAGAAGGGCGAAAAGCAGAAACAAAAAGCCCCTCATCTTGCACGCACAAGGGAGAGGGGCAAACAGGCACAGAAATAAAACGGTTACTCGGCGGTGGCCATCTGCCAGGTTTTGAAGCCGCCGGAGAGGTTTTTCACCTTGAAGCCGTGCTGGCTCAGCAAGCGGCAGGCGACATGGCCGCGCAGCCCGACCTGACAGCTGATCAGCAGCTCTTTCTCTTTGGGCAACTCATGGAGGCGACCACGCAACTCGTCGAGGGGGATATGCAGCGCCCCCGGAATGCGGCCCAGCTTGTCGAGCTCCGGGCCATTGCGCACATCCACTACCAGCTGATGGGGGTTACGAGCCTGCACCTCGGCCACGTGGCAGAGCAGGGTGTCCCCCTTCAGGTGATTGCTTGCCACAAAGCCGGCCATGTTGATCACATCCTTGGCCGAGCCGAACGGCGGCGCATAGGTAAGCTCCAGATCCTGCAGATCAAACACGGTGAGACCGGCGCGCTGGGCCACTGCCAGCACGTCGATGCGCTTGTCGATGCCATCCTTGCCGATGGCCTGGGCACCGTAAATCTTGCCATCCGGGGCAAACAGCAGCTTGAGGCTGACCGGATGGGCACCCGGGTAGTAACCGGCGTGGCTGCCCGGATGGACATAGACCTTCTCGAACGGCAATCCCAGTTGCACCAGTCGCTTCTCGTTGAGGCCGGTGCTGGCCACCGCCAGATCGAACAGCTTGCAGATGGCGGTCCCTTGCGTCTTCTTGTAGGTTTCGCTTCGGCCCAGCATATTGTCGGCGGCGATGCGCCCCTGCCGGTTGGCCGGGCCCGCCAGCGGGATCAGCACAGATTCGCCGGTGACGAAGTCAATCTCTTCCACCGCATCCCCCACCGCATAGATGAAGGGATCCGAGGTACGCATCCCGGCATCCACCTTGATGCCGCCCCGTGGGCCCAGCTCCAGCCCCGCCTTGGCGGCGAGCAGGGTTTCCGGCTTGACGCCGATGGCGAGGATCAAGAGACCGGTATCAAGATGGGAACCATCATTGAGGGTCAGGCGCAGGCCACCGCTTTTGGCGGTCGGCACGGCGGAGGTCTTCTCGGCAGGCAGATCCAGACTCTCGATGGCGGTGAGGCCGGTGCGCAGGCGCAGGTCAATCCCCTCTTCCCGGATGCGGGCATGGAGCATGTTGGCCATCTCCTTGTCCACCGGTGCCATCACCTGATCGGCCAGCTCCAGCAGGGTGACATCCAGCTTGCGCTGATGCAGCGCCTCCATCATCTCCAGCCCGATAAAGCCGCCGCCCACCACAGTGACGTGGCGCGGCTGATCGTGATGCAGAGCCGCCAGAATGCGATCCATGTCCGGGATGTTGCGCAGGGTATAAACATGGGGGCTGTCGATACCGGGGAAAGGAGGACGGATCGGCGCCGCCCCCGGGCTCAGCAGCAGCACATCGTAATGCTCGCGCTGCTCTTCACCGGTTTGCAGGTTGCGCACCAGCAAGGTCTTGCCCGCCTTGTCGATCTCAATCACATCGTGGAAGACCCGCACATCGACGTTGAAACGGCGCTTGAAACTCTGGGGAGTCTGCAGCAGCAAGGCATCCCGGTCGGGGATATCGCCCCCGATGTGATAGGGCAGACCGCAGTTGGCGAAGCTGACAAACTCGCCCCGCTCGAACATCACGATCTCTGCCTCTTCACTCAAACGACGAGCACGAGCCGCCGCCGATGCGCCCCCCGCGACACCACCGATAATCAGGATCCGTTTCATCTGCAAGACTCCTCATACATGATAATGAGCAATAAATTAGACTTTTCTAATTTAGAGTTCAATGAAATTTTGTTTCACACCATTTTGCAGTATTCTTGCAACCCCGACGGTTGCTTAACAGGATGTTGTTTGTTCATGTCGTCTACCGCACTCAGTCATCTTCCTCCTGCCCTCCAGACGCCGCTCTTTTTCCGTTTGGATCTGCGCAGTCAACGGCTGGTCGCCCTGACCGACGTGATGCAAACCCCGCTCTACTGGCTCGATGAGCCGCGCGCCCCCTGGCCTGCCCAGCTGCCCGATGCCCTGCGCCTGCCCATCGAACAACTGCTGGCCAACGGCCATGGCGGCAAGATCACCGTGCGCTTTGCCAGCCAGTTGTGGCATATCGCCCTCGCCCATGAGCAGGATGACTTCTGGCTCATCTGTCTGCAGAATCTTCGTCAGGAGCCCATCGCCGATCTTGCATTGCAACTGCCGCGCCTCAGCCAGATGGCAAGCCAGCAACAGTATGCGCTCCTGCTTGAGACCCTCAAAGAGTGTCTCGGGGCCGATCGGCTCATTCTCTGGCACTATCAGGCCAACGGTGATCTCGGCAGCGAGCAGCTCACCCCCGTATTTACCCTGGGCATAGAGAGCATTTATCCGATCCGCGGCGACAGCCGCTATATCCGCGCCCTGCGCACCCGCAAAGCGTTGAGTTTCTCGGAGGCTGCCCATCAGCCAATGCTGAGCAATCACCTCTATCTGACCAGTGCCGGTGTGCGCTCACGCCTCGATGGTGCCCTGCTGGAGCAGGACAAGCTGTTCGGGGTGCTGAGTCTGGAGTATCTCGATCCCACCCCCCTTAGCGAGGAGATGTTGCAACTGGTGCGCAACAGCGCCCAACTGCTCGGTCACTGGCAACCACAGTGCGAAGAGCAGGAGGGGGAAGCAAGTTTGCCTGCCGAGCTAAGCCAACTGACCGGTATGAGTTACTGCAAGACGCTGATCCGCTGGGCCATGAGCCTTAGTGGTGCCCGCGCCGGCTGGCTCGGCGAGTTCCAGCCCCGCGGTCAGGAGCTCTGGATCATTCCCCGCTGCGTATTTAACGGGGAGCTCTTCTCCACCCTCAAACCCATCCAGCTAGAGCAAGGTCCCGCTTTGGAGCTGTTCCAGCACGGTCAGGCCATCTATGTCGAAAACCTGGCACTGCGTTACCCCAAGGCAACCCGGCTGCTGGCCCTCAAGGCCGACATTTATATCGGTATCCCGCTTCATGACCAGCACGGTACCGTCATGGGGCAGATCACCCTGCTGCTCGACGCTCCGCTGAAAAAGCCCGAGCTCCTGCTGGATCTGTTGAGCAGCCAGCACGAGCGGGCCGCCATCGAGCTGCAACGCCTCGCCGCCGACGACGCCCTGCGGCTGGCGGAAGTGGCCTTCAATACCCACGATGGACTGATCGTGATGGATCACAACGGCATCATCCTCAAGGTCAACCACTCCTTCAGCCGGATCACCGGCTTTGGCGAGGTAGAGGTGCTCGGCCACTCCATTCGCAAGCTGCGCCCCACCTACTTCGGTGATCACCTCAAGGAGGATGTCAGTCGCGCCGTCAACGAGCAGGCGTTCTGGCTCGGGGAAGAGCGCTGTCTGCACAAGGATGGGCACCTCTTTCCGGTGCGCTTGATGGTGAACGGCGTCAAGGATGAGCAGGGAGAACTGAGCCACTTTATCTGCAGCTTCTACGACATCACCCGGGAGAAGGAAGCAGCCAGACATATCGAGCAGCTCGCCTATTACGACGATCTCTGTGGCCTGCACAACCGACGCAGTCTCAACAATATTCTGCAGCAGACCCTGAGCGAGCCAAACAGCCAATGGGGCGCCCTGCTGCTGGTGGATCTCGACAACTTCAAGTCGATCAACGACTCCCTCGGTCACGCCTGCGGCGATCTGTTGCTGCAGGCCGTGGTGCAGCGTTTCAGGGAGCTGCCCCAGGACAATCTGGTGCAGGCGCGCATCTCGGGGGATGAGTTTGCCCTGCTCTTTACCCAGCTGGGACAAGGGGAAGTCACTGCCAAAATTCTGGCAGAGCACTTCGCCCGCGAGCTGATGGGGCTGTTTCGCACCCCGTTCGACATCGGCGATCACAAACTGCACTGCAGCGCCTCGGTGGGGATCAGCCTCTTCTCCGGCAACGAGACGGATCATCTGGTCCTGATGCAACAAGCCGACACCGCGACCCACATGGCCAAGCGCGCCGGTCAGGGCCACTACGTCTTCTTTACCGAGGCGATGGCCCAGCATGAGAAGAACCGCCTGACCCTTACCAATGAACTGCGCGATGCCCTGCGTCATCACGAGCTGCAACTCCACTACCAACCGCAATACCGGGTCGACAATGGCTCGCTGTCGGGTATCGAGGCGCTGCTGCGCTGGCAGCGCAGCGACGGCACCATGGTGCCACCCGGGGAGTTTATCCCCATCGCCGAAGAGACCAGCCTGATCCTCGAGATCGGCTACTGGGTGATGAAGACCGCCTGCGCCCAATACAGCTTCTGGCTCAACCGTGGCCTGCAGATCCCCCATCTGTCGGTCAACGTCAGTGCCCGCCAGTTCCACACCCAGGGCTTCGTACAACAGGTGGAGTACATCTTGCGCGATACCGGTGTGCCCCCCTCCCGCCTGCTGCTGGAGGTGACCGAATCGGTAGTCTTGGAGAATAGGCAGGAGAGTATTGCCAGAATGCGCCAGCTCAAGGAGCTCGGCATCCTCATCTCCATCGACGATTTCGGCACCGGCTACTCGTCGCTGGCCTATCTGCGGGATCTGCCCGCCGACGAGGTGAAGCTGGACAGAAGCTTCATTCAGACCCTGGTACACAGCGAACAGGACAGAGCCATCGTCAAGGCGATACTCGATCTGGCCCAGGTCTTTCGTTTTACCGTCACCGCCGAAGGGGTGGAAGAGGAGGCGCAGCTGGCCATCCTCAAAGCGCTGGGATGCCAGCATTATCAAGGGTTTCTCACCAGTCGGCCGCTCACCGTCAAGGGGCTGGAGCAGCTGCTTGGCAGCCGGGCGCCGGACTAAAGGTGTAGGATCAATAGGGGTTTATGTAATAAAATAACGGCCTGCTCGAATCGTTGGAGTTGTTTATGTCTGTCATTAATCGGATCCCTGCCGTTGAAATCAGCCAGCCAGCCGGAGCTCACGGCACCGTTGGCCGGATCCATTCCGTCGAAACCTGCGGCACTGTCGATGGCCCGGGAATACGCTTTATCGTATTCATGCAAGGCTGCCTGATGCGCTGCAAGTACTGCCACAACCGCGATACCTGGGATACCGAAGGTGGCCGCGAAGTGACCGTACCGGAGTTGATGAGTGACATCACCAGCTATCGCCACTTCATGAATGCCTCCGGCGGTGGCGTGACAGCGTCCGGCGGTGAAGCCATGCTGCAACCGGCTTTCATTACCGAACTTTTTACCGCCTGCAAAGAGAAAGGGATCCACACCTGTCTCGACACCAACGGCTTCGTCCGTCATCTCGACGAACAGGTGGACAAGCTGCTCGACCAGACCGATCTGGTGCTGCTCGACATCAAACAGATCAATGACGAGAAACACATTCCGCTGACTCACGTCAGCAACAGATACACCCTGGAGTTTGCCCGCTATCTGGCGGCCAAAGGCAAGACCATGTGGATCCGCTACGTGGTGGTACCGACCTGGAGCGATGACGACGAGAGCGCCGAAGGGCTGGGCCAGTTCATCGCCGAGCTGGGCGAGAGCGTGGAGAAGGTGGAGCTGCTCCCCTACCATGAGCTGGGCAAACACAAGTGGGACGTGCTGGGCGATCCGTACGAGCTGAGCGGGATCAAGCCCCCCAGCAAGGAGACCATGGAACGGGTCAAGGGCATCCTCGGCAAGTACCACAACAACGTCAAATATTGATGGTAAAAGCAGGCTGACTCGTCAGCCTGCTCTGCTATGGGCGGTCGGGAAGACCGCCCGGACTCTACTGCATAAATGGACGACAAGATGAGTGAAGGACAACTCGCCGCCCTCCTGATCTGGCTGGTACTGCTGGCCTTCAGCCTGCGCCGCTCCCTGTGGCAAACCCTCTATGACAACCCCCTCTATCAGCACCTGCTGCTGGGGAGTGCCATCGCGCTGGTGCCGCTCTGGTATCTAAGGGCCGGTCTGCATGAGGGGCTGGAGGTCCATTTTCTCGGGCTCACCTCCCTCACCCTGCTGCTGGGCTGGCGACTGGCGTTGCTCGCCCCCTGCCTGACCCTGCTGGTGCTCGGTTACTTCGGTGTCACCAATCTGGCCGATTTTGGCTGGCAGGCACTGGTTGGCATCGCCCTGCCGGTAGCCACCAGCTGGCTGCTGTTTCTGGCCAGCTGGGCCTGGCTGCCGCGCCATCTCTTTGTCTATATCTTCGTGGCCGCCTTTCTCGGCGGCGCCATCACCATCTCGGTCAAGGTGGCCGCCAGTGCGTTGCTGATGGGGCTGAGTGACAGCTACCCCTGGCACACCATCACGGCGGATTACCTCTCCATCTGGCCACTGCTGTTGTTCCCCGAAGCCCTGCTCAACGGCATGGCGATGACGGTGCTGGCCATCTACCGCCCTCACTGGGTCAATACCTTCTTCGACCGTACCTATCTGGGCAAGTAACGCTCTCTTTCCTGATCTGCGCCCATAAAAAAGGAGAGGTCATCGCCTCTCCTTTTGGTATTCCGAATTCTGTCAAACCTTGGCTTAGTGCAGCTTCAGGGTCGGACGCAGCACACGGTTGATGCGACCCACCAGCATGATGAGGCCGGTCTTGACATAGCCGTGCAGGGCGATCTGGTGCATCCGGTAGAGGGAGATGTAGACCAGACGGGCAATGTAGCCCTCGACCATCATGGATCCACGCATCAGGTTGCCCATCAGGCTGCCCACGGTGGAGAAGCGGCTGAGGGAGACCAGCGAACCGTGGTCGTGGTAGAGGTAGGGCTTCATCTCGCCGCCGTTCATCTTGGCCAGAATGTTCTTGAACGCCTGGCTGGCCATCTGGTGGGCAGACTGGGCGCGCGGCGGCACAAACTTGCCATCCGGCTGCGGGCAGGCAGCGCAGTCACCGATAACGAAGATGCTCTCGTCACGGGTAGTCTGCAGGGTCTCTTTCACCACCAGCTGGTTGATGCGGTTCGTCTCAAGACCAGCGATATCCTTCATAAAGTCAGGTGCCTTGATACCGGCCGCCCACACCATCAGATCCGCTTCAATCAGCTCGCCATCCTTGGTGTGCAGACCGTCGCTGGTCGCTTCGGTGATCATGGTGGCGGTACGCACGTCCACACCCAGCTTGACCAGCTCCTGATGGGCGGCGCCGCTGATGCGCTCCGGCAGAGCCGGCAGAATGCGCGGGCCCGCTTCCACCAGGGTCACCTTCAGGCTGTCGGTGGTGAGGTTCTTGAAGCCGTAGGCGTAGAGCTGCTCGACCGCATTGTAGAGCTCGGCAGAGAGCTCGACGCCGGTTGCGCCGCCGCCGACGATGGCAATCTTCACCTTGTCGCCCGGCTTATATTCGGTGGCGAACTGCAGGAAGCGGTTCATCATGCTGTTGTGGAAACGGTGCGCCTGGGAGGGGCTATCGAGGAAAATACAGTGATCCTTGATGCCCTTGGTGTTGAAGTCGTTGGAGACAGAACCGATGGCCATCACCAGATAGTCGTAGGGCAGTTCGCGCTCGTTGACCACGATGTCGCCATTGTCGTCGTGGATCGGGGCCAGCACGATGCGTTTATCGTCACGCTTGATGTCGGTCAGGGTGCCGAGCTGGAAGTCGAAACCGTGGTTCTTGGCGTGAGACTGGTAGCTCAGGGCATCGATGCCCGCGTCCATGGAGCCGGTGGCCACTTCGTGCAGCAGGGGTTTCCACAGGTGGGTGCGGTTGCGATCGACCAGAGTGATCTTGGCCTTGTTCTTCTTGCCAAGCTTGCGACCCAGACTGGTGGCCAGCTCCAGGCCACCGGCGCCGCCGCCTACAACGACAATATTCATCATGATGATTTTCCTCGGTTCCTCAAAACGAAAGGGAGCCATTGGCTCCCTAAAACGAAATCGGTCGACGTGATGGATCAGGCTTCTTTGAAGGCCTTCATCCGCTGCAGATGATGCGAGATATTTTTGAACTTATGAGTCTCGCGCTCATCCCACACGATGTCGTAATAGTTCTTCAATTCACGTTCAGTGTCCCGATTATCGCGCACTTCATCCTGAACGGAAAGGATACACAGGCAGTTTCCTGAATTTTTCTTACGAAATTCAGTTACACACTTGGTGCCAATATCGTCATATTCTTCCGGCCGGTCGATCTTGCCCTGCATGTTCTCTTCAGGATGGAGGTTGGGGTTGAAGATCACCTGGCGAATGCCGCACAGAAAGCCGATCCGCTCGCTCCAGTAGCCACCAAGACCCACGCCGCAGATCAGCGGTTTGGGATCGGTACTCATATCGAGCTGTTTTTTCACTTCCTTGAGCAGATGGCTCATATCATGACGGGGGTGAACCGTGCTGTAGTGCACGAAACGCACATCATCATCAATAAACTGCAACTGCAGCACTTTCTCGTGATTGCCTGGGCTGGTGGCATCAAAGCCATGCAGATAGATGATCATGGATAAGACCTCAGGATCTGTGTCGGTTTTATCGAAACTACCCCAGCGGCGGCCATGCGCGCCACCAAAACATCCAACTTTCTTGCTTTGGATCACGCCCCCGCCCCCGATTGCGCCCAGCAGCCCGCGAGCGCCGTCACATGAAGACGGGCGCATTGCGAGCAACGTTATGGTGCCCGGCTATCAAAGTGAGATCGCCAGACCAATAATGATAAACCCCTTACCAATCTGAGATGCCCTCACCTCCTTCCCCTGCCAGCAGCCGGACACTTATCTGGCCGGTATGTGACTCATTTCGCAAAAACAAGGCGTTATCGCCAAACGTTTTCTCTCGTGAGCGGCGTTGTGCATGTTTTGTGCACTGACCCGTGCTGCACCGGATCCCTCTCACTACTGCCGAGGGATCTGGCACCTCTGTCAATACACGAGATCAATGACCGGGAAAGCTGCGGCTTTCACTATCTTGCCTGTAGCAGTTGCGCGGGCTTCAAGGAGTGATCTGTTCATGAACGAGACCAATCCCCCCTCCCCCCGACCGGGTGTGCGCAAGCGCCCGGTGGATGAAGTGGAGCGCATGCTCCCCATGGGCCAACTCTTTACCCTGGGCCTGCAACATGTGCTGGTGATGTACGCCGGCGCCGTGGCGGTGCCACTGGTGATTGGCGGCAGTCTGGGGCTGCCCAAGGAGCAGATCTCCTACCTTATCAGTTCGGATCTCTTCTGCTGCGGCATCGTCACCCTGCTGCAATGTGTCGGGATTGGCCGCTTTGCCGGGATCCGGTTGCCGGTCATCATGTCGGTCACCTTTGCCGCCGTGATGCCCATGCTGGCCATCGGAGCCAACCCGGATCTGGGGCTGACGGGCATCTTCGGCGCCACCATTGCCGCCGGTATCATCTCGACCCTGCTGGTGCCGCTGATAGGTCGGCTGATGCCGCTCTTCCCGACCGTCGTGACCGGGGTGGTTATCACCTCCATCGGGATCAGCATCATGCAGGTGGGGATCGACTGGATGGCGGGGGGCAAGGGCAATCCGGAATATGGCAGCCTGCGCTACATCGGCACCAGCTTTCTGGTGCTCGTCTTTATCCTGCTGGTGACCCGCTTCACCAAGGGCTTTTTCAGCAATATCTCGGTGCTGCTCGGGATCATCTTCGGTTTCGTGGTGGCCATCGCCATGGGCGAAGTAAGCCTCGATGGCCTTGGCGAGGCAGCCTGGTTTGCCCCCATAGTGCCCTTCGCCTTCGGCTGGCCCACCTTCGATCCCATCTCCATCGCCACCCTGACGGTGATCATGCTCATCACCTTTATCGAATCCATGGGGATGTTTCTGGCCCTTGGCGACATCGTCGGCCATCCGGCCAGGCGCGGTGATATCGTGCGCGGGCTGCGGGTGGATGGCATCGGCACCATTATTGGTGGGATATTCAACAGCTTCCCCCACACCTCCTTCTCCCAGAATATCGGTCTGGTGAGCGTGACCGGAGTATCTAGTCGCTGGGTCTGTGTGATGTCGGGGGGGATACTGCTCGCCTTTGGCCTCATCCCCAAGATGTCGGTGCTGGTCGCCTCCATCCCGCCCTTCGTGCTGGGGGGCGCCGGTATCGTGATGTTCGGTATGGTGCTGGCCACCGGCATTCGCATCCTGGCGCGCACCGATTACAACACCAATCGCCACAACCTCTATATCGTCGCCATCAGTCTCGGAATTGGCATGATCCCGACGGTCTCTGGGAATTTTTTCCAGCAGCTTCCGGCGCAGCTACAACCGCTTTTTCATAGCGGTATCCTGCTGGCCACCATCAGTTCGGTGCTGCTCAACCTCTTCTTCAACGGCTATCAGCCGGATCTGAGTCACCAGACCCGCCCCCTGTTCGTTGGTCCCATCAAACCGCAGCAAGAGCAGGCATAACAAACAGGCCCCCGGACAGCGAGACTGTCCGGGGGCCTGTTGTTCATATCACCGCTGACCCAATCAGGCAGGCAACTGCTCGAAGCGTTCTACCGCCTGCGCTACTTGTGCCAGACTCCCCTGCCAGAAGGCGGCCTCACGGATATCCTGCCCCAGATGCTTGGCTACCAGATCTTCGGCGCTCATCCGGCCGGTATCGCGCAGCAAGGCGCGATACGCCTCGGCCACGCCCTCTTCCCCCGCCGCCTTGCGGCTCATCAACTGCTGATAGACCCCGAGGCTGAACAGATAACCGAACAGATAGGGATAGTTGTAAAAGCCCAGCCCCGCGATGGAGAAGTGCGCCTTGGCCGCCCAGAACATGGGGTGATAGCGGGTCAGGCTCCCCTCATACCAGCGTCCCCACGCCTCGTCGGTCAACGCCTTGAGCCGCTCTGCCGACACATAACCCTGCGCCCGCTCGGCCACCAAGGCCTGCTCGAAATCGAAGCGAGCCGGGATATTGACCAGGAAGGTGGCAGCTCCATCGGCTTCGGCCCAAGCAATGGCCAGCTGCTCTTCCGGGCTTTGCGCCTGTTCAAACAAGGCGCTACGCACCAGGGTTTCGGCAAAAATAGAGGCGGTCTCCGCCAGCGTCATGGGGTAACGGCGCTGGCTCATCGGCAGATCGCGGATCACCCAGTTGTGCCAGGCGTGACCCAGCTCATGGGCCAGGGTAATGACGTTGTCCATGGTGCCAGCATAGGTAACAAAGACCCGTGGCTCGACCGGTTCGGCAAACTTGGTGCAGTAAGCGCCGGTGCGGCGATTTGGCGTGGGCGCCGCATCAATCCACCCCCTCTCGGCCATCATGCGGGCAAATGCCCCCATCTCGGGATCGAATCGGCTAAAGGCATCGGCAATCAACTCGATCGCCTCATCAAAAGGAATGTCGCGGCTGCTGGAAGCAGGCGGCGGCGCAAAGAGATCCTCCGGCCCCAGATCGTCGAGACCAAGGCGCTCGGCCATCAGCTCCAGCGCCCGCTGGCCCAACCCACGGGCTCGCCAGGTTTCGCTCATCAGGGCATCGAGGGTGGCACGCTCGATATGGCTCTGGTGGCAGGAGAAATCCAGCGCATCGAGCAACCGGGTGTTGCCACGCTGACGGGCCAGCTCCAGCCGCCAGCCGTTGAGGGCATTGAGTATGGCGGCGACCGTCTCCTGCTCACCTTCCCAGCCAGCACTGATGGCATCAAACGCCTCAAGGCGCAATGCCCGCACCGGGCTGGAGAGCAGATTGCTCGCCTCGGCCAGCCCCATCTCGCGGCCATCAATGGTCAAGCTGATCTTGCCCACCAGATCATTGTAGAGGTTGCCCCAGGCATGAAGGCCATCGGTGCCAAGGCCGATCACCAGCTGCTCAGCCGCCACCGGCAGGCGCTGATCCTGCAAGCGACGCTCATGGCGCAGGCGGTACGCCTCTTCACCGAGCAGCGGATCCCTCATCAGCGCGGCGAACTCCTCTTCCGGCAACGCCAGCATCAGATCTTCCACCGGCGCCAGGGTCTTGAAAAGATCGGCAATGAGGGTACGGGCACGTGACGCCAGCTGTTTGGCCTGCGGATCCCGCGCATCTTGGCTGCCGCGGCACGCGGCCAGAATCGCCATGTTCCAGCCAATGTTGTGAATGTCCCGAGTCCGCAGCCGCACCTCCCGCAAAAAATTCAGCAGCGCAGCGTCATCGTCGCACACCCCGTCCAGACCCGCCATATAGCTGGCCAGCTCTTCCAGCGCGTGGCGGGCTGCGCGCATGTCCGCTTCCAGCTCGGTGCTGTCGAGGCCCGGGTAGATATGGTCGTTATTCCACTGTTGTTGATACATAACTTCTCGCAAAGGCCTTTATCGGGAGGCGCAACAGACCTGCGGGCAGCAAGTCCGACACCGGGCAACCCGAAGGCCAAAAAATGAAGAGAGGAAAAAAGAGACAATGGCCCGCAAGCTCGCTTATCCCTTGGCTGGGGCAAGACGGCTCACCAGCGTCATCACGGCAACCAGCAGCAGACCCGCCACCACACCGGCCACGGAGTTGAGCAGCGTCGGCGTCACCGCCGCCAGTACGGCCCCTACTGTGGGCAGGGTGGCAACGACAGCGGCTGCGCCTTCAATCAGGTGATGGGCAAAGGGCCAGCCATGCACCAGAATGCCGCCGCCCACCATAAACATGGCGATGGTGCCGACCAGTGCCAGCAGGTGCATCAGACGGGGCGCCGTCACCAGCAGTCCCTGCCCCACCGCGCGGCGCAGGGCGCTACCATCGTGCTTTTGCAGCAGATGCAGACCGATGTCATCGAGCTTGACGATCAGCCCCACCAACCCGTAGACCCCGATGGTCATCAGCAGGGCGATGCCCGCCACTACCGAGAGCTGCAGCGCGAGGCTTGCTCCCTGTACCGTGCCAAGGGCGATGACGATGATCTCGGCAGAGAGAATAAAATCGGTGCGGATCGCCCCTTTTACCTTCTGCTGCTCGAAGGCCACCAGATCATCGGGAATAGAAGCTGTGTGTGCCTCACCCTCGCTCACTTCATGAGGCAGGAACTTGTGGGCCAGCTTCTCGGCCCCCTCAAAGCAGAGGTAGGCGCCTCCCAGCATCAAGAGCGGCGTGATAAGCCAGGGCACCAGGGCACTGATGGCGATGGCGGCGGGCACCAGAATCAGCTTGTTGCGAAATGACCCCTTGGCCACCGCCCACACCACCGGCAACTCCCGCTCGGCGCGCACCCCGGAGACCTGCTCCGCGTTGAGGGCCAGATCATCACCCAACACCCCGGCAGTCTTCTTCGCCGCCATCTTGGTCATCAGCGCCACGTCATCAAGCACGCTGGCGATATCATCGAGCAGGGCCAACAAACTGGTTCCAGCCATATCAGAGATTCCTTATATCAGTGAGAACAACCCCAGGAGAGAGGTGTACGTCCCGATAACCACCAGGGTCAACAGGACCACCTCATGGCGATGGCAGGCCATCATCGGCCGAGCCAAGAATCCGGCGCTCACCATCGGGGGGTTACGTCTTTCGGGCAAAAGATGGCACAGTGTAACGAGAAGCCGCCGTTTCGGCAGCACCCCCGAGCCATTTGTTCCTGGTTCCCTCTGAATCACCTCAAGGAGTTCCCATGCAACCCTGGCAACCTCTGCTCGATTTCTGGTTTGGCGACGAAGCCGATGACGTTCTGCGGGCCACACGGCAAGCCCCCCTCTGGTGGGGAAAAAGCAGCGAAACGGATGCCCTGCTGGCCAGCCGCTTTGGCGAGCTGGCGGAGGCGGCAGCCAAGGGCAGTCTCGCCCACTGGGCCGATCTCTCCAGCGGTCGGCTGGCGCTGATCCTGCTGCTCGACCAGCTGCCGCGCAATATTCATCGCGGCACGCCTGCGGCCTTTACCCAGGATCCGCTGGCACGGGATCTCTGCCTGAAAGGGCTGTCCATCGGGGCTGACAAATCCCTCTCGCCACTGGAGCGGGTCTTCTTCTATCTGCCGCTGGAGCATGCCGAATCCCGCGAACAACAGGCCAGAAGTGTGGCGCTGTTCGAGGCACTCGCTGCCGAGCAGGCTGGCACACCGGCGCAGGCGACCTTTGCCGGATTTGCCGACTTTGCCCGCCGCCATCAGGTGATCATCGAACGCTTTGGCCGCTTCCCCCACCGCAACGACATACTCGGTCGCACCAGCACACCGGAAGAGGCGGCATTTTTGCAGCAACCGGGCTCAGGCTTCTAAGCAGGTCATATAAAAAATCCCCGCCAGCTGGCTGGCGGGGATAGCAGATGGATAACAACTCTCGGCGTTACTGAATGCGATAACGGGATATCTGCTGGTGGATGCTCTCTGTGGTGACATTGAGCTCCTCGGCGGCGGCTGAGGTCTCTTCCGCTGTGCTGCTGGTTTGCTGCACGACCTGAGCAATCTGCTCTACCTGATGAGCGATCGACTCGGCGGCCGAACTCTGCTCGCGGATGGCATTGGTGATCTCGCCCACCTGCTCCATCACCCGGTGCGACGCACTGCGGATCTCGGCAATAATGGCGCCACTCTCGGTCGCCATGTTGACCCCCTGGCTCACCTTCTCCTCCACCAGATGCATGCGGGAGACCGTATTGTTCGACTCCTGCTGGATCGCCTCTACAGTGGCAGATATCTCCTGAGTGGATTGGGCTGTGCGCTCAGCCAGTTTGCGCACTTCATCTGCCACCACCGCAAAGCCACGGCCGGACTCCCCGGCCCTCGCCGCCTCAATGGCCGCGTTCAAGGCCAGCAAGTTGGTCTGCCCCGCCACATCACGGATCACGTTGACCACACCGCCAATGCGCGAAATGCCCTCACCCAGCGCAATGACCTCGGCCGAGGCCTGCCGAATGGAGTCGGCGATCTCGTTGATGGCATGAACGGTACGATCTATGGTTCTGCTTCCTTCGCTAGCCAGCTGCCCTGACTCATTGGTGATACGGCTCGTCTCCTGGGTACGCTGGGAGATATCTGTGATGCTGACAGTCATCTCTTCCACACCGGCGGCGATCAGACTGGTAGCATCATTGGCCTGACTGGCCGAGCTGGCGAGGTGCTGCGCCGCTTGAGAGAGGGATTCGGCAGTGCTCTTGATCTGCAAGCTGCCGACGGAAAATTCGGTAAATGTCTGTTGCAGCGTATCGAGCAACCGGTTGACCGCATTGAGGGTCAGACCAATCTCATCCTGCTGTTTCACATCCGCTCTGAGGGTAAAGTTGAGGTCGCGCTGGATCCGGGTCAGGGTATCCATGGCGGTGCGAAGAGGATTGGCCACCTGATTGAACAACCAGACAAACAGCCCCATCGTCAGCACAATGGTGCCACCGGCGATAAACAGCAGGGTTTGCAGGCTGTTGTCGTAGTTCTCCTGGCCCTGCTTCTTGAGCGCCAGTCCCAAATCCATATTGAAGTTGACGTGAAGCTCGATTGCCTTGGCAAACTGCTGGAACACTCTGGTGGCTTCTCCCGCCAGCATGTCTCGCGCTTCATCGTTCTTGTTTTGTCTGGAGAGCTGCAGAACCTTGTCTATCTCCTGATAATATTGCGCGACAATACGTTGATCATCGTCGGTCAGGCGCCGATCTTCATCATTGGAGAGCATCTCAGCTTTGTATTTGTCGAGCAGTGAAGTGATCTGTCCCTGTATCTCGGTGATACCCGTTTCGATCTGCTGCATCTTGCCGGTGTCGGTATTGAGCACATGTGTCTGCACCAGCGAGTGCAATTCATAGAAATCGGCCTGCACTTCCTTAATCAGCGAAATACTGGGCACCGTATTGTCCGTCACATAGCCTAAATCCCGGTTGGCCGAATCGAGGCGGTTGATACTGAACCAACTGAGAAAAATGAGCGTCAGCATCACCAGCAGCGCGATCAGTTGCAGTCGACGAGCAATATTCATAACCGTACACTCCAGATGAAAACTATCTAGCAGTGTAGACGAGCCATAAACAACAACGGCCCGCATTGGCGGGCCGTTGTTGTTTATTTTTCATGGCGTTGTGATCAGGCTTTGGCTGGCTCACTCTCGCCCAGCGCGACGGTTTCACCCAGACTGTCTTCGGTCTTGGCCACCACGCTGGCGGCGATGGCGTTGCCCAGCACGTTGGTGGCAGAGCGGCCCATGTCGAGGAAGTGATCGATCCCCAGCAGCAGCAGGATGCCCGCTTCCGGAATATGGAATTGGTTCAGGGTGGCGGCAATCACCACCAGAGAGGCGCGCGGTACCCCGGCCATCCCCTTGGAGGTGACCATCAGCAGCAGCAGCATGGTGATCTGCTGGGCCATGGAGAGCTCGATTCCATACGCTTGGGCAATGAACATCACCGCGAAGGTGCAGTACATCATTGAGCCGTCGAGGTTGAAGGAGTAACCCATCGGCAGCACGAAGCTGGCAATGCGCTTGTCACAACCGAACTTCTCCAGACGATCCAGGGTCTTCGGATAGGCGGCTTCAGAGCTGGCGGTCGAGAAGGCGAGCAGGATGGGTTCGCGGATCATCGCCAGCAGCTTGATGACACGACCACGCAGGAAGACGCTGCCCATGGCGATCAGCAGCAGCCAGAGGCAGGCCAGCGCGATGTAGAACTGGGCCATAAAGCTGCCGTAGGTAACCAGAATACCCAGCCCCTCTTTGGCCACCATGGCGGCGATGGCGCCAAATACCGCGAACGGCGCAAAGTTCATCACGTAACCGGTCACTTTCAGCATGATCTCGGCAGCGCTGGCCATCAGCACCACCACCGGCTTGGCCAGATCGCCGAGCGCAGCGGCGGCCAGACCGAAGAAGAGTGAGAAGACCACGATCTGCAGGATCTCGTTGGTGGCCATTGCCTCTACCACGCTTTTGGGGATGGCGTGGGTCACGAAATCTTTCAGGGTAATGGCACCGGCAGCAATGCCCGAGCTGGCGGTGTCATTGGGCAGGGAGAGCGAAAGCCCCACACCCGGCTGCATCAGGGTCACCATCACCAGACCCAGGCTCAGGGACATCAGGGAGGCCAGCATAAACCAGCCGAGGGTCTTGGCACCGATACGCCCCACGGTGCGGGTGTCGCCCATCTTGGCGATACCGACCACCAGGGTGGTGAAGACCAGGGGAGCGATGATCATCTTGATCAGTCGCAGGAAGATATCGGTCAGGATCGTGATGTTATTGGCAAAATCCGCAGCCTGATCTGCGGCAAACATCCGATAGCCCTGGCCGGTGAGGATGCCAAACATCATGGAGATGAGGATGGCGACCGTCAGTTTATTCATTTTCATGGGGGAGTCCCGGTTTTGATTGGTGCAAGCCGTAAACGGTGGCATGGGAGCCACAACAGTCCGTTTTTGTGATCCGAGCCGTTGATTCCTGGCGGCTGGTATGCTGGGAGAATGCCTAAAAGCAGGGGGTAAATCTAGAGGCTTTCTCCAGAATTTTATCCTGCCATTAGGTGTATGTGATATAGATCTTGCAAACCACCAATATTAATCACTGTTTATTTTGATTTCAGCGAGATATTTCGCATCCAGAGTTCGCTCATCGAGTGCCCGTGGCAACAGGCGAAAAGTGAGCAGCGCCGAGATGGTATGCTGCACCTGCATCTGGGCCATAAAGAGATCCGGCTCATCCTCGTCAAAGCCGAAGATCGGCCGTGATGGGGTCACCCTGACGGCATCGCGGTTAATGGTCAGCTCATCGACCTTGAGCCAGGAGTAACCCTCTGCCAGTGCCAGCTCCCCTGCCCGCTTGAGCACATATTTGCGGGCGGTCTCCCTGTCCACCAGATCGTTGCCGACAAACTCCAGCTGCCACTTGTCCGGGCCAAGCCGGGTCTGGGAAAAACCGGTCTGGCCGTTCCAGAATGACTTTTCACTCTGGTAAGGGGTGGCGCAGCCCACCAGCAGCAGGGTGAGAATCAGCAGACAACAGGGTTTAGATACGGATGCAGACACGAGAGGCCTCGCCAGGCAAATGAGCAACAGAGTTGTTACTACACCATAAAGCGCGGTGACTGCACAATCTGCTCACGCCAGCAGCGACCAGCGTGCATCACCACAGGCTTCACGCCTGTGCGGCGAATCGCAGGCAAAAGAAAAGGCCTTGTCGTTTGACAAGGCCTTTACCGGGGAATTTGGTCGGTGTGAGAGGATTCGAACCTCCGACCCTCTACACCCCATGCAGATGCGCTACCTGGCTGCGCTACACACCGACGGAGTCAGCTCGGCTGACGGGGGCAGAGTTTATGGAGATGACCCCGCCCTGTCAACAGGGAAACGCCGCCAATTCCTCGGCCACGGTGCGTTCGCCTGCTTTGCGAACAATCAGCGGTTAAAGGTCAGCCGCTTGCCCAGGATCTGGTCAGTCACCTGCCCGTTTTGCCAGGCGATCTGGCCATTCACCAGCGTCATCTCCACCGTGCTGTGGAAGCGGTAGCCGTTGAAGGGTGACCAGCCACAGTGGTAGAGGATGTTGTCGTCGTTGACCACATAGGGCTTGCCCAGATCCAACAGCACCAGATCGGCGAAGTAGCCCTCGCGGATATAACCGCGATCCTGCACCTGGAAGCGCTCGGCTACCGCGTGGGAGGTCTTCTTGACGATAGTCTCCAGGGTAAACACGCCGTTGTGGTAGAGCTCCAGCAGCGCCTGCAAAGAGTGCTGCACCAGCGGTACGCCGGACGGCGCCTTGAAGTAGCTGTTCTGCTTCTCTTCCCAGGTGTGGGGCGCGTGGTCGGTGGCGATGATGTCGAGCACGTCGTTGCGTACCGCATCCAGCAGTGCCTGCTGGTCGGCGGCACTCTTCACCGCAGGGTTGCACTTGATCAGGCTGCCCTGGGTCTCGTAATCGGCTTCATTGAAGAAGAGGTGGTGAACGCACACCTCGGCGGTGATGTTCTTGTCCTTCAGCTCGCTCAGGTCGTGGCTGGCGGTAAACAGCGACAGCTCCTTGGCCGAGGTCAGATGCAGCACATGCAGCTTGGCACCGTATTTTTTCGCCAGCGCCACCGCCATGCTGGAGGATTTGTAGCACGCCTCGTCACTGCGAATGCGGCCGTGCTCGCCCATCGGCACATTCTCGCCCCACTTGGCTCGCGCCGCCTCTTCGGCCTTGGCGATGGTCGGGGTGTCTTCGCAGTGGGTGACGATCATCACCGGACTTTCGCGGAAGATGGCCGCCAGGGTCTCCTGATTGTCCACCAGCATGTTGCCGGTCGAGGAGCCCATAAACACCTTGACCCCGCAGGACTGCTTGGGGTCGAGACGCTTGATCTCTGCAAGGTTGTCGTTGGTGGCGCCGAGATAGAAGCTGTAGTTGGCGACGGAGGAGTTGGCGGCGATCTGGTATTTGGCTTCGAGGGCGTCGAGGGTGGTGGTCTGGGGATTGACGTTGGGCATTTCCATGAAACTGGTGGTGCCACCGGCGACGGCGGCGCGGGATTCGCTGGCGATGGTCCCCTTGTGGGTCAATCCCGGCTCCCGGAAGTGGACCTGATCATCGATCATTCCGGGGATGAGGTGGCGACCTGCCGCATCGATAACCAGCGCATCGGGCGCCTCGATATCCGGGGCAATGCGGGTAATCCGTTCCCCCTCGATCAACACATCGGAGGCATAGATGCGGCCTTCGTTGACCAGGGTGGCATTTTTGATAAGCAGTTTGTTCATGGGGGGTTCCAGTTCCTTTGCCGATAATCGCGGGTCATAATAGCGCAAAACTGCCCTTTCTCTGTAGCAAGGCCTGACTGATGAAGTTATTTGTAAGAGATTTGACCGTGATCGACTCCAGCTACCTCTGCGAACGCCGCGGCATGGTGGGCGAGAGCTGGCTGGTAGATATCGAAATGAGCGGTGAGCTCAACGAAATGAGCATGCTGCTGGACTTTGGCCGGGTAAAGAAGCTGATCAAGTCGAGCATCGATGAAGAGGTGGACCACAAGCTGCTGGTGCCGACCGAGTGCCCGCTGATCCACGTCGAGACACTGGATGGTGACGAAAGCACAGTGGATCTGCTGCGCCCGGGTCGCTCCATCCATCTGCGCTGCCCATCCCAGGGCTTTGCCTTTATCCCTGCCCCGCAAGTTGATAAAGAGTCGGTGACCCGCTACCTGCTGGCGGTGCTGGCCAAACGGCTGCCGGGCAACATCAAGGATCTGTCGCTGACCCTGCGTCAGGAGGCGATCACCGGTGCCTTCTACCACTACAGCCACGGCCTGAAAAAGCACGATGGCAACTGCCAGCGCATCGCCCACGGCCACCGCTCTCCCATCGAGATCCACATCGATGGCGAGCGCGACCAGGAGCTTGAGCTCAACTGGGCCGAGCGCTGGGGCGATATCTACCTCGGCACCGAGGAGGACAAGGTGGCGCTGACCGAGCTCGCTTTGAGCCCTCGCGCCAATGCCCAGCTTGGCGAGCATCACACCGGCTTCAAATATATGGCGCCGCAAGGGCTGTTCCAGCTGGCCATCCCCACCGCCGAGGTAGAGATGATCGACACCGACACCACAGTCGAGCTGCTGGCCTGCTACATCGCCCGCGAAGTGAAGAAGATGGTGGGCGACAAGTTCGTCAAGATTGTCGCCTATGAAGGGGTCGGCAAGGGCGCCATTGCCTACGCCTGATCCCCTTGTCACGGCCGCAATAAAGAGAAGGCCCCGCATCTGCGGGGCCTTGTTGTTTCAACTCTCGACCATCAGGCGCTCAGGCGGAAGCGCTTGACCAGGCTCTCCTGCTGCTCGGCAAGGGAGTCCAGCTGCTGGCTGGTCTCGGCTACCCGCTCAATCCCCTGATAGTTGAGATCCGAGATATCGGAGATGCGGTTGAGGTTGGTGGCGATATCGGCGCTGGTGGCCTGCTGCTGCTCGGCGGCAGAGGCGATCTGGCTCGACATGTCGCTGATCAGCACCACAATCCCCTGCACTTCCTCCATGGCGTTGTTGGCGTGAGAGCTCTGATCCACGCAACTGTCCATCTCGCGAGAGCACTCCTGCATCACGGTCACCGCCTTGGCTACCCCCTGCTGCAGGTTCTCGATCATGGTCTGGATTTCGCTGGTGGACTGGGCGGTGCGGCCCGCCAGACTGCGCACCTCATCCGCCACCACCGCAAATCCGCGCCCCTGCTCGCCGGCCCGCGCCGCTTCGATAGCGGCGTTGAGGGCCAGCAGATTGGTCTGCTCGGCGATGCCGCGAATGACATCGAGGATATTGCCGATCTGGCTGCTCATGGCGCTCACATCACCAATCACCTTGCCGGTCTGTTGCAGTTTGCCCGCCAGTTGATGAGTGGTGGTGATATTGCCTGCCATCACCTTGCGTCCCATCTCGGAGGCCTTCTCCACATCCTGCACCCGCTCCAGTGTCTGGTTGGCAGCCTGCGCCACCTCCCGCACCGAGGCCTCCATCTGGGTCATTGCGGCGGCGACCGAGGCGGTCTCCTGCCGCTGTTTCTCCAGATCCGCCCGCACCGATTCGGTGGTGCGACGGTTGCCGTGGGCGGCATCGTTAAGCTGGGCCGATGCTTGTGAAAGCTGCGCCAGTACCTCCCCCATCTGGGCGATCAGCAGGTTGATCTGGCTGCCCAGCTGACCAAATTCATTCTTGCTCTGAAAACCGATGCGCTGAGTCATGTCACCCTGGGTTACTTCGGTCAGCACCAGCAGCAACTCCCTGAGCGGACGGCGAATGGCCTTGCCCAGGGTATAAGCCACCAGCATGGCAATCAGGATGGCGACTACGATGCTGGCTCCCTGAGTCAGGGTGCTCTGGCTCTGTGCGGCTTTGGCATGCTGAATGCTCTGGTTCATCAGTTGCTGGCTCTGAGAGGTGACCCGCTCAAGCCGATCCTGAATTGCCACGATGAGCGCACTCGCCTGCTTGCTCTTCTCCCGCATCTGCTCCTGCTGTTGCATCAGCGTCAGATACTGGGCGAGTACACCTTCATTACCGGTCGTATCGCGCACGAAACCGTGGACGTAGTGACCCATGTTGTTGTCGAAATCCTTGAGCTCACCCTGCAGATCCTTGATGGTGCTGTTGAACCCCTCCATCTGCATCCTGTTGCGCTTGAGCGCGGCTTCAATGGGGGCCGGAATGCTCTGATTGAGGGCATCCATGGTGGAGAGTTCGATAGCGGAGAGCTTGGTGGTCAGGGTCTCGGAGAGCATCTTGATGAAGCTGTCGTCGATGGTGATCATCATGTCCCCCAGACTCTTCTTGAACTGGGGCAAGCTGACCTGAAACTGCCCCTTGGCCAGATTGACCTTGTGCAATCGGGTGAGCAGCGCCTCGTGTTCGCCCGGCAGGGTATCGGTCAGTTGCAGGTAGCTGTCGACCTGCTGGCTCAGAGTGCCCATCTCCCCTTGCAGTTCGGGGTGGTGGGCGACCTGCTGGCGCAAGGCATCGAGGCTCTTGCCCACCGCGGCCTTGGCCTGTTTCAGTTCGGCCACTTCGGCAGGCAGCTGTTTGGGGTCCTGCTCGGTGAGCACATCCCCCAGCCACTTGTTGGCACTGAGCAGGGTGATCTGGGTCTGGCTGCTGGCAATCACCAGCGGCATAGACTGCCGGGTCACCTGTTCCAGCGCTCCCCCCAGAGTATTCTGACTACGAAATGTGAGTAGTGAACTGGCCACCATCACGGCCACCAGGATCGCGAAGCCAAGGTAGACTCGCTGCAAGATGGAGAGATCCGACATTGTTTGTTTCATTATTGTCCCGCTGTATATGCAAAAGTCCCTTGCCTGAGTACCCCGTCCTTTTGATACCCTGCAGACCCCTGAACAGGCGCTGCAGATGACGTCCCTCTGGCTATCGGTATTCTTAACAATAACTGAAGGGAATGGGACATCAGCTGTGTCAAATCTCGGCTTGTGTCACACTTGACGCGCTGCTCGCCTTCTTTCGGGAGCCGCTTGGGATGCAAGTTCAATTTTCTTTTTCATATAAGGGAGTTAGCCATGGCGCAAGAAACCATTTTCAGCAAAATCATCCGTAAAGAGATCCCTGCCGACATCCTTTATCAAGACGATCTGGTCACCGCATTCCGGGATATCCAGCCCAAGGCCAAGACCCATATCCTGATCATCCCGAATGTGCTGATCCCCACCGTCAATGACGTGGAAGCCGAACATGAACTGGCCCTTGGCCGGATGTTCACCGTGGCCCGCAAGCTGGCAAGCGATGCGGGCATCGCCGAAGATGGCTACCGCCTCATTATGAACTGCAACCGCCACGGCGGGCAGGAGGTCTACCACATCCACATGCATCTGGTCGGCGGCGAGCCGTTGGGACCGCTGCTCAGCCTGTAATGAATCGCAACGCCTCAACCTGCCGCAGCGCCCTGTTGCTCTGCGGCGCCCTGCTGTTGCTGGGGGGCTGCGCCTCCCGCTGGCAAGACATGTTCGTCTCCTACTCCGATCAGATGGTGCCGCTGCGCAACCAGCTGCTGCTGGGCCATGCCGCCGAAGCGCTGCCCGAGGTGCGCGACTCCACCCTCGGCGATGACACCTTTATCCTCGATCGCCTTGAAGAGGGGCGCATCGCCTGGCTGGCGGGTCAGGATGCGGGCAGCAAGCAGGCGTTCACCGCCGCCGACAGCCGCCTTCAGTGGGAAGACAATCAGGCCGAATACCGGCTGAGCCACGGTCTGGATCAGGTGGGCAGTCTGCTCACTAACGATCAGTCGATGGCCTATCGTACTCCCGATTACGAACGCACCATGCTGCATCACTATCTGGCACTCAACTATCTGCAACGGGGTGATGCCAATGGCGCCCTGGTGGAGGTGCGTCGGGCCAATCAGGTGCAGGAACAGGCCCTGAAACGGCGAGCCGATGAGGTGCGCAAGGCGAAGGATGAGAGCGAAGAGGTCGAAGCAGAAGGCGAGATGCGCCAGCTGATGTCGCGCGGCGCACCGGATCTCGACCGGTTGATCGGCAAGGTCAAAAACGGTTTTCAGAACGCCTACACCTTCTATTTTTCCGCCGTGCTCTATGAGGCGGCCGGGGATCTCAACGATGCCTGGGTCGACTATCAGCGCGGCTACCAGATAGCGCCGGACAACCGCAGCCTGCAAGATGCCTTGCTGCGTCTGGCGCGGCTGCGTGGCTCACCGGACGAGATCCGCGAGACCGAGAAAAAGATAGGCCGCAAAGCGCCGCCGCTTGCAAAAGATCAAGGCCAGCTGGTGGTGCTGTTTGAAGATGGTTTGATCCCGGCACGGCGCGAACTGTTCCTGCCGCTCCCCATCTCCACCTCCCGCGGCGATTTTCGCACCTTTACCGTCGCCATCCCCTATTACGATAATCGGGCCAGCGACACCGGCCCGCTGACGGTGGAAGTCGGCAAGCGGGTCGAGCAGACCAGCGAGCTGGTCAGGCTGGAAGCGCTGGCCGCCAAAGATCTGCAGGAGCGGCTGCCCGGCATGCTGACCCGCCAGGCGCTGCGACTGGTGGCCAAGGAGCAGATGCGCCGCACCGCCGCCAAAGAGGGAGGGGATGTGGGCAATATTCTGGTGGGGATCTTCAACACCCTCTCGGAGCGGGCCGATACCCGCAGTTGGCTGACGCTGCCAGCGCAGGCATCGAGCTGGCAGGGGATGGTGCCGGCAGGTGAAATCAATCTCACCCTGGGCGCGGGGGCAGCGCAGCGGCAATTGCCGCTCACCATCCACAAGGGCCGCATAACCCTGGTCTGGGTACAGCGCCTCGGCGCCGGTCTGACCACCAGGGTGATGCCGCTCTGAGCAGACGGCGAAGAGAGATGAGCAAGACAATTAACCGGGCAGGCACACTCGCGGCCCCACTCACCCCGATTAAGGAGAGCAAGATGAAAGCATACGGGTTGGCCCTCGGGCTCGCGCTGCTGCTGACCGGCTGCGCCACCAACACCTCCGGCGTGGCGCTCTATGGCCCGGCGGGCGGTGCACCAGTGGCAGAGCAGCATCAAAACGTCAACGTCACCCTGACCGAGCTGAGCCGCCGCCAGCAAAATGGCCTGCTGCAGGTCAATGTGGCCGCTGCCAGCACCCAGCGCAGCGATAACAAGCTGCAATATATCTTCTATTGGTATGATGAGGCCGGTCAGGAGGTCGCCAGCGATGGCCGCGGCTGGACCCCCATCAAGCTGCATGGCTATCAGACCCGCACCCTCTCGGCCCTGGCGCCCAGCCCGGCGGCGCAAGGTTACCGGATTTACGTACGCGAAGTGATTGAGGAATCCTACTGATGAAAATGAATCATGCCCTGCTGATCCTGACCTCTGCATTGCTCTTGGGCGGCTGCTCCAGCACTACCGTCAGCTATGGCGATCCCACTGAAACCGAAACCGTCACCGTCGATTACGGCTCAAGCGACCTGCAGGCCATCGCCGACAAGATGGCGGACTCCATGCTCGCCTCCCCTGCCACCAGCGAGATCACCGCAGGCGGTCGTCCGGTGATGTTTATGGACTCTATCCGCAACAAGACCTCCGAGCACATCGATACCGAAGCCATCACCGACACCATCCGCACCAAGCTGCTGCGGGCCGGCAAGTTCCGCTTCGTCGACATGAGCAAGGTGGCCGCCGTCAAGCAGCAGCTCGAATACCAGCAGAGCAGCGGCATGGTGGATCCTGCCTCCATGGTGCGGCTTGGCAAGCAGACTGGTGCCCGCTACATGGTCTATGGCAACCTCGCCAGCATCGTCAAGGACAATGGCAAGGTGAAGGATGTCTACTACCAGATGACCATGAACCTGATGGACCTGCAAAACGGCGAACTGCTATGGGCCGATCAGAAAGAGATCCGCAAACAGGCGAAGAAATCCACCTTTGGCTGGTAACAGGCTCCTGGTGACAGGCAACTGTGATCCGCTACTGGCCAGCCTGCCCGCCCCCTGGCGGGAGGGGCAGTTGGAACCACTCGGGTTAGGCCTGACCAACTGCAACTATCGACTGCGCCTCCCCTCGGGGCGCAGTTACTTTTTGCGTCAAGGGCACCCCGATCCGCTGCGCCTTGGCATCGACCGCTCCACCGAGTGGCAGCTTTATCAGGGGGCGATGGCCGAAGGGCTGGCGCTGCCTTGCCACTATGGCGATCCCGCCAGCGGTCTGATGCTGCTCGAATGGTGCGATGAGCCAAACTGGGTGCTCGCGGCACCACCGGAAGCCGATCAGCCCCGTCTGCTGGCTGAGGTGCTGCGCAAGCTCCATCGCCTGCCGCTGCCTGAGGTGGTGATGGCGGTGCGAGCCCACGCCGCGGGCTATCGCGCCCGACTGGCCCACATTCCCTCCTGGCTGCCCGCCCTGGAGCGGGGCTTGCTCGCCAGCAGTGAGCCAAATGATTGCTGGCGCCCTTGCCACCATGATCTCAATCCGGCTAACTTGTTGGGAAGCAAACCCTGGGTCATCGACTGGGAGTATGGCGCGGCAGGTCACCCCGGCTTTGAGCTCGCCAGCATCCAGCGCACCCATGAGTGGCCCGCCGAGCGGCGCGACGAGCTGGAAGCGCACTATCTGCAGGCCCTGCCGCGCCACCAGTGGCCCGATTTTCAGAGCGAGGCATTTTTACCCTGGGTCGACTATATCGGCCTGCTCTGGGCCCTGCTGATGACAGAGCAACAGCCCTCACTCGACTATGACACCCTGATCGCCATCAACCGGCAACGACTGGAGTAACAGATGATAAACAAGGTGCGCTGGCACAAGCCGAAAACCTGGGGTCTGCTGCTGATCGGCCTGCTGCTGACCGGCTGCTCCACCCGGGTGATCTACTACTGGCTCGATACCGCCATCATCTGGCAGCTGGATGACTACTTTGCCCTCTCCTATTCGCAGAAGGATCTGCTCAGCCGCGAAGTGAAGGGGCTGATGGCTTGGCACCGCCAGCACGAGCTGCCGCGCTACGCCAGGGATCTCGATGCACTGGCCAAGGCGGTGGCCAGCCCCATGACGCCGGAGCAGATCTCGACCAACCTAGATGCGGTGCAGCAGAGCCTGACCCGCACGCTGGAAAACACTATCCCCCGTGCCGTCAGGCTGGCGCGCACCCTGACCGACGAGCAGGTGGCCCGCTTTATGACCGATCGGGTCAAGCGGCAACAGGAACGGCAAAAGGACTTTGCCACTGAGCCCAAAGAGCAGATGCTGGCGGAGTTTCGCGACAAGATGAACAAGCGGCTCGAGTTCTGGATTGGTGAGGTGAAACCGGCACAGGCGCCACTGGTGGCCCAGTGGGCCGAATGGCAATACGAGCTAATGCCCCCCTGGCTCGAGTTTCAGGAGTCCTGGACCCAGGAGCTGGACAGGCTGATGAAGCAGCGCCAGAGTCCCGACTTTACCCGCGAGCTGACTGACCTGCTGGCCGAAGGGGATGGGCTGATGGATGGCCGCTTTACCGGCTATACCGAACAGTCGCGCCAGCGTACCGTCAACTGGCTGAGCGCCATGAGCCAGTCGCTGGATATCTCCCAGCGGGCCCATCTCTACTCCCTGCTCAAGGGCTACGCCCGCGACTTCAAGCAGATGAGCGGCAGCTGACGAGCGGCACCGAATGGTGCCATGCGCCCGGGGCAACCTTGTTCAAACCGGGCGCGTGTGGTAGTTTGTCCTTTCTATTTATCGGGAATTAACTTTTTGCGCCTTATCGACAAAGTAAAACTGGTGCTGGTCACTCTGGTTATCGCCCTCACCCTGCTTTGTTCCATCGCCCGAATGGAAGGCCCGCTGCTACCCGCATCTCCCCAGAGTGAACAGCAGCAGACTCAGGTGTTCAATCAGCTTAGCGACAGCGATGATGGCATCATCAAGTTTGTTGGCAGCCATCAGAATCACCTGCTGCGTCTCGAACAATCCCTGCGCAGTGACAACCAGCCCAAGAGTGTGGTCTACGAGCTGATCCAGAGCTGGTCGGCCCAGGCCATCCTGCTGTTGCTGCTTGGCTGGCTGATGCTGGCCCCCGAGCTCTATCACAAACAGAGTTTTCGCGATCGCTTTGGCGCGATCCACCGGCGCCATCTACAGCGCCAACATCTACAATACCGCTTCACCCAGAGCTATCTGAGCGCCTGACCCCGGAGGGGCTGGCACATCCACTGTTTGCTCATCTCCTCTTCCTTACGGATCCGGCAACTGCCTGATCCGCATTTGATGCATCCCATTTTTTGCGCCTTGCCGAGCCTTGTTGCTATCGGCCCGGGCACCATTCTCCTGACAGAGGCTTGTTTGCCATGAGAAAGAGCAATCGCACCGTTCTCAACCGCATGAGCAAGTGGCAGTACGCACTGCTGCTGTTGATGCTGTTGACCTTTACCTTTTACTCCCTGCCCACCTTTTTTGGTGAGCAGCCCTCCCTCGGCCTGCACGGACAGCAGCGCCTGACCCCCCAGCAACAGATGTTGCTGAGCGACAAGCACCTGACCCCGCTCAAGGTCATTGAGCAACCTGAGCGGGTCGAGCTGGTCTTTGCCAGCCAGGGCGAGCAGCAGCGCGCAAAGCAGTTGCTGGAGCAGCAAGGGGTCGACAGTGCCGCCCTGACCCTGGAGTTTCACTCCAACGCGCCGACCTGGATCACCCGCCTCGGCGCCGATCCCATCAAGCTGGGACTGGACCTGCGTGGCGGCTCCCAGCTGCTTATCGGGGTGGACGTGGACTTTGTCATCGACAATCAGACCAAGAATCTGGTGGATAACCTGCGCACCCGCTTCCGTGAAGCCAACCTGCGCGGCGCCAGCGTCACGCGCAGCGCACAGGGCGCCGTAGCCGTCACCCTGCCGGAGGTGGCCGAACAGGAGAGCTGGCTCGCCATCATCAAGGAGAGTGCCGGTACCCGTCAGGATCAGTGGAAGCTGACCCGCTCCGGCAATGATCTGAAACTGGTGCTGAGCGAGGCGGAGCGTACCCTGCTGGTCAACAACGCCGTGACCCAGAACCTGTCGATCCTGAAAAAACGGATCAACGAGCTCGGCATCGTCGAGGCCTCGGTGGTGCGTCAGGGGCAGGATGGTATCCGTATCGAACTGCCCGGGGTACATAACCCCAAACAGGCGAAAGAGGTGATCGGGGCCACCGCCTCGCTGGCCTTCTACGAGGCCAAAGCCGACAGCCACTTCTACATCGCCGATCGCAACGGTCAGGCCGTCGGCATGGCGCGCAAGCCGGTACTCACCGGCGAGCACATCGTCGATGCCCGCGCCAATATGGGCGAGATGGGCCAGCCCCAGGTCAATATCGTGCTTGACACCCTGGGTGGCAGCAAGATGAACCAGTTCAGCCGCCTGCATGTGGGCAAGCCGATGGCGACCGTCTTCACCGAGTACAAGACCAATGCCCAGGGCAAACTGCGCGCCCAGAGCGAGGTGATCAACGTCGCCACCATCCAGACCGCCCTTGGCAACCAGTTCCGCATCACCGGCATTGGCAGTCTGCCGGAAGCACAAGAGCTGGCCATGCTGCTGCGCGCCGGTGCCCTCACCGCCCCTCTCAAGATCCTGGAAGAACGCAGCATAGGCCCGACGCTGGGGATGCAGAATATCGAGGCGGGTTTCACCGCGCTGGCCTTCGGCATGGCAGGCATGATGCTGTTTATGATGGCCTGGTACCGCAAATTCGGCTGGGTTGCCATCACGGCGCTGGTCGCCAACCTGTTGATGCAGGTCGGCATGCTGGCAGTGCTGCCGGGCGCCGTGCTGACCCTGCCGGGGATCGCCGGTCTGGTGCTGACGGTGGGCATGGCGGTGGATACCCATGTGCTGATCTTCGAGCGGATCAGGGACCGTCTGCGAGAAGGGGGCTCATTGGCCAACGCCATCGACTTTGGCTATCGCTCGGCCTTCCACACCATTTTCGATGCCAACATCACCACCCTCATCTGCGCCGTGGTGCTCTACTCCATCGGCTCCGGGCCGCTGCAGGGCTTCTCCATCACCCTCATTCTGGGTCTGCTCTCCAGCATGATCACCGGGATCTGGGGAACGCGCGCCATCATCAATCCCCTGTGGGGACGCAGCAACGAGCGCACGCTGAAGGTGTAACGGGACAGCAATCCCTCTGATGAGCGGCTTTGGCTGCGCCATCGGCCATGGATATGGCCGGAGCGGCCAAAGCAGAACACTATTTCCCGGCGTGTCGCGACACGTCGTGATGGGCCAACAGCCTGATGCTGGCTGGCCAAGGAGAGAATTATGTTGAGAATGATCGTTGCCATGGGGCTGACCCGTTGGCGTTATATCGGCCTGTGGGCTTCCATCCTGCTGACCGTGGCCAGCGTCGCCATCTTGCTGGTGAACGGCCTGACACTGGGGCTCGATTTTACCGGCGGGATCCTGCTGGAGTTTCATATCCAGACCCTGAAAGAGGCCCATGAGCTCAATGCCATGCTGGTCTCCCCGCTGGCGGGAGCCGTTGAGCTGAGCTCGGCCGGTATTCCCGGCGAGTGGCTGATCAAGCTGCCACCCCATGAGTTGCCGTGGCCCGCGGCGGATCTCGCCACCATGCTGACCCAGCAGTTGGGGATGCCGGTCGAGTTGCTGCGCACCACCATCGTCGGTCCTCAGGTGGGTGCCGAGCTGTTCCAGCAGGGTATGCTGGCCGTGCTGGTCGCTTCGCTGGCGATGTCGGCCTATCTGGCGTTTCGCTTCGAGTGGCGTCAGGCCATCGGCATCCTGCTCTCGGTGGTCCATGACGCTATCGTAGCGCTGGGGCTGCTGTCACTCTTTCAGATCGAATTCGATCTGAACATCATCGCCGGTCTGATGGCGGTGATCGGCTACTCCCTCAACGACAGCATCGTCATCTCGGACAGGTTGCGGGATCTGCTGAGCTCGCGTACCCAGATGGGCATCCACGAATGCTCCGATGTGGCCATCAGGGCAACCTTCAGTCGCACCATGATCACCTCGGGCACCACCCTGTTTACCGTGGGCGCGCTGCTGCTGTTTGGCGGTGACGCTCTCTACGGCTTCTCCTTCACCCTGTTTGCCGGGATCCTGGTAGGCACCGTCTCCTCTATTACCGTTGCCTCGACCGTGCAGGAGCTGCTGGGCCTCACCCCGCAGGCCTATCAGAAAAAGAGCGAGGAGCCAGTGGCCAACGCAGCCTGACCCTTGCTATCCAGAGTCGGCTAATCGAGCCTCTACCAACTATGCCCTTGCCAACCATTGGCAGGGGCTTTTGCTACCCTCCCCCGCCAATCCCCGTCGCTCCTGTTACTGGCCAAGTCGCCTCAATTGACAACTGACCATATTGAAAGCAATGACGGATCAATCCGTCATTTTTAATAACAAAAAGGTCATTTTATTACGTCAAAAACCCTGAAATGTGACTGAAAGCACTTTCTTGAGGGTTCAAAGGAGGCAACATTGTAGTGATTTATCTACAAAGGGATATGAGATGTTGTTACAACCTGCCAATACAGCAAAAGCCAGACAGTTGCTGAACGAGACCATGGCTCTGGTACTCGCAGGAGGGCGGGGTAGTCGCCTCAAACAGTTAACCGACAACCGTGCCAAGCCTGCCGTCCATTTCGGCGGCAAATTCCGCATTATCGATTTCGTGCTCTCCAACTGCATCAACTCCGGCATCCGTCGGGTCGGTGTCGTGACCCAGTACAAATCCCACAGCCTGTTGCGCCATCTCCAGTCCGGCTGGTCTTTCCTGCGCTACCAGATGAACGAATTTATCGATCTGCTCCCTGCCCAGCAGCGAGTGGATGAGGTGAACTGGTATCGAGGTACCGCCGATGCGGTCTACCAGAATCTGGATATCATCCGCGATCACGCCCCCAAATATGTGGTGGTGCTGGCAGGCGATCACATCTACAAGATGGATTACGCCGCCATGCTGCTCGACCACGTCAATATGGGTGCCAAGGTGACTGTAGCCTGCATCGAGGTGCCACGCAGTGAAGCAAGCGCCTTCGGGGTAATGGCTGTGGATGATGATCGCAAGATCAACGCCTTCGTCGAAAAGCCCGCCAACCCGCCAGCCATGCCGGGCAAGGCCGACACCGCGCTGGCCTCCATGGGCGTCTATATTTTTGATGCCGAATATCTCTACCAACTGCTGGAAGAGGACATTGCCAACGCACAGTCCCATCACGATTTCGGCATGGACGTGATCCCCCGCGTGGTGAAAGAGGGTACTGCATTCGCTCACCCGTTTGGCATGTCCTGTGTCGGTTGCTGTCCGGATCGCCGCCCCTACTGGCGCGACGTGGGCACCGTGGACTCCTTCTGGGAAGCCAACATGGATCTCGCCTCCGTCACGCCGGAGCTGGATATCTACGATCAGGAGTGGCCCATCTGGACCAGCCAGAACATGACCCCTCCCGCCAAGTTCGTGCAGGACAGAAACGGTCAGCACGGCATGACCATCAACTCGATGTTTTCGGGCGGCACCATCGTCAGCGGCTCCTTCATCCTGAGCTCGGTGCTCTTCACCAATGTACGAGTCGACTCCTTCTGCACTCTGGATCAAGCCGTGATCTTCCCGGGTGTGGAGATCGGTGCCGGCTGCCGGCTGCGTCGGGTAGTGATCGACAAGGGGTGCAAGCTGCCGGAAGGGATGGTGATCGGTGAGAACGCCGATGAAGATGCCCGCCGCTTCCACCGATCCGAACAGGGGATCGTACTGGTCACCAAGCCCATGCTGGATGCACTGGCAAAAACGGCGCGCAAGCAGGCTGTAGAGCAGGCCGTACCGGCATAACTCTCCGACCAGCACTGTTATCGCGACAAAAAACGGGAGCCCTTGCAGGCTCCCGTTTTTTATAGCCACTTGCCCCCCGCCATTCGACCTCCTCTTTTTAGGCTGTAAATATATAATTACATCAGTAGCTTTTCATGGACAAATTTGGCAGTTAATCCAAACCTTTGGCGATGAGCAGTATTTTCATATTGCCAAAAGGCTATTAAATTCCATATTCACACTTGAAAGTTGGCATTTACTTGGTATTGTGATGGCCATTTGTAACGAAAGCGGCACTTTCGTAAACCTAAGATTACAGCCGGTAGCATCAAAACCAGTGTGCTGACTCTGACGAGGCGAAGAGACTATGCAACGAGATCCCCTGAACAATATACATATCCAGTCCGAACAAGTGATGATCACGCCTGCCCAGCTCAAGGAGAAGTTACCCATCTCCGACAAGGCGCTGGCATTCGTGCAAGGGGCCCGCAATACCATCGCCGATATCATTCACCGCCGCGATCACCGGCTGCTGGTGATCTGTGGTCCCTGCTCCATCCACGACATGGACGCCGCCAAAGAGTACGCAACCAGACTCAAAGCGCTGCATGATGCCTATCAGGACTCTCTCTACATTGTCATGCGGGTCTACTTTGAAAAGCCGCGCACCACGGTCGGCTGGAAAGGCTTTATCAACGACCCCAATCTGGATGGCACCTTCGATGTGGAACTGGGGCTGCACCGTGCCCGCGAGCTGCTCTGCTGGCTGGCGGAGCTGGAGTTGCCGCTGGCCACAGAAGCGCTCGACCCCATCAGCCCGCAATACCTGGCGGAGCTCTTCTCCTGGTCAGCTATTGGCGCCCGTACCACCGAATCCCAGACCCACAGGGAGATGGCGTCCGGCCTCTCCATGCCGGTCGGCTTCAAGAACGGCACCGACGGCAACCTGGGGACTGCCATTAATGCGTTGCAGGCGGCCTCCTCCCCTCACGCCTTTATGGGGATCAACCAGCAGGGCCAGGTTGCGCTGCTGCAGACTCAGGGCAACCCGGATGGCCACGTGATCCTGCGCGGCGGCAAACATCCCAACTATGACTCGGTCAACGTGTCGCTGGCGGAAGAGGCGCTGGAGAAAGCGGGCCTGCTGCCGAGCCTTGTGGTGGATTGCAGCCACGGCAACTCCAGCAAGGATCACCGTTTGCAGCCCAAGGTGGCCGACAACGTCATCCACCAGATCCAGGAGGGCAACCGCTCCATCATCGGGGTGATGCTCGAATCCAACCTGTTCGAGGGAAACCAGTCCAGCGAGCAGCCCAAGGAGCAGATGCGCTACGGGGTCTCCATCACCGATGCCTGCATCGACTGGGACACCACCGCTACCCTGCTGGACCGCTGCCACAACCAGCTGGCTGACCCCCTCAAGGGCAGAACTGCACGGTAAGCCGTGGTATCTTGTCGTAACCTATTGAACAATCGAGGTATCACTAGTGGTGGCATCAAACCGCTCACGCCGTGATACCTTGTTGCATCTTGATTTTCAGGGCGCCGCCGCTCGCGGCGCCAGCAGGGACTGGATATGGCTGAAGAGTTGAATGTACTCAGGGACAAGATAGATGCGGTGGACAAGCAGCTGATCGATCTGCTGGCCGCCCGTCTGGCCCTGGTGGGAGAAGTGGGTGAAGTAAAGAGCCGCCACGGCCTGCCCATCTATGCACCGGACCGGGAAGCGAGCATGCTGGCCCGCCGCCGCGCCGAGGCCGAGCAGTTAGGGGTGCCCGGCGATCTCATCGAAGATGTGCTGCGCCGGGTGATGCGTGAATCTTATGCCAGCGAGAAAGATACTGGCTTCAAGTGTATGAAGCCGGACCTTGGCAAGGTGGTCATCATCGGCGGTCAGGGCCAGCTTGGCCGGCTGTTCGGTCATATGTTCAGCCTCTCCGGCTACCGGGTCGAGACGCTGGAACAAGCAGACTGGCCGCGCGCTGACGAGATCCTGCAGGGCGCAGGACTGGTGATGGTGGCAGTGCCCATCGACATCACCTGCCAGATCATTGATCGGCTCGGCAACCTGCCCGCAGATTGCCTGCTGGTTGATGTCACCAGCGTGAAAGCGGCGCCGCTCGAGCACATGCTGGCTGTGCACCAAGGGCCGGTACTGGGACTGCACCCCATGTTCGGGCCGGATGTGGCGAGCCTTGCCAAGCAGGTGATCGTCTGCTGTCAGGGGCGCGACGGCGCCGCCAGCCAGTGGCTGCTGGATCAGATGACTATCTGGGGCGCCCGCTTGCAACAGGTAGAAGCCAAGGCCCACGATGAGGCGATGACCCTCATTCAGGCACTGCGTCACTTCGCCACCTTTGCCTATGGCTGGCACCTCGCGCGCGAGCAGGCCAATCTGGATCGCCTGCTGGCGCTAAGCTCCCCCATCTACCGGCTGGAGCTCGCCATGGTGGGGCGGCTGTTCGCTCAGGATCCCCACCTCTATGCCGACATCATTTTGTCGTCACCGCAGAATCTGGCGATGATCCGTCGCTACTACCAAAACTTCGGCGAAGCGCTGGGGCTGCTGGAGCGGGGCGACAGGGACGGTTTCATCGAGGCCTTCTCTCAAGTCTCCGGTTTCTTCGGCGAACACGCCGACCAGTTCCTGCGTGAAAGCCGCATGCTGCTCGCCCAGGCCAACGACCGCCGCCAACACGGCTGATCTCATATCGCCAGAATGGGAAGATGCCTGGGCATCTTCCCATTTTATTTGTTACCGATTTAAACACTGACGCCAGTCACGCTCGGCCCTACGTCGAGCCCCCACAGCTGACTGGCCTCAATACCCTCCCCTGGCGCTGCCTCACATCCAGCAAGTATGCCCCCTCAATATCCACGCAATCCGCGCAAATAGCACCGCCCCTTGCAAGGGCTGCCAGACTCTAACGGTCAAACCAAACTGCTGCGAGCAAGGCTGTACGACGCAAAGGAGAACGGTGTACTCCCCATCAAAGAGATAAACAGGAAGCAGGAAGCAGGAAGCAGGAAGCAGGAAGCAGGAAGCAGGAAGCAGGAAGCAGGAAGCAGGAAGCAGGAAGCAGGAGAGATTAACCGAGACAAATGGTTTGCCAAAGATCACTTAACACAGCAATTCGGCGATTTATCATGGCGCCAATCCGCTGTCGCCAAAAAAGAAAATGGCCGAGAAATTATCTCGGCCATTTGTAGCCTGGTCAAAGACTCAAGCCTGGATATTACTCTTGTTCAACTTATTAGAAGTTGTACTGCAGAGCAACAGTCCACTCGTCGTCATGCTTCTCGATACCCTGGATCTTGTACTCGGTGTAAGCTTTCAGCTTCGGAGTGAAAGCGTACTGAACACCCAGCAGGGTCTCGTCAACCAGATCCTTGTAAGTAGAACCGGCAGCTTGAGCGTTGGCCTTGCCTTCTTTGAAGTTGTAACCAGCCAGGAAGGTCCAAGCATCTACGTTGTAAGAAGCAGCCAGCTCGTAACCACGCCCGTCATCTTTCAGACCCAGGCTCTTGTTCTTCACTTCGCCTTCAGTGTAAACACCGGCAAAATAGAAGCCATTGATAGCGTAGTGCGCGCCAATAGCCCACTCGTCTTTCTTACCAGTCTGACCGTTAACTTTGTTTTGCAGGTCGGAGTAGGCATAACCGGCGTTGAAGCCCAGGCCGAAGTCAAAATCGTAACCGGCGGCAACGGCATAAGCTTTCTTACGCTTAACGTCGGAACCAAAGATGGCATCTTCTTTGACCTTCTGACCAACGTCAGTGATCTTGACCGCTACGTCGTCATTGGTTTGGTAGGAAACTTTACCTTTGAAACCACCGAAGGTGTTGGAGTAGATAACCTGGCCTTCCTGACGACCGTCATAGAAGTTACCCGCATCGCCCCACTCGTTGAAAATATCGGTCGGCTCGAGTACGTCGTAGAAAGCAGTGTCGGTCTGACCGAAGATGATTTTACCGTACTGGGTGCCGTCAAAGCCTGCATAGATATGACGAGCATCGAACTTGCTAGACTTACCGTCACTGCCCTTGTCGGAGTTTTCAGCAGCAACTTGCCACTCGGTCTTGGCGATACCGGACCAGGTGTTGTTCAGAGCAACTTTACCGGACCAGCCCAGACGGGAAGAACCAATCAGCTCGCCATCGGTATCATCGTGCTCACCGTAGTAGTTAGCCTGTACACGGCCGTATACGTCGAAAGTGGTACCGTCTTTGTCATAGATCACCGCGGCGTTAGCGGCGGATGCAAACAGAGCCGGAATGGCAATAGCCAGAATTGTCTTTTTCATAGTTTCCAATGCCTACTGTAATTAAACACTAAGTTGTTGTTATTCCCTGTGTTAGCGATGTTCTTTGCATCACTATGCCGCCGAGACTAGCACCGGATTTTTTGAACCGCAATGAAAAAACTTGGAACTTTTTACGGAAACCATAGTCATGGAGGCAAAAATGTGAGCCAAGTCTCACCTGACGGCAAGGTAAAAGGAAAACGTTTACAATGAATCCTGCTGATTATTTGGACTCAAATAGTCTATTTTGCATGCAAATGACGCTAACTACCTGATAAACAACCAAAGTGGTCTGATCAGCGTAAAACTCCGTGATAATGGCTGTTGCCTCGACCTCACCGAGGGGTTGCGGGTATCCTTGTCCTTCGATTAACCCCTAACTGGCCTTCTCTTCATGCTCTCTACTCGCCTCAAAGCAACCATTCGTCAAACCTATCGCCAGATTTCGGATGGATTACCCGGTTTTGTGCCGCGCAAAGAGCAGAACTTTCTGGTGGCCGAGATAGCCAAAACCCTGACCGGCGAGTACGACAAACAACGCCGTATTCTGGTTGCCGAAGCGGGTACCGGTATCGGCAAATCCCTCTCCTATGCGCAGGGCGCCATTCCGGTGGCGCGACTCACCCAGAAGAAGCTGGTGATCTCCACCGCCACAGTGGCCCTGCAAGAGCAGCTGATCCACAAAGACCTTCCTTTTTACCACCGCCACAGCGAGCTGCCGTTTCGCTTTATGCTGGTCAAGGGGCGGCAGCGCTACTGCTGCGAGCATCTGCTGGAGCAGGCAGCCAGTGGCGCCGAGATGGCCAACTTCGAGCTCGACTTTGGCAGTCTGAGCAAATCCAAACCATCGGACAGCGACAAGGATCGCTACCAGGCGCTGTGGCAGGCCTACACCAATGGCAAGTGGGACGGGGATCGGGACAACTGGCCGGAGCCCATTCCCGACACTTGCTGGGATCGCATCGCCGCAGACCGCCACACCTGCAACAAGGCGCTAAGCCATCACCAGCACTGCCCCTTTCATCGCGCCCGCAACGACATGGAGAGCGCCGATGTGCTGGTCGTCAACCATGCACTCCTGCTCTCCGATCTCACCATGGGCGGCGGCATCATTCTGCCGCCCCCTGATGAGTGCATCTATGTGCTGGATGAGGCCCATCACCTGCCCACCATCGCCCGGGATCACGGCGCGGCATCGGCCAGCGTCAAAGGCTCGCGCCGCTGGCTGGAGAAGCTGGTACAAAGTGCAGGCAAGCTGGCGCGGACGCTTAATAAGGAAAGCCTGCTCGACCCCCAACTCAAACTGCAGGATGCGCTGGCCTCCATCCAGCCCGACCTGAAGGCGGTCGAGCAGTGGCTCAGCGCCAACGATCGGCTGTTTGGCAGTGAACCTCACTACCGCTTCGCCGAAGGGGTATTGCCGGATCCCCTGCCCATGCTGGCGGAGAATCTCAAGGAGTCGAGCAAGAAGGCGCTGCGGGCGCTGGATCGGATGCAGGGGGCCATAGGTGAAGCGCTGAAAGATGGCGAGATCCGCCGCAAGGAGGCCGAACCCCTGCTGGCCGAGAGCGGTTTTCATCTGCAACGGCTGGAGAGTTTCTGCGCCCTGTGGGAGATGCTGGGGCGCCATGTGCCGACCGGCAAAACCCCGCTCGCCCGCTGGATAGCCAAGAGCGATGACGGCGATATCTGGCTGCACGCTTCACCGATAGATGTGGGCTATCTGCTGGAGGAGTGGCTCTGGTCGAAATGTTTGGGGGCCGTGCTAGTCTCCGCGACTCTCACCGCCCTCTCTTCCTTTAGCTATTTTCGCCATCAGGTGGGGCTCAAGGAGCACGACGGTACCCGCTATCTGCGCCTGCGCTCCCCCTTTGACTACCAGAAAGCCGAGCTCTATCTGCCCAAGATGGAGCACGAACCCAACTCACCAGCCTTTACCAATGAACTCATCAGCGTGCTGCCACGTATTCTGGCGGGCAAGGAGGCGAGTCTGGTGCTCTTCTCCTCCTACCGCCAGATGAATGAGGTGGCCGTTGGCTTGCGAGCCAAGGGACTGTCACTGCTGGTGCAGGGGGAAGCCTCCCGCAATGCCCTGCTCACCCTGCACAAGCAGAAATGCGATGGCGGTCAAGCCAGCATCCTGTTTGGTACCGGCAGCTTCTCGGAGGGGCTGGATCTGCCGGGTCACTACCTCACCAATCTGGTGATCACCAAACTCCCCTTTGCGGTGCCCAACTCACCGGTCGAGGAGGCTACCGCCGAGTGGGTGGAGCAGCGAGGAGGCAACCCCTTTCTGCAACTGACGGTGCCGGAGGCATCGCGCAAACTGATCCAGGCCTGTGGCCGCCTCATCCGCAAAGAGGCCGATCGGGGACGGGTCACCATTCTGGACCGGCGTCTACTGACCAAACGTTATGGCAAGGGGTTACTTGATGCCCTCCCCCCGTTTACACGGCGGTTCGAATAAATAAGCATGCCGTTATTGATAAATGAACTGACAACTGCACGAACATACACCTCCAGAAAGAGCCATTGCCGCAGTAGACCAAACCTGTAAAAATGAGCCCCTGTTTTCAGTGGGCAATCGCCTGACTGTTCAAGGAGATGAAATGAAACTGACTGTTCTGGTACCGGCGCTGGCTGGTCTGTTGTGGGCCGGTAGCGCCTTGGCTGATGCCAAACTGGAAGTATCCACCCCTTACATCGTGCAGTTGATTGATGGCCAATCCATCAACCCCCAGCTGCTCGACAAAACCAGCACCTTCCCCCTCTCTGCCGGCAAGCACCAGTTGGTCGTCGCCTTTGAAGGCAACTACTCCAGCCGTAACGAAATCAAGCTGGTGACCGCCGAGCCGCTGGTGCTGAACTTCACTGCAGCCGACAATCAGCAGCTGGTGCTGGACTATAAAAAGCCCCGCAATGAAGCAGAAGCCAAACAGTTCCTGAAAGATCAGAAAGTGGCGCTGAAAGACAAGGTCACAGGACAGCAAGTGAGCAGTGAACAGTTCGTAATGCCGAAAGTAGAGGGCTTCCAGCTGACCCGTGACTATCAGCAAGAGCTGATCAACATGGGCAAAGCTTTCAACCAGCCCAAAACCGTTGCCGTCTCCTCTGCTGCCGTGATGGCTGCCGCCAGCGCACCGGCCCAAGCCGCGCCCAGCAAGGCGCAAAGCAATCCGGAAGCCCTGACCCAACTGCAAAACTGGTACAACAAGGCCGATGCGGAAACCCGCAAAGCCTTCCAGATCTGGGTTATCCAGCAGCAGTAATCCGGAAACATCATCCTGACCCGTCGGGAATGACAAGGGGAGCTTGGCTCCCCTTTTTCATATCCAGGTTCATCTCTGCATCGATGGAACAATGCCCTGATGTCACTGCATATTTTCTATCACCCCCTCTACTCCTCCCTGGCCCTGCCCGAACGCCATCGCTTCCCGCTGGCCAAGTATCAGGGGCTGTTTGAGCGCCTGCAGGTGCAGGGTTACCCCCTTGGCGAAGCGCCGTCGGCCACCCGGGAGCAAATCTGTCGCATTCACGATGCCGATTATGTCGCAGCGGTCCTGAGCGGCCAGCTTGAAGAGCGCGCCATCCGCAAGATCGGTTTTCCCTGGTCACCCATGCTGATGGAGCGCACCTTGCGCTCGGTCGGTGCCACTATTGCCGCCAGCCGCCATGCTCTTGAGCAGGGCTGCGGCTTGCAGATCTCCGGCGGCTACCACCACGCCCATCGGGATCACGGCAGCGGTTTTTGTCTGTTCAACGATCTGGTGATTGCCGCCCAGACTTGCCTCGACGAGGGGCGCTGTGAACAGGTGCTGATCATCGATCTCGATGTGCATCAGGGAGATGGCAGTGCGGCCCTGTGCGCCGGACGGCGCGATATCATCACCCTATCCCTTCATGGGGAGCACAACTTTCCCCATCACAAAGCCGCCTCTCACCTCGACTTTCCGCTGCCAAGCGGCATGGCAGACGATGCCTATCTCACCACACTGCAACAGGCACTCTCGCTGGCACTGCGCCTCTATTCGCCGGATCTCATCCTCTATCAGGCGGGCGTCGATGTGCATCATGCCGACGAGCTTGGCTATCTCTCCCTGAGCGATGAAGGGGTGCGCCTGCGCGATGCCATGGTATTTGACTGTGCAATCAAGCATGGGTTGCCTGTCGCCGCTGTACCCGGTGGCGGCTATCGCCGCGACTGGCAACAGCTGATCCCGCTTCATATGTCGCTGTTTGAGGCGGCGCTCCACCGTTTTGGTTGATGGCATGGCTTATAGCGCGGACACCCCATCAGAGTGGGCGGCATTTCACCAGATAAAACAGAAGAGGCGACCCCTGGGGTCGCCTCTTCGTGTTTTGTCCTCTCGGTCACACAAGCTCGCTCGTTGTCAGGCAAGCTCGGGACGCCTGAGGATAATTATCTCTGACGCTTGCGGGCGTACTTGCGACGGGCGCGGGCCTGACGCTCCTCTTCCCGCTCGGCCTTCTCTTTGGCTTTTTGCTCGGCTTCTGCGGCGGCTTCGACAATCTCGACGCTCACCATCTCCGGCGTCTCCAGCGAGATGCGGCCAAGCAAGCCGGAGCGGAACTCGTTGATCAGGATCTCGGACGCCTTGTGCAAGTCGGCCAGCCCCCCTTTGCGCATAAACGCCCGCTGGCGGGCGATCATCTCCAGCAGCTCGATCTCGGTCTCGGGCAACTCGTCAATCTGGTAACGCGCCTTGATCCGCTCCGGATAGGCCTTGATGAAGTAATCGGCGGCGAACATGGCGATATCGGCATAGTCGAACACCGTGTCCTTGATGGCCGCGGTGATGGCCAGACGATAACCGCAAGAGGGCGGATTGAGCTTGGGCCAGAGAAAACCCGGGGTATCGGTCAGGATAACGTTGTTATCCAGCTTGATCCGCTGCTGGGACTTGGTCACCCCCGCCTCGTTGCCGGTACGGGCGATGATGCGCCCCGCCAGGGTATTGATCAGAGTGGACTTGCCCACGTTGGGGATCCCCATGATCATCGCCCGCACGCCGCGCAGCTCAAAATTGCGCTCCGGCAGCATCTCGTGGCAGAGAGTCAGCAGTTGCTTGATCTTCTCCGGCTCTTGTTGCGTCAGCGGCAGCGCCTTGATCCCCTTCTCTTTTTCCATGTGCGCCACCCACAGATCGGTGATCGCCGGATCGGCCAGGTCCGCCTTGTTCAGCACCTTGATCACAGGGGTATCACCACGCAGCTCGGGCACCAGCGGGTTTTCGCTGGAGAAGGGGATGCGGGCATCGAGCATCTCGATGATCACATCGACCTGGGGCATGACCTCGGCAATCTCTTTGCGGGCCTTGTGCATGTGACCGGGGAACCAGTTGATGGACATATCCGTTACTCTCTGTGGGGGCTGCGGGCGGGCGCATGGAACAACAGGCGCTCTGCCGCGGGCATCGAACGAAGGGGGCGCATTTTACCTGCTGCGGGCCTCTTTTGACAGGTCATTCTAACCATCACCTCATCAAATCAGCAAACCGCCGAGGCGGAGCGACCTTGCCGGAAGCGACCGGACCAACTGGCTCAATTGACAGATAACACATTGATATAGTGTAACATTTTCATCACTTTTTCACACAACCGTCACCGATAGTCAGTAAAAGTGTCATCTGCCCCCTCTAGGCTGCGCTCAGGTTTTACAAGGAGCGAACCCCAATGAGAAAAATGGCAGGACTTGCAGTGATGATCGGCGCCGCCCTGGCTGCCGGCTGCAAATCAGACAATGACACGGTGGCGACCAAGCCCGCAGCCCAACCCACCAACGTCATCTTCTTCCTCGGTGACGGCATGGGCCTCAACACCCTGACGGCAGCCCGCATCTACGGTGTCGGCGAAGAGGGTGATCTCACCATCGATACCCTGCCAGAAACGGCCTTTATCAAGACCTTCTCCCACGATGCCCAGGTCACTGACTCGGCCCCCTCCATGGCGGCCTACATGACCGGGGTCAAGAGCAACAACGGCGTCATCAGCATGGACGGCGACGCCACCTATGAGAGCGACTGCAGCAAGAGCGCCGGCAAGCCGGTGACTACCCTGCTAGAGCTGGCCAAAGCCGATGGCCGCGGTACCGGCGTGGTAACCAGTACCCGGGTGACCCACGCCACCCCGGCGGCTACCTATGCCCATATCTGCAACCGGGATCTGGAGGCAGATATCGCCGTCCAGCTGGTACCGGGCGGCAAAGGCTACAACAGCGCCCTCAAGGAGGGGCTGGATGTGGTGCTCGGTGGCGGCAGCAGTTTCTTCCTGCCCAAAGCCGACAAGGGCAAGCGGGAGGATGGCCGCAACCTCATCAGCGAAATGCAGGCCAAGGGCTACCAGTTTGCCAGCAATCTGGATGAGCTGAACAAGGCCGATGCGGGCAAGCCGCTGCTGGGTCTGTTTGGTTCCAGCCACATGAAATATGACCTGGACCGCCCTGCCAGCGAGCCGTCACTGGCCCAGATGACCCTGGCCGCCATCAAGCAGCTCAAGGGCAAAGAGAAGGGTTACTTCCTGATGGTGGAAGGGGGCCGCATAGACCACGCCCTGCACGACACCAACGCCAAGCGGGCGCTGCAGGACACCATCGCCTTCGACAACGCCATCAAAGCCGCCATCGACGAGGTGAAAAAGAGCGACCCCGAGCTGAAAAACACCCTGATCGTGGTCACCGCCGATCACGACCACACGCTCGTGCTCAACGGCTATGCCAAGCGCACCGGCAAGACCACCGCCGACAACCCCGGCGTACTCGGGCTGGTGAAGAACTACGAGACTGGCGAGCCAAGCAAGGATAGCGAGGGCATGCCCTACACCATCATAGGTTTTGGCAACGGCTACAACCGGCTGGATGGCCCGCGCAGCAGCGTCGCCCCGCTCGACGATGCCACCGTCTCCGCCAATGACTACCACCAGGAAGTGGTGGTCAAGGTGGGCGAGATCGGCAACGAGACCCACGGCGGCACAGATGTCTTCCTCGGCGCCATCGGCAAGGGGGCTGACAGCTTCCATGGCTCACTCGACAACACCGCCGTGTTCGGCAAGATCAAGGCTGCGGCCAAGCTGTAAGGAGCACTTTCATGAGCAAACAGATGAACACATCCATCAAGCACACGCTGGTCTGCGCCGCCCTGTTCAGTGCACTGGGCGCAACCTCCCAGGCACAGGCCGGTGATGCCAAAAACGTCATTCTCTTTATCGGTGATGGCATGGGGCCTACCGTGCTCACCGCCACCCGCCTGTTCAAGGTGGGAGAAGAGGGCAATCTGGAGATGATGAAACTGCCGCGCAGTGCCCGCATCAAGACCTTCTCCAACGATGCCCAGACCACCGACTCGGCCCCCTCCATGGCGGCCTACACCACCGGGGTCAAGATGAACAACGAGGTGATCGCCATGAGCAGCGACACCAAAGCCGTCGCCCCCGGCAAAGACGTCAATGGCAACAAAACCGTCAACAATTGCAGCAGCGATAATGGCAAGCCGGTGCCCACCATCCTGGAGCTGGCCAAGGCGGCAGGCAAATCGGTCGGAGCCGTCACCACCACCGAGCTGACCCACGCCACCCCGGCGGCTACCTACGCCCACATCTGCCATCGGGATGCCGCTTATGACATCGCCGCACAAGCTGTTCCGGGAGGAACTGGTTTCAACCAGGCGCTGGGGGATGGGGTCGATGTACTGATGGGCGGTGGTGCCAACCACTGGACCCCCTACAGCGCCAGCAACAAGGGCGGTCGCAATGACAACCGCGACCTGACCGCCGAGATGAAGGCGCAGGGATACAGCTATGTCACCACCCAAAGCGAACTGGCCAAGGTCACCAGCGGCAAGGTGCTCGGTCTGTTCAGTAGCAAATCCCACCTGGACTACGAGCTGGATCGGGTCGCCAAGGGGGCAGCCAATACCCAGCCGTCCCTCTCCGAAATGACCGCCAAGGCGATCGACCTGCTGAGCAAGAACAGTCAGGGTTACTTCCTGATGGTAGAGGGTGGCCGTATCGATCACGCCCTGCACGGCACCAATGCCAAGCGCTCGCTCACCGACGCAGTGGCACTGGATGAGGCGGTCAAGACGGCGCTGGGTAAAGTGGATCTCAGCAATACCCTGATCGTGGTCACCGCCGACCATGACCACACCATGACCATTAACGGCTACTCCGCCAAGGGTAATCCGGTGCTGGATCTGGTTAAAAATGGCGATGGCTCGACCCAGAACGACGTGGATGGCAAGCCCTTCACCACCCTGGTGTTCGGTAACGGCCCCAACCGCCCCGATGTACGCCCCGTCCTCACCAGCGATCAGGTGATGGCCAATGACTATCTGCAGGAGACCGGCGTCAAACTGACATCGGAAACCCACGGCGGCGGCGATGTGATGCTGTTTGCCGATGGCGCCGGCAGCAACCGCTTCAAGGGCACGCTGGATAACACCAAGGTGTTTGGCAAACTGCGGGAGGCGCTCGGCCTGTAAGCAGCAGGGGCCCGGGTGCATCTGAGCAATCGACTCAGCGGCCCGGGCCCCGGCTCTTTCGAGCGACAGATGATGATGCGACTTTTGCTTTCGTTATGGCTGCTTGGCAGCACCTTCGCCTTCCCCCTGCATGCTGACGACACGCCCCCGGATCTCGCCGCCCGGATCAGCTATCACGACCGGAACACCGGCAGCGATGGCATCGCCAGAGAGAGTGTCTGGCAAGAGAAGTGGCTGCGCGTGGGCAATCAGGTGTGGAGCCAGCGGCTCATTCCCCTCCCCCTTGCCCGTGCCTATCACGCCACTCACGACGCCACCCCCGGCCACAAGCACTTTACCCACCAGATGGCGGCCCGCTGGGTCAGTCGCAGTGATGAGGGTGAACTTCAGCTGCGTTATGCCGACAGCTGGCACAACCAACTGGTTGAGGTGCCGGTGGAAGAGTATGGCCAGGTGGCCTTCAAACCCGACTGGCCGCGGCTCCGCCATCTCGTCAACCCGGCGCTGCTCGAGGGGATGACCCCGCTGGATGAGGCCGCCCCCGAGCAGGCCCGCTGGTATGAAAAGCGCGAAGGGCAGCAACGAACCCGGATTCTCTGGTCGAGTCAGTGGCAGATCCCGCTGGTGGTCGAGTCAGCCAGTCTCGACGGCTATCGCAGCTACCGGATGGAGGTGACCCTGCGCAAGCTGCCTGCTCAGCTCCCCTGGCAGCAACTCGCTGATTACGAAGTGCGCGATCTGCGGGATTTCTTCGACTGAGATCCCAACCCCTCAGCGGGCACAACGACAACGCAGGCAGGAATGTTACACTCTGCATATTCGACTCTGGCTCACGACCTTGATGCGCGCTCTCTGCCTGCCCTTTTTTGCCCTGCTGTTGTTGCTGGTGAACACCGGTGCCCAGGCTATTGTGCTGGTGGCGGCCGAGCTGCCCCCTTACGTCATTCGCTCCTCTCACGGCAAACCAAGCGGTGTCGCCATCGAGATCATGGAGGAGGCCGCCCGGCGCCTCAAAGAGCCGCTCACCATCGAGCTGATGCCGCTGGCCCGAGCCCTCACCCAAACCGCCCATCGCAAGGATGTACTGCTGATACCGCCAGTACGCAGCTCTCAACGGGAGCATCTCTACTACTGGGTTTCCCCCATCCTTGATGAAGAGTTCCTCATTGTCAGCAATCGCCACAAGCATCCCACCCCGCTCATGATAAACGCGCTTCCTTCACTCAAGGTGGGCACCTTGCGTCACTCCTTCGGCCAGTATCTGCTCAAGCAGAGGCTGAATCTCGCCAGCCAAACCGTCGCCACCGAAGACCTCAATGCCCTCAAACTGCAACGAGGACGCATCGATGCCTGGGTCGCAGCCTGGAACGTCATCCTCTACAACCAGCAGACGGGCGGATTTTCCATCGATGAGATAGTAAAAGGCGAATCCTTGATGCGTACCCAGTTATTTATCGCGGCCAGCAAGGATTTTCCCTTCACCGAAGGGCGTCGCTGGCAAGCCGTGATTGACGAGATGCGCCATGATGGCACACTGGCGCGGATCATCCGTCAGTACAACTATCAGGTTCCTGAGTAGTCACTCAATCACGGTTGCCAAGGCCGGCCAGAATGGTTATGGTAGCCCCATGAAAATACTCGCTATTTCCTCGCATTTGCTCACACCCTGCTGAGCCCCCGCCTCGCTCCTTCGGCCGCGAGTCGCTTGGGGGCATGGCATTTTCAATCGATTGAACCTGTTGAATCCATTTTTGTAACACTTTGCGTGATGGCCAACCTGCACCCGCCGGTATGGGCCTATCCGCTATTGATAAGGAATATCTTATGAAACAACCTCATCTGGTTATCTCCAGCCTTGATCTGGACCGTATCGAACAACTGCTCGGCAACCACCCGCAGCATCTCGCCCTGCAAGAGGAGCTGGACCGCGCCGAGATCCGCGAACCGGCCGACATGCCGCCGGACGTGGTCACCATGAACAGCAAGGTACGCTTCAAGATGCAGAGCAGCGGCAACGAGTTCTGCCTCACCCTGGTCTACCCGCGCGATGCCAAGGGCGACGAGAGCAACATCTCGGTACTGGCGCCGGTGGGCAGCGCCCTGCTCGGTCTGAAAGTGGGCGACAGCATCGCCTGGCCGGGCCCGGCCGGTCGCACCATCGAGGTCGAAATTCTGGAAGTGGTCTATCAGCCGGAGCGCGCCGGCGAGCTGCACCGCTGAGTCCCACGGGCTGGTCATCCCCTGTTGATCAGCCCGCTTGCTCGCCCTTGCCAGCTGATCCCGATCAAGCTTTGTTCACCTTGCTCCCCGGTTTTTAGCCCCTTTTCCTGCTGCTGCTTGAGCCTGACTCGAGGGGCAGGTATCTTGTTGGCCGCGTCATGGTCATGACGCACCGAATTTCAGGCTGACATCATGATAAAAATTGCCCTTATCGACGATCACCAGATCGTCCGATCCGGTTTTGCCCAACTGCTCAATCTGGAGCCCGACCTGCAGGTGGTCGCCGAATTCGGCTCCGCCAGCGATGCCCTTGCCGGCCTGCCCGGCAGCGGGGCGCGCGTCTGCGTCTGCGACATCTCGATGCCCGACCAATCGGGGCTGGATCTGCTCAAGCAGCTCCCCTCCGGTCTGGCCGTGGTGATGCTCTCGGTGCACGACAGCCCGGCCCTCATCGAGCAGGCACTGCAAACCGGCGCCAAGGGATTTCTCTCCAAACGCTGCAGTCCGGACGAGCTGATCGCCGCGGTGCGTACCGCCGCCCAGGGGGGGTGTTATCTGACGCCGGACATCGCCCAGAAACTGGCCAGCAGCAGCCGGGATCCCCTCACCAATCGGGAGCGGGAGATTGCCCAGTTGCTGGCACAGGGGCTGGAGGTGAAGGCCATTGCCGAGCAGCTTGGACTCTCCCCCAAGACGGTTCACGTCCATCGCGCCAACCTGATGGACAAGCTCAAGGTCAGCAACAACGTCGAGCTGGCCCACCGCATGCTGGATAGCTGGTGATCTCCCGTTTTGCCAGCTATGTCGCCATCGCGCTGGCGGCCTGCTTCATCTTTGCCGCCGGCTGGTTTTGCCTGTGGAGCATCAGCCTGCATCTGGCGGGCGGCCCGGCACTGGCGGTGCTGCTGTTCCCCTTCGGCCTGCGTCTCGGCCTGCTGTTGCAAAGTCCCGGTCGCTACTGGCTGCCGCTGCTGCTCTGTGAAGGGGGGCTGCTCTACTGGATCAATCTGGAGGTTGGGCTGCCCCACTGGCAGTGGTTGCTGACCGGCAGCCTGCTCACCCTGCTCCCCCTGCTGATTGCCCGCCGCCAGCCGGTGCGCAACGACTGGCAGCAACTGCTGTTGCTGCTCGCCACCGTCTCGGTGGCAGCCCTGCTGCAATCCCTGCTCTGGCATCTGGCGGGAGAAGATGGCCTCTCGGCCCTGCTGCTCACCCTCACCGGCGGGCTCACCCTCACCTCCACCTGCATGCTGATCTGGCACTACCTTACCCGCGCCACCTGGGTGCCGCTCGGTCCTGCACTGGTGGATCAGCCGGTAGACTGGCGCTTTCGCCATCTGGTCTGGTATCTGCTGTTATTCGTGCTGAGCCTATGGCTTCAGCTGGGGCTGCCCAACTCGCTGGTGCGATTTACCCCGTTTTGTCTGGCCATCCCTATCATCGCCATGGCGTGGCGCTACGGCTGGCAGGGGGCGCTGCTCGCAACCCTGATGAACACCATCGCCCTGCTGGCGAGCCAGGCCTGGCACGATCACCCCCTCGATCTGCTGCTCTCCCTGCTGGCCCAGAGTCTCACCGGCCTGCTGCTGGGCGCCGGGATCCAGCGCCAGCGCGAGCTCAATCAGGCGCTGACCCGCCAGCTTGCCCACAATCGCCAACTCACCGAGCGGTTGCTGGAGACCGAGGAGAGCATCCGCAAGGAGGTGGCGCGCGAGCTGCACGACGACATCGGCCAGACCATCACAGCCATTCGTACCCAGGCCGGTATTGTTCGCCGCCTCGCCCCCGACAATGCGGGTGTGGGCCAGAGCAGCGCCCTGATCGATACCCTCTCCCTTGGCATCTACGACGCGGTGCGCGGTCTGCTCGGTCGCCTGCGCCCGCGCCAGCTCGACGACATGACCCTGGAGCAAGCGGTACGGGCACTGCTCAGAGAGCTGGAGCTGGAGCGCCACGGCATCGTCACCCGGCTGGAGTGGCAGCTGGCGGATGGGGATCTCTCGGATGCCCAGCGGGTCACCCTGTTTCGGGTCTGTCAGGAGGGGCTCAACAACGTGGTCAAGCATGCCAACGCCCACTCGGTGACTATCCGGACGCGGCACGGTGAAGAACAGCTGCAGCTGGTGCTGGAGGATGATGGTCGCGGCTTGCCGCAAAGCCGCGCGGCGCAGGGCTATGGTCTGCTCGGTATTCGCGAGCGGGTGCAGGCGCTGGGAGGCACCTTGCAGCTCTCCTGCGTCCACGGCACCCAGTTGACGGTCAATCTCCCCTGCCGCAAGCGGGAGGAGAGCCATGAGTAACCTCGCCCTTCATCAGGGAGGAGCCCCATGCTGAGCTTTATGAGAAGCGCACCGGCGCAACCGCCGATCCGCGAGCAGGCCGAGATCGACGCCACCTATCGTCACTGGCGGCTGCATCTGCTGCTGACCATGTATCTGGGCTATGCGGTCTTCTACTTCACCCGCAAGAGTTTCAACTTCGCCATGCCGGACATGCTGGCGAGCGACATGCTGGACAAGTCAGACATCGGCATGCTCTGGACCCTGTTCTACATCACCTACGGCTGCTCCAAGTTCTTCTCCGGCATCATCAGTGACCGCGCCAACCCGCGCTACTTTATGGGTGTCGGACTGATGGCCACCGGCGTCATCAATATCCTGTTCGGCCTCTCGTCCGCTCTCTGGATGTTTGCCGCCCTCTGGGTGGCCAACGCCTTCTTTCAGGGCTGGGGTTGGCCACCCTGCTCCAAACTGCTCACCAGCTGGTATTCGCGCAGCGAGCGGGGCGTCTGGTGGTCGGCCTGGAACACAGCCCACAACGCCGGCGGGGCGCTCATCCCCCTTATCGTCAGCACCCTGGCCCTGCAGCATGGCTGGCGCTACGGCATGATAGTGCCCGGCCTTATCGCCATTGCAGCCGGTCTGCTGCTCTGCTGGCGGCTGCGGGATACCCCGGCGGCCATGGGACTGCCGTCGGTGGGCGAGTGGCGCAAGGATGCCATGGAGCTGGCCCAGCAGACCCAGGATGCGGGGCTCTCCCATCGCCAGATCCTGCGCAAATATGTGCTCGGCAACCCCTATATCTGGCTGCTGGCCTGCTGTTACGTGCTGGTCTATGTGGTGCGCACCGCCATCAACGACTGGGGCAACCTCTACATGACCGAGCAGCGCGGCTTCAATCTGATGAGCGCCAACTCGGCCATCTCCATGTTCGAGGTAGGGGGTTTTATCGGCGCCCTGGTGGCGGGCTGGGGATCGGACAAGCTGTTCAACGGCAACCGTGGCCCGATGAACCTCATCTTTGCGGTGGGGATCCTGCTGGCGGTGGGATCGCTCTGGCTGATGCCCTTCTTCAGCTACGTGATGCAGGCGGCCTGCTTCTTCACCATCGGCTTTTTCGTGTTCGGCCCCCAGATGCTGATCGGCATGGCGGCAGCGGAGTGCTCCCACAAAAACTCGGCGGGGGCCGCCACCGGCTTTGTCGGCCTGTTTGCCTACATGGGGGCGGCGCTGTCAGGCTATCCGCTGGCCAAGGTGATGGAGATCTGGCACTGGAACGGCTTCTTCGTGGTGATCTCGGTGGCAGCGGGCGTCTCGGCCCTGTTGCTGCTCCCCTTCCTCAAGGCGCAGGCACCGAGAACAGCTCAAGCTGCGTCAGAGTAATGGACGGCAGCTGACGAGCTATATCCGGCAAACAGAAACAATCAGGGCGCGGATCACCGCGCCCTGATTTTATTCCTGAACCTATTCCTGCATCAGGCAGCCTGACAGACCCGGTTCTTTCCTTCCCGCTTGGCCCGATAGAGAGCGTCATCCGCACGGCTGAACAGGCTGTCAAAGTGCCACTCCCCCTGCCAGTAAGCAATACCCATGCTGACGGTGATATGAATCCCCTCCACCTCGCTGGCCGCAAGCTGAACCAGCAGTGACTGGCAACGGGCGATGGCCTCCTCTGCGGCGACATGGCGAAACAGCAGCACAAACTCCTCACCCCCAAAGCGGCCCGCCAATACCCCCTCCAGCTCGCGCAGTGCCAACCCGACCCGCTCCAGCACCCGATCACCCACCTCATGACCATGCCGATCGTTGATCTGCTTGAAGTCATCCAGATCGAGCACCACCAACGCCCCCTGTTGTGCAGGGCGTCCCCGGGCCAGACGCTCCATAAAACCACGGCGATTGAACAAGCCGGTCAGCGGGTCATGACTGGCCTGATAGCGCAGCTCCAGCGCCCGGTGCTGGTTGCAGAGCAGCAGCACCCCGAAGGTAAGCATGGAGCTGCCCACCAGCATGGAGACATAGGGCAACACGTTGAACAGCTGACGCTGGAACGGGCTTTCGATCACCTCGCCCCACACGGTAAACATCCGCATCAATGTCATGGCAATCAGTACCAGATTGAGGCCAATCAGCACCCAGACCGCCACCTGATAATCGGGTCGGCCGTGACGCCAGAGCTGCCAGATGATGAGCATACTGAGCATGAGGAAGGTGGCGCTGCTGATCATCACCCGCACAGCAATCCGGCCATCGATGGCGACCGACCAGGTCATGATGGCGGCAAACAGCAGGATGAATCCCCAGCAGGCAGGCCAGCCTGGCGATTGCCGGAAGAAACAGCGCTGGGCAACCAGCAGCAGCGACACATGAAAAATCAGGAAGACATTGCCAACCCAGGAGCCATAGGGGGTGGGGGTCAGCAGCAAGCTGGCAAATCCAGCCTGACCCAGCATGGCAAACAGACTGGACCACCACCAGACCCCGACACCGGGAATATCGTTGTGGGTAACACGAATGATGGTAAGAGTCAGGAAACCGAGACAATAGCCACACAAGGCCATGATCATCAAGGTAAAAATATCCAGCTTAAGCAGTAGTGAGGCGTCCATACCAAAGCCATGCAGAGAGGGTAACTGAGTATATGAGAAGCGTTTGCCAAGACCCAGTGGGACTTGATGGTTTTCATAATAAAGCCCGTTCGTTTGCTGACAAACAGCGCAATGAGCGTGATATCCCACCAATGCGTATTCGTATCAGCCCCATAAAAAGCCTCTTACGGAGCCCGATAGCACAATAAGAGCCGCAAGCGGCGCCCTGGCTTTGTAACAAAATGTCTTGGGGATAATTTGGGCTTGAACCCACTCAATTAGATAGATATGTTGTTTTCGTGTGATTTTATGAATGAAGCCATGAGCAATAAATGTCTCTAACCTGTTGAGTCTTCTGACACAATCTGTTTTTGGTACATTTTTCACTCAACCACTATTCATAGCATCTCATATGGGGCTTTTGTCCCGCTCAAGACATTCATCCTGTCTTGCCTGTTGCCGGATGCAGCAGTCTCTTGTGCCACGGAGTCGCACGGGATCAGGTTCAAGGCCGAACACACCACCGACAGAGACGTCACTTATGATCAAAAAACTGATTCTTTCTACCCTGCTGTTTTGCGGGATCGCCACGGCGGCCCCGACACCTGCCCCCACGTCCACCCTGGATGCCGTGCTCGAACGCGGCGTGCTGCGAGTCGGCTTCGACGCCGGCTATCAACCCTTCGAGATGACCAACAAGCAGGGCCAATACATCGGCTTTGATGTGGATCTCGCCAAGATGGTCGCCAAAGAGATGGGCGTGAAGGTCGAGTTCGTCAACACCGCCTGGGATGGCATCATTCCGGCACTCCTGACCAACAAGTTCGACGTCATCATGGGCGGCATGACCGTCACTCCCCAGCGCAACCTGCGGGTCAACTTTGCCGATCCTTACATCGTGGTCGGCCAGACCATCGTCCTGCGCAAAGAGAAGGCGGGCGAAATCAAATCCTTCACCGACCTCAACGACCCGAAATACAAGATCGCGGTCAAGCTCGGCACCACCGGCGAGCAGGCAGTCAAGCGCCTGATCCCCAAAGCCACCCTGCTGCAGTTTGAAACCCAGGATGACGCCAAGCTGGAAGTGATCAACGGCAAGGTCGATGCGTTCGTCTATGACCTGCCCTACAACGCTATTTTCGCCTCCCAGAATCAGGGCGCCGTGGTGCACCTCGACAAGCCGTTCACCTTCGAGCCGCTGGCCTGGGCCATCCGCAAAGGGGATCAGGACACCCTCAACTGGTTCAACAACTACCTGCGCCAGATCAAGGGCGATGGCAGCTACGACCGTCTCTACAAGAAGTGGTTCGAATCCAACGCCTGGCTGAATCAGCTCAAATAACCTCCGGGGGGCGGCACATGCCGCCCCTGCACCACGCAGCTCCCCACACAATAACGAGAAGAGGTTGTGACTGTGCACACACCCAAACCGACAAGACAGATGGAAAAACAACCCAATCAGCTGCTCTGGCATGGGGTTTTCCTGCTGATGCTGCTGGTTGCCGTATTCGGCATCTACAAGGCTGTCCAGTCAGTGGATTACACCTGGCGCTGGGAACGCATTCCCCAATACATCGCCTATCAGGCGGAGCAGAAGAATCTCGCCGAATTTGACGGCACCGTGATGGCGGGCACCAGCGAGGCCGAGAAGGGCAAGCTGTTCCTGCAAGACGATCTCGACCCCAATGTGCGGCAAGCCATTGCCAGTACCGGCGTACAAGTCGCCGAAGGGGATACCGTTTTTCGTGGCGATACCCTCGACACCCAACTGAGCTGGACTGCAGGCCCCATTGCCTGGGGCGTCTGGGTCACCGTCAAACTCTCGCTGGTGGCGGGCATCTTCGCCATCCTGCTCGGAACCCTGGCCGGGCTGGCGCGTCTCTCCCCCAATCCGGCCCTGCGCAATCTGGCGGTCACCTACGTTGAGCTCATCCGCGGCACGCCGCTGCTGGTGCAGATCTTCATCGTCTACTTCTTTATCGGCACCGTGCTGAACCTCGACCGCTTCACCGCCGGGGTCGCCGCGCTGGCGGTCTTTACCGGTGCCTATGTGGCGGAGATCGTCCGCGCCGGTATCAGCTCCATCCACAAGGGGCAGATGGAGGCGGGTCGCAGCCTGGGTATGACCTCGGCCCAGACCATGCGCTACGTCATCCTGCCGCAGGCGTTCAAGCGGGTACTGCCACCGCTGGCAGGCCAATTCATCAACCTGATCAAGGACTCCTCGCTGGTCTCGGTCATCTCCATCACCGATCTGACCAAGGCCGGTCGCGAGGTAGTCAGCTCCACCTTCAGTCCGTTCGAGGTATGGTTTACCGTCGCCTTGCTCTATCTGGTGCTGACCGGCACCCTCTCTTTCTTGGTACGCCGTCTCGAGGTGAAATATGCACGCAGCAACTGATCCCATCATCAAGGTGCCACAGGCATCGAGAAGTGCAGCCATCACCGCCCCCCTCTTCGCCTTCCCGGTTCGTTTTCTGGAGGTGAAATATGCACGCAGTAACTGATCCCATCATCAAGGTGCAACGGGCGTCGAGAAGTGCAGCCATCACCGGCACCCCCTTCGCCTTCCCGGTTCGTTTTCTGGAGGCGAAATATGCGCGCAGCAACTGATCCCATCATCAAAGCGACCGGTGTCGAGAAGTTTTACGGCAGCGAAGTGCATGCCCTGAAAAATGTCAGCACCCAGGTCGCCGAAGGGGAAGTGGTGGTGATCGTCGGCCCCAGTGGCTCGGGCAAGTCCACCTTCCTGCGCACCCTCAACCAGCTGGAGACCATCAACGACGGCAACATAGTAGTCGACGGCATCAGCCTGACCGAGCCGGGCGATGTCAACAAGCTGCGGGAAGAGGTGGGCATGGTGTTCCAGTCCTTCAACCTCTTTCCCCACCTGACGGTGCTGGACAACATCTGCCTCGCCCCTCAGAAGGTGCGTGGTCTGTCACGCCGTGAGGCCGAAGACAGAGCCAAGGCGCTGCTGCTGAAAGTGGGGCTGTCGGTGAAAGCGGCCAGCTATCCCTCCCAACTCTCCGGTGGTCAGCAACAGCGGGTAGCCATTGCCCGGGCGCTCGCCATGCAGCCGCGCATCATGCTGTTTGACGAGCCCACCAGTGCGCTGGACCCCGAAATGGTGGGGGAAGTGCTGGATGTGATGAAGGGGCTGGCCCGCGAAGGGATGACCATGGTGGTGGTGACACACGAGATGGGCTTTGCCCGCGAGGTAGCGGATCGGGTGCTCTTTATGGAGAGTGGCGAACTGCTGGTGGATGAAAAACCGGCCGATTTCTTCGACAATCCTCCCTCCCCACGCCTGCGCCAGTTCCTGAGTCAGGTGCTGTAGCCAACATGCTCTGCTGGATAAATGAAGAGGGACCGCAAGGTCCCTCTTCTTGTGTGTCACGCTGAGCAGGCTTAACCCAGCTGAACCCGAGTGCCCATCTCATCGGCTCAGCGCGGGGACTTTCCCAAATAGCGCTCCACGATCACTTTCACCCCGTCACGTTTTTTGAGCTGATAGAGCTCCTTGTCAAACTGGTCGATAAAGGCCTGTTTGTAGGGGTACTCCCCCTTGCGGCTGTAGCCGAGAAACCCCTGCTCCTTGCTGAGCACCGGCCCCTGTTTGAGCAAGGACATATCGGCCACCGCCAGCTGATCGGCCTTTATCATGTTGAGCAACTCATAGAGCAGGGAGAGGCGATCATTGATGGTGCAATCGACCCGGCCGCGGACAATCTTGAGCAAGTTCTCCCGATTGCTTTTCACCTCCTCCACGTCGATCTGCTTCTCTTTTACCGCCTGCCAAAAGGCATCACCGCCGACGGCAAAACCGGCGTTCATGCCAAAGCGTAAACCATGATAGTCGAGCGGAAACCTGGCCTGCGGAGTATTGACCGCAACACTGGCGCCGCACATCACCACCAGCTCTTCATCCAGCATCGGCTGGGAGTAGGGCCACATCCAGGGGCGACTGTCGGGCTGGTAGTAAGGCGGAAAGATGGCGAAGGCGCTGCCCTGCTCCACCATGCTCAGACCGCGCCGCCACGGCATCGGCTTGAGCACCACCTCATAGTCAGGCATGGCAGAGGTCACCTCGCGGATAATATCGGCATAGATCCCCCTGACCTCCTCCCCCTCCTGCCAGGAGTAGGGGGGATAGTTGGCATCGGCCAAAATTTCAACACGGGTTTTGGCCTGGGCCATCATGCACAACCCCAGCAACAAGCAACACCAGACGCGCATAAGCCAGCACCTCCTGAAAAAGCCTGCATCAAGCATAGCCATCCGCCGCACCTTCCTCTGCTGCCGCGCCATATTTCATGCCATCTCTTCGTTGGCAGAAAAATGTTAATGAAATATTAAGGCCATCCTTTATGCTGGAGAGCAATTGCTCTGAATGGATGGCCGCATATGGATGTGCAACTGCTTCTGCTCTACCTCTCCCCGGTTTTTCTGGCCTTTATCGGCTGGGAGATGCTCTACCTGCGCAAACATGGCGCGGCCCTTCCAACCGCCACCTACCAGTGGCGGGATCTGTTCGCAAACGCCGCCCTGGCCCTGATGCACCAAGGGGGCGATGCGCTGGCGGCCATCGCCATTGCTTATCTGTATGACACCCTATGGGGCTGGCGGCTGTTCGATATCGAGCTGAATCTCTGGAGTGTGCTACTGCTGTTTCTGTTGCAGGATCTCTGTTACTGGCTGTTCCACTTCACCAGCCACCATGTGCGCTGGCTGTGGGCTTCCCACGTGGTACATCACAGCTCGGAGCGGCTCAACCTCTCCACCGCCTTTCGCCAGAGCCTGATGTATCCCATCTCCGGCATGTGGCTGTTCTGGATCCCGATGATTGTCATCGGCTTCCCGCCCGAGGCGGTGGTCGCCACCGTGCTGCTGAGTCTGGGCTTCCAGTTCTTCGTCCACACCCAGGTAGTGGGCAAACTCGGCTGGCTGGAGTGGATCTTCAACACCCCCTCCCACCACAGGGTGCATCACGCCAGCAACGCCAAGTACATAGACCGCAACTTTGCCGGGGTGCTGATCATCTGGGATCGGCTGTTCGGCACCTTTGTGGAAGAAGACCCGGCCGAGCCGTGCCGCTTCGGCATCACCAAGCCGATCCACAGCTTCAATCCCCTCACCCTCACCTTCCACGAGTGGCGCGACATGCTGCGCGACGCCCGTGGCCTGCCTTGGCGACAAAAACTCGCGGTGCTGTTTGGCAAACCGGCCGGACCTGCCAGCCGCTAAGCCTTCTCCCCAGGTCACAACTCCCGGATAGCAAGCCCCTTATAACCAGTCCCTGATAACAAGAGAGCGCCACAGTGGCGCTCTCTTATGGTCAGTCACATCTTCGATGTCAGAGATGGGCGAACGACCAGACGGCGGGGATCAGGCTCAGCAAGGTCACTCCGGCCAACAGCCGTTCGCGACCACTCAGGCAAAGATCTGCGCCCAGCTGACGGCGGCTGTAGAGAAACAGCAGCAGACCCGGCCCGTAGAGCAACAACGACAGCAGCAGATATTCCACCCCGGCAGCATAGAGCAGCCAGAAACCGTAACAACTCGATACCAGCGCTACCGCCCGCATCAGACCGCGGCCCTGCCCGCCCTCACCCTTCTTGCTGAACGAGAGCTTGAGCAAGAACAGGCCGATCAGCAGGTAAGGCACCAAAATCATCGAGGTAGAGATAAGCAGCAGGCTGGTGTAGCCCTTGCCGAGCAGCCATACCAGCAGCAGGCAAGTCTGCACCGTCAGGCTGGTGAGCCAGAGCGAGGCGATAGGCGTCCCATTGCGGTTCTGGCGCCGGAAGATGGCGGGAAACGCGCCGTGGCGTGCCGCGCTGAACGGCACCTCGGCCGAGAAGAGGGTCCAGCTCACGTAGGAGGCAAGCACCGAGACGATCAGGCCGACGCTGATGAGCAGCTTGCCCCATGAGCCGGTCATCTGGGCCATCAGCCCTGCCATGGAGGGGTTGGGCAGCGCCGCCAGCTCGGGTCGGCTCAATATTCCGAGCGCCAGCACCGAGATAAGCACATAGAGCAGCAACGCCAATACCACGCCAAGCACAGTGGCCGTGCCCACATCTCGCCGGTTTCTGGCGCGGGCCGACAGCACCGCGGCCCCCTCGATACCGGTGAAGACCCAGAGAGTGATGAGCATGGTATTGCGCACCTGCTCGGAGACCGGCACCGCCAGGGTGCTGCCCTGCTGATCCGCCGCGAAGGTGACCGGGTCGAACCAGTAGCAGGCGAACAGGATAAACAGCAGCAGCGGCAGGCTCTTGGCCAGGGTCGCCACCAGATTGAACAGCGCCGCCTGCTGCACGCCGCGGGCCACCAGCAGGTGCACCGCCCAGAGGATGCAGGACTCGCCGACAAACGCTGCCAGCGTGTTGCCCTCACCAAACCAGACCTGCTCCGGCGTATCGACGAAGCTGCCCAGCGCCGCAAAGGCAATGACCAGATAACCCACCACGCCGATGGTGGCGCAGAGCCAGTACCCCCAGGCGGAGAAGAAGCCCACCAGATCGCCAAAACCGGCGCGGGCGTAGCTGTAGATGCCGCCGTCGAGATCCGGTCTGAGTCGCGACAGATAGAGAAAACTCATGGCGAGCGCCAGGATGCCCACACCCGTCACGCCCCAGCCGATCAGCACAGCGCGCGCCCCCGCCACCTCGGCCATGTTCTGGGGCAGGCTGAAAATCCCCGCCCCCACCATGGAGCTGAACACCAGCGCGGTGAGGGACCAGAGCCCAATCTTGTTCTCTTTCATGGGTGCTCCTTAGCGCAACCGGCTGCTCAGCGCCTGAATATGCTCGGGGCCGATACCGCAGCAACCGCCGATCAAGTTCGCCCCGGCCCCGCGCCAGCGCTCGGCCCAGCCGAGATAATCCAGCGGCCCCAGATCGGCGCGGATCTCGTCCAGTCCGTCGTTGGCGGTGGCCTCTTTGGGCTGCGGCGGGAAGGCGTTGGCATAGGCACCGAGGCGGATGTCGATGCGACCCAGCGCCTGCAATCGGGCGCGAGCAACCTCGAGGGCCCCCTCGATCACCTCGGGCTGACAGCAGTTGAACAGGATGGCATCGACTCCAGCCGCCACCAGCGAGGTCACCGCATCGGCCACCCGCTCGCCGGAGCGCAGTCGCGGCTCGTTGCCCGGCGCCTCATCTTCCAGCGTGAAGGAAACCCAGAACGGCTTGCCATCGTCAGGCAACAGCGCTTTCAGGGCCAGTGGCTCGGCAATCAGGCTCATGGTCTCGGCCAGCCAGATATCCACATAAGGGGATAGCGCCCGGATAAGCGGCATCGCCAACTCGCTCACCCGGTCCGCCTTGAACAGGTCGGCACGGTAGGAGCCAAACAGCGGTGGCAGAGAACCCGCCACCCGCACGGCGCCCTTCTGCTCGTCAGCCACCTCACGGGCCAGCTGACCAGCCAGCGCTGCCAGCCCCTCCCCGTCGGCAAAGAAACGCTCATCGCCGATATGAAACGGCACCAGCGCATAGCTATTGGTAGTAATGACCCTGGCCCCGCTCGCCACATAGGCCTGATGCACGTCACGCACCGTCTCTGGCGCCTCCATCAAGGCCAGCGCCGACCACTCGGGTTGACGAAACGGTGCCCCCCGCCGTGCCAACTCGCGCCCCATGCCCCCATCCAGCACCCACAATTCCCTGGTTTTCATCTGTCGTGTCTCTTTGTTATGTGCGTTGTTTATTTGCGTATTTATCTGTTTGTTTTGTTGATCTGCGGTTTCGCATCGAATCGCTGCAGATCGTCCCGCTTCATCCTGGGAAGCCCTTTTATTATGCAGCCATAAAAACATATAGATGTTTAGATGGCTAGAGCAAGGTAAAACAAAGTGCCACGGGCGGCAATCAGTATCAGCAGAAATCAGCGTGCAAACGGCGAGGCAAACGCAGAAATGCAAGAGGCCACCCGAAGGTGGCCTCATCACTATCTTGATCCGCTGGTAACTTAACGCCCGGCCAGCACTCGCTTAATCTGTTTGACCCAGTCGGAGACCCGACCCTGCTGCGGCAAACCGCGCCAGATCTGCTCCCACTGGGCAGGGCTGAGCGGACGACCGAGGCGACGCTGTACGCCTGCATATAGGTAGTCATGGGCCGTGGTGGCCGCATGCTCGGAGGTGAGGAATTTGGAGACCGGATCGGTCAACCGCACATCCCGCATGCCGAGCAGCGGATAGTCGTTGTGCACAGCCGCCAGCATGGTCTCGCGCATAGCCGACTCGATGTAGCCACGGGCAAACAGGGCGGTCACCGACTCCAGCGACCCCTGATCCGGACCGTGATACTGCTCGTCAAAAACCGGGCTCGGCTCGGCCATGCCGCTTTGCACCACCGCATCGGGATCCGGCTGCGGCACGACCACCGCGGGCTTGGGGGCAACCGGCTTGGCTGCCACTGTGGCTTTGCGCGGCGCGCTCTGGCTACAGGCACCCAGTGCCAGGGCGAGCGCGACAAAGGCCAGCGCACGGGAATGAGACTGCATCTTCATGACTTTTATGTCGCTCCTTTTACGATTCCTGAGCTGGCTTCTCGGCCACCACCGGCTCGACCCGGGTAACCAGCAGCTGATCGATCTTGTAACTGTCGATATCCACCACTTCGAACTTGTAACCGGCATATTTGACCGAGTCAGTGCGCTTGGGGATCTTGCGCAGCATATACATGATGAAACCGGCGATGGTCTCGTAGTTCTGATCGTCCGGAAACTCTTCTATATCGAAGGCGCGCATCACGTCTGAGATCGGGGTCACCCCGTCCACCAGCCAGGAGTTCTCGTCCCGCTGGACGATCTGCTCTTCCACCACGTGGGTCGCCCACTCGCCCATGACGGTGCTCATCAGGTCGTTCATGGTGACGATCCCCACCACCAGCGCGTACTCGTTCATCACCACGGCAAAGTCGCCACGATGATTTTTGAAGTACTCCATCGCCTCATAGAGGTTCAGGGTATCGGGAATGATGATGACGTTTTGTACCAGCGAGCCGCTGTTGAGATCGATGCTCTGGCCGCTGATGACGCGGATCAGCAGCTCCTTGGCATCGACAAAGCCCTTGATGCTGTCGAGGTTGTGGTCACAGACCAGAAACTTGTTGTGGGGGTGTTCGGCGATCTTCGCCTTGATGTCCTCTTCATCCTCTTGCAGGGTGAAGTAGATGAGGCTCTCGCGAGCCGTCATGGCGGAGGTGACGCAGAGTGACTGCAGTTCGAACACGTTCTCGATGAGTTGATGCTCCTCGCGCTGGATAACTCCAGCCTCGGCACCGGCATCCATTACCGCATAGATATCATCGGAGGTGATCTCGTCGTTGCGCTCTGTAGAAATGCGCATCAGGCGAAACAGGGTATTGGCCAGACCATTGAAAATCCATACCAGCGGCATCAGCAGGGTGACGAAGAAGAGCATGGGGCGCACCACCACCACGGCAATCTGCTCGGGCATGATCATGGCCAGACGCTTGGGCATCAGATCGGCGATCAGGATAAACATACCGGTGACGAACACGAAGGACGCACCAGAGCTGATCTCGCCAAGCCAGGGTCCCTGGTAGAACTGGGAGACAATCCCCTTGATGGCGGGGTTGAGGGCAGACTCACCCAGGATACCGCCCAGAATGGCGACGGTATTGAGGCCAATCTGCACCACGGTGAAAAAGTTGCCCGGCTGGGCCTGCAGGGCCAGCACCTTTTCGGCCTGGCGATTACCTTCATCCGCCATCACCTGCAATTTGATTTTGCGAGACGCGGCGAGAGAGATCTCGGAGAGGGAGAAGAACACACTGCCGCCAACCAGCAGCATTAAAAAGAACAAACTATCGGCAAAACTCATGATTAACCTATTGCTACACCCGCCTTAGCACAAGACGGCAAACTGGGCCCGGGAGACCGGACCGTGAGCCCATCCGGGACTCACACAGGGGGAGTATTCTATCAGAAAACAGCCAGTTGGGGGCTTTATCTTACTCCGACCAGTTATGCAACAAAAAAGGCGCTTCACGCGCCTTTTTATTCACTTCCGGTTAGCCCTTGCCCAGCAAGGTGCCCAGATCGTCCGCCTTGGTGTGGCGTACATCCTTGCCTTTCACGTAGTAGACGATGTACTCGCAGATGTGCTGGCAGCGATCGCCGACCCGCTCGATGGCACGCGCCGCCCACAGGACGTTGAGCACCTGGGGGATGGTGCGGGGATCTTCCATCATATAGGTCATCAGCTCGCGGATGATGGACTCGTACTCGCGGTCTACCTTGTCATCTTCCTTGTAGACCGCCAGCGCCGCATCCAGATCCATGCGGGCGAAAGCGTCGAGCACATCGTGCAGCATCTTGATGGTACGACGGCCCATGTTCTCCAGCGACACCAGCGGCGGCTGCGGCTTGTTGGCGTTGTCGGTCAGCATGCGGGCGATCTTGTCGGCCACGTCGCCAATGCGCTCCAGATCGGTGATGGTCTTGATGATGGCCATCACCAGTCGCAGGTCGGAGGCTGTCGGCTGACGCTTGGCGATGATGCGGGTGCACTCCTCGTCGATCGCCACTTCCATCGCGTTGACCTTGTGGTCGTTGGCCACGATCTTGCGCGCAGCATCGAGATCCTGATCGTGGATCGCCGCGATGGCGTCGGTGAGCTGCTGCTCCACCATGCCGCCCATCACCAGCACTTGGTTGCGCACGCTCTCAAGCTCGGCATTGAACTGACCGGAGATGTGTTTATTGAGGTTCATATTGTCCATACAAATAATCCTTGATTGCTCCGATTATGCCTTAGCCGTGGAAGCGACTGCCAATCTGTTTGCTGAGATTCATCCTCTCCTCTCCTTAGCCGTAACGACCGGTAATGTAATCTTCGGTCTTTTTCTTGGCCGGGGTGGTGAAGATGGTGTTGGTATCCGAGTACTCGATAAGCTCGCCCATATACATGAAGGCGGTCTGATCCGACACGCGCGCAGCCTGTTGCATGTTGTGGGTCACGATCACCACGGTGAACTGGCTCTTGAGCTCGTTGATCAGCTCCTCGATGGTGAGGGTGGAGATGGGGTCGAGCGCCGAGGTCGGTTCATCGAGCAGCAACACTTCCGGCTCGATGGCGATGGCGCGGGCGATCACCAGACGCTGCTGCTGACCCCCGGAGAGACCGAAGGCGTTGTCGTGCAGACGATCCTTCACCTCGTCCCACAGGGCCGCACCGCGCAGGGAGCGCTCGGCGGCCTCATCCAGGGTGCGGCGATCGTTGATCCCCTGCAGGCGCAGACCATAGACCACGTTCTCGTAAATAGACTTGGGGAACGGGTTCGGGCGCTGGAACACCATGCCCACCTGACGGCGCAGGGCGGATACATCCACGCTCTTGTCATAGATGTTGTGGCCGTGCAGCAGGATCTCCCCGTCGATGCGGCAGATCTCCACCAGATCGTTCATCCGGTTGATGCAGCGCAGCAGGGTCGATTTGCCACAGCCTGACGGGCCGATGAAGGCGGTCACCTGCCCTTTGGGGATCTTCATGTTGACGTTGAACAACGCCTGCTTGCTGCCGTAGTACAGGTTGAGATCCTTCACCTCCAGCGCGGTCTGCTCCGGGCTCAGGTTAAGCAGGTCCAGCGCGGTGTGCTGGGTAGACGTGGTCGTTACGTTGATCATCTGTTACCTCAAAATCTATCTGGAGTGGCCGGACTGCTGCCGGCGCCCCTCACGTATTGGTGCAGAGAGATGGCGGCTCGCGCTCGGCCGCCCCTCTGTTATCTCACTCTTGTATCACTCATGCGGCGCCGGATTAATGCTCCAGCGACCGGAATTTCTCGCGCAAGTGGTTACGAATACCGATAGCGGTCAGGTTCAGGCCCACGATCACCGTCACCAGCAGGAAGGAGGTGGCGTAGACCAGCGGGCGGGCCGCCTCGACGTTGGGGCTCTGGAAGCCGACGTCATAGATGTGGAAGCCCAGGTGCATGAACTTGCGCTCCACATGCAGATACGGGAAGTTGCCATCCATCGGCAAGGTCGGTGCCAGTTTCACCACCCCCACCAGCATCAGCGGCGCAACTTCACCGGCTGCACGGGCAATCGCCAGAATAAGGCCGGTCATGATGGCCGGGCTCGCCATCGGCAGCACGATGCGCCACAAGGTCTCGGCCTGGGTGGCGCCCAGTGCCAACGAGCCCTGACGGATGGTGCTCGGGATCCGCGCCAGCCCCTCTTCGGTGGAGACAATCACCACCGGCAGGGTCAGGATAGCCAGGGTCAGCGCCGACCAAATCACGCCAGGTGAACCAAAGGTCGGGCTCGGCAGCGCTTCCGGGTAGAACAGCTGATCCAGCGAGCCACCGAGCGTGTAGACGAAGAAGCCCAGACCAAACACGCCGTAGACGATGGAGGGCACGCCCGCCAGATTGATCACCGCGATGCGGATGATCTTGGTCAGGCTGTTCTTGCCTGCGTACTCGTGCAGGTAGACCGCCGCCACCACGCCGAGCGGGGTCACGATGATCGCCATCAGGAACACCATGAAGACGGTGCCGAAGATGGCCGGGAAGACGCCGCCCTCGGTGTTCGCCTCACGGGGATCGTCGGATACAAACTTGCCGATCTGGTGGAACCAGTGACCCACCTTGGCCAGCAGGCTCATGTCGTTGGGCCATACCACATCCAGTACCCTGGACATGGGCATGGTCACCAGCTCGCCACGCATATCCTTGACGGTGATGCTGTCCCGGTCAGCCTGACTGCGCAGTGAGAAGAGCTCTTTTTCCAGCACCTGATAACGATCGTTAAGGGCCTGACGTTCACGCTCCAGCTGAGCTTTCAGCTGATCGGTCAGCTTCTCTTCCAGCTCGGCCTTGCGCTCTTTCAGGCGCAGCCGCTCCAGCTGATAGTTGATGCTGCCGATGTCCCCTTTTTGCAGATCGTTGGCCTGTTCGGAGAGGGCATTGGCTCTCGCCAGCACCCGCTGCAGGGCAGGATGCAGATCCGAAGTCAGCTCGCGGCCATCCTCTTTTACCCCGACGATATAACCGTAGAAGTTACCGTTGGTGGCACGCTCAACCATGGCCAGCTCGGCTGGCTGGCTCTGGGACTTGATGTCAGTCTCCAATACCCAGCGAAAATCGAGATCGACGAACTCACGGTTGCCGGTCTTGACCAGATAGCGGGTCAGCAGCTCGCGCTCTTCCCCCTCCAGCGGCAGACCTGCGGCGCGCAGTCGCTCCACCGGCACCAGCTCGCGATCGTTGATCTCGCCGATCAGCACGCTCTTGTTGCCGCTGGCGTCCTCCAGCTGCCACTCATAGATGGGGTGCGGCCAGAAGTAGACCAGACCACGCCATCCGATCAGCAGCAGCAGACCCAGTACCGCCACCAGACTCAGGCTGACGGCTCCGCCGGTCATCCAGATCCAGGGGGCCCCTGATTTAAACCACTTACCCATTGTCGATTCCTTGTCCATTACAGAGCCGCCCCTTACATCGAGCTGTATTTTTCACGCAACCGCTGACGGACAAACTCGGCCAGGGTGTTGAACATAAAGGTGAACACAAACAGGACGAAGGCCGCGAGGAACAATACCCGATAGTGGGAGCTGCCCACTTCCGACTCCGGCATCTCCACCGCAATGTTGGCGGCCAGAGTACGCAGCCCCTGGAACATGGAGAAGTCCATGATGGGGGTGTTGCCGGTAGCCATCAGTACGATCATGGTTTCGCCCACGGCACGGCCAAGGCCCATCATCACCGCCGAGAAGATGCCCGGGCTGGCAGTGAGGATCACCACTCGGCTCAGGGTCTGCCACGGGGTAGCCCCCAACGCCAGCGAGCCCTGGGTCAGGTGCTTGGGCACCGAGAAGACCGCATCTTCGGCGATGGAGAAGATGGTGGGGATGACCGCAAAGCCCATGGCGATACCGACCACCAGCGAATTGCGCTGGTCAAACTTGATACCCATTTCGTGGGTCAGCCAGATGCGCGAATCACCGTGCATAAAGGCATTCTCGATGAGCGGGCTCAGGGCGAAGGCCCCCCAGCCAATCAGCAGCAGCACTGGAATAAGCAGGATGGCGTGCCATCCCTCCGGCAGCCAGGACTTGCCACGCTCCGGCAGGTAGTTCCAGACCAGTGCGGTCAACAGCATCCCCATCGGCAGCAGGATCAACAGCAGGATCACCCCGGGCAGCGCCCCCTCTATGATGGGCGCCAGCCACAGACCCGCCAGGAAGCCCAGGATAACGGTCGGCAACGCCGCCATGATCTCCACCGTCGGTTTGACGTATTTGCGCAGCCCCGCCGACATGAAGTAGGCGGTATAGATAGCACCGGCGACACCGAGCGGCACCGCAAACACCATGGCGTAGAAAGAGGCTTTCAGCGTACCGAATACCAGTGGCACCAGGCTCAGCTTGGCTTCAAAGTCGTTGCTGGCGGAGGTGGATTGCCACACATACTGGGGCTCCGGATACCCTTCATACCATACCTTCTGCCACAGGGCCGACCAGGTCACCTCGGGGTGATCGTTCTCCACCGAGAAAAGCTTGAAGGTCTCCCCTTGCTGCATCAGCAACAGGTTGTGACGGGGGGAGATGGCCAGGGCAGAGAGTTCACCCCCTTCCACCGTCTCGGTCAGCAGCTTGGTCTCGCCAGTGGCGTGGAAGAAGCTGATGATGCCGTCCTTGTCGGCACTGATGAAGGCTTTGCGATAGTGCTCGGGGGTCAGAAGATCCACCGCGCCATCGCCCTTGAAGTCACGGATCTGAGTGAACTGGCGTTTGCCATCTTTTGCCACTTCAAACCACTGGGAGATGATGCCGTTGTCGTTGCCCACCAGCAGGGAGGAGGCACCGGAGAGCAGCTCGACCCGGGTCACGTTGGCATCTGGCGCATTGATCTCCAGCACATTGCGCACGGATATATTGCTCAGGTCATGAATGTCATAGACAGAGAGACGATTGCCTTCCCGCACAAAGAGGATCCGCAGATTGGGGGTCAAAAGCATCTGATCCACATGGCGCGGCAGGGACGGAATGGTGTAGTTCTCACTGCTCCACTCAATCTCGCCGGAGAGGAAGTTCTCCTCACCGCTCATCACCATCAGTACGCCACGACCATCTTCGGTCACGGCGGCGGTCGCCATCTTGTCCTTGGTGGCCTCAAATACCATGGCACGCAGCGCTTTGCCCTGCGGATCGACCACTACCGGCTCCTCGCCAAAGGGATATTGCAGACTGGGTTCGATCACCCGCACATCGTTGGGATAGGAGACCTTGAACGCAGGCTGGACGACCTGCGCCTTGCCATCGGCGAAACCGTAGGCGATCAGCTTCTGACCAGGGGACGGTGGCGCCACTGCAGTGACATCACCGGTGACCTCAGCATGACCAAGGGATTGCCCGACCTTGATCTTGTCATCTCCCTGCACCGCGAAGAAGTTGACCAGTCCTTTATCGCTGAAGCGATAGCCGATCTCGTTCTGCTCTTCCACGCCGAGCCAGGCGGTCTTCCCTGCGGCAGGCAGGGTAAATGAGGCAGTTGGCTCCATGGAGGCGCCATTGAAGATGGGTTTCACCACATAGAGCAGATAAAAGAAGATAAGCAGCAGCGCCACCAGTACCAGGGCTCCGCCTGTGGTGACGCCATATTTGGCCAATTTATCCTTGATCCGGCGTTTTCTACTGCCCGCCATGACCAGGTTTAACGATTCCGATGACATGCAAGACCTCAATGTAAGCTAGGCTTGGCGGCATTATATGGCGGTTGCATGACAGTTTTGTTACATCGAGAGCGCTTTAACCGAGGTTGCTAGTGGAAAAATGGGCGGGGGTCCTTTCGAGGGAAAGTGAACACAATATATTGTTTATAAAGAGATATTTGTGAGAATAATCAGCAAGGGCAGCCTATGCTGCCCCCAAATCATTCAGGAAAGGGCATCGTTTGATTGTTGCAGCGCCAGTTTGACCGCCTTTTTCTCGGCGCGGCGACGCTTGAAGAAGGCCGACAACTGGGCCGAGCAGGCATCGGCCAGCACACCGCCGGTCAGCTCGACACTGTGGTTGTGGCGCGGGTCCTGCAAGATCTCGAACACCGACCCCGCAGCACCGGTCTTGAGATCACGTGCGCCGTAAACCACCCGCTTGACCCGGCTATGGATCAGCGCACCGGCACACATGCAGCAGGGTTCCAGCGTCACATAAAGTGTGGTGTCGAGCAGGCGGTAGTTCGCAAGCTGCTGGCCCGCTGCCCGAATTGCCATCACCTCGGCATGGGCACAGGCATCGTGTTCGCTGATGGAGCGGTTCCACCCCTCGCCCACCACCTGACCATCCAGCACCAGAACGGCACCGACCGGGATCTCGCCAATCCCTTCGGCCCGGGCGGCCAATGCCATAGCATGGCGCATCCACTGTTCATCCTGCGCGGTCTGACTCGGAGCCTGACCCAGTGTTTCTGGGACCTCTGATGGTTTCACGCCCATCCCCTCTTTATATTGTTCAATTGTGCTTTTTACATTCCAGCTATCCATACCTGTCAGATGATTCCATAGATAGCAGGCATGATAGCTAGCGGTGACAGGGCAGCGATTATGCCAAATCTGCACGTCAGACCCAAGCCGCATCCCGACTGAGCAATAAAGAAGCAATCGGCATCTCTATGATAAAAAAGGAGTTGCACCCGTTTGGCCATGCTATTAGACTTCCTCCCCGTCAGCCGAGTCTGACTCCGTCGGTGTGTAGCGCAGCCAGGTAGCGCATCTGCATGGGGTGTAGAGGGTCGGAGGTTCGAATCCTCTCACACCGACCATTTTCCCCGAGAATAGCCCAGTCAAACGACTGGGCTATTTTTTTGCTTCCGATTTATCCTTCTGACGATGCCAGCTCACCAAGAACAAAAAACACCCAGAACCACTTGAATCTTTTTGCCGAACTCATTAAGATGCGCAACTTTCCGCCGGTAGACAACACAGGGAGGTGGAAACACGAGTGAAGGGATCACTGTCCGGCTTGCGTGCAACACAGGACCAGGCATGAACCAGAACACCGATTTCGCACCCGCCATTACACTTTATTCCGTTCCTCATGACACCCCTTGCCACACCGAAAGCGAAGACGAACAGGTCATCCAGCTGGATGTGATCGATCTGGCCGAACCGGATGATGACTATTGAGCCCGGCCAGATGGCCGCTCAATCACCAGCACATCGCCTGTTCAACGCACTCAGTTTCAGGCCCTTGGCGAGAAATCTGCAAAAAACGACAAACTGCTAATTCTATCAAGGATGGCAGTATTATTGACTAATGTGTCTCCCCCTTCCCTCTCCGGCATTCCCCCCGACAACTGATACAAACCTACGTTATTGCGCTTCACTTTCTATCGCTGCAACCGCTGGTGCCAACAGAGCCTGCATCACCACACCAAGTTTAAAACGCACGTTCACCAATCAGGTCTAGCATTAGCAAAACATTCATGACCACATTCAAACGCGCTTTATACGGCTGTTTTGGCACAGCCTGGAGTTAGGTCGGGATTTGTTTTTGCATTTGTAATTTTATTACGTAATAAGTTACAAAATGAGGGGCAGGGTAACGGCCCAAATTAGCCGTTGTCCGATGGGAAAAAGCAGGAGCATAACCATCTGCGTAGAGCTTTTACACCAACCAAATAAAACAATAAAAAACATCAACTTAACCATATCCAAAAAACAGGTGTTTAAAAAAAACTGTTGACGTACTCAACAATATTTCGCACCTTATCAATCGTGTTACCCCGTTGTTGCGGGAACGTTTCAGGAACAGGGATTCGACTTTAGTCGTAGTTAGTAAGTTCAAAATGTAATTCTCAAAGGAGTGAACCTTATGTCGGCACCGGCTCAGACCCACTGCAGCGCCCGCCTTCGCATCCAGGGCGAGATGCTACCCGAATACGCGCAAATTCTGACGCCGGACGCGGTGGCTCTGGTCTCCGAACTGGTGGAACGTTTTGCTCCCCAAAGAGGGGAATTGCTGAAACAACGTGTGGCACGCCAGGCCCGTATCGATGGCGGCGAGCTGCCGGACTTCCTGCCGGAAACCGCCCACATCCGTGAAGGTGACTGGACCATTCGCGGTATTCCCACCGACCTGCAAGACCGCCGTGTGGAGATCACCGGCCCGGTCGAGCGCAAGATGGTGATCAACGCCCTCAACGCCAACGTCAAGGTGTTCATGGCGGATTTCGAGGATTCACTGGCTCCCGCCTGGAATAAGGTGATCGAGGGCCAAATCAACCTGCGAGATGCGGTCAACGGCACCATCTCTTACACCAGTCCGGAAGGAAAGGCCTACACCCTGACCCACAATCCGGCGGTGCTCATCTGCCGGGTACGCGGTCTGCACCTGCCGGAAAAACATGTCACCTTCGATGGCGAGCCGATCCCCGGTGGCCTGTTCGATTTTGCTCTCTACTTCCTGCACAACTATCAGGCGCTGCTGGCCAAAGGCTCGGGCCCCTACTTCTACGTGCCCAAGTTGCAGAGCCATCTGGAAGGGCGCTGGTGGAGCGAAGTGTTCGCCTGGACCGAGGACAAGTTCGGTCTGCCCCGTGGCACCATCAAGGCCACCGTGCTGATTGAAACCCTGCCAGCCGTATTCGAGATGGATGAGCTGCTCTATCAGATGAAGGATCACATCGTTGCGCTGAACTGCGGCCGCTGGGACTACATCTTCAGCTATATCAAAACCTTGAAGAACCATCCGGATCGGGTACTGCCTGATCGTCAGGTGGTGACCATGGACAAGCCGTTCCTCTCCGCCTACTCGCGGCTGCTGATCAAGACCTGTCACAAGCGGGGTGCGCTGGCGATGGGTGGCATGGCCGCCTTTATTCCGGCCAAGGACGCTGCCGCCAACGAGCAGGTCTTCGCCAAGGTCAAGGCCGACAAGGAGCGCGAAGCCAACAACGGCCACGATGGTACCTGGGTCGCCCACCCTGGCCTAGCTGATACCGCCATGGCGGTGTTCAATGCCACCATTGCGGCTGGCGCCAAGAACCAGATCGGCGTGCTGCGCGAGCAGGATGCCCCCATCACCGCCACCGACCTGCTGGCCCCCTGTGAGGGCGAGCGCACCGAGGCGGGGATGCGCACCAATATCCGGGTTGCCCTGCAATATCTGGAGGCCTGGATCAACGGCAACGGCTGCGTGCCCATCTACGGTCTGATGGAAGATGCCGCCACCGCCGAGATCTCCCGCACCTCCATCTGGCAGTGGATACGCCACGGCAAGAGCCTGTCGAACGGCAAGGTGGTGACTAAGGAGCTGTTCCGCCAGATGCTGGCCGAGGAGCTGGAAGTGGTCAAAGCCGAGGTGGGCACAGCTCGCTGGCAGACAGGACGCTTTGCCGAGGCAAGAGATCTGATGGAAGAGATCACCTGCGCCGATACCCTGATCGATTTTCTGACGCTGCCCGGTTACGAGCGGCTCTGAATCACGGGCCCCCAGCGGGGCTCGCCAATAACAAGTCAATGGAAACGTGAAATCAATGAAAGAGGGAACTGATATGGCACTGACCCGTGAGCAACAGATCCAGGCTATCGAGAAAGACTGGGCGGAAAACCCCCGCTGGAAAGGGATCAAGCGCGGCTACAGCGCCGAAGATGTGGTGAACCTGCGCGGCAGCTTGCAGCCAGAGCACACCCTGGCCCAGCGCGGTGCCGACAAGCTGTGGGGTCTGATCCACGGCGACGCCAAGAAAGGCTACGTCAACTGCCTCGGCGCCCTGACCGGTGGTCAGGCAGTGCAGCAGGCCAAGGCGGGGATCGAGGCGATCTACCTCTCCGGCTGGCAGGTGGCGGCGGACAACAACTTGTCCTCCACCATGTATCCGGATCAGTCCCTCTACCCGGCCAACTCGGTACCGTCCGTGGTGGAGCGCATCAACAACTCCTTCGCCCGTGCCGACCAGATCCAGTGGGCCAACAAGGTAGGACCTCAGGATGAGGGCTTTATCGACTACTTCCTGCCGATCGTGGCTGATGCGGAAGCCGGTTTCGGCGGTGTGCTGAACGCCTTCGAACTGATGAAGGGGATGATTGAAGCCGGCGCCGCTGGCGTGCACTTCGAAGATCAGCTCGCTTCGGTCAAGAAGTGCGGTCATATGGGTGGCAAAGTGCTGGTACCGACTCAGGAAGCGGTGCAGAAGCTGGTTGCTGCCCGTCTGGCAGCCGATGTGTGCGGCACCACCACCCTGGTGATCGCCCGTACCGACGCCAACGCCGCTGACCTGTTGACCACCGACGCCGACCCGTACGATGCAGACTTCCTGACTGGTGAGCGCACTGCTGAAGGATTCTACAAGGTGCGTGCCGGTATCGATCAGGCCATCGCTCGCGGTCTGGCTTACGCCCCCTACGCCGACATGGTGTGGTGTGAAACCGCCAAGCCGGATCTGGACGAAGCGCGTAAATTTGCCGAAGCAATCAAGGCCAAGTTCCCGGATCGCATCCTGGCCTACAACTGCTCCCCGAGCTTCAACTGGAAGAAAAATCTGGACGATGCCACCATCGCCCGCTTCCAGCAGGAGCTCTCCGACATGGGCTACAAGTATCAGTTCATCACCCTCGCGGGTATCCACAACATGTGGTTCCACATGTACGAACTGGCCTACCAGTACGCCCGTGGCGAAGGGATGAAGCACTACGTCGAGATGGTGCAGGAGCCGGAATTTGCTGCCGCCAGCCGTGGCTACACCTTCGTGGCCCACCAGCAGGAGGTCGGTACCGGTTACTTCGACAAGGTGACTACCGTGATTCAGGGTGGCCAATCCTCGGTCACCGCGCTGACCGGCTCCACCGAAGAAGATCAGTTCCACTGATAGGCAGAACTCTTTGAGAGAGTCCTTGAGATAGCAAAACCCCGGCTTGATGCCGGGGTTTCTTTTTGAAAGGCCCTTCTCCCGAAGGGAGAAGGAACAAAGCTATAGAACCGGTTCACGGTTTGTGACGAGAGGTCGTCAGCAAGGTGAAGAGCAGCACATGAGCCTTGCTCACGGCCTCGCAGTAAGAACGTGGCCAGGTTCTCAGAGCTCGAGTATCTCTTTGACAAAGGGAATGGTCAGCTTGCGCTTGGCGCGAAATGAGGCGTTGTCGAGCTGATTGAGAGTGGTGAGCAGGGTTCGCATATCGCGGGAGAGTCGGTTGAGCAGGAAGCGGCCCACATCGATGGGCAATTTGAAGCCCCGCAGCTCGGCACGCAGCTGCAGGGCACTGAGCTTGCCTTCGTCATCCAGTTCTTCGAGATGGAAACTCACCCCCCAGTCAAGGCGCGAGGCGAGATCCGGCAGTTGCAGCCCCAGTTTGCGCGGTGCGCTGCAACCGGTGACCACCAACGTCCCCTCGCCCTTCTCCTGCCAGCGGTTGTAGAAATCGAATAGCGCCCGCTCCCACACGGCATTGCCGGCGATGGCCTCAAGGCTGTCGAGACAGACCAGCGGCAAGCTTTCGAGGGCATCGAGCATGCTGGGATCGAGCTGTTCAAATTGATCGAGGGAGAGATAGGCCGCCGCCGCATCGCGGGCGTTGACCTCGGCACAGGTGGCGTGGAGCAGATGAGAGCGTCCGGATCCCTTGGCTCCCCAGAAATAGAGGAAAGGTGATCCCTGACCGATGGCCGCGTTTTTGAGGGCGGTGATCAGATGAGCATTGGTGCCGGGATAAAAACTGACGAAGGTTTCATCATCCGGTAGTTGTACGGCTAAAGACAGTTGGGCCGGTTGCTTCACTCGTTGGGCTTTGACTGTGACATTTGTGGCTAAGTGTATCATCGCAAAGACAGATAGAGAACCGCCCGGGCAAGCCGGGCGGTCTACAAAAGCCTTATAAAATCAGGGCTGCGACCATTGGTAACGCAAACCGCTGCCATTATCGTCAACCTTGCGCAAACGACTCTCAAGCTGCAGCGCCCGTACCAGCTCGGCCAGATCTCCTTGCAGGGTAAAGTTGAAGGTGACCTGGTCCCCCTCCAGCTTGCCGATCGCCACCTTGCTGACGTTGGCCATCCCCTGCAGCATCTTCTGCACGGCGATCATGCTGTCCACTTCGGAGAGGCCATCTACCACCAGGGTCTGGCTGGTTGCCGGACCCGAGATACGGGCACCGTAGTTTTTCACCAGCCAGGCCGCTAGGGTATCAGCAAACCCTTGCGCCACTTCGGCCTGAGTGCCGGTGCTATTGCCACGGGTCAGCTCGGCCACTTCACCGGCCGCCTTGGGGCCGTAGAGTCCCCAATCGATGCTCCACTTGTCACCTTCTGGTGTCAGCTTGCCCAGCACCACCATCTCGGCGCCATAGCGCTGGCTTGCCTGCAAAATCGGGTCGGCAAAGCGTCCCCAGACGTCGGTGGCACTGACCGCCATGTTGTCATCGAGATCCATCAGCGGAATGCTGATGGGCAGCCCCAACGTCTGGGCCTGCTCGCGCAAGGCTTGCGCCCAACCATCGCTGGATTGATCCGCCAGCAGGCGACGCTCCCCCTGATCCACCACCAGCCAGATCGCCATCTGGGGACGCGCCGGGCCAAGCAGGGCAAACTGGCTCTCGGAGACCAGGCTGTTAACCTTGTCACTCTTGAACTCGGCTTTCAGATACTTGACGGAGTCCTGATCCTGATAACCATAGCTTTTGACATAGTCGCCCGGGGCCGCCAGCGCCTTGACCACCACCGGCTGGGTGAGGATGTCACGCTTGCCGGTCACCTTGATCAGCACCTGACCCAGTGCCTGCCCCTGAGCGGCCACCATGTCACCACTGGTCGGGGCCTTGCCCTGATAGAGGTCGGTCACCTGAGCGGCCGAAGCCATGAATGACAAGCCGCAGCAGAGGGCGGTCACAACACGTTTGAACATGAACAGAGTCTCGAAATGGGAGAGTGTGCTTATGGTAGCGGCAAGGCGCATCCTGCGGCAAGGCTGGCACAAGCGGCCACAAACAGCAGAGCCGGCGATGCGCCGGCTCCGATCACCCCTTCCACATGGGAAGCGGGTCAAGGCATAAACTTATTTGGTACCGAAGATCTTGTCGCCTGCATCGCCCAGACCCGGCACGATGTAGCCTTTCTCGTTCAGCCCCTGGTCGACAGAAGCGCAATAGAGCTCCACGTCAGGGTGAGCGGCTTCCAGCGCCTTGATCCCTTCCGGCGCGGCAACCAGTACCAGCACCTTGATGGATTGGCAGCCTTTCTTCTTCAGCAGATCGATGGTGGCGATCATGGAGCCGCCGGTGGCCAGCATCGGGTCAATGACCAGCGCCAGACGCTCTTCGATGTTGCTGACGATCTTCTCGAAATAGGGAACCGGTTGCAGGGTCTCTTCATCGCGGTAGATACCGACCACGCTGACGCGGGCGCTCGGCATGTGCTCCAGCACGCCATCCATCATGCCAAGGCCGGCACGCAGGATAGGTACGACGGTTACCTTCTTGCCTTTGATCTGGTCAACTTCTACTGGCCCATTCCAGCCATCGATGATAACCTTCTCGGTTTCGAAGTCAGAGGTCGCTTCATAGGTCAACAAACTGCCCACTTCTTTGGCCAGTTCACGGAAACGCTTGGTGCTGATATCGCCTTCACGCATCAGACCGATCTTGTGTTTGACCAAGGGGTGTTTGACTTCAACGACTTTCATTATTATCTCCTCTAACCTGCCGCAAAAAAATCGCGGAATCATACAACAAAAGCCGCCGCTTGTAGAGCATTTCCGCGCAAAAACGCGCAAACGATTTCCTTTCTGGTTTTTCACCGCCACTGTTAGAATACGCCCCGAATTTTACCCTCCACTTCTTTACATGACGGGGAATACTCGTGACTGACAAAACCTCACTGAGCTACAAGGATGCTGGCGTAGATATCGATGCCGGCAATGCACTGGTTGAACGTATCAAGGGCGTGTCAAAGCGCACTCGTCGTCCTGAAGTCCTTGGTGGTCTTGGCGGCTTTGGGGCCTTGTGTCAAATCCCTGCGGGCTACAAGGAGCCGGTACTGGTCTCCGGTACCGATGGTGTGGGCACCAAGCTGCGGCTGGCCATCGACCTGAAGAAGCACGACACCGTGGGCATCGATCTGGTGGCCATGTGCGTCAATGACCTGATCGTACAGGGCGCCGAGCCGCTGTTCTTCCTCGACTACTATGCAACCGGCAAGCTGGACGTGGACACCGCAGCCGCGGTGGTCACCGGGATCGGTGCCGGTTGCGAGCAATCAGGCTGTGCCCTGGTGGGCGGCGAGACCGCCGAGATGCCGGGTATGTATGAAGGGGAAGACTACGACATCGCCGGTTTCTGCGTCGGTGTGGTGGAGAAGAGCGAAATCATCGACGGCAGCAAGGTCGGTGAAGGGGATGCCCTGATCGCGCTGGCTGCCAGCGGCCCTCACTCCAACGGCTTCTCCCTGATCCGTAAAATTCTGGAAGTCTCCAAAGCCGACGTGCATCAGCCGCTGGGTGACCGCACCCTCGCAGATGCCTTGCTGGAGCCGACCCGCATCTATGTGAAACCTGTGCTCAAGCTCATCAAGGAGTGCGAGATCCACGCCCTCTCCCACATCACCGGCGGTGGCTTCTGGGAGAACATCCCCCGCGTATTGCCTGCCAATACTCAAGCGGTGATCGACGAGCAGAGCTGGCAGTGGCCGGCGGTGTTCAGCTGGCTGCAGCAGGCTGGCAACGTCACCCGTCACGAGATGTATCGCACCTTCAACTGCGGTGTCGGCATGATCATCGCCCTGCCCGCCAACCAGCTGGAGAAGGCGCTGACCCTGCTCAAGGCAGAAGGCGAGAACGCATGGCACATCGGTCATATCGCCAAGGCAGCAGACGGTGAGGAGCAGGTCGTCATCAAATGATGCGGATCCTCGTCCTAATCTCTGGCAGCGGCAGCAACCTGCAGGCGATCCTCGACCACTGCGCCAGCGGCAAGATTGCCGGTGAAGTGGCCGGCGTTATCAGCAACAAGGCCGATGCCTATGGTCTGGTTCGCGCCAAAGAAGCTGGCGTGGCGACCTCCATTCTGGCCCAGCAGCAGTTTGCCAGCCGGGAGGAGTATGACGCCGCCCTGCTGGCGCTGATGGCAGACTATCAGCCGGATCTGGTGGTGCTGGCCGGGTTTATGCGGATATTGAGCGGCGATCTGGTGCGCCATTTCGCCGGCAGGATGATCAATATCCACCCCTCCCTGCTGCCCAAGTATCAGGGCTTGCACACCCACCAGCGCGCCATAGATGCCGGTGACAGTGAACACGGCGCCAGTGTCCACTTCGTGACCGAAGAGCTGGATGGTGGCCCGGTTATCCTGCAGGCCCGCGTGCCCATCTTTGAAGGGGACACGGCGGACGAGGTAGCGGCACGGGTACAGGCGCAGGAGCACAGCATCTACCCGCTGGTGGTGCGCTGGTTCTGCGAAGGCAGGCTGCAGATGGTGGACGGCGCTGTGCAACTGGATGGCGCCCTGCTGGGCCCCGCTGGTTACGCCTGCGAGTAACCGCTAACAACTGCATGTCAGATACAACAGGGAGGCTTAAGCCTCCCTTGTCATTTCTACCTACCGCACGATGGCAGCGGTTAGGTCGGATTACTCGGCCAAGCGACCCTACACCGGATTGTCGATATCGATAAAGGTGACATCCAACCCGTGCACGGTCGCCAGCCACTCCCCCAGCGCCTTGACGCCGTAACGTTCGGTGGCGTGATGGCCAGCAGCGTAGAAGTGCATCCCCATCTCGCGGGCTGTGTGAATGGTCTGCTCGGAGGCTTCACCGGAGATAAAGGCATCGATGCCCTGCTCCGCCGCCAGATTGATGTAGCTCTGACCGCCGCCGGTGCACCAGGCCACGGAACGGATCAGCTCGGGGCCGCTGTCGCCACAGTGGAGCGGCTCACGACCAAGGCGCTCGGCAATCAGCTTGGCAAAGTCGGCGCCACTCATCAGCTCTTCCAGCTTACCCACCATGGCGACGCTCTTGCTATTCCACGGCTCCAGACCGCGACGCACCTTGATATCGAGCAGCTTGGCGAGCTGGGCGTTATTGCCCACCTCGGGATGGACATCCAGTGGCAGGTGGTAGGCAAACAGGTTGATATCGTGGACCAGCAGGGTCTTGATGCGGCGCTGCTTCATACCGGTGATCTGGGCCGGCTCACCGCTCCAGAAGTAGCCGTGGTGAACCAGAATGGCATCGGCATCGGCAGCCACGGCGGCATCGATGAGGGCTTGACTGGCGGTGACACCGGTCACCACCTTGCGAATGCGCTCGCGCCCCTCCACTTGCAGGCCATTGGGGCAGTAATCCTTGATGGCGTGGGGCTCAAGCAGGTGGTTCAGTACGGTTTCCAATTTTCGATGAGAGATCATAAGGGTCCCTTTATAACGGCGCGATTCCCTGTTTTACCAATAAAAACAAGGCCCCGGCTCAAAACGCCAAGGGCCCTATGATAATCGAGAGCCGTCATCAAGACCATGACGGTTCCCACACAGTGATACATCCCTCTATTGAGGCACCAGCCTGATTCAGGCGGGCAAGTCGATGCCGGCATCCCGCATCTGGGCCAACTTGTAGCGCAGAGTGCGCGGGCTGATCCCGAGCCGGTCGGCCACATCCTTGCGACTGCCGTTGCACTCTTGCAGGGTGTCGAGAATGATCTGGTGCTCCTGCTGCTTGAGCTCGCTGCCGAGGCGATCGCCGCCATAGCTGCGCTCCACGCTGACAAACTCCATCTCCTGCTCGTCCAGCTCTTCCAGAATGAGGTGGTCACAATCAATGACCCCGTCGGGGCTAAGGATCAGGGCACGCTGTACCACGTTATCCAGCTCCCGCACATTGCCGGGCCAGGGATGAGAGAGCAGCCGCTCGCGCGCCTGCGGCTCCAGCTGCGGGGTGGGCAGCCCTTGCTGGCTGGCATGGAGAGCCAGCAGGTGCTCCGCCAGCGGCAGAATGTCGCCGGGCCGCTCACTCAGGGCAGACCATCGCAGCGGGAAGACGTTGAGGCGATAGTAGAGATCTTCGCGGAACAGGCCATCCTGCACCGCTTTTTTCAAATCCCGGTTGCTGGTGGCGATAACTCGCACATCCAGCGGGATCATCTTGCGACTGCCGAGCCGCTCCACCTCTTTCTCCTGCAACACCCGCAGCAATTTGGCTTGCAGCCCCTGATCCATCTCGGTGATCTCGTCAAGCAGCAGGGTGCCCCCCTGCGCCTGCTCGAACTTGCCCGGGCACCCCTGTACCGCACCAGTGAAGGCTCCCTTCTCGTAGCCAAACAGGGTTGCCTCCAGCATGTTTTCCGGAATGGCGGCGCAGTTGATGGCGACGAAAGGCTGCTCGGCGCGGCTGGAGTTGTCGTGAATGTAACGGGCCAGCACCTCTTTACCCGTCCCGCTCGGGCCGGTCACCATCACGGTCGCTTCGCTTCTGGCCACCCGGGTCGCCAGCTGGAACAGCTCGGCAGTTTTGGGATCCCCGTAGACCACGGCACGTTTTTCCACCTTCTGAGCAGGCACATAGCGGCTGACCTGATTGAGCAGCACCTCCGGCGAAAAGGGCTTGGCCAGATAGTCGATGGCCCCTTCGCGCATGGCGCGCACCGCGCCGTCGATATTGGCGTAGGCGGTCATCAGCAACACAGGTATCTGCGGATATTGCTGGCGGATGGTAGCCAGCAGGGTGAGGCCGTCCATTCCCCCCATCTGGATATCGGAGATCACCATGTCAAACGGCTGACGGGAGAGAGCCAGCAGAGCCCGCTCGCCGCTGTCCGCTTCACGGCACTCATAACCGCCGAGCAAAAGGGTATCCACCAGCGCTTCGCGCAGGCCATTGTCATCTTCTACAACCAGGATCCGGGCCTGAGTCATGCTACACCTCCCACGACAGCCAACCTGGCCGCATTGATATGGCTCCCTCTCGGCCGGCACAGCTCCTTAACAAGGCTCATGCTGCACCTCCAAGTTGCACCTGCTGCTGATGCAGGGGGAACGACAGAGTAAAACAGGTGCCTTCACCGGGAACCGAGGCCACACCGACCTCCCCCTGATGGGCACGCACGACGGATTGCACCACCGCCAGCCCGAGCCCAGTGCCTTGGGAGCGGGTGGTAAAGAAGGGTTCGAATACCTGACCAAGCAGGTGAGAAGGGATCCCCTTGCCATTGTCGATGACACGCATCTCCACCCGGACACCACTGCGCACCGCGCTGACCAAGAGTGACGTGGCCCCCGCCTGCTGGGCATTGGCGATCAGGTTGTTGATGGCGCCCGCCAGTGCGCTGCTGTTGGCCAGCAGGCAGAGATCGGGCTCCGGCGCCTCCATGAGCAGTTCGCAGCCCTGTTGCTGACAGAAAGCCTCGGCACCAGCCTGCACTTCAGCCAGCAAGCCCTGTACCGAGATGGGGGTGACCACCTGATTGTCGCCATTGCGGGCAAACAGCAGGATGTCGTTGATCTGCTTCTCCAGATCCTGGAGGCGGGCCATCAGCTTTTGCTGAAACTGGCTGCGGGACTCCGGCTTGAGGGTACGGTTGGCCAGGTTGGCGGCATAGAGCATGGCGGCGGAGAGCGGAGTGCGGATCTGGTGGGCGAGCGAAGCCGCCATATTTCCCAGCGCCGACAGCCGCTTCATGTGGTTGATGCGATCCTGAAGCTTGCGGGTTTCAGTGAGGTCATTGATAAAGACCAGCTGGCCGCTCTGATCCGGCAGCGGCTGGGTAGAAAGCTGGACCCGTCGTCCATCGCGCAGGGAGATCTCGTGGCCATCATCCTCACGTGGTTCAAAACAGCGGGCAATGATGCGGCGCCAGAGCTCTCCTTCCAGCGGCTCCCCCAGCAGGGAGATGGCTGCCGGATTCGCGCGGGTGACCACCCCAGCCCCGTCAAGCAGCAACACCCCGGTGGGGAGCGCCTTGAAGATGGCATAGAGCTGGCTCACTTCGTGGGACTGGAGTGGCATGTCCTGCTGCTGGATCGTCATAAACCTGACCTCAAACTGGCTATTGGGTCAGGTCATTCAATTTCCATGCCACTAAAATATTTTAATTAAAACAATAGATTGCATGTTGGCGTCAAGGCTTTGACCCTTAAACGTCCTTGCTCATCCCGTACTTTTTCATCTTCTCTACCAGGGTGGTACGGCGCATGCCGAGCAGATCGGCGGCGCGGGCCACCACCCCGTCCTGCGACTCCAGCGCCTGGCGGATCAGCTCCACTTCAAGGTCGGCCAGCATCTCCTTGAGATTGACCCCCTCCTCCGGCAGTTGCATGGTGCGGGCAGAGGCGAGGGGGTGATCCAGCTCCGGCGGCTCCTGGAACACCGCCGCCAGCGCATCCCGCTCATCCATCTCGGTCAGCCGCTCATCCCGCGGCTCGCTCGGCAACAGACGATAACGACTCGGCAGATCCGCCACATCGACGATCTGTTGCGGGTAGAGGATAAGCAGCCGCTCCAGCAGGTTGGAAAGCTCGCGCACATTGCCCGGCCAGGGGTACTGCATCAGCGACTCCAGCGCCCGCTGGGTCAGACGGATCACACTGTGGTGCTGCTCCGCGTGACGGTTGAGCAACTCCTGCAGCAGCAGCGGAATGTCATCGATGCGATCCCGCAGTGGCGGGGTCTCAATGGGGAAGACGTTGAGGCGGTAGTAGAGATCTTCACGAAAACCCTGACTGCGGATCAATGCCTCCAGATCCCGATGGGTCGCCGCAATGATGCGCACATCGGCCTGAATGGGCTTGCCGCCACCGACCCTGTCGAACAGCCGCTCCTGCAATACCCGCAGCAGTTTGACCTGCATCGGCATCGGCATGTCGCCAATCTCGTCGAGGAACAGAGTGCCCCCCTGCGCCAGCTCGAAACGACCGCGACGAGCTGCGATGGCGCCGGTAAAGGCTCCCTTCTCGTGACCGAACAGTTCGCTCTCAAGCAACTCGGCAGGAATGGCACCACAGTTGATAGGCACAAAGGGGCCACTACTGCGGGCCGAGAGTTCGTGAATGGCACGGGCCACCACTTCTTTGCCGGTTCCCGATTCACCAAGGATCAGCACGTTGGCATCGGTCTCGGCCACCTGGCTGATGAGGCGGCGAACCTCCTGGATCCCCTTCCCTTTGCCCACCAGCAAACGCAGCAACGTCTGCCCCTTGTCGTGGGTCTGTTGACGGGGATGGAGAGAGACAAAAGCCTGACAGAAGTGCAGGTGACGAGTCAGCGACTCATAGGTAAAGGGGGCCTGGGCAACACCGATAAAGTTGCTGTTGGGCAGTTCCGCCTCAACCAGCGAGATAAAGGGGGTACGAGGGAAAGCGGCAAGTAACTCGGGCAAGGTGCGACCTGCCAGTTCACCCACCAGCACCCCTTGCAGTGGGCCAGAAGATTCGATGGCGACATCCAGGTCCCCTTCTGCGACATCCTGCCACAGGATCCCCATAAACGAGAGCACGGTTCCCAACTGCTGGCGCCGCTGCGCATCGGCATCAACAATCAACACGCCCATCTCCACCATATCCATCCCTCGCGATATCCTGAACTAACTTATTGTTTTATTTAGTAATAAAACAGCTACTGACCGTCTTTTTGCAGGCACACAAAGTGCCAAAAAACCGACACATTGTCAAAAATTGTCGTATTCAGGCTAAGTGTATCGATAGAAACGGGAGATTAGATAAATTTTGCCGAGGAATTTTCTGCATTGGCGCCGCTAGCAAACGCCGCCAATGGCGGAAAGAAAACTGCCCTCGTCAGAGGGCAGCATGCAGCACGGTCAGATGAACTCAGTGGCTGTGGTGGTGATGCGGCGCCGCATAACGACACTCGGGAAAACGACTACAGGCCAGGAAGAGTCGACCGGCGTGGGGGCCTTTTTTCGCCTCCCGCTCCACCAGCGGCGCATCGCAGCGGGGGCAGTGGTGTACCTCGTGCTCCTCGTCCTCCTCTACATCGGCGAACAAGCCATCGATCAGCTCCCCCTCACTCTGTGGCGCCTCCACCATCCCCTCGGGCTGGATGGCGGGCTCGCGGAGCGACGCAGGCGAGATAGCCTCGGCATGGGCAGTGCGACCACGCATCCCGGCACCGACATCCACGCCGTCCAGCAACAGAGGGTTGAAGGTGGGCTCGCGGCGCGCCCCGTGCGGCAGATCGTCGATCAACGGTTCGCTGGTTTTGACCAGCAGCGGCAGGATCTGTTCGCGCAGCTCTTCCACCAGATAGCTGGCACTTGCCGGGATCTGTAGCAAGGGCAGACCGGCGCTGTCGCAGGCGGTTTTCAGAAAGAGATCCCGCGCCTTGCGCTTCTGATGGCGGTGGGAGCTGTCATCGAGTTCGATGGCACAGATAAAGGAGAGATCAGAAGGGTGGCAAAGCAGATAGTCGAAATGCTTGGCGCTGATCTTGTTGAAGTGCTGCTGCCATTTGCTCTTGCCGATCCCGGCCTGCGGCGTCAGCACATCGGCCACTCTTACCTTGGCAAAGACCCGGGCCTTGTCACCCACCGCCAGATCCAGCACCCCGAGAAAGGATCGTTCGGCGGGACTGAACAGGGTCTCCTGCACATCATAGGGCAGGCGCTTTTGCTGTCTGCCTCTGCTCCAGAAGATCGCCAGCACAAGCAGCGCCAGCAACAACAATCCCGATAGGACAAGGGTATTCATGAGAGCACGATCCAGTTCACGACACGAAAGGGGAATCACTTTACCACAGCCGCCACGAAGCAAGGCAGCAGACCCGTGTATAGAAAGTGAAAAGTCCCGTCTTTTTATCTATTTGTCAGCAGGCGGGGGTTCATATGACCAGTTCCAGCAGGCACAATAGGGATAGAGCAAGAAATCCCATTTCAAGGAGAAGAGCAGGATGCAAAAGCAATTGGTGGTCACCGTGATCGGTGCAGACAAACCCGGGATCGTCGAGAGTCTGGCAGCTGTCATCAGCCGCGAACAGGGTAACTGGCTGGGCAGCGCCATGAGCGAACTGGCGGGCCAGTTTGCCGGTATCCTCCATGTCTCTGTCCCCGATGAGCACTATCGCAGCCTGTGCGAAGCACTGGCCCTGCTACCGGGTCTGACCATCAGCTTTGCCGAAGGGACACCGACCACCGAGCCAGCCCATCAAGTCATGATGACAGTGACCGGCAACGACCGCCCCGGTATCGTCCACGAAGTTGCCAGCATCCTGCGCCAGCTCGAGATCAACGTGGCCGATCTCACCACTGGCTGTGAACCGGCGCCCCACTCCGGCGCCCCGCTCTTCTATGCCCATGCGCTGGTTGCACTGCCCGACGGGCTCGCGATGGATACGCTTATCACCGCGCTGGAATCCCTCTCCGATGATCTGGTGGTCGACATCGACGAAGCGTTCAGCGAGCAGTAACAATACTGTCATTTATTTGTCATATATTAACGCCATAACTGCCGCGCAGACGCGACCTGAAACAGAGGCACAAGATGAGCACCGACAAGCAGTATGAAGAGAAAGAGCTGAGCTGGCTCTCATTCAATGAACGGGTGTTGCAAGAGGCAATGGACAAGACGGTGCCCCTCATCGAGCGGGTTCGTTTTCTGGGGATCTTCTCCTCCAACCAGGATGAGTTCTTCAAGGTACGGGTATCGGACGTCAAGCGTCGCATCCTCATCAATGAAGTACATGGTGGCGACGATGAAGCGAAAGTGCTGCTGCGCGCCATCCAGCAAAAAGTGATGGCGCTCGGTGAGGCGTTCGACAACACCTACAAGGAGCTGTTGATTGCGCTGGCTCGCCACAACATCTTCCTGGTCAACGAGAACCAGCTCTCCGATGCCATTCAGAAGTGGCTGCGGGTCTTCTTCAAGGAGAAGGTGCTGCGTCACATCATCCCGATCCTGCTCAACAAAGAGGTCAATCCGGTCAAATTCCTCAAGGATGAGTACACCTATCTGGCCATCGAGATGAAGAAGAACGGCCAGGTGATCCAGTACGCCCTGGTGGAAGTGCCGACCGACGACCTGCCCCGCTTCTTCCAGCTGCCGCCGGAAGGGACCCGCCGCAAGAAGCAGATCATCATTCTGGATAACGTCATCCGCTTCTGCCTCGACGAGATCTTCAAGGGCTTCTTCGACTACGACGAGATTGCCGCCTATGCGGTGAAGCTGACCCGGGATGCCGAATATGATCTCTCCGACCAGCTGGACTTGAGCCTGGTGGACAAGATGAGTGATGGCTTGAAGCAGCGCCTCACCGCCATGCCGGTGCGCTTCGTCTACGAGCGGGAGATGCCCGCTGCCATGATAAGCTTCCTGAAACTCAAGCTGCAGATCAGCTCCTACGACGCCATCATGCCGGGCGGACGCTATCACAACTTCAAGGATTTCATCGGCTTCCCCAACGTGGGCCGTGACTATCTGGAAAACCCCAAGCTGCCGGCGCTGGATTGCCGCGATTTTGACGGCTTCGTCAACGCCTTCGATGCGATTACCAAGCAGGATATCCTGCTCTACTACCCGTACCACAAATTCCACCACTTCACCGAGCTGGTGCGCCAGGCGGCGTTCGACCCGGCGGTCAGCGCCATTCGCATCAACATTTATCGGGTGGCCAAGAAGTCGCGGATCATCCACTCCCTCATCGATGCCGCCAACAACGGCAAGAAGGTGACCGTGGTGGTCGAGCTGCGCGCCCGTTTCGACGAGGCGGCCAACATCGACTGGGCCAATATTCTCACCGATGCCGGGGTCAAGGTGGTATTCGGGGTACCGAGCCTCAAGATCCACTCCAAGCTCTGCCTCATCACCCGCCACGAAAATGGCGAGGCGGTGCGCTATGCCCATATCGGTACCGGCAACTTCAACGAGAAGACCGCCAAGATCTACACCGACTTCTCGCTGCTGACCCGCAATCCGGATATCACCGCCGAAGTGGAAGGGGTGTTTGAATACATCGAGTACCCCTATCGGCGCTACAAGTTCAACCACCTGCTGGTCTCCCCCATCAACAGCCGCCGTCAGCTCTATCGCCTCATCGACAACGAGCTCTCCAACGCCAAGGCGGGCCAGCCGAGCGGCATCATCCTCAAGATCAACAATCTGGTGGACAAGGATCTCATCAACCGCCTCTATGCCGCCGGGCAGGCCGGGGTGCCGATCCAGATGATCATCCGTGGCATGTGCGCCCTGCGTCCGGGCGTACCTGGCCTCAGTGACAACATCAAGGTGATCAGCATCATCGACCGCTTCCTCGAGCACCCGCGGGTGATGGTGTTCCACAACAAGGGCAACCCCCAGCTCTATATCTCCAGCGCTGACTGGATGAGCCGCAATATCGACGGCCGTATTGAGGTGGGCACCCCCATTTATGATGAGCGGCTCAAGCAGCGCATCATGGACATTCTCGAACTACAACTGAGTGATACCTGCAAGGCGCGGGTCATTGATGCCGACCAGCAGAACGAATATGTGAAGCGGGGCAACCGCCGCAAGATCCGCTCTCAGGTGGCGATTTACGACTATCTCAAACGTATCGAGTCAAACAATGGACAATAGTCTCTATGCCGCCGTGGATCTCGGCTCCAACAGTTTTCATATGGTGATCGCCCATCTGAGCGAAGGGCGTTTTCGCATCGTCGATCGCATCAAGGAGCGAGTGCGGCTGGCGGAAGGGATGGATGAGCAAAAACGCATGAGCCCGGAGGCGATGGAACGCGGCCTCGCCTGCCTCTCGCTGTTTGCCGAGCGGCTCACCAACATCAAACCGGATCAGATCCGCATCGCCGGTACCTATACCCTGCGCCGTGCCAGCAACGCCCGCGAATTTGTGAGTGAAGCAGCCAAGGTGCTCAACCACCCCATCGAGATCATCAGCGGGCAGGAAGAAGCACGCCTCATCTATCAGGGTGTCGCCCATACCCAGCATATCGAGGGTCAGGTACTGGTGATCGATATCGGCGGCGGCAGCACCGAACTCATCATCGGTGAAGGGTTTGAACACAAGGCCCTCACCAGTCGCAAGATGGGCTGCGTCAGCTTTACCCAAAGCTTCTTCGCCAGCGGCAAGCTGAGCGACAAACACTTCACCAATGCCGTGCTAGAGGCGCAGCACCAACTCGCCCCCATCGTCAACCAGTACCGCAAGCTGGGCTGGCAGAGCTGCCTTGGCAGCTCAGGCTCCATTCGTACCGTGCGCGACGTGCTGCAGGGGGAAGGGCTGACTGACGGCAGCATTACGCTGGAGGGGCTGGAGCGGCTCAAGGCGCTGATGATTGAGCGCAAGCGAGTCGATAACCTCAAACTGGTCGGGCTTACCGAGGAGCGTCAGGAGGTGTTTGCCGCTGCGGTCGCCATCCTGCTCGGGCTGTTTACCTCGCTGCCCATAGAGCGGCTCGACTACTCCGATGGTGCGCTGCGCGAAGGGTTGCTTTATGAATTCGAGGAACGCTTGCAGCACCACGATATTCGCGAGCGTACCGCGCAGGCGCTCGGCACCCACTACCGGATGGACCGCAAACAAGCAGCCCGGGTTGAGCAGAGCGTGCTGACCCTGTTTGATGCCCTGCAAGAGCCCTGGCAGATGGAGATTGAGCCCTATCGCGCCATCCTCGGCTGGGCAGCGCGGCTGCACGAAATCGGCCTTGCCATCAACTACAGCGGCATTCATCGCCACTCCGCCTATATCCTGCAACACACCGACCTGCCTGGCTTCAACCAGGACGATCAGGCCCTGCTGGCAGCGCTGGTACGCTTCCAGCGCAAGGGGCTCAAGCTCTCCGAGCTGCCTCCCCTGCCCAACCACGACATGCAAACGGTGCTGCGTTGCATCCGCATCTTGCGCCTCGCAGTCGCCGCTCACCACAAGCGCCAGGACAACCTGCTGCCCGAGTGGAAAGTCGCGGTACAAGGGGATCAGCTGGTCGTGACCCTGCCGATTGACTGGTGCGAGGAGAACCGTCTCCTGATGCAGAATCTGGAGAAAGAGCATCGTTATTGCCAGGAGCAGGGCTGGCCACTGCTGTTCCAACTCGGCTAAACCGGAAAGATAAATGCAAAAGGCAGCCCACTGGCTGCCTTTTGCATCTCAATCTCCCGGTTACTGCAACTCGGGCAACAACAGCTTGGCCATCTCGAAGTAGATGATAAGGCCGGTACCATCCACCAGCGTCGCGATGAAGGGTGCAGAGACCACCGCCGGATCGATGCGGAAACGACGCAGCACCATGGGAATAATGGATGCGACCGTGGCACTCCAGAGCACGATGGCGATGATGGTAAAGGTCACCACCATGCCAATCTGGGGACCGACGCCGAGACTCCATGCCCGTACCCAGGCCGCCATGGCAATGGCCCCCGAGATGAGCAGACCGGTGGAGAGCTCCTTTTTCAGCACGGTGCCGAGATTGCGCAGACTCACCTCCCCAACCGCCATGGCACGCACGATCGTGGTGGTGATCTGGGTGCCGCTGTTACCGCCAGTCCCAATCAACAAGGGGATAAAGAAGGCTAGCGCGATGGCGGCTTCCAGTTGCTCCTCGAACGCCCGCAGCACGGTGCCGGTGTAGGCTTCCGCCACAAACAGGATCAGCAACCAGCCCACCCGTTTGCGCCATAACTGCCAGGGGGTCGCCTGCAAGTAAGGGGTATCGAGCGGTGATGAGCCACCCTGCATCTCGGCATCCTCGGTGGATTCAAGCTCCAGAATGTCGGCGGCATCATCGACGTGGAAAATACCGACCAGTCTCCCCTGATCCTCGACCGGCAATACCGACAGGTCGCGGTCGATCAGCAGGCGCGCCGCCAGCTCCTGATCAGCCCGAGCGTTGATCCGCACCGTCTCCCGGTCCATCAGGTTAGCGACACTGGCCTCGGGGTCAGCAATCAGCAAGCTCTTGAGCGAGATACTCCCCTGTAGACGGCCATCCACGTTGACCACATAGATGTGGCGGAACAGCTGGGCATTGTCCCAGGCATCGTGGATCAGCTGCTTGGCCTTGCCGACGGAATCCTGTTCGCTCACTGCCAGATACTCGTGGCGCATATTGGCCCCGACGGACTCAGGCGGCCAATCCAGCAGTGAGTAGTAGATGGCCTGCGCCTGGGTCGGGAAGCGAGCCAGCAACATGGTGCGATCCTGACGACTCAGTTTGCGCAGGATAGCCACCATTTCGCGACGGGGAATAGCCTCCTGCAACACGCTGACGATGCTGCCATGCAGCCGCAACAAAAGGCGACCGGCACTCTCTGCGGAGAGAGAAGCGATCAGTTCTGCCCCTTCTGACGCAGGCAAGGTGTCAAAGATGCAGTTGAGCTCTTCCGGACGCAGGGTCAGCAGCTGATCGGCGCGCTGAACCGGATCCAGATTGTGTTCCAGCCAGCCTTGCAGGCTGGCGAGATCGAGCAGTTGATGACGGTTGAGAATGGTGTGTGTTTTCTTCATCACAAAGAACCTCATGTGATTTCAGGCAAGCCTGAGCGCGAGCGGAGACCGTTCGCTGTCTGAAAGAAAACAGCAATTTGATTGACGAGTAATAGGCAGGAAATGACGCCGTTCGGCGTGTCATCATCCCCACGTACCAGCTTTAGCACTGCATAACGTATCCGGCATGCCGGAAGCCACTTGGGTTTACACCTTAATCCGATGAAAACTGTCCTGATCTTGGGCGTCTCTGGACGTCGTGAGATCAGTGGCCTGTGTTTATACAGGAGCCTCGCCTAACGAGATGCTGCAAATAATATGCACAACCCTCTGTTGTGCGGGCGGCATGATTATCCAATCCCGCAGGGAGGTCAACCCCGCCTCAACCAGGAAACAGGGTATGGCAACAGCTTGTTACAATTGTCGGAACATATCAGGGGAACTCTGCCGGGGATGCATAGCAAAAAGGCCCCATAGGGGCCTTTTCTTAGCGAATATAGTCAAATAGCGTCAGACGACTTATTTTGCTGAACGAGAGCTGCGAGGCACTCAATGCCGCATCCTCTTTTGACAGGGCTGAAATTACCTCATAGAGATCGGCTTCCGACACCTTGGCTCTCGCCTCGGCATTGAGGGTGCTCAACCCCTCGTTGGAACCCATCACCTGCTCCAGACTGTTCATCCGGCCACCCAGTTCACCCAGCCCATGATCAATGTTCAAACGGGCATTTTTCATATGAACGGTGGCATCGGCCACTTTTTGCTCAAAACTCTCGGCTGAAATATTGGGATCACGCAGAGCCGTAATGAAGTCTGACATCCCGTTCAACACGTTGTCATTCTTGGGAGGATTGAGAGCAAACTGCTGTGCTGCACCACCTGCAGGCTGATCCAGTGTCAGTTCGAGACCATTGAACGGTATTTTGGTACCGGGAGTGTAATTACCTGTCTGCAGGGTATTGCCACCCGCATCCTTGATATCATAGGTATCGGGCGGGCCAATTGTGGTGGAGACTGTGTAGGTGTTGCTGGGCAGTGCCGGGTCGTAACTGGATTTATAGAAATTATCAAAATCCCCCTGATCCCCGACCCCTACCTTGATATTCGCACTGGTGGCACTGGCGGTTCTTCTGGTTGCTACGATTTCAAACAGATCCTGTCCGGAGTCATTGGCAGCAATTTGCACTGTGGGCGATACCTGAATATTTCGCTGGCCAGGATCTCCCTGATAAATGTATTTACCGTTGGCATCTTTCACATAGGGCTGGGTCTTGCTCTGATTGCCCCCGAAAATAAATTCACCCGATGAGTTCTTGCTGTTCATCAGGTCAAACATTTGCTGCTGCAACCCTTCCAGTTCACTGGCAATGGCCTTTCGGTCATCCAGGCTAATGGCACCATTATTGGATTTCTGGATCAGGGTCTGGGCACTGAGCATCGCAGTATTGAGAGAGTCCAATACCGTCTCTTCATGCCCCAGACTGTTCTGCAGCAAACTGCCATTCACCCCGTACTGTTTAAACAGTTCAATCTCTTTGGTCAGCGCCATCTTCTGGCTCATGCCTGCCGGATCCTCACCGGCGCTCTGAAACTTGTTGCCGGTTTGCAGCTGCTGATAGGCCTTGTCCAGTCGCTCGTTGGTATTGGTGAGGGAGTAAAGATTCCGATCGTAGATCATGTTTGTAGTGATGCGCATGACGTTACCTCACGGACGAAAGCAGTGTATCGAAGATGGTTTTGGCCGTACTGACCACCTGCGCGGATGCCGCGTAAGATTGCTGGAAACGGATCAGATTGGCCGCTTCCTCCTCCAGATTGACCCCGGAGACGCTCTCGTAGATCCCGGTACTCTGGATCAGCTTGGATTCATTAGCCTTGAGCAGGGTTTTTGCCTGACTGGTATTGTTACCCACTTCCATCACCAACCCGGAGTAAGCCTGGTTAAAGGTCATCTTGTCGTTGGTGGTACCACCATTGGTGCTTTTGCGTACCAGATCCTTGTTCTGCAACTCAGCCATTGCCAGACCATTGCTGTTATCAGCAAAACCATTGGTGTTGTAACTAAGCTGGAAGCTGTCGGTTTGTTCTACCGTGCCGGTAATGCTGAACTCGTAGCCCGGGCTCTGTTTCGGGTTGCTGTAGACCGCAGGCCCACCCGGAAAGGGGTTTACTATCGAGGCCATCAAATTCTGCCCTTTGCTGGCTGCCGGCGCGACACCGATCAAGGTAGTGCCATCACCGGCATACACCTCATAATTGCCGTTATTGCCGATCTTGACGATCTGGGGAGCGGCGGGATCCAGGCTGTTGGTACCAAAACCGGAACCCGTTCCGGTATTGAAGATGCCATCGAGCTTGATGTCTGCACTGCCGATGTTGTTGGTAGTCTTCTGTACTTTGAGAGGTGCAGCCAAGGCCAGGTCTTCCGGCCGGTTGATCTGCTGAGCCAGCCCGGCGGCAGCCCCCTTGGTTGGTTGCAGCAGCAGCTTGTCTCCTGCCGCTGGCGTACCGGTGAGATCGATCGAGATCCCGTGGCCAGCCAGTTCAAACGTTGCTGGCGGCGTGGTGCCCGTCGCCACAGAGGTGCGATTACCAGATTTGTCCAGCGAGAACACTTCATATCCGGTCGCACTGCTAAAGCGCACTTCATAGTCGAAGGGGGTTACAGAGCTTCCTTTGCCAGGTACAAAGCTGACATTCGCTCCGACCGACCCTGTGTTGTCGCCATAAGGCAATCCCTTGCTGGTTGGCAGGGTGAAAATATCGCTGCCCAACTCGTTGTCCAGATCCATCCCGAGACGGTTTTGCTGGTTCATGGCATCCGCCATCGCAACGGCCAGCTGGCCCAGTTCACGCTTGGTCGGCTCCAGGTCGGTACGCGCCTTGAACAGCCCTCCCATGGCCCCCCCGAAGGTATCGTGATCGATGAGAGCCTGATTGTCGCCAAGAGTCAGCTGCAACTCCTGATCACGGGAATCGGGATCGCCCGCCACCACCTTGAACTGGGCAACGCCCCCATCCAGGATCAGCGAATGACCAGTGCTCATATTGACCAATACGCTGCCGTTAGCCTGGGTTACGGTACGGATATCCATCTTCTCGGAGAGCTGCCTGATCGCCTCGTCACGCTGATCAAACAGCATCAGGTTCTCTTCGGGAGACCCCTGAGTACGGATGATCGCCTGGTTGAGATCATTGATGCTGGTGAGCAGACTGTTGACCTGCTTGGTCTCATCTTCAATACGGGTGTTGAGGGTATCGCTCTGCTTGTCGAGCTGGGCCGAGAGTGTGTGAAAACGGTTCACCATACCGCTCAGCTCCGTCATCACTACCTTGCGGCCACCGATCTCGGCGGGTGATTCATTTGCCGAATGAAAGGACTTGAAATAAGAGGTGATGGTCTCCCCTACGCTATTGCTGCTGTCTCCCAGCAGGCGATCCACGCCGGCCAACTGCTCGTAATGAGTCAGGGATGCGTAAAAGGCAGAGGTATCGCGACGCACTTCTCCCTGCATATAGCTGTTGATTACCCGCTCGGTCCTGATGTCACCGGTGCCAAGACCGATGGCATTGGTAAACACCAGCGTACGCTCACGCACATAGCCCTGGCTATTGACGTTTACGATATTGTTACTGGTGCTCTGCAGCAGGCGCTGCTGTGCCAGCACGCCCGATGTACCAATTCCAAGCAGATCGCTTGCCATATGTTACAGCTCCATCTCGTTGTATCGGGCAATGGCATCACTGCGCAATACCTGTTTCAGTTTTCTGGCATAGTGCGGGTCGGTGGCATAACCCGCCTGTTGCAGCGCCTCGAAGTAGCGATCCGGACTGTCCACTCTGGCCAGGGCCCCCTTGTAGCGGGAACCGGAGGTGAGAAAGTCCACATAGTCGTTGAAGCTCTCTTCAAACGAGCCATAGGAACGAAACGCCGCTTTCTGGCGGGACGCCACTCCCTCTTCATATTCCAGGGTGCTGACTACCGCCTTGGGCCCTTCCCAGCGAGGATCGGCCTTGATGCCAAACAGGTTATGGGTCATCTGCCCTTCACCATCCTTGATCACCCGTTTGCCCCAGCCGCTCTCCAATGCCGCCTGAGCGACCAGTACCGCCGGGCTTAACCCCAACTTGTCGGCCGCTTTCTTGGCCAGCGGCATCAGGCGATTAACGAACTCTTCCGGCGTATCGAACTCTTTGCCCCCACTACTGGCGGCACTGCCCTCTTCGCTGGCCATGCGTCCCATGGGCGGAATGCTGCGGTGCGGTCGACGGGGCATAGTGAGTGCTTGGCTCTCCTTGACCCCCTCGGTCATCTCTTTTTCAGCAAAATCTTTGCCAACTTTTGATGCCGAGATCAAATCAGTGGCAGCCGTCTTGGGTGGCTCGTAGGGTTTATAGACCCGTTCCGTCCGTTGCGGCATCTTGAGCACCCGGCCATCCTGATGGACAAATGTCGCCGGTGAGAGCTGCCTGGCCACCATGTCAGCCAATCCAAGCCCCCCCTTGCTGGACATGTCTGCCACTCGCTGTTCATCCAGCATCCCTTCATAGAACTGGGTATAGCTGCTGTTCATAGGGTTGTCCTGAGTCAACACCCCGTTGGCCTGACGCATGCTCTGAAACAACATCTGGGTAAAGATTGACTCGAACTGGCGCGCAGCCCCCTGCAGTGCCTCGGCCTGTCCCTCTTTGCTGTGGCTCATCTGGCGCAGACGGTCTAGGTTCTTGATATCCTGCACCACCCCGAGATTCATGCCGCTGTTGGTGTCAAACTCCGCCATTTTGCTTACCTCATTGCCACCCGTGGCAATCACTTGCCGCCAGTTACAATATGACCAGTTGCCCCTCGATGGCACCTGCCTGCTGCAGCGCCTCAAGGATAGCCATCAAATCACCGGGGGCGACCCCGACCTGATTGACCGCACGGACCAGATCGTCCAGAGTCGCACCGGTATCAAACTTGAACATCCGCCCGGGCTCCTGCTGGACATTGATGGTCGAGTTGTTGGTGACCGTGGTCTCGCCCCCTGCCAGCGGGTTGGGTTGAGAGACCTGCTGGTTTTCGGCTATGGTCACCGTCAGGCCTCCGTGGCTGATGGCCGCCGGTTTGAGCTTCACCTGACTGCCGATAACTATGGTGCCGGTGCGGGAGTTGACGATGATCTTGGCCGCCTCGTTGGCCGGATCCACCTCCAGGTTCTCGATAGTCGCCAGATAGGAGACCCGTTGACCCGGATCTCGTGGGGCATAAACCTTGACCGAAGTGGCATCGAGTGCCTGCGCAGTATTGGGCCCCACCAGATCGTTGACCACATCGGCCAACCGACGCGCGGTGGTAAAATCGGGGCGATTGAGATTGAAGGTGATGGTGTCACCCTGGCTGAAGGCATTGGGCACCTCTCGCTCTACAGTGGCACCATTGGCAATGCGGCCGACGGTCGGAGTATTGACCACCACCTTGGAGCCATCAGCCCCCTCGGCACCCAACCCGCCGACCACCAGGCTGCCCTGCGCGACTGCATAGACCCGCCCATCCAGCCCTTTCAGGAAACTCTGCAGCAGCGTACCACCGCGCAGGCTCTTGGCCTCACCGATGGCAGAAACAGTGACGTCTATGGTCTGGCCCGGCTTGGCAAACGGCGGCAAATCCGCATGGATTGCCACCGGCGCCACATCCTTGATCTTGGGTTTGATGTTGTCCGGTACCTTGATACCAAAGTTGTTGAGCATGGTGCGGAAGGTCTGTTCGGTAAAGGCGTTGTTCTTCTCGCCGGTACCGGGTAGACCCACGACCAGACCGTAGCCAATCAACTGGTTGCTACGCACCCCCTCTACCGAGCTGATGTCCTTTATCCGGGCGGCATTAGCCATCCCCAAAGGCAGCAGACAGCAGAGCAGAGTAACCAAACGGAGTGACTTCATAACATCTCCTAGAGCGGCCACCAGGGACCATTGAAAAAGCTGGTAAGCCATCCCTGTTCCTGGGTATTGGCAAGATCGCCGGTACCACCATAGTAGATACGGGCATTCGCCACTTTCTGGGATGACACGCTGTTATCCGAGGTGACATCCTCCGGTCTAATCAGACCTGTGATACGGATATACTCATTGCCATTGTTGAGCATGATCCACTTCTCGCCCCGTACCAGCAGATTGCCATTGGGCAGTACCTTGGCCACACTGACCGAAATATTGCCCTGCAGGCTGTTGCTCTGATCCGCCTTGGCCTGCCCCTTGAAGGCACTGTTTTGAGCGATGGATGCGGAGAGATCATAGGGGCTGGCAGTGACAGGCACGCCCCCCAGCGTCACCGGATCCAGATTGAACTTGTTATCCTTGCCACTCTGGGTATTTGCCTTCTTCGAGGCGGAAGTGGACTCAGCCAGCTCGATGGTGATGATGTCACCCACCTTGTGCGCCTTGATATCCGAATAGATGCCATTAACCTGATCCGGCTGAAAAATAGCACCCGTCGGTCTCACCGAGACTGGCTCCGACTCCCCGTATACGGGGGAAAACTCGGGGTCATCAGGCCTGGGTGTATTGGGAGTACTGCTACACCCCCCCAACACCAGCAACCCCAGCATCCATAAGCTTTTCATCATGGCTCTCCCCATTAGGTCCGCTGGATCAGGAAGGACATCATGCCATCCACCGCAGAGAGGACTTTAGAGTTCATCTCGTAGACCCGCTGAGCCTGGATCAGATTCACCAGCTCTTCGGTGACGTTAACGTTGGAGCTTTCCAGCATCCCTTGCTTCAAGACCCCCATGCCATCCGCCCCGGCAGTTCCCTGAATGGCTGCACCGCTGGACTGGGTTTCCAGAAACATGTTCTCACCCATCGGCTGCAGACCACTGGCATTGACAAAGTCTGACAGGGTGATCTGTCCGACCACTTGAGAAGCACCATCTCCCTTCAACTGTACCGAGACCTGACCATCAGTGCCGACAGTGACACTCTGGGCATTTTCCGGGATCTGGATTTCTGGCTGCAGGGGATAACCGTTACCCGGCGTCACTATGGTGCCTTCACTGTTAAGGGTGAATTGCCCATTACGGGTATAGGCCAGGCTGCCGTCGGGCAATTGAATTTCAAAGTAGCCACGGCCACTGATCATCAGATCCAGCGAATTATCCGTAGTCTGTACGTTGCCCTGACTGTGGTTTTTCTGGGTAGCCACCACCTTGGCGCCCGCGCCAAGCATTAAGCCGGAGGGCAACTCGGTATCCGCCGACGAACGGCCGCCGGGCTGATTGATGTTTTGATAGAGCAGATCCTCGAAAATGGCCCGCGATTTCTTGAAACCAACGGTGCTGGCGTTCGCCAAGTTGTTCGAGGTGACCGAAATATTGGTCTGCTGAGCATCCAACCCGGTCTTGCTGATCCAGAGTGCAGGATTCATAGGTAACTCCTTGATTAGCTGATACGCAGCAACTGGGTTTGGGCCTCGTCATTCTCTTCGGCCGTTTTCATCATCTTGACCTGGGTTTCAAACTGTCGTTGTAACCGGATCAGGTTGGTCATCTCATCCACCACATTGACATTGCTCCCCTCCAGGGAGCCGGCGATCAGGCCAACGTTGGCAGAGGCAGGCTCATTCTGGCCATCTTTGCGCCGAAAAAGCCCATCCTGGCCCTTCTCTACCGCATCGGCGGCCGGGTTAACCAGTTTGATCCGCTGAAAATCTTCCGACAAATTCGCGGCGGCCCCTTCAGGACGGCCACTGATGGTGCCATCCCGGTTAATCTCCAGCTTCTCCATCGGCATTGGCAGCACGATGGGTTGACCACCGTCATCCACGACGTTCAAGCCGGTAGAGGTCTGCAGGTTGCCAGTCGCATTGACCTGCAGATTTCCCATACGGGTATAGGCCTCCCCCCCCTTCGGATCTTGCACCGCAATCCAGCCGGGACCATCCACCGCCACGTCAAGATCCCTCCCCGTGGTCATCAACATGCCATGCTGCAGGTTTTGGCCGGGACGTTCCGTCATGGCAAATACCCGACTGGGCAGCCCCTCACCAAAGGCCTGCATGCTGCGGGCCTGCTCGAAATCGGATTTAAAGCCGGTGGTATTGGCATTGGCGAGGTTATTACCGCGAACAGCCAGGCTGTTCATGTTCTCTTTGGCCCCGGACATGGCGATATAAAGCAGGTGATCCATGGGATTCTCCGTCAAACAGATGACTCTGACAGCAGAACTGCAATTTGGATGCCAACAGAAGGGGAATGCCACGCCATTCGACAGTAGAGAACGATAAAAAAACGGGGCACCCAAGGTGCCCCGTCGCCTGAGAGGAATTAACGGATCTGCAAGATGGTCTGCTGCAGCGAACTGTTGACCTCCAGAGAGCGGGAGTTCGCCTGGAAGTTACGCTGGGCAGTGATCAGATCAACCAGTTCGGAGGTCAAATCTACGTTGGATTGCTCCAGCGCCGACGATTTGATGGTACCGAAGGTGCCTGAATTGGGCGTTCCCGGCAAAGCATCGCCGGAGAGCAGGGATTGCCGCCAGGAAGTATCACCCACCTGGGTCAGCCCTTGCGAGTTGGCAAATTTGGCCATGGCCACCATGGCTACCTTGATGGTGGTGGCATTGCTGTAGGTTGCAGAGACAATCCCATCCGGCGTGATCTCGACCTTGGTCAAACGGCCGACAGTGGAACCATCCTGTGACAACTTGTTGACTTCAAACGGTGAGGCATATTGGGTCACAGTGCCGAAAGTGATATCTACCTGCTGGGTAGGATCCGCACCATTGGTAATAATTCCCGCTCCTGCTGCCCCCAACTGCTCCGTTTGGATGTTTGCCGGTGTGGTCGGAGTAATCATTTTACCATCGGCACCAAAGGTAATTCGGGCACCGGCAGGTGCAGGATTCAACCCTGTGGCCATTGTTGGCGTCACCCCTCCGACGATATCGACCGGCTTGTCACCTTGATAAAGATACATGCGCCAAGCTGTCGGGCTAGCTGGCTTGGTCAGGTCTGCTGGATCTGCTTCTTTGACAAAATACTGGGTGATAGTGTGAGGTTCACCGAGCGAGTCATAAATCACCACTGAGGTGGATGAGGAGTAGGTTTTGGAATCCTTAGGGTCAAAGGTGGAGGCATCCCCCGCACCATTACCTGCAGGCAGGGGCGATGCGGTGGAAGGCAAGTTGAAACTTGCATCAATCTTGCTGGTTTTGATCGGCTCACCCGCCCGATCAGGGATCTGGATCGGCTTGGTCGCATTGATACTGACCGCCTTGGGTGTGCCATCGGCGTTGATCTCGTAGCCTTGCAGATAGTGGCCCTGATTGTTGACCATATAGCTGTTTTCATTGAGCTTGAATGCACCGGCACGGGTGTAAGTGCGATCCAGGTTGGTCAAACCATCAGAGGTGACAAAGAAGCCGTTCCCCTGAATGGCCAAATCCAGCGCGTTATTGGTAAATTGCAGCGCACCCTGATGGAACTGCTGGGCAACAGCACCGGTCGCCACACCGTTACCGACCTGAGTCTTGGCATTGACAAAGATGGAGTTGGCGTAGACATCCGCAAACTCGGCACGGGACTCTTTAAAGCCCATTGTATTGACGTTCGCAATGTTGTTAGCGGTGACGTTCAAGTCTTTTTGTGCCGCGTTGACACCGCTCAAGGCATTGTTAAATGACATATCCAGCTCCTTAGATCGATGCTGTCGACGTGGTTTTTGACGGAGTAGCCGTCTGGTTTGGATTGGTGCCTGATATTTGCAGGACGGAACTCAGCAGGGTGCTCCCCAGTCCCTTCAAATTAAGCATTGTGGGATTTGTTGCATTCCCCAGGGCAACGCTGTCGACCTTGCCATAAGCGTATGTGGGAATAGTTTCTGCCTTGCCATCCACACTGCCACTGGCCTTGATCACGTATTTGCCTGGCTTGACCCGGTTGCCCGCCTTGTCAGTGCCATCCCAGGCGATCTCCACATTGCCCTTCTGTTCTCCTTCCAGGCTAAATTCCTTGATGACCTGACCCGCCTCGTCTTCAACGATAATCTTGACACCCGCGTATTGATTGGTCGTGCCAACCTGAACGACACCGGAAACAGGGCCCTCCTTGTCCAGATAGCCCACATTGCTGGGCAAGAGTACATTCTGGCCAACCAGAGAAGATGCTTGCAGAGCCTGGCTGGAGATCATCTGCTCATTGAGCTTGCCCATCTGGGTAGACAGACTGCTGATCCCCTCCGAGGTAGACATGGAAGCCATCTGGGAGAGCATCTGGGCATTGTCCACCGGCTTGAAGGGATCCTGATATGATAGTTGCATGGTCAGCAGTTTCATAAACGAAGCCTGATCCAGCTCTTTCTTCGGCGTCGTTGTGGTGCCTGTGGTCTGGGTCGTGGTACGGCCAATGCCGTTCACACTGTTTGTGGTGTCGACCATGTTGCATCCCTCCTATCAGGATTTGCCAAGCTGGAGCGTCTGCTGCAGCATCTTCTTGGCCGAATCTGCAACCTGTACATTGGTCTGGTAGCTGCGCGAGGCATTGATCATGTCAGCCATCTCTTCAACCATGTTGACGTTCGGTTTGAAGATAAAGCCATCCTTGTCCGCCATCGGGTGGTTAGGGTTGTACTCCTTGAGCAGTGGAGCCTTGCTCTCGACAATGCCCTTCACCTCAACGCCGACCGATCCCTGCTTATCTGACATGGCCTGATCGAGCTGAGCGGCAAAAATTGGCCGCCTTGCGTGGTAAGTGTTTTCCACGCTGGAGCTTACGCTGTCCGCGTTGGCCATATTGCTGGCAACCGTATTGAGACGCACGGACTGCGCACTCATGGCCGAGCCGGCAATATCAAAGACCTTGAACAAACTCATCACTGCTCTCCTTTCAGGGCTTTAAGCAGGCCACTGATCTTGCGATTCATAAATTCCAGGGAGGTTTGGTACTCCAGACTGTTGCGCAAGAACTCGCTCCGCTCCTGCTGCACATCCACCGTGTTGCCATCACCCGTATCAGGCTGCAACGGATTGCGGTATTGAACAGTACCGGGGGCATCCATATTCAAGGCAAAGTGCTTTTCACTGGTTGTTACCAGGCCAAAACCCTGTTTATGCTGGGCATCCTGCAATGCCTGTGCAAAGTTGATATCCCTTGCTTTAAAACCTGGCGTGTCCGCATTGGCAATATTGCTGGACAACACCTCGGCACGCTTGGCGCGAACACCCAGCGTGTATTGATGGATACCAAATGCCTTGTCGAATGAAAAAGCCATAGCACACCTCCTGCTTGGTATATTTTGCTTGCAAGAGATGTGCCAGACGATTTTCAAAATGTTGCCAGGTTGTCGAGCCTAGCTATGAAAGCCTTTAGACGGAGTGCAAGGATCTGCTGCGCGATAGATAGGAACATGGCGCAATGCCATCACGAATGGAGCTATAAGAATGGAGCCATAAAGAGAGAAGGAGGCACTGTGCCTCCTTCTCTTATAAACAATGTCACCAATCACAACTCATTGAATACCATGGGCTGCAACGTTATTTGACCTTGTAAACAATTCCGGGATTGCACCGAATCATCTCGAATCGGTCAGTCAAACCCGCCAGCGATTCCGACGCTCCCAGCATCAGGTATCCACCAGGATTGAGGCTGGATGCAAACTGGTTGAGGATTTTTGACTTCACTTCCGGTGCAAAGTAGATAAGCACGTTACGGCAAAAAATGATGTCAAATTTACCGAGCAGACTATAACTCTCCAGCAGATTGAGCGGCCGGAAGGTGGTCAATTTTCTGACTCGCTCTACCACCCGCATTTTGTTGTCACCATAGGGCTCAAAAAACATCTTCTTGCGCTCTGGCGACAATCCGCGTGCCAAAGCCAGACTGTCATATACCCCTTCCTTGCACTGATTCAGCATGGTAGTCGATATGTCTGTCCCGACAATCTGCACTCCACCGGGCAAGGTACCCGGCTTCTTCATCTGCTGCTCCAGCGCCGTCATGGCGATAGAATATGGCTCCTGTCCCGAAGATGAGGCAGCAGACCAAATCTTGACAGGGCGACCACTTTTGCCCAATTCAGGAAAAATCTTGTCGGTCAGCAGCTGGAACGGATATGTATCACGAAACCAGAGGGTCTCGTTAGTGGTCATCGCATCAACAACCGCCATTTTCAGGTCACGCTCTCGTACACTCATTGCACGGGTGACCAGTTCAGACAGACTCTCGATGCCAAACTGTGCCATCAAAGGTGAAAGACGGCTCTTCACCAGATACTGTTTGTTATCACCCAGCACGATCCCGCTCTGAACCGCAAGAAAGTTGCTGAACTGTTTGTATAAGTCATCCGAAAGTGTCTTCATGCAGCTGTTCTTCTTTAAATTAGAGTGCGTTTTGTACGGCTTTGGCCAATTCATCAGGCTGGAACTTGGCAATAAAGTTGTTTGCACCAACTTTTTGCACCATAGCCTGGTTAAATACACCACTGAGCGAGGTATGCAGAATAACATGCAAATCTTTGAGATTGGGATTATTCCGGATCTCGGCAGTGAATGTATAGCCATCCATCTCGGGCATTTCGATATCGGAAATCACCAGCGCAATCTGATCCTTGATAGGGCCATTTTTGGTCATCTCCAGCAGCATGTTCAATGCTTCGCGGCCATCTTTTGCCAGCACGCATTCAACTCCGATCGCCTCCAGCGCACGCTGTACCTGTTTGCGCGCAACCGAAGAGTCGTCAGCAACCAATACGGGACGTCCCAAGGTCGGATGCTCGACACTGGCCTCCACCAGCTCCTGGCTGACCTCAGTAGAAACCGGAGATATTTCGTTGAGAATACGTTCAACGTCGAGGATCTCGACCAACTCGCCATCAACCTCGGTAACCGCCGTCATATAGTTGATGCGACCAGCCCCCTTGGGGGGAGGAAGGATAGATTCCCAGTTCATATTGATGATGCGCTCGACCGAGTGCACCAAAAAACCCTGAATGGAGCGGTTGTACTCGGAGATGATAATGAAGCACTTGCTCAAATCTTCAATGGGGCGCTTGCCCATTGCCATGCTGAGATCGATGACCGAGATAGTCTGGCCACGAATATGAGCCACTCCGCGAATACAGGAGTTCAACTTGGGCATCACGGTCAAGGGGGGGCACTGCAACACTTCACGCACTTTGAATACGTTGATGCCAAATCTTTGACGTCCATTGAGACGAAACAACAACAATTCCAGCCGGTTTTGCCCCACTAGCTGGGTACGTTGGTTGACCGAGTCCAGGATACTGGCCATAAACACTCCCTAAAAACGCTTGGCATTAATCATGCATGCGTGATGGATTGCGTCAGACTATCGATGTGACAACAAACAGATTCTGAAGCAATCATAGTTAAATATGGTGATATGCGTGAACAACTTATCGACCGACGAGCGAAAATGATTAACCGACTTTTACTCATCAGCCTCTTTTTTGGCAGCATATCCTCGAGCCATGCCTCGGATGTCACAACCTATCTGAGAGAGCAGGCACAAGAGTTCGTTTATGGTCAACTCGATCTGCCGCTGGATGCCAGAGCAGAGGTCACTGCCGCGACCCTTGATGAGAGACTCCCGCTAACCCGTTGCGATGATCTGTTGACCATCAGCTTGCCAGCAAAAATGGAAATTCGTCGTAATACAACTGTTTACATGAAGTGTGAGGAAGAAAAACCCTGGGATGTCTACTTACCGGTAAGGGTCAGTATTCAAAAACCCTTTGTTACTGTCACCGACCCCATTACCAAAGGGGATCTGCTGAATGAAAGCAAGCTGGTAGTGGCGTTTCAGGATCAAACCCTGATCCGTGGTGACTATCTGACCAACCCGGCCCCTCTGATTGGGGTACGCAGCAAGCGGGAGATCAAACCGGGACAGCCCATCCGCTTGAGCCAGGTTTGCGTGATATGTAAAGGGGATCAGGTCACCCTGACAGCCGAAAACAGCAACTTCCAGATCAAAACCATGGCCCGAGCCTTGCAAGATGGCAGTTTCGGAGAGATCATCAAACTCGTCAATATTCGCTCCGGCAAAACGGTGGAAGGTAAAGTCACAGCAGTCGGTGCCGCATCGGTCACTTTTTGATATCCGGAGCCTGAACAATTTTTTTTCTAAAGTTTTGAGCTGCCGCACCGATAAACAGGTAAGCAAACCTTAAAGCAGACGAAGGTAACTAAAATGGCCATCAACAATATCAACAACTTGGCGAATAATCGGTTGCAAAATACCGCTAATAGCCAAGGGACAGGCAGCAAGTCAGTCACCTCATCGCCCGAAAACAAAGCGACCACTGTCAAGCTGGACTCCGTCTCCTTGACCAGTGAGGCGCAACAATTGCAAAAAATGCAACAGAACCTCAATACCGCCTCAACCGGCAACGAGAGCAAGGTTGAACGACTGAAAAAAGCCGTCGCGAGTGGCGAATATCAGGTTAACAGCGACGCTGTAGCCAAGAAGATGTTCAGTTTCGAGGCCAATCTGGACAAAGTTCTGGGATGATGGACTTACCTTCGTTACTGCACACCCAAGATGATTACCTCAGCCAGATGCAAGGCATTCTGGAAGAGGAGTTCAGCTTGCTCGAGCAGCATCAGGCACTGGCCCTGCCTGCACTGACCGAGCGCAAACAGCAGTTGCTTGCTGCGATAGAAACTCTGGACAAGACACTGGCAGAGATGCCGGAACTGGCACTGCAGCTGGCAGCCTATCCCGACGAGATGGCGCAGCTTCGTGCAAAACTGGATGCCTGCCAGGCACAAAATGATATCAACGGTCGCTTGCTTGAATTGAGCATCGTCTCCAACCGTCGTCTGGCAACCTTTCTGAGTCAGTTGCGTGATCGCAACAGCCTGACCTATGACGCCAAAGGCAATACTCGCTCTGGCACCCGCTCCTACGGTATCAAGGCCTGACATCTCTTATCAGGCCTTGCATTTTTGCTCTCCGTTTTAAAGCGCGAGGCGCAACAACTCCCGCCCATCCTCACACGCGTTGACGCGCAGTACCCCATCCTCATAGCTTCCATAACTGGCTGGCAGCTCGCCGCGCGGGAAACAGATTGACCCCGGGTTCATCAATATCCGTTCCCCCTGCCACTCCAGCACAGGTACATGGGTGTGGCCGCTCAGGAACAGACTACCCGCCGGTAGCTGTACCTCGTCCGGGCGATAAAGATGACCGTGGCTGACAAACCAGCGCCGCTCATCGATCAGCAACTGGTTGTAGGGGGCGGTGATGGGAAAGCGCAACAGCATCTGATCCACTTCGGAATCGCAATTGCCCCGCACCGCGATGATCTGTGGCGCAAGCTCGTTGAGCCTGTCAGCCACTGCCGCCGGGTTATACCCTTCCGGCAGAGGATTACGCGGGCCATGGTTGAGCAGATCGCCGAGCAGCAGATAGTGATCCGGCTGCCAGGAGTCAAGTCGGGTCAACACCCGCTCCAGCGCAATGATGCTGCCGTGGATGTCGGAAATGATGGCAAGTTTCATGAAATGCTCCTCACTGCGGGCTGAAATAGAGATCCTTGGTGGCAATCGTCCCTTTCAAATTCTGGCTGGGCAGTCCCCGCAGGGTGGGGTCAACCAGTCTCATCTGATTGTAATGATACACGGGGAGGATCGGCGCCTCTTCAAGCAGCAACTGTTCGGCATGCCGGTACAATTCAACCCGACTCGCACTGTCCAGCGTATTGGCAGCCTGCTCCAGCAGCAGATCAAAATCGGGATTGCAGTAGCCGCTCTCGTTGCGCAGATCCTGACAACGGAAGCTGCCCAATATGGCTGACGGCTCCACGTAATCGCCAAACAGGAAACTTCTGGCCACCTGGAAATCACCGCTATCCTTGGCCACCTGATAGGTGCCCCACTCCAGACTGTTGAGGGTGACCTGTACCCCCAGCTTCTGCCACATGGCAGCAATGGCCATTGCCATCTGCTTGTGGGTGTCGGCACTGTTGTAGGTAATGCTCAGCTTGAGTGGATTAGCGCTGTTATACCCGGCCGCTGACAGCAGTGCAGCCGCTTTGGCCTGACGGGTCGGCATATCTTCAAGCGCGACAGGCAATACCACCCGGGGGTAACCTGGCATCTCCGGCAACAGCGACCATGCCGCCTGTTCACCCTGCCCGCTCACCGATTCAATGAGCTGCAGTCGATCAATCGCCATGGAGAGCGCCTGACGCACCCGCACATCCTGCAGTTCCGGGCGTTTCAAATTGAATGCATAGAGATAGGTACCAAACAGCGGCAAGCCCCAGAGCCGCTCCGGGGATCCGCGCTTCATCTTCTGGTAATAGCCGAGGGAGACCTTGTTGGTCAGCTGGATTTCACCGGCCTCATAACGCAGCCGCTCCGCATGTTGCGAGGTGATCGGCAGGTAGGTGACTCGCCCGATGCGAGTGTGGCGATCGTCCCAGTAGTGGATATTGCGTTCGGCTTCGAGTCTCTCGTTAGGCACCCAACTAGCCAAACGATACGCCCCATTGCTCACCAGCTTGCCGGGCTCGGTCCACTGTTTGCCAAACTGGGCTATCACCTGCCGATTGACCGGTACAAAGGGACGCTGACTTATTAGCTGCAAAAAATAAGGAACCGGCCGCTCCAGGGTGACTTTCAGGATCTGATCGCTTTGCGCCTCAATGCCAAGATTGTCGAGCTCCAGTGCGCCGGCATAGATGGATTGCGCATTGTTGATCCCCATGGCCAACAGCAATCCGGCAGAAGGGGAGTTGATGGCCGGATCGAGCAGACGGCGCCAGGCATAGACGAAATCAGCGGCCACCAGCGGCTCGCCATTGGACCACTTCAGTTGGGGGCGCAGGAAAAATCGCCACTCCAGCCCATCTTCACTGACCTCCCAGCGCTGTGCCTGAGCCGGGACGATATGCCCCTGGCCATCCTCACTGACCAGCCCTTCAAAAAGATCGACCAACACGGCTTCCCCCGGAAAACCGGAGCGCACCAGTGCCGGGTCAAGGGATTCCGGTTCGGCACCATTGCCTTTGACCAACATCTGCCGGTCGGCCACAGGAGGCTGCTGTACAACGGCTGTTGCATGAGCCTGTGGAACGGCCAGCGCGGCAAGCAATAGGGGGGGGAGCCAGCGTCGCGCCAGCGTGGGGAAGAAACCAGACCTCATGACAAAACCTCGAATAAAACTACTGCAGGAGGGGGAAGGCCGACGGCTCGCCTTATGAATGCCTGATGCCGCGCTTGTTATCCCCGAAAACGCCCCGTATTGTATCGGGCTTGCCCGGGAGATGGAGTCTTTCGGGAGATTTTTTTCAGGAGTTTTTATGGGTTATGAGTGGCTGGCCCTCGCCTCGGCCAGTTTATGGGCAATTGCAGCGCTGATTTCGGTCAAACCGGCCCGTCATCTCGGCGCATTTGCCTACAGCCGCTGGCGCATGTTTCTGGTCAGCCTGATGCTCGGCAGCATCAGCCTGCTCAGCGGCGGCTGGCAAACCCTCACCGCCGGCACACTTCCACTGCTCGCCCTCTCCGGACTTATCGGCATTTTTATTGGTGATACGGCGCTCTATGCCTGCATGAACAGGATGGGCCCAAGACGCAGCGGCCTGCTCTTCTCCTGTCATGCCCTCTTCTCAGCCATGCTGGGGCTCTGGTTGTTTAATGAGCCACTGACCGGATGGCGCTTGCTGGGTGCCTTGCTGGTTTTTGTCGGCGTGATGCTGGCGATCCTGTTTGGCAGGCGCAGCAACAATAACGAGTGGGAGCAGATCCGTGGCGGCCTGGGAATAGGCATCACGCTGGGTCTCACCGCTGCGCTTTGCCAGAGTCTCGGTGTGATCATCGCCAAACCTGTGATGATGAGCGGCAATGTCGATGCCGTCAGCGCGTCCGGGGTCAGAATGGCCACCGCGTTGCTGGCACACTGCAGCTTGCGACTGGCAGGAATGCCTATCGCACGTCCGTTAAACCCTATCAACCGTAGGGTCCTAGCTATGATCATCGCTAATGGCTTCCTGGCGATGACGCTAGGCATGACGCTGATCCTGATTGCGTTACGGCAGGGCGAGGTTGGCATGGTGGCCATTCTCTCCTCCACCACGCCGGTACTGCTGCTGCCACTGTTGTGGTGGCACTCGGGGGAGCGGCCATCCATTGCCGCCTGGGTGGGGGCACTGATTGCCACCCTGGGTACGGCACTGGTGCTGGGTTTCAGCACTCACTGACACCCGGCAACAAGCTTGATCAGAACAGGGCGATCTCGTCAACGGTCAGCTCACGGTATTCACCGAGAGCAAGCGTCTCATCCAGCGTCAGGCCGCCAATCCGCTCGCGATGCAAGCCAACGACCTTGTTACCGATGGAGGCAAACATCCGCTTGACCTGATGGTACTTGCCTTCGTGAATTGTCAGCCTGGCCTCGCACTCACCGAGAATTTCCAGCTGGGCTGGACGGGTTTTATCGGTCTCGTTGCGCAGGTAGACCCCTTCGGCGAACAACTCGATTGCATCCGGGCTCACCGGGTCGGCCAGCCAGACGTGATAGGTTTTGGCACATTCGCGACGCGGCGAGGTGATGCGATGGGACCATTGACCATCGTCGGTCACCAACACCAGTCCGGTGGTATCGAGGTCAAGGCGCCCCACCACGTGCAGCTTGCCCATCGCCGGCTCATCCATCAGGAAGAAAACGGTCGGGTGATCCGGATCCTCGTTGGAGCAGACATACCCTTCCGGTTTGTGCAGCATGAAATAACGGTTGCGCTGCTCCAGCGTCAGCAGCACGCCGTCAAACTCGATCTGGCTCTGCTCATTGATATGAAAGGCAGGCTGCTTGACCACAATGCCATCCACCATGACCTCACCCTGACGGATCAGTTTGCCTGCCAGCGAGCGGGTCAAATCGGAACAATCGCACAGAAATTTATCAAGCCGCATTCACAACCTCGGAGTCCAACAAGTAAAGGGGCGTCATTATATCGGGCGGGGGCGACAACGCCACTGTTAAGGGGTTGCCAATTATGACGAACTGGTCATCCGATGTTACACTTCTCGGGTGCAATCTATCCGCACGATACTCATAATAATAAGAGTCAGGAAGCCCTCATGAAGTCTCAAGCATCCTACCCCGTCATTCCCGTCAACCAGCTGAAACCCGGCATGTATGTCATTGCTATCGCCAGCCAGACAGGTGGGATGGAGATTGCCCGGATGGGCATGGTGACCAGTGTGGCGCAAATTGCCAATCTGGTGCGTCAGGGGGTGCTCACGGTACGCATCGATCTGGCCCGCAGCAAGCTGGGCAGTACCGAGAGTGACGCCATCACCTCCCCTGACCTCAATGCCAACAGTGCTCAGGCAGGACGCCGGGTCGGGGCCAACGGCGAAGGGCGGGAGCTGAAGATCCGCCGCCTCTATCAGGAGGCGCGCGAGCTGCAAGGCAAGTTCATTCGTCAGCTCAAGGCGGGTGAACCCATTAACATCACCCCGCTCGCCGAAGTCGCCGAGGAGATGGTGGACACCATGTTCACCCATGGCGATGCCATGCTCTGCCTGGCCCGTATTCGTGCCAAGGATGCCTATCTGATGGAGCACTCCATGAACGTGGCCATCCTGCTGGCCAACTTCGGCCGTTATCTGGGGCTGGAGCGCAGCGTGCTCAAGGAGTTGACTCTGGGAGGGCTGTTGCACGACGTGGGCAAGATCATGACGCCGGACGAGGTGCTCAACAAACCGGGCAAGCTGACCGACGAGGAGTTTGCCATCATGCGCCAGCATGTGGTGCATAGCTACGACATTCTCCGCAATACCCCCGGCATCACCCCAACCATGCTGGAAGTAGCCGCCAACCACCACGAGCGGCTCGATGGTACTGGCTACCCACTAAGGCTCAAAGGGGATGAACTCTCCCTCTATACCCGCATGAGCGGTATTGTCGATGTCTATGACGCAGTAACTGCCGACAGAGTCTACAAGGCTGGCATGCAACCCACCCAGGCCTTTCGCATTCTGCTAAAGGGAGTCAACCAGCACTTCGATGCCGAACTGGTCACCAAGTTCATCAAGTGCATGGGGGTCTATCCGGTGGGAACGCTGGTACAGCTTTCAAACCAGCGGTTGGCCATCGTGATGCAGCGCAACGAGCAGCAGCCGCTCAAGCCGGTGGTCAAGGTGATCTATCACGCTTCCCAGCGCCACTACCTCGATGTGCAGTGGCTGGATCTGGCCAGATCGAGTGTGAAGGAGAGCATCGAGTGCACGGTCGACCCCAAAGAGTTTGGCATCAACCTCACCAACTTCTTCTAACTCAGTCCTCACGACTGGCGCTGGCTATCGAGCCAGTGCCGGATCAGAAACTCCTCATCCAGCGGCGAGAGATCGAAACGCTGGCTGGCCTCTTCGATGGCGGCGATATCGTACTGGTGGTGCTCACTGAGCCAGCGCACCGCACGTCGCAGATCTTCACCATGGGGGAGCAGCAGATGGTCGCTCATGGGATACCTCCGGTAGATCGCAAGGCAGCCAGCGCATCTGACTGCCTATTACAAGTCTAGTCGGTCAATCCCAATCCCCTCCTGCGTCTCCTCACCCTCCCCCATCTGTCACTGCAATCAGGCAATCAGCGACCGAAAGCTCGCTGCCAATCCTGATCGAACTTCACCAGCGCCGCATCCACCGCTGGCACGTTCATCAGCTGCTCCGCCACATCGAGCGGCAGAGTGATGGACTGGCAACCCGCCAGCAGGCAGTCGAGCGCCTGGCGCGGGGTACGGAACGATGCCGCCAGCACCTTGCTGTTCGGCGCGTGCAGCGCAAGCAGCTGTTGCAGCTCCTGCACGGTGGCGATGCCGTCACCCCCCTGGGCATCCAGCCGGTTGACGTAGGGCGCCACGTACTCTGCCCCCGCCACCGCCGCCAGCCAACCCTGCAGCGGGGTATAGACAGCGGTGCCCAAAGTCGGCACACCGTTGGCGGTCAGGCTCTTGATGGCCGCCAGCCCCTCTGCGCATACCGGGATTTTGATCACCAGATCCGGGTCCAGCTCACGCAGAGCGAACGCCTCGCGCACCATCTCGGTTTCGGTTTTGGCCATCACCTGGGCAAACAGGCGCGCCTTGGGCCCCAGCACATCGCGCAAGGCGGGCAGCAGCTCACAGAGAGGCAATCCCCCGGCGGCGGTAATGGAAGGATTGGTGGTGACACCGGCCAACGGCAGGATCCGTGACCAGCGACGCACTGCCGCCACATCGGCGGTATCGAGATACAGCTCCATCTCTAACTCCTTAACGGGATGTTCAATATGTCGCCATTCTAGCGAGAAAACATCTGCAAACAGCTTGATCGAAATCAAATCAACTTTCGAATGAAAGCAAATAGAATGCAAATACAAAAGGAGGCGGTATGATTTTCGACCTGCAACGATATTCAACTCACGATGGCCCCGGCATTCGCACCCTGGTGTTTCTCAAGGGGTGCTCGCTGGCCTGTCGCTGGTGTCAAAACCCGGAAAGCCGCTCTCCCAAGCCGGACATACTACTCGACCGGCGCCAGTGCATCGAGGGATGCCAGCTCTGCAGCCAGGCTTGTCCGGCAATCTTGCGTGACAGCGAGGGCATCCAGCTCAGCCGTTCTGCCCTCAAGGCCGATGATATGGAACGGCTGCGCGGCCTCTGCCCAAGCGAAGCGCTGCAGGTGTGCGGCCGCGATGAAACCCTGGACACCCTGATGGACACCATCTTGCGGGATCGCCCCTTCTTCGAGCGCAGCGGCGGTGGCGTCACCCTCTCAGGTGGCGAACCGTTTATGCAGCCCGAATTTGCTGCCAACCTGCTGGCCCGCTGCAAGGCCGAAGGGCTGCACACCGCGGTCGAGAGCTGCCTGCATGTGCCCTGGCACCAGATTGAGCAAAGCCTTCCCTCACTGGATCTGCTGCTGGCGGACCTCAAACACGTGGATAAAGAACGTTTCTTCCACTGGACCCGCGGCAAGGTGGAGTTGCCCATCGCGAACCTCAAGCGCCTCGCCGAGCGCGGCGTGCCGATGCAGATCCGGGTGCCACTCATTCCCGGCTTCAATGCCGACCACGCGTCGATCGAAGCCATCACCGACACCGCTGCCAGCCTCGGCACGGTGCAGGAGATCCACTTCCTCCCCTACCACACGCTGGGGATGGGCAAATATGCCCTGCTGGATCTGCCCTATCAGGCGCCTGAGACACCGTTTGACGACCCCGATTTACTCCACTTTGCCCACGCATACGCCCAACGTCAGGGGCTGACCCCTGTGACCAGAGGATAAGATCATGACCCAGCTCGACCTCAATACCCTGAGCCCGCGGATCCGCGCCCACAAAGAGAGCCTGATCCACATCGTTCAGCCGCCGGTCTGTACCGAGCGGGCCCGCCACTATACCGAGGCCTATCAGACTCATCTCGCCCGGCCGCTGCCGGTGCGCCGCGCCCTGGCTCTGGCCCATCACCTCAAGGAACGCACCATCTGGATCAAGCACGACGAGCTGATCGTCGGCAATCAGGCCAGTCAGGTACGGGCGGCGCCGCTCTTTCCCGAATACACGGTGAGCTGGATTGAGAAGGAGGTCGACGAGCTGGCAGATCGCCCCGGCGCCGGTTTTGCAGTCAGCGAAACCGACAAGGCGATCATACACGCCCTCACCCCCTTCTGGCGCGGCCAGACGGTGCAGGATCGCTGCTTCGGCCTCTTTACCGACGAGCAGAAAGCGCTGCTGGAGAGCGGCATCATCAAGGCCGAGGGCAACATGACCTCGGGGGATGCCCACCTCGCGGTCAACTATGAGGAGCTGCTCACGCTGGGGCTCGATGGCTTCAAGGCCAAGGTGGCCGAGCGCCGCAGTCGGCTGGATTTGGCGGATTGGGCCGATCTGCAGCGCGAGCAGTTCCTGCACGCCGTCGCCATCACCCTGGATGCGGTCAGCGCTCATATCGGGCGCTACGCCGCCCTTGCCCGTGACATGGCCGAGCAAGAGCCGCGCCCCGAGCGCCGAAACGAGCTTGAGACCATCGCGCTCAACTGCGCCCACATCGCCCACCAGCCCCCCGAGACCTTCTGGCAGGCGCTGCAGCTCTGCTACTTTATCCAGCTCATCCTGCAGATCGAATCCAACGGTCACTCGGTGTCGTTTGGCCGGATGGATCAGTACCTCTACCCCTGGTATCGCCGCGAGGTGGAATTGTCGGAATCCCTGCCTCGGACGCGCGCCATCGAGCTGCTGCAAGGGTGCTGGCTCAAGTTGCTAGAGGTGAACAAGATCCGCTCCGGCACCCACTCCAAGGCCTCCGCCGGCAGCCCGCTCTATCAAAACGTCACCATCGGCGGCCAGAACTGGCGGGATGGCAGTGCCCATGACGCGGTCAACGGCCTCTCCTACGCGATTCTGGAGTCCTGCGGCCAGCTGAGATCCACCCAGCCCAACCTCTCGGTGCGCTACCATGCCGGGATGAGCGAGGATTTCCTCGACGCCTGCATTCAGGTGATCCGCTGCGGCTTTGGCATGCCCGCCTTCAACAACGACGAGGTGGTGATCCCCGAGTTCATCAAGCTCGGGGTGAGCGTGGAGGATGCCCACCACTACGCCGCCATCGGTTGCATCGAGACCGCCGTGCCCGGCAAGTGGGGCTATCGCTGCACCGGCATGAGCTTTATCAACTTCGCCCGCATCCTGCTGGCCTCCCTTGATGGCGGCCGCGATGCCACCACCGGCAAGGTCTTCCTGCCCCAGCCCCAGTCGCTGCGAGACGGGAGCTTTGGCAACTTTGACGAGGTGATGGCCCGCTGGGACGAACAGGTGCGCTACTTCACCCGCAAATCCATCGAGATCGACTGCGTGGTCGACAGCGTGCTGGAGGCTCAGGCCCACGACATCCTCTGCAGCGCCCTGGTGGATGACTGCATCGAGCGCGGCAAGACCATCAAGGAGGGGGGCGCCGTCTATGACTGGGTCTCAGGTCTGCAGGTGGGGATCGCCAACCTCGGCAACAGTCTGGCTGCCCTGAAGAAACTGGTGTTCGAACAGGGGATAGTGGATCAGCAAGAGCTGGCCGAAGCACTCGAGCAAGATTTTTCAGGACTGGAGGGGGAGCAGCTGCGCCAGCGCCTCACCAATGCAGCCCCCAAATATGGCAACGATCTGGACGAGGTTGACCTGCTGCTGGTGCAGGCTTACCAGAGCTACATCGACGAGCTCAAGGGGCTGCACAACACCCGCTTCGGCCGTGGCCCCATCGGCGGCACCTACTATGCCGGCACCTCCTCCATCTCGGCCAACGTCCCCTTCGGTGCCGCCACCATGGCCACCCCGGATGGCCGCCACGCCCGCACGCCGCTGGCGGAAGGGGCCAGCCCCTCGTCGGGTTCGGATCGTCTCGGCCCGACGGCGGTGTTCAACTCCATCGGCAAGCTGCCCACGGCGGCCATCCTCGGCGGGGTGCTGCTCAACCAGAAGCTGAGTCCGGCGAGCCTTGAGAACGAGCGGGACAAGGCCAAGCTGATGAGCCTGCTGCGCACCTTCTTCGAGGTGCACAAGGGGTGGCACGTGCAGTACAACATCGTCTCGCGGGAAACCCTGCTGGCAGCCAAGGCCAATCCGGATCAATACCGGGATCTGGTGGTACGGGTGGCGGGCTATTCAGCCTTCTTCACCGCCTTATCCCCGGATGCGCAAGATGATATCATCGCCCGCACCGAGCACAGTCTCTGACGGGGCGCTCCCCATGGCGCCTGTGACGTCATATGATTGGCAAGCCACCCTCGGGTGGCTTTCCGCTATCCACCACCTTGCATGCGAGCGCACCATGAATCCACGCCACCAACTGATCCTCACTCTGGTCCATCAGGCTCGCAAGATGAGCGTGAGTGAACTCTCCCGACACACAGGTGTGTCTGAGGTGACGGTGCGCAACGACCTCACCGCGCTGGAGAAACAGGGACTGCTCAGACGGGTACACGGCTCGGCCATGGCGCTGGAGACCGATGACCCCGATGCCCGGATGAACATCAACTACCTGCTCAAGGAGCGCCTCGCCGAGCGGGCCGCCCAGCTGGTGGAAGATGGCGAAACGGTCTTTATCGAAGGGGGCAGTGCCAACGCCATGCTGGCGCGCCATCTGGCCCTGCACAAACGGGTCACCATCATCACCATCAGCAGCTATATCGCCCATCTGCTCAAAGATACCCCGGCTCAGGTGGTGCTGCTCGGCGGGCTGTTCCAGCATCAGAGCGAGAGCGTGGTGGGGCCGCTCACGCGCCTCTGCATCGAGCAGGTGCACTTCTCCAAGGCCTTTATCGGGGTCGACGGTTTTCATCCCGAGATGGGCTTTACCGGCCGCGACATGATGCGGGCCGACGTGGTCAACAGCGTGCTGGCCAAGGGGATGACCAATGTGGTGATCACCGACAGCAGCAAATTTGGCGCCATCCACCCGAGCCAGCTTGGCGCGCCGGGCCAGATCAACGTGCTGGTTACCGACGATGCCCTGCCCGCCCCCATGCGGGCCACCCTGGCCGCACGCGGCATCACAGTGCACTGCGTCTCTTCCTGAATCGCACCTAGCCCCCGTTGCCGGGTTGCTCCCCCGCCGGTCGGCTTGACGGCGCCCACCCTGGCGGGGGTATGCTCGTCCTCTTTTGGCCTCTCATGGCAGAGGCCACAGACCGAAGGACACCGCATGCACACCAAAGACAAGTTTCTGGCCGCTCTGGTCATCCTCTGCTGGGGGCTTAACTTCGTGGCCATCAAGTGGGGGCTGGAGGGGATCCCCCCACTGCTGCTGGGTGCGCTGCGCTTTATCGGCGTGGTCTTCCCCGCCATCTTGCTGGTACCCAAACCTGCCATGCCCTGGCGCTGGCTGCTGGCCTATGGCGGCGCCATCAGCCTCGGTCAATTCGCATTTTTGTTCAGTGCCATGAAATTCGGCATGCCCGCAGGTATGGCCTCGCTGGTGCTGCAATCCCAGGTGGTGTTCACCCTGCTTTTTGCAATGATCTGGCTGGGGGAGCGCTGGCAATCCCACCACTGGGTGGCGCTGCCCTTGGCGGGATTCGGCCTCTATCTCATCGCCACTCACGGTGAAGGCAACCTGACCTTGCTCGGGTTTATCCTGACGCTGTGTGCCGCCGCCTGTTGGGGCCTTGGCAACGTCATCAATCGCCAGATTGGTCTGCGCTACCAGACCACGCTGCCGAGCCTGATCGCCTGGGGCGGTCTGGTGCCCATCCTGCCATTTTTCGCCCTCTCCTGGCTGTTCGAAGGGCCGGAGCTGATGGCCAGCAGCCTGTGCGACTTCAGCTGGCAGGGATTGCTGTGCGTGCTCTATCTCTCGTATGTCGCGACCTGGCTGGGTTACGGCCTGTGGGGACGACTGCTGATGCGCTATCCGGTGGCGCAGGTGGCACCGCTCTCCCTGCTGATCCCCTGTGTCGGCATGGTCACGGCAGCGCTGCTGCTCGATGAACATCCAACACCCTTGCAGTGGCTGGGCTCAGCTCTGGTGCTGCTCGGCTTTGTGGTCCATCTGCTGGGTAGCCGACTGCGCTGGTTCAAACCACAGAGAGCGACATGATGAGCGCCTGCCCATTTACGCTATTTCATTGACCTGACAGGATAAAATTTTCATGATGAGCCAGTCCCCATCGGGACTGACATCACCAGTGTGTGATCTGCAGGAAGCAGACTTCAGGAGAGCAAGGACATGCCATCGACCACCGCCGCCGGGGGGCGCCGCCTCCCCCCTATCATTCGCGCCACCGCCATCACCCTGACCCTGTGCTGGAGCCCGTTTGGCTGGAGTGCCACACTGCCCGCTGACTTGAAGTGGGAGAGCAACAACCAGGACCCTCTCTATGCCGATCCGGCCGCCAAACGCGGCGGCACCTTTCGCACCTTTATGACCAGCTTCCCCCTGACCCTGCGCAAATATGGCCCCGACTCCAACGGCGGCTTTGCCAGTTACGTGCGGGAAACCAACCTGCCACTGCTGAGCACTCATCCCGTCACCGGCAACCCCATGCCGATGCTGGCAAACGAGTGGGCCTTCGGCGCCGACAACAAGACCCTCTATTTTCGCATCAATCCCAAAGCGCGCTGGTCAGATGGCCAACCGGTCACCGCCGATGACTGGCTCTTTACCCTCAAGATGATGCGCAGCAAGGAGATCAACGACCCCTGGTACAACAACTACTACAGCACCCAGATAGCAGACATCACCAAGTTTGATGATCACACCCTGGCCATCACCAGCGGCACCGAAAAGAGCCGCCAGGATCTGCTCGAATCGCTGCCCATCAGCCCGGAGCCGAGCCATGCCATCAAGCTCACCGCCAACTGGGTCAAGGAGTACAACTGGAAGGTGTTGCCGGTCACCGGTCCCTATCAGATCGATCAGGTGAAAAAGGGCAAATCGGTCACCTTCAAGCGGATTGAAAACTGGTGGGGGGATGACGAGCGCTACTTCCAGCATCGCTTCAACCCCGCGCGGATCGAGATCAAGGTGCTCAGGGATCTGAACATCGCCTGGCAGCACTTCCTGCGCGGCGATCTCGACAGCTTCCCGCTGGTGATCCCCAACTGGTGGCACGACAAGACCAACACCGCCGAGTTCGAGAAGGGGTATATCGAGCGGCGCTGGTTCTACAACCAGACCCCGCAACCGCCGATGGGGCTCTATCTCAACACCGCCGATCCGCTGCTGCGCAATCTCGATGTTCGCCTCGGCATCCAGCATGCCCTCAATTTCGACAGAATGCTCGCTACCCTGCTGCGGGGGGATTACCAGCGACTCAACAGTTATGGCTCAGGTCAGGGTGAGTTTACCAACAGCGAGATCAAGGCCCGTCCGTTCGCTCCCAAACTGGCACGGGAATACTTTGCCAAGGCAGGCTTTAACAAAGTGGGGCCGCAGGGGATTTTTCAAAACGACAAGGGGCAGTCACTGACCCTCGCCATCACCTACACCACCGCAGAGCACGCCCAGCGGCTCACACTGCTGCGGGAAGAGGCCAAAAAGGCGGGGCTTAATCTGGAGCTCAACCTGATGGATGCATCGGCCGGTTTCAAATCGATGCGGGAGAAAAAGCACCAGAGCGCCTGGATGGCCTGGGCGGGTAGCCGCTATCCCGCCTATTGGGAGTTCTTCCACATGGTCAACGCCAACAAGCCCCAGACCAACAACATCATGAACATCGATGACGACGCCATCACAGCCTTGGTGGAGCAGTATGACAAGGAGTTCGACTTTGCCAAAAAAGCGGCCCTGTCACGGCAGATCCAGCAGCGGCTCTATGAGCTGGCCAGCTTCGTGCCTGCGTATCAGGTGCCCTACACCCGGGAAGGGGCATGGCGCTGGATCAAACTGCCAAAAGTACCAGCAACGCCCAAGAGCGAGCAGCTCTATTGGCCACTCGGTGGCGACAACAGCGGTTACAGCTATGGCGGTCTGCTGTGGATCGATGAAGAGCTAAAATCCGAGACCAGGGCAGCCATCAAGAGTGGCAAGACTTTCCCGGCCGAGCCCATCATCGACACCACCTATCGCCAGCCCTGATAGCCACAACTCGTTTGGCAAACAGACCTAAAACAAAGACCCCGCCAGATAGCGGGGTCTTTGTTGGCAACCGGTGTTGCGAATAGCTCGGTGATCAGCCGCGTTTGGCCTGCTTCTCGGCAATGGCGTCAGCCACGTCAGCCGGCTCCAGTACGATGCCTTCCTGATCCGGGGTCGGGAACACGGCAACACACAGCTCGTCCTGCTCCATGCCGTCAATCCACCGCTCCAGCCACACCTTGAGGGTGATGGACTGTGGTTTGCAATCGGCCCACTCGCCTTCGGCCCACGCCTTGGCGTACTCCGGGTGCGGCCATACCGGGATGCAATCTTCATCGTCGGTGGTCAGCATCATGACGCCATGCTCGTCAGTCAGGACGAACAGCTCTTCATGCTCGACCAGCTTGCTGATGAAGTGATCGTAACGGTAGTCAGCGTTCAGTTGCAGCGCGGCATTGCGCTCGGTATCGCTCAGTTCATAGCTCATTGGCCAAGTCTCTCTCTCGATAAAGGGCGCCATGTTCACATCTTGTGGTCAGCTTGTCCAGCTTGCCGCCTCCTGACTCCCGTCGGGGAAACAGCAACGCTCATAAGGATAGAGCAGGGCGGCGAATAAAACGTCTCACCCACCTTCCAGACCTGATTAAAAGGTCGGGGTGATCAGCTCTACATCAGGTTGCTCGCTCAACTTCTGTCGCAGCCAGTAGGCAGACTCTACTTCGACGAAACAGAGTTGATCCCGACCGTCAGCCGCACTTTTCATCAACTGTTCAAATCGCTGCTGTTGTTGTTGCTCCCAGAGAGCGGCAAGCTTTTCGCCATGGGCCTCATCCACCACTTCGCGACGAAGTTCGAACAAATTATCTGTGATCGGGCTGTTGATCTTGCCCGCGCTATGCCAGTACATCTGCAGGTTATCCATCATCTCGGTGTCGTAGTTGGCCAACGCATCCAGCTCCGCAGTCGCTCCTTCCTGACCAGATATAAAATCGCACCAACCGGCATCGAGATTTGCCAGCTCGCGGGCGCGAGCCCCTTTAGCATGTTTGCGAAGATGGGTAATGTCGCCCCCCTTGCGGGCAGGTAGCCACACCTCTCCCTCATGGCCCTCCAACAAGGAGGTCAGCAAGGAGACTGGGTAAACAGGGAAAGTGGCGGTGTGTGAATGCAGCAGGGATACCAGCGTGATCTTGACCATGAGCAATACCTTGGACTGGGCGAACAGCCGCCAATGGACCGTCCGATATAAAGAATTCCCCTATCCTACCACGTTTGGCCCGGTTCGCCCCTTGACGAAGCTGTCAGCCAACCATCTGATTACGCCGAAAAAAACAGCATTTGAAACGCAGCATCCAGCCAAAGATCAATAATTTGAGCCAGCGCCCACTAAAGTGGATCCGGGGATGCTAGTTTGCATACATCTTTAGCGTAAGGAGTAAATCCATGATTGGGATCGACCAGGTTTCTAACGAATTCGTGAACGATTTGAAAATACTGGCATGCTTTGATCCGGCCAACATGAGCCTAGGGATTAAATTACGCAGCGATATGTCTGAAGAGTTGTGCCAGGCGGCAGCCCGTCTGCATCAACAGGGGCTCATCAGCGCAGAAGATGGCGGCTATCTCACCCCGTTTGGCATGACCATGGTTGAACACCTGCAACATCTACTGGTCGCACTCAAACCACTTTGATCGGCTGTGGTGCCCAAAGTGAAAAGTTGAGTAGCTCCCAGCGCTCCCCTTGGTGAAGATGACAGGCAAACAGCAAAGGACCTTCGGGTCCTTTTACTTTACCATCCACCAGCCACTCCCCCTCCCTTTCAGGGACCAGTCGCGCATTCACCTCATCAGGTTGCTGTGCGGTGCCCATCCGGATCTGGACAAATTGCTGGCAGATCACCTGCGCTTCCATCGCGGATTGAACCGGTACCGGCGCATCGGACGTCGGAGTCAAGGTGGCAGCAAGCAGGAGCGATAGCAGCATGATTCAGAACATAGGAATTAGTAGCAAAAGCCATATAAACAAAAAGCCGTGGCACCAGAGGTACCACGGCTTTCTTAAATTCTGTAAGAATTACAGAGCGGTTACGTTCTCAGCCTGCGGGCCTTTCTGACCTTGGGTCACAGAGAACTGTACGCGCTGACCTTCAGCCAGGGTACGGAAACCGTTACCTTGAATGGCGCTGAAGTGAACGAAAACGTCCGGGCCGTTTTCTTGCTGGATGAAGCCAAAACCTTTGGTTTCGTTGAAAAACTTAACGGTACCGGTGATCATGTTAGACATATCTTTTAAACCTGTATTCAAAATAATTACTTATGCTTTTCAGCGGGTAAAGCTCAAAAAACGGGATTAACTTATGAACAACAGGACAAGATGTGAAACATCGTATTCATTGACATAACTATCGCCCTTTCAAGCTGGTTTGGATTATACGTGGCTTTGTAGATTACGCAAACAAATTTGTGCCCTGCCAATGACAGGGCACAAACTGTTATAAGGTGGCTGCTTCCAACGCTTCGACCAGCGCTCTGAGAAAACGAGCCGCCTCCCCGCCAGTACAGGCTCTGTGGTCAAATGTCATCGACAGCGGCAATGCTCTGACGGGACGCGCTTCACCATGGATGAACACCACTTGTTCGAACAGTTTGCCTGCCCCTATGATGGCCACCTGCGGCGGCGTCACGATGGGGCTGGCATAGCGGCCTGCGATGGCGCCGAAGTTGGTGAGCGTAATGGTCGCCCCCTGCAACATCTCGCGCGGCACGGCGCGCGCCTTCACATCGGCGATCATCCGATCCAGCCCCTGCCGGATATCCGCCCCCTCCCGCTCGGCCACGTTCTCCATCACCGGCACATAAAGGCCATGCTTTGAATCCACCGCGATGGCTACATTGACCTCTTTGAACAGACGCCGTGAAAGGGTGTCGCCATCAAACCAGGCGTTCATCGAGGGCTCGGCGCGGCACGCCACGCCAATGGCCTTGATAAGGCGCACCGTCACATCCTCATCAGGCCGCCAGTGACGCAAATCCACCTCATCGGTGATGCTGACCGGCACCACAGTCTGATGAGAGAGCTCCATCGCCTTGGCCATGGCCCGCCGTGACCCTTTGAGGAACTCGTTGCCGCTGCTCTGCTGTGACTCGAATGCCTGCTGCACATCCAACTCGGTCACCATGCTGCCGCTGCCACTCCCCTTGATCCGGTCGATATCCAGACCCAGTTTTTGTGCCAGCAGGCGCACGGCAGGCATGGCTTGCACCAGCGCTCCCCCCGGGGCAATGGCCCCCACCACGAAGTGATCCTCGATATGTTGCTGATGGGCGCTCACCTTGCCCACCACGGTGCCATCATCTTCACCCCCCTCGAACTCCACCAGCGGCGCACCGATATGGAGGATATCCCCCTCGGCGCCGCAGAGACGGGCAATCACCCCGGCTACCGGAGAGGGTACATCCACCAGCGCCTTGGCCGTTTCCACCGACAAGAGCACCTGATCGACCGCGACGGTATCCCCGGCACTCACCTTCCACTCGACGATCTCGGCTTCGGCCAACCCTTCACCCAGATCCGGTAATTTGAAAAATTTCATAGCCACTGGTTCTCCATCAGCTGATGAGCCGCATCTGCGATATCCTGCTCGGTGATGAGGTAATACGCTTCGTTGCGATAGTAGGGAACGGCGGCATCCACGCCGGTCAGCCGCTTGGGCGGCGCCTTGAGGCTGGGAAGTGCCTGCTCGGTCACTCGCGCCACGATTTCGGCTCCGACCCCGAAGCTGCCACACGCCTCGTGTACCACCAGCAACCGGCCGGTCTTGCGTACCGAGGTGAGGATGGTCTCCATATCCAGCGGCTTGATGGTGGCCAGATCCAGCACCTCGCACTGGATATCCTGCTCGGCCAGCAGGTTCGCCGCCCGCATCACCTCCTGAATGCAGGCCCCCCAGGCCACTACCGTGATATCCCGGCCCGGGCGCAGGGTGAAGCAGACATCCAGCGGCAGGCCGACACCGTCATCCACCACCTCGGATTTCATCGAGCGATAGATGCGATCCGGTTCGAAAAACATCACGGGATCCGGATCGCGGATGGCCGAGAGCAGCAGGCCATAGGCGCGTCTCGGGCTGGAGGGGATCACTACCCGTAGCCCAGGGATATGGGCAAACAGCGCCTCGACGCTCTCGCTGTGATGTTCAGGCGAATGAATGCCCGCGCCATACGGGGAGCGATAGACAAGGGGACAGGAGAGACGGCCACGAGTGCGGTTTCGCATCCGCGCCGCCTGACAGATGATCTGCTCCATCCCGGGGAAGATGAAGCCCTGAAACTGGAACTCAGCCACCGGCTTGAGCCCCTGGGTGGCCATGCCGACCGCCACCCCGGCGATCAATCCCTCGGCGAGCGGCGTGTCGATCACCCGCTTGAACCCGAACTTGTCGCGCAGCCCCACGGTGGCGCGAAACACCCCGCCGTTGACCCCCACATCCTCGCCCAACACCACCACATCCGGGTCGTGTTCCATCTCGTAGTGAAGGGCCATGTTGACCGCTTCCAGCAAACTGATCTCACTCATGGCCAACCTCCTGCTTCATCCCCTTGGCAATTACTCGCTCGCGCTGGGGCAAGAGTTCGGCGGGCAGGCTGGCGTAGTGATAATCGAGCATCGCCTCCGGTGGCTGGGGTGCCATCGCCTCATAACGGGCGACCGCTTGCTCCACCTCCCGGGTGGCTTCCGCCAGCAGGCTCTGCTCCTGCTCTTCATCCCACCAGCCCTGGCTGTGCATAAACTGGCGCAGCCGCTTGACCGGCTCTTTCGCCCAGGCGGCCTCGACCTCGGCCCCGTCGCGATAGCGAGTGGCATCGTCGGCCGTGGTGTGATCGCCGAGGCGATAACTGACCGCTTCTATCAGGGTCGGCCCCTTGCCGCTGCGGGCCCGTTCGACGGCATTGCGCGCGGCATCGTAGACCGCCACCACATCGTTGCCATCCACCTGCAGGCTGCGCACCCCTGCACCAATCCCCTTTTGGGCCAGCGTAGGAGCGCTCGATTGCAGCTTGCGCGGCACCGAGATGGCCCACTGGTTGTTGTTGACGATGATGACCATCGGCAGATGCCAGACCCCGGCGCAGTTGAGCCCCTCTAGAAAATCACCCTTGGAGGTACCGCCGTCGCCGATAGTGACTACGGCGACGCGCGGTTGATTACGCAGTTTGAAGGCCGAGGCAATACCGCAAGCGTGGGTGATCTGGGTAGCGATGGGGACGCAGATGGGGAGATCTTCAGAGGGGGTCCCATCGGGTTTGAGAAAATAACTGCCCCGCTCGTCACCACCCCAATATTGCAGGTTCTTCTCCATCGGCACGCCCCGCACATAGAGGGTGGGCATGTCCCGATAGTAGGGAACGTAGACATCCTGCGGCTGCATGGCCAGACCAATGCCAATCCCCACGGCTTCTGCGCCGAGATGGGAGGGAAAAGTACCGAGTTTGCCGGTTCGTTGCAGCGCAATCGCTTTTTTGTCATAGCTGCGCACCATCACCATATTGCGGTAGAAGGTGTGCAGTATCGCCTTGTCCAGCCAGGTCGGTAAGGTGGCGACCGGGCACCCTTCCGCATCGAGGTAACGAAGGAAAGGGATGTCGACATGGGTCATAACTGGCTCCTTGCCGTTGTGAGCGTCACCGATGCTGGTGACACCTAGATGTAAATACCTTGTTAAATAAAAAGCAAAGGGATTTACTCAGGTAAGACCAGTAGAAACTTCTTTAAAGTAGCGAAGGAGCTGAATTTTCGGCGATGAGTGGCAAGGTATGCCGTAAATGGTGCAACTTTGCAGCGCTGAATGCAGGATGCAAAATGTGAAAAAGGGGAGCCTTGCTCCCCCATTGAGTTACTTCAGTTAGCTGTTACTTCTTGTCAGGGGTTACTCCAACCAGCAGTTACGCCAGCCACTGTTGCAGCTGGCTGGCCATGCCAGCTGGCAGCAAGTGAGCGCGACTTAGCAAGTGGCTGCGCCAGGGCTCGGCCAGCAAGATGGGGCAAATTCGCATCTCCCGCCCCCTGTCAGCCACGCGCACCAACCTGTCGACAAGAGTCTCCAGCGGCGGATGCGTCGGCCAGTGGGGATAGAGGTCGGCAGTCGCGATCCCGGCCAGCTCGCACACCCGCTCCTCTTCCTCATTTCCCTTTCCATCAGCCATTGGCCAGGGGTGAAGCACCTGCAGCCAGCCCGGCCGTGCGGCCTCCAGCAACTGGCCCAGCGTCGGCTGCGCAAAATGGGGATCCCCAGCGACTTTGAGCAGATGACGCGTCCCCGCCAGCACCACCACGCCGCGCGGGGGAAGTGCAAGAAGATAGTCGGCCAGCGCCTGATCCCGCCCCCAGTTGTGTTGCTGCCACCGCTCCGGGCTCATCTCCTGCCACTCGAATAAGGGCTCGCAGAGATGCACCCGTAGCCGCACATGTTCAGGGCGCACCAGATTGCTCTGGCGCAGAGCGGAAAAGAGAGCCGGAAACTCGGGGGCCATCCAGGCAGGAAAGGCGCAGGAGTCGAGCCAGACCGGATAGAGCCGCGCCAGCGTGAGCGGCTCACCCTGCCAGTTCTCCTGCCCCGTCAGCCAGGCATCGAGCAAGCCCTGATGGCGGCGGTTGCCGCACTCCAGCACCAGATCGGTCATGACTCCCCAGAGCTCCGGATCACACAGCCAGGCGTGCTGGCGCCGGATAAAATCCGGGTGCCAATGCGGCTCCCCCAGCCCCACCAGCTTGCCCGCCAGCAAGGCTTCCCGGATGGCGGCAACCGGGGTCATGCGTCCCCCTTCTGCCGGATGTGCGGTTGCTGCCCGACCCCATCGACCCGCTCACAAATAAGGGCGCCGATCTTTGCCAGCCAGTCGGGATGCACCATCTCCTGATGCAGACAGGGGAAGCGCTCATAGCGGATCTCCCCTTTTGTCAGCGACTCCCAGCCGCGCCCATCCAGCCAGGGCTGGCGAGAGGCTGACGCCTCGATAAAGATCACCTCCCCGTGGTAGCAGTAGTCGACCGGCTCACGGATGAGCCGGTTGTTGTGGCCCACCAGCTCAATCATGGCGCTCACCACCTGCTCGTCGAGCATGGCCAGCGCACTACCCTCCGCCCCCAGTCGGGCCACCACCTCGTCGCGAGTGAGAGAGTCGAGCGCCTCATCCGCAACCGCAATCCCCCCCATTCGCAGCAGCGTATCAAGCATCCGCTGCTCATCGGGCAGCGGCTGGGTCTGCCACTGCTGGCAGGGGTAGGCGTCGAGCAGCAGCACCATGGCCACCTCCTGTCCCTGCTCTTGCAACATGGCGGCCATCCGGTGCACCAGCATGCCCCCGAGCGACCAGCCGAGCAGCCAGTAGGGTCCCTCGCTCTGTTGACGACGCAGCTCGGTCACATAATCAAGCGCCAGCTCGTCGAAACTGGCGGGCAGCGGCGCATCCGGCTGACAGAGCGCCCGCGCCTGCAGGGCATAGACGGCCATGTCGGTCGGCAGATGGGGCACCAGTGGCGCATAACACCAGCCGAGCCCCCCTGCTGGGTGGACGCAAAAGAGGGTGGGGCCTGATACGCCGGACTGCGCACCGGGCGCCCGCAGGGGCAACAGCATGGGCATGGCCTCCCGCTCGCCGCCAAGACGACGCGCCAGCTGGGCTGGGCTCGGCGCTTCGAACAGACTGGCCAGAGTGAGAGTCTGTCCGGTCGACTCTTCAATGCGCACCACCAGCTGCGCCGCCAGCAGGGAGTGGCCGCCGAGAGCAAAGAAGTTATCGTCGGCGCCGACCCGCGCCAGCCCCAGTATCTCGGCGAAGAGGCGACAGAGCCGCTCCTCCAGCAGGGTTTTCGGCAGCGACTGACCCACCGCCGACGCCATATCGGGCAGCGGCAGCCCCTTGCGATCCAGCTTGCCATTGGGAGTGAGCGGCAGCTCAGCCAGGTTTACCAGGAGCCCCGGCACCATGTAGTCGGGCAAGGCTGCGCCAAGGGCAGGTGTAAGCTCGGCCAGCGTCAGCACTGTGCTATCTGCGGCCACCACATAGGCCACCAGACGGCGATCGCCGGGGGTAAATTCGGGGGCCAGCACCACCGCCTGCGCCACCCGGGGATGGCGCAGCAGCACCTGCTCGATCTCCTCCAGTTCGATGCGCTGGCCGCGGATCTTCACCTGAAAATCGAGGCGCCCCAGATACTCGATGGCGCCATCCTCGCGCCAGGCGGCCAGATCGCCGCTGCGATAGAGCCGTCCCGCTCCGAAGGGGTTGGCAATAAAGCGCTCGGCGGTGAGCTCGGGCTGGCCAAAGTAGCCCTCTGCCACCTGCACGCCGCCGATCCAGAGCTCGCCTGCCACCCCGGGGGGCACCGGCTGCAACCAGGGGTCGAGAATGTGGATGCTGGTATTCCAGACCGGATAGCCGATGGGCACGCTGGTCACCGCCTCGTCTGCCCGGCAGGGATACCAGGTGACATCCACCGCCGCCTCGGTCGGGCCATAGAGGTTGTGCAGGGGGGCTGAGAATATCCCATACCAGCGCTGCACCAGATCCGCGGGCAGCGCCTCGCCGGAGCAAAATACCTGGCGCAGGGCGCGGCAACGAGCAGGCTCGGCCTGAGTGACAAAAATCTGCAGCATGGAGGGGACAAAGTGCAAGGTGGTGATCCCGGCCTGCTCAATCAGCTCGGCAAGGTAGGCGGGATCCTTGTGGCCGCCCGGTTTGGCGAGCACCAGCCGCGCCCCGGTCATAAAGGGCCAGAAAAACTCCCAGATGGAGACATCGAAACCGGCCGGGGTCTTTTGCAGCACCCGATCCGCCGGGCCGATGGGATACATGTGCTGCATCCAGAGCAGTCGGTTGACGATGGCGCCATGGCTCACCACCACCCCTTTGGGCCGACCGGTCGAGCCGGAGGTGTAGATGATGTAGGCCGCATCTTCCGGCTTGGGGGCTGGCAGCTCACAAGGTGCTATCGCCGCCACGTCTAGCGTCGCCAGCTGCTCTGCCACACCGGGGGCATCGAGGCAGACAAGTGGCGCGACCACATCGAGCGGCATCCGCAAGGTGCGACTGGTCAGCACCAGCGCAGGATCGCTGCTGGCGAGAATGTAGCCAATCCGCTCCGCCGGATAGTCCGGATCAACGGGTACATAGACGGCCCCCGCCGCCATGATAGCCTGCTGGGCGAGAATAAGCTCGGGAGAGCGCGGGATCACCACCGCCACCCGGCAACCGGGGCCCACGCCCCTCCCCGCCAGATAGCTGGCCAGCTGGCGGGTACGCTGGCGCAGCTCGGCCACACTCCAGCGCTCGGCGCCACACTCCAGCGCGATGACGCTCTGATCTGCCGCCGCCAGCCCCTCGGCCAGTAGTGCGCTCAGGGTGGTGGTCGGCAACGGATGGTCGGTTTGGTTCCAGCGCGCCAGCTCAGCCTGCTCGCAGGGCAGCAGCAGCGGCAAGCGCACCGCCAGGGTCTCGTCATCCGCCTCACTCCAGGCCGCCAGATAGGCTACCAGCCGGGCCAGATGACGTTCGCTCTCCTGTTGGCTGAAGCGCCCCTGATGTGCTTCGAGGGTCAGGGTCATAGCGCCTGCCTCCTCGGCAAAATAGAAGGCGCACTCCTCCACCGGCCCCGCCGCCAGCACCTGCACCTCGCCACGAACCTGGTTGTGACCTTCACCAACGCTGAGGGTACGGGCAAAGGGCATCAGGTTGACCTGAGGGCCAAACAGCGGCTGACCCGGCTGGCGCTGTTGCAACCACTCCTGACGGCAGCCCTGATGACGGCGCAGGGCGGCAAATTGCCGCTCGACCTGTGCCAGCAACTCCCCTACCCGGCTGGTGCCGCTCAGCTCGATGCGCAGGGGCACCACATTGACCTTCATGCAGGGGGTATCGGCCGCCACTGAGCCCAGCCGCCCCATCAGCGGAATACCCAGCACCACCTCGCCAGCGCCGCTCATCCGCTGCACATAGCTGGCCACCGCCGCCAGCAGCAGGCTGTAGGGGTGACAGGCCGAACGACTCGCCCGTGCCACCAAAGCCTGCCACTGGCGGCCAGCAAGCCGCTGCTCAAGACGATATGTGGGGCCCGGCCCTTGCGCCGGACGGCGGGAGAGCGACGCAGGGCTCTCCACCCCGGCCAGCTGCTGCACGAAGAAATCGCGATCCCGCGCGGCGCGCGGCGAATCCTGATAGGCCACCTCCTCGGCCAGCAACTCCTGCTGGGTCGCATAACGACAGGGGGCTGGCTGCTGGCCAATGCAGAGCGCCTCATACCAGCTCGCCACCCGCTGGCAGAGCAGGCTCAGGCCAAAGCCGTCAATGGCGATATGGTGCACGGCGATAAACCAGGCCCACTGCTCCTCACCAAGGCGATAGAGGGTAGTGGCAAACAGTGGCCCCCCGGCCAGATTGAAGGGGACGGCCAGCTGCGCACGCATCTCGGCCTGCGCGGCGGCAAGCGGATCGGCTTCGCTGCGCAGATCCCGTTCGCTCAGCTGCCAGCACGCGGGGTTGGCCACCATCTGCGGGCCATCGGCAGTGGCCACAAAGGCACAGTGCAGACAGGGGATCTCGTCGATAGTCTGGCGCACCGCGCGGGTGAAGTGATGGGGTGCCAGCGCCCCCTCCAGCAGCCAGTACTCGCCGGTATTGCAGGCGGGGCTCTGCGGATATTTTTGCTGGGCAAACCAGATGCCCGCCTGAGCTGTGGTAAGCGACCAGCGCGGCTGCTCCCCACGCTGATGGGTGGCGCGCATCGCCATTGTCTGTTCCATGGGAATGTCCTTGCGCAAACATCGAGCGGGCAGCGGCTTGCCCCTGCCCGCATGGCTGAAAAGCGAGGAGGCCAGGCCTCCTCCATAAAGTAGAGTGTCACACCTGCCAGATCGGCTGCGCGCGGGCTAGACCCCCAGAGTGGCACCGCCATCAACCACCAGATCCTGCAGGGTGATATGGCTGGCGGCATTAGAGGCGAGAAACAGCACGCAGGCAGCCACCTCGTCGGGGGTCCCAAGTTTGCCAAGGGGGATCCCCAGCTTGAACTGCCCAGGCAGGCCCGCGATGGTGCGCAGCTCCCCTTCGCGCTGTTCCCCCTCCTGCCACATGCCGTACAGCATCGGGGTTCGGGTCGAGCCCGGCGACACCAGATTGCAGCGCACGCCGTAGGGGGCAAGCTCCAACCCAGCAGTTCGGGTCAGGCTGGTCAGCGCCGCCTTGGAGGCGCCATATATGCCCATCCCCACTCGCGGCACCCGACCGGCATTGGAGGAGACATTGACGATGGCGCCCCTGCGCCGTCCCTGAAACCACGGGGTCAGGGCTCGCATCAGGTAGAAGGGGGCGAAGGTGTTGATGGCAAAGGTGCGCTGCAAGAGGGCGTCATCCACCTCATCGATCCTGCCGGTCGCCAGTACGCCCGCGACATTGACCAGCACATCGGGCCCCAGCCCCTCGTCCAGCAGCTGTTCGCTGCAGCGGGTCACGGCCTCGCTGTCGCTGACATCGATTACCACTCCCTTCACGTTGCCGGGCAGCGCCTCGACCAGTTGCAAATCGAACGCCACCACGCTGGCTCCCACCTCGGCAAAGGTACGTGCCACCGCATGGCCAATTCCCTGTGCCGCACCGGTTACCCAGACGGTTCTGCCTTGCCACTCGCTCATGGGGTGCACTCCGGTTCGCTGACGTGATCTTCGTTGACCTGATAAGCCGTGGCCTGACTGACATTAAGCTGACGGGAGAGGAGCCCCCACCAGTGAGCCAGGGTCGGCGTGCGGGCCAGCTCGGCCAGCTCCACCACCAGCCCCTGCTGACGCCACTCTTCCACCAGCCCCATCACCGCCAGCGAGTCGAGACCGTAGTCGAGCAAGTTGTCATCCTCGGTGGGCTGCTCCTGCTGCATCTCGGCGGGCAGCCGCACCAACACCTGAGCACGTAGCGACTCCCGAGTCAGGGGGCGTTTGCTGGCCGCCATCACCTCGGCCACGGTAATCACCCGACCCGCATTGCGGCTGACGTAGGAGAGCGCCAACAGATGATCCTCGCGGGAGAAGTCGGCGATGGCATCTGCCACCAGGAAGGGGCGGATATCGCGCATAAAAGCATCGACCGCCGTCTGCATCACCCCGATATGGCCGTAGATGCCGCAGATCACCAGCTGATCTCGCCCCCATTCGGCCATCAGCTCTGCCAGCGGCGAGCGGCAAAAAGCGCTGTAGCGCCACTTGGTCAGCACCGTATCCTGCGGCTCGGGTGCCAGCGCCGGAACGATGGGTTGACGCTCCGGCGCCCGGGTCAGCCCCGGCCCCCACATGTCATTGAGCAGCGCCCGATCTGCCTGACTCTGTTCGGCGGGCTGGGCGGTATAGACCACTGGCATGCCGAGAGCACGCGCCTGACGGATCAGGGTGGCGATATGGTCGATGACCTGATTGATCAGCGGATTGTCTGGCCCGTAGAAATCGACGAAATAGTACTGCATATCGTGGACCAGCAAGGCGGCCCGGCCCGGTTCGAAGGGCCAGTTCACCCGCCCGGCGTGCAGCTCCTCTGCGATAGGCAGCGGATAGGCGGCGAGGGATTGAATGGTCATGCACACTCCTTGGCGAGCTGCTCGCGCAGCCTCTGTTTGTCTATCTTGCCGACCGGGGTGTGGGGCAGTTGCTCCACCAGCACCAGGCGATCGGGCAGTTTGTAATCGGCCACCCCCTGCTCGCGCAGGAAACGGCGCAAGCGGGGCAGATTGAGGGGCTCGCGGCACATCAGAAAGGCGCAGCTGCGCTCCCCGAGCATGGGATCGGGCATGGCAACCAGTACCGCCTGCCGCACCTCCGGGTGGGTCAGCAACAGCTCTTCAATCTCGAGGGCGTCGATCTTCTCCCCACCCCGGTTGATCTGATCCTTGTTGCGCCCCACCACCATCAGATGACCGCCGGGCAAGCGGCAGACCAGATCGCCGGTGCAGTAGAAACCGTCCCGATCAAAAGCCCGCTGATTGTGGGCACCAGCCTTGAAGTAGCCGCGAAAGGTGTAGGGGCCACGCGTCCAGAGCTCGCCGCACTCGCCATCTGGCAAGGGGCGTCCGTCGCTGCCCCGCACCTCGACCTCGTCGCCCGGACTCATCGGGCGGCCCTGGGTATTGACGATGTGCCACTGGTTATCCTCGATGCGGGTGTAGTTGACCAGCCCCTCGGCCATGCCGAACACCTGCTGCAAACGGCAACCAAGGCGGCTCGCCACCGCCTCGGCGTGAGCCGGGCTGAGGCGCGCACCTCCCACCTGCACACACTCCAGAGAGGTCTGTGAATAGTGGCTGGCCGCCTCCAGCCAGAGCGCCAGAGCCGGTGGCACCAATGCCGCCCAGTTGACCTGATGGCGCTGCACCAGCGGCAGACAGGTTGCTGCAGAGGGATCCTTTGCCAGCACCACGCAGCCACCGGCATAAAACACTCCGAGTGCGCCGGGGGAGCTCAGGGGAAAGTTGTGGGGCGCTGGCAGAGCGCATAGATAGATCACCCGCTCATCCCAACCGCACACCGCTACGCTCTGGCGCACGCTGTAGCCATAGTCATCGTGGGTACGGGGGATCAGTTTGGGAGTGCCGGTGCTGCCGCCGGAGAGCTGGAAAAAGGCGACCTGATCGGCCGGAGTAGGAGTCGGCGCAGTGGCCGTCAGAGGCGAACCATCAGCACGAGCCACGGTTTCAGGCTGAAGCCATGCAAATCCTGACAGAAGATCGGAGCCTTCAGCCTGCTCGAACAGCAGTGTCTGGCAGGGGGGATATACCAGCTCATCAAGGGCCGCGAGGCTCCCCGCTTCACCGGCAAAGCCGGGATGGGAGGGGCTGAGTACCAGCAAGGCGGGCTCAATCTGGCGGGCAAAGGCCACCAGCTCGCGCCGCTGATGGCTGTAGAGGGCATGCACCGCCACTACGCCGCAGCGGATCAGGGCAAACCAGCAGATATAGAACTCGGCGCAGTTGGGCAACTGCACCAGCGCGGTATCGCCGTGGCCCAGCCCGCGCGCCGCCAGCCGCGCCGCCAGCGCATCAACCTCACGCTTTAACCGGCCATAACTGAGGGTGCGCTCGCCACAGATCAGGGCCGTGCGCTCGGGATACCGTTCTGCAGATTCATCGAGCAGGGCGGTGAGCGGTTGTCCGCGCCACCACCCTTGTGCCCGGTAGTGGGCTGCCAGCTCGGCGGGCCAGGGGGTAAAGGGCACCAGCGGCTTCATGCGGTTACCTCCGGCTCCCGGCTTTCGAGGCCGAAGGCACGCAACATGGTGCCGAGCTTGGCGGCGGTCTCCTGCCACTCCGCTTCCGGCGAAGAGCCCACCACCACCCCGGCGCCAGCATAGAGCCGCAGCTGTCTGCCGGCAAGCACGCCACAGCGAATGGTGACTACCCACTCGCCATTGCCGTCGGCATCCATCCAACCAACGGCGCCGCAGTAGAAGCGGCGATCGTACCCCTCAAGCCGGGCGATGGCCTGACGCGCTGCCGAGAGCGGCGTGCCGCACACCGCCGGTGTCGGGTGCAGTGCCAGCGCCAGAGCCAGCACGGGAGAGGGTTCATGGAGCCGTCCGGCGATGCGGGTCGAGAGGTGCCACATGGTAGGAGTGGCGATCACCTGCGGCTCCAGAGGGACGTCCAGCTCGCGGCAGAAGGGAGCGAGGGCCGCAGCGACCGCATCGGCCACCAGCGCATGTTCATAGCGATCCTTCTGCGCCCCCAGCAGTTCGGCACTGGCCGCCTGTTGATCGGAAAACGCGTGGCGCGGACGGGAGCCCGCCAGCGGATTGCTCACCACCGCCATCTCGCTGCGCGATACCAGCAGCTCGGGGCTCGCACCAAGCAGGGTCTCCCCCTCCGGCAGCGGGATCTGGAACACATAGGCGCCCGGATTCTGGGCCAACAGAGAGCCATAGGCGTGTGCGGGGGAGGTCTGCTCTGCGCTCTGCACATCGATGGCGCGCGACAGCACCACCTTCTCGAGCTGCCCCTCGCTGAACTGCTGCAGTGCCGCCCGCACCGCTCCCTGATAGTGGGCAGCGCCGGTCACTTCACTCACCTCACCACGAAGCTGACAACAGCGGGCGGGCAACAGCGCATCCCTTGCGACCCACTGCGATTGCGCCGAGATCACCAGATGCCAGGGGGATTGGGTATCAAAAGGGATGGCGCCGATGGCGATGGGATTGTCCATCCCCTGCTGGCGCAACTGACGCAGATGGGCGAGCAGCTTCTCCGGCGGGATGCCGGTAAAACTGTCGTGGATACCGGAGGCGACCAGTACCCTGTCACCGCTGGCAAAACAGCACACTTTATCCAGCCCGACCGCTGTGGCGGGCCACTCTCCTTCCAGTGCATGGTCACACATGACGGTGCTACTCCTTGGAATGAATCACTGCCTGACACGACTTAAGGTGAGTCATTTGACTCACCAGATATCAGAGTGAACGGCATCCTAACAAGGAGCGAAAAAACGATCAATACAAATGAGAATTAATTTCATTAACTTCTTTTTAGTCAAAAGCGGGTGACGAACGAAACTGAACTTCGCCGATAAAAAAGAGTTGCGATCGGAGCAAATTCAATTTGATAATGATAACGCTTATCATTTGTATGTTATGGAAGATGTAAATAATGAAATCCTCAACCTCCCGTTTTATTGCTCCCAGCCTGCTGGCCACCACCATCGTCACTCTGCTGACCCAGCAAGCGATCGCCGCCAGCAACCCCCCTCAAGCCGATGAGGTGATCACCGTCACCACCACGGCGCACAATACTCGATCGGCACCTGCCTCTATCTCTGTCATCACGGCCGAACAGATCGCCGCCGCGCCAGTCAATGACCTTGCAGATCTGCTGCGCCACGAAGTGGGCATTCAGGCTGAAGCTGACACCAATGGCCGCAGCGATATCGGCATTCGCGGCATGTCCGGCAAGTACACCCTGGTGCTGGTGGATGGCAAACGCCTCTCCTCCTCCAATGCCCTGTGGCGCGGCGGCAACTTCGACAACACCCCGGTGCCCCTCGGCATGATCCAGCGGGTCGAGGTGATCCGCGGCCCCATGTCAGCACTTTACGGCTCCGATGCCATCGGCGGTGTCATTAACATCATCACCAAGCAGCCGGGCAAAACCTGGCAAGGGGCAGCCGATGCCGACTTCAAAGCCATCGAGGGCAAGGATGGCGGCGATCAGCACAGAACCAACCTGGGCTTTACCGGCCCGCTGACCGACAACCTGCTGATCCGGATGAACGGCGAGGTGTATGACCGTCAAGCCTGGACCCCCACCGAAGCGGCCGATGGCATTCCGCTCATCGAAGCCAAGCAGACCCGCAACTTTGCCTCCACCCTGAGCTGGCTGGTGGATGAGCAGCAGCGCTTCGAGTTTGACTATCTCTACAACCAGGATGAGCGCCCCCTCGATATCTTCCGCAAGACCGGCAACAAGGTGCACAGCCGCCAGCAGCAGAACGATCGCAACCTGTTTGGCCTGACTCACAAGGGGAACTGGAGCTGGGGTGACACCACCGTCATGGCCAACTATGAAAGCTCCCAGATCGATGATTTCAATACCAGCTACTCGGCCCCGCAGCATCGCGAACTGGAGGAGAACACCCTGACCCTCAAGGGCTACACCAACCTGGCGCTGGCCAACCACTACCTGACCCTGGGTGGTGAATATCTGGATCGGGAGCTGGTGGATGCGGTGAGCTACAAGGATATCGGCGGTAAAGAGAGTCACTCCCAAGAGGCGCTGTTCGCTCAGGACGAGATCGGCCTGACCGACAGCCTGACCTTCACGCTGGGCGGCCGTTACGATCACCACGAGATCTACGGCAGCCACTTCACCCCGCGCGGCTATCTGGTCTATGAGATGAACGATGTGGTGACCGTCAAGGGCGGGGTCAGCCAGGCCTTCAAGGCTCCGGCACCACACCAGTACTCCAACGGTTACAGCATCGAGAGCTGCGGCGGCAGCTGCCGCATCTATGGCAGCGACAAGGTCAAGCCGGAAACCAGCACCAACTACGAGCTGGGTGTCATCGCAGGAGAAGGGATCTGGGAGACCAGCGCCACCCTCTTCTACTCCGACATCGACGACATGCTCACCTTCAAGCAGTTGCCGAACTCCACTGACCGCACTTGGTACAACCTGGAGAAAGCCACCACCAAGGGGCTGGAGCTGACCGGCAAGCTCGATCTGACCGACGATATCAACCTTGGCGCCAACTACACCTACCTCAAGGCGGAAGGCGATCAGGGTCAGGCTCTGCCCGAGCGGCCCGAGCACAAGGCCAACGCCAAGATCACCTGGCAGGCCACCGAGCGGGTCAATGCCTTTGTCGGCACCACCTACACCGGCACCCAGTTTGCCGAGCAGACCGTCAACAAGGTTGTCGTACTGCACAAGCTGCCCAGCTATCAGACCTTCGATCTCGGCACCGGCTTCAAGGTCACCGAGAACTTTGACCTGCGACTGGGGATCAACAACCTGACCGACGTGCGCCTGCAAGAGAAAGACACCCTCTTCCAGAACGTCGAACCGGGTCGCAGCTACTACGTCAGCGGCTCAGCCCGCTTCTAAGGTAGCCAAGGCCGATATAACAGAGCGCGGGCCCATGCCCGCGCTCTGTTAACCAAGAGAATAAGGGGAAGATCCCCACTGGACAGCAAAGAGCATGCAGATTTCCATTTTCATCAGGATCGCTCATGTTCACCTCACTTCTGAATGCTTCACCCCTTGCAACATTGCCCACCCCTGACGAGATGTTAAAGGCCAGACCCTGTCCGGTACGGCTCGCTCGCCAAATTGCACGCAGCCGCCAGCAAGCCCGCCATATTCTGCAGGGTGAGGATGATCGCCTGCTGCTGGTGATCGGCCCCTGCTCCATTCACGATCCGGCTGCCGCCCGCGACTATGGTGGCCAGCTCGCTGAACTGCAGGACCAATACGGGGAGCAGTTGCAACTGGTGATGCGCACCTATTTCGAAAAGCCGCGCACGACGCTCGGCTGGAAAGGGTTTATCTTCGATCCCGACCTCGATGGCAGCGATCGGCTGGAAAAGGGCCTATCCCAGGCCCGAGAGTTACTGCTGGCCCTTGGACAGGAAGGGCTCGCCTGTGCCACCGAATTTCTCGATCTCACCAGCATGCTCTATCTGGGGGATCTCATCAGCTGGGGCGCTATCGGTGCCCGCACCACCGAATCCCAGCTCCACCGCCAACTGGCCTCGGCCCTCCCCTGCCCCATTGGTTTTAAAAACGGCACCGACGGTAATATCCGGATCGCGGTCGAGGCGATCCTCGCCAGCCGGGCAGCCCACCTCTATACCCAGCCTTCCGGTGATGGCCAGCTGGCACTGGTGCGCAGCCATGGCAACCCCGACTGTCATCTGATCCTGCGCGGTGGCCGCCAACCCAACTATCAGAGCAATCATGTTACAGAGGCTGGCGACTTGCTGCGCCAACATCATCTGTCACCCCGGCTGATGATCGATTGCAGCCACGGCAACAGCCAGAAGCAGCATGCCCGCCAGCTGCTGGTTGCCCGTGACATTGCCGACCAGCTGGGTGCTGGTAGCCATGCCATCGCCGCCATCATGGTGGAAAGTTTTATCTGCGAAGGGCGTCAGGAGATTGGCAGCAAACCGCTGCGCTACGGCCAGTCGATCACCGATAGCTGCATCGGCTGGGAACAGACAAGGCAACTGCTCGATATGGTGGCAGAAGGGGTTGAGGCGCGCCGTCAGCAGCGGATCGCCCTGGCGGGATAAATGGCGGATTAGAGAGATAACGCAGAAAAGAGTGTGGCCCCGATGGGGCCACCTTGTTGTTCGCTGTTTGACACTCGTCAGGCGACTGACTCCCGCTCCACCAGCTGGGCTTCAAACTTGAGCGCCAGGCCGTCCACCGGCTTGTGATCGAGCAGACGCAGCGCCAGCTCGGCAGCGCGGCTGCCCATCTCCTCGATGGGGTAGCGCACCGTGGTGAGCTTGGGATAGATGTAGCGGGCGTAGGGGATATCGTCGAACCCCACCACCGACACCTGCTGCGGGATCTTGTAACCCCGCTCCAGCAGGCAAGAGATCGCCCCCGCCACCATACCGTCGTTGAAACCGAGCACGGCCGTGAACTCGACACCACGGGCCAGCAGTTCACTCATCGCCACATAGCCGCCATTTTCGTCGGCATAGGCGCGGCTGACGAGTGCAGGATCAAAGGCGATCCCTGCTCTCGCCAGGGTCTGGGTGTAACCGGCCATCCGCTGCTGACCATCGACAAACTCTTCATCATCGGAGGTGATAAAGGCGATGTTGCGATGACCGGCATCCAGCAAGTGCTGGCACGCGGTGGTGATCCCCGCCTGGTTATCGAGCCAGACGCAGCGATCCTCAAAGCCCGGCACCTGACGGTTGATAAACACGATGGGGGTAGAGCCTGCCGCCAGCTCGCTCAGCTCCTCGTCCGGAAGCGCCTTGCTGTGGAGGATCAGCGCATCGCACTGGCGCTGCAGCAGCGCCTGAATGGCATGACGCTCGCGTGCGATATCGTGATTGCCAGACATGACGATGGTGAACTTGTTGGCCTGATCGACCATGGTTTCGATGCCACGCATCATCTGGGCAAAGAAGGGGCCGCCGCAGAGGTCGCCAACCAGCACGCCAATGCAGTTGGAACGCTTGCTGACCAGAGCCTGGGCAAAACTGTTGGGTCGAAAATTCAGTTCCTTCATGGCCGCCAGTACGGCCTCACGCTTTTCCGGTGCTACCTGTGCCGTGTTGTTGATAACCCGCGACACGGTGGAGATAGACACATTTGCCAGCTGAGAAACGTCTTTAATCGTTGCCACTATCCATTCCTTTATTGTGGGGGAACCTGTCGGTGCCGACGCCTGAGTATACCCTGCGGCCTGATGCAATTCCCGGAGCCAGGTCACCAGGCATGTTTCCTTTGGTAACAAAACCTTACCCGATGATACCCGGCGGCAGGGAAATTTGAAAACAGGGGCCGGCTGGCGGCCCCCGACTCAATAGGCGTGCTTGAGCTCCCGCTCTGACATGAAGCGCAGCGGCTGCTGCAGCTTGTGCTGATAGATGAGATCGAACGACAACACGTTTTGCACGTAGTTGCGGGTCTCCTTGTAGGGAATACTCTCGACCCACACATCCATCGGCTTGTTGTCACTCTGCTCTCGCCAGCGTTTTACCCGTCCCGGCCCGGCGTTGTAGGCGGCCGCCGCCAGGATCCGGTTGCCGTCATAGACATCCAGCAAGCGCTTGAGATAGGCGCTCCCCAGACGAATATTCATCGTCGGATCAAACAGTTGCTGCTCGTTGCGATAGGGCACCCCCAGCTTGCCGGCAGTCTCTTTGGCAGTAGCAGGCATCAGTTGCATCAGACCGCGCGCCCCCACCGGCGACTGGGCCAGCGGATAGAGGGCACTCTCCTGACGGGAGATGGCATAGAGCAAACTGGTGTTCATGGTGCGCTCTTGCGCCATCTGGGAGAAGGTGCGTTTGAGCGGCAGCGGGAAGCGCAGGTCGAGAGCATCCCACGCTTCGGCGCGAATGCTGGCGAGAATGGCCAGCTCGTGCCACCCCTGATTGAGGGCGATATGACCAAACTCGATGCGCTGGGCCACCGGATTGCGATCCATGTTGTGGATCCACTCCGAGCGGGCCGCCGCAATCTCGTTCATCGAGAGCAATTCGCGCACCCGCAACAGGAAGGGCCAGCGCTGGCTGGCCGTGCGCCAGTCCGGTACATGCTTGACGCTCTGGTTCTTGATGCGATAGGGCACGCCGGTGCGCTGGGCGGCCATAAAGCCGTAGAAACCGCGCAGGTTGGCGGTCTCCAGATAGAGATCCCGCGCCGGTTTTTGCTGCCCCTGCACCTCAAGGGAGCGCGCCATCCAGTAGCGCCAGCGATCCTCTTTCTGACGGGCCATCGGCATCATCTTCACCCAGCCGGAGAGGCCACGCCAATCCTGCTCCCAGATGGCCAGTCGCGCCCGCAGCTCGGTAATGTCGGGATCCGCCAGCTTTTTCACCGTGCTGTCGACCCAGCTGCGCTGGGCTATGGAGCGATCCAGCAGCAGGCGGCGGGCAATGGCACGCTCTACCGGTTTCACCTCGGCCTGGGTCAGCCCGAAACGGCTGCGAAACAGCGCAAGCTGGCGCAGCACCGACTCCGGCTCCTGATTGGCATAGCGGGTCAAACCGAGGGAGAGCAGCTTACGGGAGTAGGGATTGCTGCTGAAATAGGCCGGGTTCATCGCCTTGGCAGGCTGCTCGAACAGGGTCACCATCTGATCGCCATAGCTCTGCAAGCCACTACCCAGGGTCGCGCCAAGGTGGCGGATCAGGTTGGGGTTTTCCGCCTCGAACGCCAGCGTCATCCGCTGCCAGATCTTCTCCTGGGTTCGCTGACCGGATGCCTGCCACAGCTGGAACAGCGGGGAGCAGGCATCGGGACGGGATTGACCGCTCATCCAGATCTTGCCCGCCCCCTGCAACGCCTCTTTCTGCTTGCCGGTGTAATAGAGCGCCTGATAGTGCATGCAGAGCAGATCGGTGGAGCTCGGCTTGGCCGGATAGAAGCGCAGGAACTGCGACCACTGCTGGCTCTGGGCCAGATAGGTCAGATAGCTGCGCTCCAGCCGGTTGGACTGGGGGGTATCTCCATGCTGGCGGATAAAGCGGGTCACATCGTTGTAATCCGCCGCCCCCGGACGAAAGGCGAGCTGATAGTAATCGAGGTAAGGGAGCAGGGGGTAATGGGTCAACCGGGCACGAATTTGCTGGAAACGGGCCTGATCATTGGCCCGTACGGCGTCATACGCCTGACGGTAGAGCGTCTGGTCGGCAGTCTGCGCCATCAGGGTCGGCACGAACAGCGCCGACAAAACAATTCCCCATACAGCTTTCACTGAGCATCTCCATTGAGGGCAATACACCGCCCGGTGGCGGTGGGTCTACTGCCTCTCATTCTACCCGTTGCCGGGCAGCGCTACAGCGGGGAGCAAGGACTATTTTTCTGCCTCGCTCAGCTGCATTTCACGCAGTTGCTCCGGTCTGGTCAGCCGCTGTACATATTTCTCCAGATAGGGCACCGGCAGCGGCTTGGAGGCGAGATAGCCCTGATAGAAACTGCACCCCTGCGCCTTGAGAAACTTCAGTTGCTGGCGGGATTCCACCCCTTCCGCCGTGACGTTGAACCCCATATGGCGCGCCATGGCGATCACCGCCTCGACGATGGCCATGTTGTCGCCATCTTTCGGGATGTCCTGAATGAAGGAGCGGTCGATCTTGAGCTCATCGGCAGGCAGCCGCTTGAGGTAGCTCAGGGAGGAGTAACCGGCGCCAAAATCGTCGATGGCAAAGCTGATGCCGAGCTCCTTGAGCTCGGTCATCTTGCTGATGGTGTCCTCGGCATGACCCAGCACCACGGACTCGGTGATCTCCAGATTGAGGCAGGCCGGATCCATGCCGGTTTGCGCCAACACATCGTGGATCCGCTCGACAAAATCGGTGGCATGGAACTGCTTGGCACTGACGTTGACCGAGATCTGCGGAATGTGGATGCCGTTTTCCTCCCACAGCACATACTGGGCGCACGCCTCGTGCAGCACCCAGTTGCCGATATCGACAATCAGGTCCGTCTCCTCGGCGATGGGGATAAATTCGGCCGGCGAGACCAGCGAGCGACCGGCTGGCTGCCAGCGGATCAGCGCCTCGACACCAATGATATCGCCGCCATCGACCATATGCTGGGGCTGATAGTAGAGGGTCAGCTCTTGCTGGCTGAGGGCGTTGCGCAATTCGTTGTGAATGAGCAGACGGCGATCCGCCTGCTGCTGCATCGAGGCATCGAAGAAGCGACGGGTCTTGCGGCCAGCGGACTTGGCCTGATACATGGCGGTATCCGCCTGCTTGAGCAGGTCATCGACCCCCTGCTCCCGATCCGGAAACAGGGTAATGCCAACGCTGGCGCCGATGTGCAGCACTTGCCCCACATAGGTATAAGGAGCGGCAATCTCGGTGATGAGCCGCTCGGCAATGATATCGGCCTGCATCTCCGCCTGGGGCGGGCTGGCCGAGAGCGATGGCAACAGCAACACAAACTCGTCACCGCCGAGGCGGGCCAGGCAATCTCCTTGCCGCACCAACCGTTTGAGACGGGCGGCGACCTCCTTGAGCAGCCAGTCACCGGTGGCGTGGCCGAGGGAGTCGTTGATGGTCTTGAAGTGGTCGAGATCGATAAAGAGCAGCGCGCCAATCAGACCGTCGCGGGTCGCCTCGTTGAAGGTCTGCACCAGGGTCTCGTGGAGCTGACGGCGATTGGGCAATCCGGTCAGCTCGTCGTAATAGGCGAGATCCTGGATGCGCCGCTCGGCCGCCTTGCGCTCGGAGATATCCTCGAAGCAGATGACAAAGTGGCTGATCACCCCCTTCTCATCCTGCACCGGCGTCACTATCTCCCACTGGGGATAGGTGTGACCATCGACATGGCGACGCTGGGTCTCCCCCTGCCAGCGGCTGAGGGTGTTGAGCTCGTAACCGAGCCCTCCCAGATTTGGCCAGAGATCCTCTTCCAGATGCAGGCCCAGCACCGACTGGCTGTCAAAGCCGGTGATCTGGCTGAAGGCGTTGTTGACCCGCAGGATCTTGAACCCCGGATCCGTGATGATGATCCCTTCGTGGGTCTCGAATGCAACGGCAGAGAGGCGCATCTGGGCATCTGATTGCAGGCGCTCCAGCTCGGCCACCATCCGTACCGAAAAGGTATTGAGTACCGAGGTGAGGTTGCTGGTATCTGCCGGAGCCGAATAGAGCAGCGCCAGATGGCCCAGAAGTTGGCCTCTGGCATCAAACAGCGGCTGACCGTAGTAAGTCTGCCCGGCCGCCAGCCAGGGTTGATACTCCTGCGACTGGTCGATCACCTCGAAACAGATGGCCCCTTGCTTGTAGAGCTCCTGACAGGGGGATCCCGCCAGCGGATAATCCTTCTGCGCCAGCCCGTCGGCGGCCAGCACTTTGACCCGGTCGGCACCGCACAACTCACCCACCCAGACCGCATCCACCTTGAGGATATGGGCCAACTGGCTGACCAGGGTATTGAAGAAATCGAGCCCGGTGCGGGCAGAGAGCGCCTGCGCCAACTGGGTGAGCAGGGTGGTTTGCAGCAACGGCAAAGAGAGATTGAGGGAGGAGACCGCACTGTTGGCGGTATCAAGAGGGGCCAGCCAGCCACAGCAGATCTGCTGGGTGGGCACAAACTGGCCGCTCCAGAGCACATGGTTGAGCTGCCCCTGATCATCTTTCAGATGACCGATGAACTGCTCAGGCAGATGTGATTCATGAAGCCGGACAAGAAAGTCGGCAAAGCCTGCCTCATCTTCCGGTAACAGGCGAGCGGCCCAGGGATGATTGCCCTCCCCTTGCCACTGCTGGTAGGCCTCCTGATCAGAGAGACTCCACTGATCATGTTGCCGATCGAAAAACCACATGACTTGCGTGGCCTGCTGCTTCATTTACCACTCCAACACAACAACCAACCACGTTTGATGTCCAATCAGGCATAGCAACGCCCCCTGCATCCGCTCATGAGATCAGAGGTTGCGAGGGAAGAGTACAAACATGCGATATCAAGCAGTGGAAACCGGACATGAGGTCGACACGAAGTGCTGCCAAGAAGGGACAGAAACGATCCTATTCCCGTCATACTGCCTGCCAGTTTCATGGAGCTCAAGCTGTTTTTGGCACGAAACCGGAAAAGATCACAATTTATAAGTTGCTGAATAGCCAAGGGAATGTTATGTGACATGGATCACATTTCAATCTTTACCAATGAGTAATCTGAAGGTGAAGACACAAGCAAGACGACCCGAAGGGGGCCAATATGAAAATCGAAATTACCAGCAAAATCATCGACATCACCCCGGCTATCCGCGAGCGCATCGAATCCCGTTTTGAAAAGCTCGAACGTCTTCAGGTGCCTCTCATCACACCCCATGTGATTGTTTCCAAAGAGCGTCTGATGTTCACTGTCGAAGCCAGTGCTGGCATCCCCAACGGCAAACTGTTTGCCCAGGCAGAGCATGAGGATCTCTACGCCGCCATCAACGAACTGGGGCAAAAACTGGAGCGCCAACTCAACCGTCACACCGAAAAGCCGATTGCCCGTCGTGCCAATGCCGCACTCAAAGAGCAGCCGCAACCGGATGAAGCTGACGCTTGATAGCATGCTGCAAGGCTAAAAATTCCAAAGAGCATAAAGGCGGGGTTACCCGCCTTTATGTTGCCTGTGATTTACCCCACAAGCACAGCATTACGTCAGTGAACAGGCGCCATCAACTGAGCCAGTGCAACCGGGTATCCACCCCCTCTTGCAAACGGTCGAGGATCGGCAGCAATACCAGCGGATCCTCCTGGCGTGGCATATCGGCCAGCTTTCCTTGCAACCGCTCCCGCGCCAGCGGTGACAGGTTGTCGTAGACAGCCTCATCCAGCAGCGGTTGTTTGACCGCCAGCGGCGGTGTTTGCAGCACCAGCCAGAGCCGCACATCCACCATGCTTCCCCCCTGCTGCAGCCGCTCATTGATGGCACTGCAGTCACTCCCCGCCCCTTCAGCCACCAGCACCTCTGCCGGTCGCAGATCAAAGTGCAGACGCCAGTCACGGCTCTGGGGAGTGGCCGCCGGTTTGGCATCAAACCAGGGCTGCTCCTCCACCGCGTCGGTCAGCAGGGCCAGATGCAACCGGAAATCCGCCCGATCGCCATGCTGCAGGTCACGGTTGAGGCGCTGCCCCAACTGGCCCTCATCAACGAGCAGGTGATTACGGATTGAACTGGGCAGCATGAGATAACTCTCGAAAATGGCGATTTCACTGGTTATCGGCCACAAATCCAATTCTTTTAATGGAAAAATCCTGCTTGGGGGTTCACAAAACCGGAAGATCTGTTAGTATGCGCCTCGCACTTGTGGAGGGGTTCCCGAGCGGCCAAAGGGATCAGACTGTAAATCTGACGGCTCTGCCTTCGAAGGTTCGAATCCTTCTCCCTCCACCATCATTCAGAAAACCCGGCCTAGTGCCGGGTTTTCGCATTTTTGGCCCATCGCAATTCATTCTCCCTCTGCACTGCCAACCTTTATCACGGCTTGCCCGCGGCCGATCGAGCAATACAAAACGGGAGGCCTGCGCCTCCCGTTTAGATTCATATCAGCCCTGTTACGGGATGAAGCGTTACAGAGTAAAGCGATAGAAGATATCGACCGCCTGAGCCACCCCGCTCATCGCCTGCAGATAGAGCCGTGGCAATACCTCGTAGCGCAGCTTGAACTCGGCGATGGGGCTGAAGACCCCGACCCCGTACTGGAACTGCAGGCCCGGCAGCAGATATGCAGACAGAGTCACCTGGGTGTTGTCACCACTGCCCGCCGTATCGAGGGAGACATCGCTCATCCCCAGCGACTCGCCGATGCTCGACACCACACCGTTGGCCTGACTCACCGCACCGGCCACCAGCAGACCGTTGAAACCGCCATCCTCACCGCCGGTCTGCAACCCTTTGCCGCGCAGCAGATAGGAGAGCTGTTCCGACTGCGCCATCTGCGGTTCGGAGTAGACAGTGATCTCAGGCTTGCTGGCAGGGCCGGTCACCCGCACCCCGACCGTCACCTGACCCTCGATGGTATCGGGATCCCGGTTAGCCTCGATGTTGAGGAACGGTCGATCCAGCGGACCGGAGAAGAGGATCCGCCCCTCCTTGATGATGAGGTTCTGACCGTAAGCCTTGAAGCGGCCATTGGTCAGCACCAGCTGGCCGTTGCCTGCCAGCGGCTTCTCGGGATCCTGACGGATATTGAGACCGCCGGAGACATCGGTCTTCAGCCCCATGGCATCAAGCTTCACATCGTTGCCAAGGCGGATCGCCACCTTCATCGCCAGCGGCAGGCTGGCCTGCTTGGGAGCCGGGGGCAGATCGTCATATACCACAGTCACATCGTCGGAGACCGCCACCGCCGAATCCGGCAGGCTCTTGACCAGAATGCGCGCCCAGGGAATATCCACCTGACCGGTAATGCGGGTCTCCTCACCAAGCGACACCGCGATATCGGGCGAGACTCTGACCCGGCCCATGCCCGGATATTGCGCCTCCAGATCCTTGCCCTGAATGGTGAGGCTGCCGCTGACCGGCATCTTGGCCCAGCTCAGCCAGCCGCCCAACGCCAGCGGCCCCTTGCCCACCAGCATGGAGCCATCGAGCTCGGCGCGATTGCCCTCGATCTTGAGGCGGGTCACCAGCTTGGTCAGGGTCACCATATCGGAGTGAGTCTGCACCTCACCGTCACGCAGGTTTAGCTGACCAAACAGCAGGGGCGCTGCCAGGGTGCCGTCGAAACGGGCATCGGCGGAGATGATCCCTTGCAGGGAGCGCACCTCAGGGATGAGCGGCGCAAAGGTATTGAGCTTGAGATCGTCAAACTTGAGCTGACCACCGAGCAGACCGCGACCGGCGGGCTCCCTGATCAGCAGATCGGTATCGATATTGCCGATCTGCTTGGAGGCAAAATCGAGGCGAATGGCCGCCTGCTGCCGCTCGAAATCCAGGGCCAAAGCCAGCTGCTGATAATCAGTCTTGAGACCATCAGCCACAAAAGTGCCCGGCGTGGTGCGCACCACCGCATGCAGGGTCGGCTGATTGCCACGCCAGCTGGCACGGCCATCGGCCGAGAGCATCGCCTGCCAGCGGAAGTTGTCCGGCAACCAGGGGCGTAGCCGCTTGAGATCAAACTCGCTCAGGGCAAACTCCAGAGTGCCCTGTGCAGCGGAGACCTGACTCCCCTTGACGCAGAGGCTGGCCCCCTGGGAGCCGAGGCAGATATCCCCCATCGCCAGCCGCTGACGCGGCAGATCGAGATCCAGTGCCCACGGGGAACTCAAGTCCCAACGGCGCAGCGGGGTTTTCAACTGCAACTCGGAGAGAGCCCCGCGCCAGTGATCCCCGCGCACGCCGCCACCCAGTTTGAGGTTGGCCGCAACAGGGTCACCCTTCATGGTCAGGGTCAACAGATGCTGACTGATATCGCCGCTGAGGTTCAGGGCCAGCTGGCTGAGCTTGGTTTCGCCCTGTTTCAGCTGCGCCACCAACAACGCGAGCTCACCGGCCGGTTTGGCACCGATCGCCGCATTGCCCTTGAGGCTAATGCCCTTCAGGTCGGTGCCGGCATAGTAGAGCCGGTCGGAGACGAGATCCGCATCGATTTTTGGCGTCTGCTGATTGCCACTGACCTTCACCTGTCCCTTGATATCCCCTTTCAGGCCGGGATAGATCCCCCCCAGCTGGGGAGCCTGCAGGTTGGCATCGAGCTTCCATTGGGCAGTGCTGATACTGCCCTTGGCCTGCAACTGGTTGGGGCCACTTTGCAGCGAGAGCGCCGGGATCTGCCACTCCATCTTGTCGTTGCCGCTAAGCTCCCCCTTGAGGGCCAGCGGGTACTGGTTGAGCTTGCCATCCACCTTGAGCTTGGGCAGTTTCAGCTCCCAGTGGCCCTCTTCGTTCATCACGAAACGGCTCTCCAGCTCACCGGCCAGCGTCCCTTTCAGCTCAGGCAACAGCTCGGCCGGATTGATCCCCTTGAACAGAGTGGTCCCCTGCCACTCGATCCCCTTGTTCCATGCCAGCTTGCCATCGAGCTTGAGCTCCCCCTTGAGGGCATTGAGCTGCAAGGCGATCTTGCTGAGCCGCTCCAGATCCCCCTTCCCGTCCAGCGCAAGCTTGAAGGGGGGGACATCGGTCCCCTTGCCGGAGGTATTGAGGGCAAACTGGTAGCCGGAGAGCTTGCCCTTGGCAGTCAGGCTCCCTTTGTCCAGCCGATAGCTCGGCTCATCTTTGGCTGGCTTGTGAAGAGGCCAGCCGAGGCTCTTCCAGTCGAGGGCCAGATCAAAAGGGAGATCCGGGTCGAGGGCGGCCAGCGAGCCCTTGAGACTGGCGGCGACCGGCCCCTTGGCCGACAACGCCAACCCCAGCTTGCCGACCGAACCGTTCAGCGCCAGCGTGGCCTGCTCACCCTGCAGCTCGCCATCCAGCAGCCCTTTGCGAGCCTTGGCATCCAGGGTCACCGCCAGCGGATAGTCATCACTGAGCTGGATGTGCCCCTTGAGCGCCAGATCGGCCATGGTGTGGCGCAGCGAAAGCTCGCGCACTTCGATACGATCGTCGGCGGCAGTGGCCGACAGCAGCAGCTTGTCGAGCCCTTCGATCAGCTCGCCCTGCTTATATTTCACGCGAGTCGCGCTGACCCCTTCCAGCTGGATGGGGAAAGGAAGATGAATGGCGGGCAGGACAATGGGGGCTGCCTTTGCCGTGTTCGCAGCTGGCGTCCCTTTGCCCTGTTTGACGGTCTTGGCGCTGGCCTTGTCGGTACGAGCAACCGCAGTCACGGCTTGCTTCTCGTTAGCGGCCGGCTGCTTGGCAGATTTGGCTGCGCTGGCGGGTGCCGCGTCATCCAGCGTCACCGTCAGGTTATCAAGCACCGGGCCGCGTACAATCAGCCCCTTGCGGTTGAGGGTGGCGCCGATATCGAGGGACCCCAGGGTCACGGCAACACCGGGCACCGCCAGATCGAGATCGGCCACCTTGAGGCTATCGACCTGGATCTTGAGTGGCAGCGGGTGCCAGACAAAGGGTTCGGAAGGCTCTTCCGGCGCAGGTTCGGAGTCGGCTACCTTGACCACCGGATGGGTCACCGCTAGGGATTTTATCCAGAGCTTGCCCTGCAGCAACTTGCCCAGATCCCAGTCGAGCACGGCGCGATCCACCGTGACATCCACCAGCTCATCCTGCCAGCCGGCCCCTTCCAGGGTCCAGCCATAGCCAAGCTGACCGGCAACCAGCTCCCCCTTGAGGGAAGGCAGCGCCCCTTTGGCCTGTTGCCACAACCACTTGTTGCCCTGATGGGTAAAGCCCAGCAGGCTGACGCCGATGAGCAGCAGGAACACCAGCCCCATCAGCCAGAGAAAGATGCGTTTTAGCCAGATCACAATGCAGACCCCCGCGAAAGATACAGCCGCAGCGGCCAAAGAAAAAAGCGTTTAGACAACATCATAATTCAGGCCCCAGTGCGAAATGCAGCCGCAAGGGCTTGTCCTCCTCCGATACCCCGACCGCCAGATCCAGCCTGACCTGGCCGATGGGGGTGACCCAGCGCACACCGACGCCGGTACCTATTTTCCAGGGCTCGCTGTAATCGGTGGTGGAGGTGCCGCCATCCACAAACATGGCCCCCAGCCACTTCTCGCTGAAGCGGTAGTTGTATTCCAGACTGGCCACGCTGGTGTAGCGGCCACCGGTCAGCTTGCCATCCGGCCCGGTGGGGGAGATGCTCTCGTAACCAAAGCCGCGCACCGTCTGATCGCCACCGGTAAAGAAGCGCAAAGACGGCGGCACCAACGAGAAGCTGTCACCTATGATGGCTCCCTGCTCTGCCCGCATCAGGAATCTGTGGTTATCGCCGAGGGTTCGCAGCCACTTGCTGCGTCCCCACACCCGCATAAAGCTGATGTCGGAGCCCCATCTGGGGTCGGAGAACTCCAGCGTCAGTTGCTGGCGATCCCCCCAATCGGGCACCAGGGTGCCGCGCACCCGCAGTCGGGACCAGGAGACCCCGGGGATCAGCAGCAAGCTGTTCCCCTCGTCGGCGCCCTGGGTATAGATCTCGTTCTCCAGCCGGATAAAGACGTCCCGATCCCAGCTCTCCGGCCGCCGCGTCCAGCGGTGCACACCGATGGTAGTGAGATCGGATCGGGTATCGTTGTTGTCCTTGTACTGGTAACCGGTCTGGATGGAGTAGTAGTCCCGCAGCGGGTTGCCCACCGGGATCTGGTAGTCGAAGCTGAGCTCGGCCTCCGGCGCCGACACCTTGGCGGTGGCAAACAGGCGGTGGCCGTAGCGGTTGACCCAGGGCTTCTCCCAGGTGGCACTCATCCGCGGCCCTACGTCGGTGGCATAACCGATACCGGTCTCGATTTCGTGATCGACCCGGTTATCCAGCGTCACCGCGATGGGCACCCGATAGTTGCTCGCCTCGCTCAATACCGGCTTGATATCGACCTGACGGAACAGCTTGGTGGAGGAGACATCCTGCGACATCTCGGCCAGACGGATAGCGAGATAGGGATCGCCGCTCTTGATGTTGATAAGCGGGCGAATAAGGTGAAGCGCTTCGGGAGTGGCATCGTAGCGGATCTCGCCAAAACGGTAGCGATGGCCCGATTCGAACAGAATAAAGATCTCCGCCGTCCCCTTGTCCGGGAACACCTTGACCTGACTCTTGCTCAGCTTGGCATCAAAGTAACCGCGGGCCAGCCCGAGGCTGCCCAGATCGGCCTTGATGGATTCATATTTGGCGTGATTGAGGGGCTCGCCCTCTTTGAGGGGCAACTTGTCCAACAGGGCGCTGTAAAGCTCGTCGCTGCCCGCATCCCCCTCCAGCAGAATATCGAGGCGGGAGACGATGACCGGCTCCCCCTTGTCCACCTCAATCACCACTTTGGACGGGGTTTTCTTGTCGCGACTCAGGGTGATTTTCGGCTGGTAGTAGCCATAAACCTGCAGCGCCTTTTGCACGCTCTCGGTGATTTTGGCTCGAGCCGGGCGGTATTGCCGCTCCTGATAGACTGGCAGGGCATTGAGGTAGGCTTCGACGTTATCCTTGTTCTCCCCTTTCAACCCCTTGACCTGATAGGTGAGCTTGGCGGCAAACGCGGGTGAGGCCAGCAGCGACAGCAACAGGCCCACCCCCAGTACCCGCAGGCCGCGGCGAAAGGCAGGGCCGAACAGTGAACGCCCTGCCAGCAGGGATGAAATGCATCCTGTCAAAGGTCAATATTCCTGAATCTGTGGTGAAGGAAACCAGCGCCCTTTCGGGCCAACCCCGAATGCGGCGCAGCACGCCATGCCGTGCATGGCCGTGACACAAAAATGCGCGCCAGAAAAATGGCGAACCTTATCCTAACATAGGCATCCGCCAGCGACAGCGCAGCACCATTGGCAAATTCACCATATCTTTTAAGAGGTTGACCACAAATCACACATTTTGGTGACAATGACGCCGCCCGCTTTCCCGATGGAAGCGAATTGACCTGCCCTGAACAAGGGTCACTTGGTCGTCAGGCACCATTTGTCCCCCCTCCCCCCTCTCTTTACCACCAGAAACCCACCACGACAGAGTTTGTCGGCATAGCCCCACCCTCACCGTTTAACAGGCCCGGCACACGCCAAAGCCCGCCGTAGCGGGTGATTAAGAATTGCTCGTTCAGCGCAATCGAATTATCCCGCTGCCTTTGCAGACGTCCCTCCCTCACACTTGAACCATCAACTGAAGGAGACACATCATGCATGCACGTAGCGAACAGATGGCTGACTATATTGCCGATCGTCTCGAGTTCATCACCTTTCTCGCCTGTTGCAGCGCCCTGCTGGCCCTGCTGACCGGCATGAGTGGCCAGCAGGCGCTGGCCTTTACCGCCCTGAACCTGCCGTTTGGCCTCGGCATTTTGCTGGCGATGGCGCTGCTGGCCCCCCTGCCCGCCCACTGGCGACTGCCGGGCGTCACCTTGCTGCTGGCAGGTTGCGCCATGATGACCCTGCAACTGGGGGGAGTGTGGCTCAATCCGCTGGCCATCTGGAGCCTCTACGCCCTGCTCGGGCTGGAGATCCTCTGGCAAGCTCGTCCCCGCGCCGTGCTGGCCACCCGCGCTCGCCAATAACAGGGCCGACGAGCGCCGATAAATGGCAGGCAGTGATGGCTGACGCCGGTGGCAAATTGGGGTACTCTTGCGCCCCCATTTGTCACCACACTTGGCATTAACAACCTTCGCCATCACTCCCAGGAGCGCCCCGATGAAAAAAGCCTGTGCCCAGCACATTCTGGTCAAGACCGAAAAACAGTGTCTGGAGATCAAGGAGAAGATCGAGAAGGGAGCCGACTTCGGCCAGATGGCCAAGCGCTTTTCCACCTGCGCTTCTGCAAAACGCAGCGGCGATCTGGGGGAGTTCAATAAAGGGGATATGGTCAAGCCCTTTGACGATGCCGTCTTCAAGGGCGAACTGCTCAAGGTGCTGGGACCGGTGCGCACCAAGTTCGGCTTCCATCTGATCAAAGTGCTCTATCGCAACTAAGTCATCGCAACTGACCATTTTCTCGGTGAAGCTCCCGTCAGGCGGGCTTCACCGACCTCTGCATTCCCCTCGCAAAACTGGCCAAAACCACGCCAAACTCGCATCAATTTACTAACGTTATCAGGCAATTAAGTTTATCCTTCTCGGCATTGTCCACATTCGACGATGGATCCCGTGCTATGCCCCGCTCTTGCTTGTGGCCCCTGTTGGCCTGGTTACTCCCGCTCGCTGGCGCCCTCGGCAGCCGCTTTCATCTCTGGCCCTGGTGGATCGGTTTTGCGATCTGTCTCATCGGAGCCCTTGTCTCCCTGATCTTGCTGGTACGCCTGCCCTGGAGCCGCAACCGCTACGCCAACGGCCTTGGCGCCTTGCCGCTACTGCTGCCCCTGACATTTGTGGCACAGGCGCTGCGCATGCCGCTGATCAACGATGTGAGCACAGATCCCTACAATCCCCCCCAACTGCGCTGGGCGGCAGAGCTCAGAACAGCGCAGGATCTACCAATTAATAGCGCCCCGCTGAAAGCAGTTGAGGCAAAACCCGGTCCTCTCTTTACCAGGGCTTCTCCTGCCGAAGTGTTGATTGAAGCCAGCGAACTGATGCAGGAGCTGGGCTGGCAGGTGCGACCCAGCCCCGACGGTCTGGATGCAGTGGTCACCACCGGCTGGTTCGGCTTTCAGGATGATGTGGCGCTGCGGGTCTTTGCTGGCCCCAAAGAGACCCGCATCGATATGCGATCAGCCTCCCGTCAGGGGCAAAGCGATCTGGGCACCAACCGGGCGCGGATCGAGGATTTCCTGACCCGCCTGAACGAGCGACTCGGTCAGGCCTACAAACCCAATTTGAAACCGTAAGTGTGAAACAACAAGAAGGTAACTGATGCGCGTTGAGGTCAAACCCGACCGGGAATATGCCTGGTTTATCCGCCCCTTTTTCTGGCTGCAAAAGCGCAACTATGGTCAGGTGCTTATTCCGGGCAAGTGCTGGGGCCGCTCGCCGCGCCTCTTTGCCGCCGTCGCCACCCTCTACGGCGTCATCAACCGCAAGCGCTCCCCCATCGACCCCGTGCTGCGCTCGCTGGTGACGGTGCGGGTCTCCCAGCTCAACTGGTGCCGTTTTTGCGTCGACATCAACGCCATGACCTTGGTAAAGAGAGCCGGTTCCAGCGAGAAAGTGGAGGCGCTGGCCAACTGGCGCGAAAGCCCCTTGTTTGACGAGCGGGAAAAAGCGGTGCTCGACTATACCGAAGCGATGACTGGCCTCGATGGGGTGAGCGATGAACAGGCTGCCCGCCTCAAGCCCTGGTTCGACGACGACGCCATGGTGGAGCTGACCGGTCTTATCGCCTTCCAGAACATGTCGGCCAAGTTCAACGCCGCCCTCGATATCGCGCCGCAGGGCTTCTGCCAGCTGCCGGTGCAACCGGAACGCCCTGCCCAGCCAGACAGCAAGGACGCCTGATGAACCGGACCCGCCTGCTGCTTGCACTGGTGATGGGGAGCCTTATCGGCACCTTTTTTGCCCTCGATCTTGGCCGTTACCTCACTCTGGACGCCTTGCAGGCCCAGCAGGCGGCAGTGGCGCAATGGGTCGACGGCCACTTTGTCTCGGCCAGCCTGCTGTTCGTGCTTATCTATGTGCTGAGCACCGCCCTCTCCCTACCCGGCGCCAGCTTGCTCACCCTGGGTGGCAGCGCTGTGTTCGGCGTCGGCTGGGGGCTACTGCTGGTCTCTTTCGCCAGCACCCTAGGCGCAACCCTGGCTTTTCTCAGCGCCCGCTTTCTGCTGCGCGACTGGGTCGAGCGGCGCTTTGGCGACAAGCTGGCCACCTTTCAGTCCGGCATGGCGAAGGAGGGGGCCTTCTATCTGCTCAGCCTGCGCCTCATCCCCATCTTCCCCTTCTTTTTGGTCAATCTGCTGATGGGGCTCACCCCCATCAGAGTCAGCACCTACTACTGGGTCAGCCAGCTTGGCATGCTGCCTGGCACCTTCGTCTATGTGCTGGCGGGCAGCGAGCTTGGCCAGTTAACCAGCACCGGCAATATCCTCTCCCCCGGCCTGATGGTCGCGTTGACCCTGCTGGGGCTGATGCCCTGGCTGGTCAAGAAATTGACCGCCAAGCTCGCGCTGCGCCGCTTGCTCTCCCCCTACCGCAAGCCCGCTCGCTACGACTACAACCTGCTGGTGATCGGTGCCGGTGCAGGTGGGCTGGTTACCAGCTATATCGCGGCAGCGGTGAAGGCCAAAGTGGCGCTCATCGAGAAACACAAGATGGGGGGCGATTGCCTCAACAGCGGTTGCGTCCCCTCCAAGGCATTGATCCGAAGCGCCCGCTTTGCCGCAGAGCAGCGTAAAGCCGACGAGCTGGGCTTTAGCCCAAGCCACTCCCGCGCCGATTTTGCCGCCGTGATGGAGCGGGTGACTGAGGTGATCAAGGAGGTCGAGCCCCACGACTCCATCGAACGCTATCAGGGGCTTGGAGTGGAGTGCATCGAAGGAGAGGCGCGGCTGGTCTCCCCCTGGGAGGTAGAAGTGAACGGCCAGCGCCTCGCCAGCCGCCATATCGTTATCGCCACCGGCGCCCGACCGTTGGTGCCCAAGCTGCCGGGGCTGGATCAGGTGCCTTACCTCACCTCGGATAGCCTCTGGCAGCTGCGCACTCCGCCGCGCCGCCTGCTGGTGCTGGGCGGCGGTCCCATCGGCTGCGAGCTGGCCCAGAGCTTCGCCCTGCTCGGCATTCCCGTGACCTTGGTGGAACTCTCGGAGCAACTGCTGCCCCGCGAAGAGAGAGAGGTCGCCGATGCTCTGGCCGGGCAGATGAGCCGCGATGGTGTGCAGCTACTCACCGGCTGGCGCGCCGAACGAGCCGACTATCTGCCCGCAGCCGAGGGGGATCTCCCCATCCGGCTGCAACTGCGCCGTGGCGATGAGACACAGGTGGTGGAAGGGGATCAACTGCTGCTGGCACTGGGTCGGGTCGCCAATGTGAGCGGCTTCGGGCTCGAAGCGTTGGGGGTCGAGCTTGCCCCCCGCGGCACCCTAGCGGTCGATGGCTTCCTTGCCACCAACTTCCCCAGCATACTGGCAGTGGGAGACGTAGCGGGCCCTTACCAGTTCACCCACTTTGCCGCCCATCAGGCCTGGTATGCGGCAGTAAATGCCCTGTTTGGCCAGTTCAAGCGCTTTCGGGCCGACTATCGGGTTATTCCGGCGGCCACCTACACCACGCCGGAGATTGCCCGGGTCGGCCTCAATCGCAAGGAAGCCGAAGCACAGGGGATTCCCTTCGAGGCGACCCGCTTCGAGCTGGCTGAGCTGGATCGCGCCATTGCCGATGGGGAGCGCCACGGTTTTGTCGAGGTGCTGACCGTGCCGGGCAAGGATACTATCCTTGGCGCCACCATAGTGGGCACTCACGCCGGTGAGCGGATCGCCGAATTTGTGCTCGCCATGCGTCACCACCTCGGCCTTGGCAAGATCCTCGGCACCATTCACGCCTATCCCACCCTGATGGAGGGTAACAAATATGTGGCGGGTGAATGGAAACGGGCCCATCAGCCCACCCGGGTGCTGGCGTTGCTGGCCCGTTATCACCGCTGGCGCCGTGGCGCCTGACAATCAGGGAAACGTTTATGCTCAAGCCATTCTCACAACTCAGCTCACAGCTCAAACAGCGGCTAAATGCGCTGCTGTGCACCCTGCCACTGCTCGCCAGCGGCCCGCTGTTAGCCACTCCTGATGACAACTGGCAACGGACCCTTGAGGAGGCGAAGGGACAGACCGTCTACTTCAACGCCTGGGGCGGCAGCCCGGAGATCAACGCCTATCTGGTGTGGGCCGGGCAGGAGCTGGCACGCGACTATCAGGTCAAACTGGTGCAGGTGAAGGTGGATGACATCGCCCAGAGCGTCAGCCAGTTGCTGGCCAACAAGCAGGCGGGCAAACAAGCTGGCGGCCCCATCGATCTGCTCTGGGTCAACGGCGAGAACTTCAAGGCGCTCAAGGAGCAGGGGCTGCTCGGCGCTCCCTTTACCGCCGAGCTACCCAACATGGCGCTGGTAGACAGCACCCTGCCGGTGAGTGAGGACTTCACCCTGCCGGTGGAAGGGCTGGAAGCCCCCTGGGGCATCGGCCAGCTCAATCTGATGGTCGACACCGAAGAGGTCGCCAGCCCGCCCACCTCGGCAGCAGCCCTGCTGGCGTGGGCCAAGGCCCATCCTGGCCGCTTCACCTATCCCAAGCCGCCCCAGTTCCATGGCTCCAGTTTTCTCAAGCAGATCCTGCTGGAATTGACGCCAAACCCAGCCCCCCTCTATCGGGAGGCGACCGATACCGAGTTTACCCAACTCACCGCCCCGCTCTGGGCCTGGCTCGATGAGCTGCATCCGGCACTCTGGCGCAAGGGCAAACTGTTCCCCACCAGCGCCGCCGAAACCCGCCAGTTACTCGATGATGGCGAACTGGCCATGGCCATCAGCTTCAATCCGCAGGAGGCGCAGAGCGCTGCCCAGATTGGCGCCCTGCCCCCCAGCGTCGAGGCGGTCGCCATGGCAAAGGGGTCGCTCACCAACAGCCATTTTCTCGCCATCCCCTTCAACGCCAGTGCCCGTGCGGGTGCCAAGGTGGTGGCCAACTTCCTGCTGAGCCCGGCGGCGCAGGCGCGAAAAGCCAATCCGGCCTTCTGGGGTGATCCCAGCGTGCTGCGGGCCGATACCCTGCCTGATTCAGCCAAGGGGCAACCGGCACTGCGCTTCAAAGCGGTGGCCGAGCCTCACCCCAGCTGGCAGCTCAAACTGGAAGCGGCCTGGGCCGAGCGTTACGGTCACTGATGAGTGCCGCTGGTCACCCGCTTTCCCGCTCCCGACCGTGGCGCCGCTTGACACGCCACCCCACTATGAGTGCGGGGATGGCGGTCATTTATCTGGCGATCTTAGTCATCCCATTGCTGGCGGGACTGTGGCAACTGCTGGCGGAGGGGATGGCCGCCTCTCATCTCGCCTTGCTGCTGGCTCAGCCTGGCCTTTGGCATTCCGCTGCGCTGAGCCTGTGGATTGGCGCAGCCTCCACCCTCGGCACTCTGCTGTTGACCGCCCTGCTGCTGGCCCACAGCAACAGCCGGGCTTTCGGGCTGCTCCGTCGCCTGCTCTCGCCTATGCTGGCCATGCCCCACGTCGCCTTTGCCATCGGCTTTGCCTTTCTGCTCGCCCCCTCCGGCTGGCTGCTGCGGCTCGTCTCGCCAGCTCTAACGGGGTTTGATCTTCCCCCCGATTGGCAGACCATTCGGGATCCTTGGGGGCTCGGGCTGATTGCACTGCTCGTTTTCAAGGAGACCCCCTTTTTGCTGCTGATGGCGATGGCCGCGCAGCAACCCATCCTGCTGGCACGCCAGCAGTGGCTGGGGGCGAGCCTCGGTTTCAGCGCCCCCCTGATCTGGTGGCGCCTGCTGCTGCCAGCGCTCTGGCCTGCCCTGCGCCTGCCCATCTATGCGGTGGCGGCCTACGGAGTGGCGGTGGTGGATCTCGCCCAGTTGCTCGGGCCCGATGCCCCCGCCCCGCTGGCGGTGCGGTTGTGGCTCTGGTATCAGGACCCGGATCTGCTCTGGCGCGGAGCCACCGCCAGCGGCGCCCTGCTTTTGCTCGCCATCACGGCGTTGCTCATCGCTCTGCTCAGATTACTGGAGTGGCTTCATAAAGAGATGGGCAAAGGCTGCTGGCTCGATGGCAAACGGGCGGCGCCCCACTTCTTTGCCAACCGGCTCGCAGCGGGCTTTGCCTTCACCCTGATCACCCTCAATCTGGCGGTGCTGGCGGCGCTGCTGCTCTGGTCGCTGGCGCGCCGCTGGCCCTTTCCCTCCCTCTGGCCCAGCCAGTGGAGCAGTCATTACTGGCTGGATCTGCTGCCAACCCTGCTGCCACTGCTGGTAACCAGCGCACTGCTGGCGCTGGTGAGCGGCTTGTTGGCACTGATGATGGCGGTGTGCAGTCTGGAGGCACAAGCCAGCCGCCGCCCCTGGCCGCTCTGGCTTATCTGCCTGCCGCTGTTGCTGCCGCAGGCAAGCCTGCTGTTTGGCATCCGGTTCGGGTTGGACTGGCTTGCGCATGACTCGATAAGCAGCGGCATTGGCTGGGGCTGGGTGCTCTGGAGCCAGCTGCTGTTTGTCTTTCCCTATGTCTATCTCTGCCTGCATGGCCCCTATCGCCAGTTCGATCCGCGGATCACCCAGAGCGCCCTGCTGCTGGGGGCTACGCCATGGCGAGCCTGGTGGCAAGTCAAAGCGCCGCTGCTGGCGCGCCCGCTGCTGTTTGCCTTCAGCGTCGGGGCAGCCGTGAGTTTGGCCCAGTATCTGCCGACCCTGATCTTTGGCGCGGGCAGAGTGGTCACCATCACCACCGAAGCGGTGGCCATCGGCAGCGGCCTCAACCGACGGCTGGCGGGGCTCTACGGCCTGCTGCAACTGCTGCTGCCGCTCGTTATCTATCTGCTGGCGCTCTGGCTGCCGGCGCGGATCAATCCGGCGCTCAAGGGGGGCGGCTCACGATGAACTCTGATGATGGAAACAGCCATATGCTGAGCACCACACCTCTTCGACTTTACCTTGATGAAAATCCGCTGCTCTCGCTCCCTGCCCTGCAGGTGGCCCCCGGCGAGGTATTGACCCTGATGGGGCCGAGCGGTTGCGGTAAAAGCTCCCTGCTGGCAGGGCTGGCGGGGGTACTGCCCAGCGCGCTGACAGGAAATGGCCCGATCCGGCTGGAGGGAGAGATAAGGCTCGGCGAGCGGCCACTCAACGCCTTGCCCGCGCAAGCGAGGCGCATCGGCATGCTGTTTCAGGATGACCTGCTGTTTGACCATCTGACGGTGGCGGAGAACCTGATGTTCGGCATGCCTGCGATCATAAAGGGAAAACGTGCGCGGCGGGAAAAGGCACTGGCCGCATTGGCACAGGTCGCGCTGGCGGATCAGGTTGACAAGCTGCCGCAACAGCTGTCAGGGGGTCAACGGGCGCGGGTCAGCCTGCTGCGGGCACTGTTGGCGGAACCCGATGCCCTGCTGCTGGACGAGCCCTTCTCCCGCCTCGACAAGCCGCTGCGGGCCGCCTTTCGCGAACTGGTGTTCGCGCAGATCAAGGCGCTGGCCATCCCCGCCATCCTGGTGACCCACGATGCGGAAGACGCGCCGGGCACCATACTCAACCTCACCGAATGCCACTGTTAACCGAGGAGTGTTCACCTTGTTTGATCGCCATCTGATCCCCGTGATCCGCAGCCCTCTCACCCAGCTTGCCAAACCGCTCTGCCGTGCCGGGATCAGTGCCAATCAGGTCAGCCTCACCGGCTTTGCCATCGGCATGCTGGCGCTGCCGCTGCTGGCCTTTGGCAGCTATCAGTGGGCACTCGCGACCATCCTGCTCAACCGGCTGCTGGACGGGCTGGACGGCGCCGTGGCGCGGGAAACCGGCATCACCGACTGCGGCGGCTTTCTCGACATCACGCTGGATTTCATCTTCTACGCCGCCGTGGTGCTGGGCTTTGCCCTCGCCGCCCCCGCCAATGCGCTGCCCGCCGCCACTCTGCTGTTTGCCTTCATGGGCACCGGCTCGAGCTTTCTGGCGTTTGCCATCATGGCGGGCAAGCGGGGCATCGACAATCCGGTCTACCACCACAAATCCCTCTACTATCTGGGCGGCCTCACCGAGGGGAGCGAGACCATCGCCCTGTTCGTGCTGATGTGCCTGTGGCCCGCCGCCTTCGCCCCTCTCGCCTACGGCTTTGCCCTGCTCTGCGCCATCACCACCCTGACCCGGCTCTGGAGCGGTTACTACACGCTGCGTCCCCCCCAGCCATAAACAGCACAGCCCTCACCGGAGGGCTAATCCATCGCACGATGAATTGGCGGCAAACAAGGCACACGGAACACTTGCACGGGGATGACAATGTTTTACCATGACGGCACTTTTATCAGTCTCTTTGAGAACCCTATGCGTCGCCTTGCCTCTCTTCTCACTCTGTCGTTATTCCCCCTGCTCGGTGGCTGCAGCAGCGCCCCAGCGCCAAAGCCCGTGGTCGTCCCCCAGCCCAAGAGCGCCTTTATCAATCAAGCGCCATCGAGCAAACCCGTTTATACACAAGGGGTTAGCAAGGGGGACTTCGCCAATCGCCCCAACGTGGATCGGTTCGTCCAGAAAATGGTCGAGAAGCACGGTTTTGACAACGCCCAGCTGCATCAGGTGCTGGCACAGGCAGAGCGTTACGACTGGATCATCCGCCTGATGGATGCCCAGGCGCCGACTACCGCCAAGCCCACCGGCCCGACCGGCGCCTGGAACCGCTATCGCGCCAAGTTCATCACCCCAGACAACGTACAGAACGGCGTCAACTTCTGGCGTGAATACGCAAGCGAGCTGAACCGGGCGGAGCAGATCTACGGGGTGCCGCCGGAGATCATCGTCGGCATTATCGGGGTGGAAACCCGCTGGGGCCGGGTGATGGGCAAGACCCGCATTCTGGATGCGCTGGCCACTCTGGCATTTGATTATCCGCGCCGCGCCGAGTTCTTCACGAGCGAGCTGGAAGCCTTCCTGGTGATGACCCGCGACGAGGGGATGGATCCCACCGAACCCAAGGGCTCCTATGCGGGCGCCATGGGCTACGGCCAGTTTATGCCCTCCAGCTTCCAGCGCTATGCGGTGGACTTTGATGGCAACGGCCACACCAACCTGTGGGATCCGGTAGATGCCATCGGCAGCGTCGCCAACTACTTCAAGGCCCACGGCTGGGAGAAAGGCCAACCGGTTGCGGTGCGCGGTCAGGGCCAACTGCCCGGCTATGAGCATGGCTTCCAGACCCGCTACCCGGTCGCCACCCTGCGCCGCGCAGGGCTCACCCCCACCAGTAGCCTGGGCAACCACAACGAAGCGAGCCTGCTGCGCCTCGATGTCGGCACCGGCTACCAATACTGGTACGGTCTGCCCAACTTCTACACCATCACCCGCTACAACCACAGCACTCACTACGCCATGGCGGTGTGGCAGCTGGGGCTGGCGGTGAAGGCGGCGCGCTGATAACTCGCTGGCATAAAACAGACAATGAAAAAGGAGCCATCATGGCTCCTTTGTTATATCCAACGTTCCACCTCATCAGGGGCTCAAGGATGGCTACCTGATTTAGACGCCTGCCTTGGCCAGCGCAGCAGAGACGATCTGCTGGGCCTCTTGCTGGATGAGGTCGAGGTGCGCGTCGCCCTTGAAGCTCTCCATATAGATCTTGTAGATGGACTCGGTGCCGGAGGGGCGCGCCGCGAACCAGCCGTTCTCGGTCACCACCTTGAGGCCGCCGATGGCGGCATCGTTGCCCGGTGCCTTGGTCAGCTTGGCGATGATGGGCTCACCCGCCAGAGTTGAGGCTTCCACCAGAGCAGGATCCAGCTTGGAGAGCACCGCTTTCTGGGCGCTGTTGGCCGGGGCGTCGATGCGACGATAGCTGGAGCGGCCGAACTTGGCTTCCAGTGCGTCGTAGTGGGCTTGCGGATCCTTGCCGGTCACCGCCAGAATTTCCGCCGCCAGCAGCGCCAGAATGAAACCATCCTTGTCGGTGGTCCAGACGGTGCCATCTTTGCGCAGGAAGGAGGCGCCAGCGCTCTCCTCGCCGCCAAAGCCGAACTCGCCGCTGTAGAGGCCATCCACGAACCACTTGAAGCCGACCGGCACCTCTTTCAGGGTGCGGCCAATCTCGCCGGCAACCCGGTCGATCATCGAGGAGGAGACCAGCGTCTTGCCGACGGCCGCATCCGCAGACCAGCCGGTACGATGGGTAAACAGATACTGGATCGCCACCGCCAGATAGTGGTTCGGGTTCATCAGGCCTGACTTGGTGACGATGCCGTGACGGTCGTAGTCAGGGTCATTGCCAAGGGCGATGTCGAACTTGTCCTTGAGCGCGATCAGGCTCGCCATGGCGAACGGGCTGGAGCAGTCCATCCGGATCTTGCCGTCTTTATCCAGGGTCATGAAGGAGAAGGTCGGGTCGACCTTGTAGTTCACCACCTCGATATTCAGGCCGTAGGTCTTGGCGATGACGTCCCAGTAGGCGACACCGGAGCCGCCCAGCGGATCGACACCGATCTTGATGCCCGCGTTCTTGATGGCATCCATGTCCAGCACGTTCTTCAGATCATCCACATAGGGGGTGACATAGTCGTGCTCGACCACGAACGGGCTCTTGAGCGCTTCGGCGAACGGCATCCGTTTCACGCCAGCCAGACCCGCTTCCAGAATCGCGTTGGCACGGTCCTCCACCCACTTGGTGATCTCCCCTTCGGCGGGGCCACCGTGAGGCGGGTTGTACTTGAAGCCACCATCTTCCGGCGGGTTGTGGGACGGAGTGATCACCACGCCGTCAGCACGGGCAGCCGGTTTGCCTGCATTGTGGCGCAAGATGGCGTGAGAGATGACCGGGGTCGGGGTAAAGCCGAGGCCAGCCTGAATGCGGGTTTCAACGCCGTTGGCGGCCAGCACTTCGACGGCGCTGGCAAAGGCGGATTCGGACAGAGCGTGAGTATCCATGCCGACAAACAGCGGGCCAGTAATGCCGGCCTGCTGGCGATACTCCACCAGGGCCTGGGTCACAGCCAGAATATGGGATTCGGTAAAGGCGCTGTGCAGGGCGCTGCCGCGGTGGCCGGAGGTACCGAAGGCAACTCGCTGCTCGGGGCGGCTCATGTCCGGCTTGTTGAGGTAGTAGGCGCTGACCAGACGGGGAATGTTGGTCAGGTCGCTTAAACGGGCCGGCTGACCGGCGTGGGAATGCTGAGCCATGGCGTTTTCCTTGCGTAATGGCGGCCTTGCCGGGCAAGGCCTGAGTCTTGAAAAACCGTTAGATTGCGCCGCACACCTGCGCGATCACCTCGTCGCCGTAACCCATGCTGCTCATCAGCTGGGCCACCATGTTCTGCTTGCGACTGGTGTTGGTGTTGGTGATTACCCAGAACGGGGTTTCCGGTACCGGCTTGGGCTTGGTGGTGCTGCCACTGGCGCGCAGAGCCTCGGGATCCCGCGAGAAATAGACGCGCTTGCGCCCCTTGATTTCGGTGGCCTGGGTAAACCCGACCGGATCATCCCGGTAGAGGGTACTCAGCACCTGCATGAAACGGTTGATGGACTTCTCTTCCTGCTGCAGCTCGCCAGAATCAAGCAGGGCTTGCAGCCCTTGCCGGGTGGCTACCGCACTGGGCTGCGCGACGGCAACGGGCTCGGCAACCGGCACACCTTGGTGAGCAGGCTGTTCCAGCAGACGGCGCAGGATATCGGAGGCACTCTCACCAATGTGCCGGGTCTGGCTGGCGATATAGAAGTAGAGATCGTCATCAAGCTCGATGGTTTTCATAGGGATGCGCTGGACTCGTCGAAATTCGGATGCGGCGATTATACATAGGCAAACCCGACAGCCCAAGCAAGGGGCTGGCAGATGTACATGAATCTCATCGAGAATACGGCATAATAGCGGGCCAAGTGTGTGATCAGCCGCACTGATAGCCGATCCGGACAGGATTTTTTAGAAAAAAAACCACATAAAATCCCAATCCATTGGACGAAATCCTTTTCTTTCCAGTGCGTTAAATAAAACAGCGATACGCACCCACGACCGACAAGGTGTCATTTTGCAACAAAACAGCATATTGAACTTCAAGGAGCAGGGTCAGGGCCCGGCGGTCATTCTGATCCACGGCCTGTTTGGCAGCCTCGACAACCTCGGCCTGCTGGCCCGTGCCCTCTGCGAACAGTACCGGGTCATCAGCGTCGATCTGCGCAACCACGGAGCCTCCTTTCATAGCAGCGAGATGAGCTATCCGGCGCAGGCGGCCGATATCCTGGCCCTGATGGATCGGCTGGAGATTGCCGAAGCGACCCTGATTGGCCACTCGATGGGCGGCAAGGTAGGGATGCAGGTCACCAAGCTGGCGCCAGAGCGGGTGACCAAACTGGTGGTGGCCGACATGGCGCCGGTCGCCTATCCCCACTCCCGCCACCAGAATGTCTTTGCCGGACTCAACGCCACACTGCGCACGCCGCCGCAAAGCCGCAGTGAAGCGGAAGCCATGCTGGCACAGCACATCGAGATCGCCGGGGTACGCCAGTTCCTGCTCAAATCGTTCGCCAGAGGCGAGCATGGCTGGGGTTGGCGCTTCAATGTGCCCGCCCTTGAGCAAAACTACGCCAACATCATGGGCTGGCCAGAGGATGAGCACCGCTTCGAGGGGCCGGTGCTCTTTATCAAGGGGGGGGATTCTGACTATATGCAGCCGCAATACAGCGAGACGGCACTGGCCCAATTCCCGGCGGCAAAGGTGCGTGTCATCGCGGGTACCGGCCACTGGCTGCATGCGGAAAAACCGGCTCTGTTCAACAAATTGGTTGTGGATTTCCTGTCGACAGGCGGTTAACAGTTTCAAATCCTTTGTGATATAGTGCGCCCGTCATAAGGAGTGTGCGCAATCCATGCTAAGTGAACATATCGACCTGATCGAAAGTTTGGGCCTCAAGTTATTCTTTGTGGCCATTTTCATATTGATTGGCCTGGCCATTCAGGACGTGCTCAAGCGCGGCAACGTGCCCCGTTTCGGTCGTTTTATCGTCTGGTTGGTACTGTTTCTGGGTTGTGCGGGTTTTGTCGCCAAGGGGCTGATCGAACTGGGCTGGGAAGGCTCAGGACTCGGCTAACTTATTTTCATCTGTGATGTATGGCCAAACAGCAAACTGATCGAACAACACTGGATCTGTTCGCAAATGAGAAGCGCCCCGGCAGGCCAAAGACCAATCCACTCCCCCGCGAGACCCAGCTCAAGATCAACAAGCGTAACCAGCTTAAGCGCGATCGGGAAAATGGGCTGAAGCGGGTAGAGTTAAAGGTGGAGGCCGAGTTGCTGGAGCGCCTGAACCAACTTGCGTTACAACAGAACATCAGCCGAGCCGAGCTGATCCAATCTATCCTGAAACAACAGATTGAGTCCGCCTTTGCGGTGGACATTGCAGTCTGAGCGTTGAGCATTAACACCAAATACGGGTAACTAAACACTATGGCAAGTGTAGGTCTGTTTTTTGGCAGCGATACCGGTAACACCGAAGCTGTCGCCAAGATGATCCAGAAAGAGCTGGGCAAAAACCTGATTGAAGTCCGTGACATCGCCAAGAGCAGCAAGGCCGACATCGAGAGCTTTGATCTGCTGATGTTCGGCATCCCGACTTGGTACTACGGCGAAGCCCAGGCCGACTGGGACGACTTCTTCCCCGATCTGGGCGAAATCGACTTCACCAACAAGCTGGTCGCCATCTTCGGTTGCGGTGATCAGGAAGACTATTCCGAGTACTTCCTCGATGCCATGGGCACCCTGCGCGACATCGTCGAAGCAAAAGGCGCCATCATCATCGGTCACTGGCCGACTGCCGGCTACGAGTTCGAAGCCTCCAAGGCACTGGTTGATGACAAGCACTTTGTCGGTCTGGGTATCGATGAAGATCGCCAGCCGGAGCTGACCGCCGAGCGCGTCAAGGGCTGGTGCAAGCAGCTGCACGAAGAGATGTGCCTGGGCGAGCTGGAGTAATCCGCTTCCCCTCATACCTCTGACAACAAGGGCCCTGACGGGCCCTTGTTGTATCTGCAAGTGGCGATGCCTGCCTTCATTCTCCCCTGTTATTCACCTCTGTGCTCCGGTTTGGCTCGCACATAGAGGGTGCGCTTGACCTGCGCCACCAGCTCGCCGCTCTTGTCCTGTACCGTCACCTCGAATTCGGGGAAGTGTTTGTTGCCACCTTCGGTCGCCGCCACGATTTCGGCCAACTTGCCCTCGGTCAGGTTGAACTCGGCCACCAGCTTGCCCTTGCCCGGCTTGATGTAGTTGATGCTGCCCGCCTTGTCCCAGACGTAGTAGCGATTCTTGAAGTAGCCCATCAGCATCAGCGGATAGATGGGGTCCGTCATGGCAAACATGCTGCCGCCAAACTGGGTGCGGTTGGCGTTCTTGTTCCACCAGCGGGATTTGAGGGTCACCCGGCAGTAGCGAAAGTCATCGCTCAGGGTCTCTATCTTGATACCGGCACCCCAGAAAGGGGGCCAAGCGTTGAGTGCGCGGCGCACCCAGGCCGCATTGTCAAAAAGCCAATCCATGGATCTCATCCGACCAGAATATGAAAGTTACATCTTATCAACATCTGCCATGCCAGCAAGTCGGACGACACGATTGATTATTTCAATCCAACCGGCCATTTATGACTAAACCCCTTGAATTGCTGGGTTTATTTTTAGGGAGGCTACGACCTATAATGACAGGCCAAGCGAGTTCAAGGTTGCCATTCCTGCGGCAGTCCATCAGAATAACCCCACCTTCGAGAATGCGAATAAGTAGAATATGGCAGACAACAACCAAGCGTTAAAAAAGGCCGGGCTCAAGATCACCTTGCCCCGGGTCAAAATCCTGGAAATCCTGCAACAGCCGGACTGCCAGCACACCAGCGCCGAAGATCTCTATAAACGACTGATCGACCTGGGTGAAGAGATTGGTCTCGCTACCGTCTATCGCGTTCTCAACCAGTTTGATGATGCCGGTATCGTTACCCGTCACCACTTCGAAGGTGGCAAGTCGGTATTCGAGCTGGCCACTCAGGAGCACCACGACCACCTGGTTTGCCTTGACTGCGGCAAGGTGATCGAGTTCTCCGACGAAGTGATCGAACAGCGCCAGCGCGAGATCGCCAAGAAATTCAATATCCGTCTCACCAACCACAGCCTCTACCTCTACGGTCACTGTGCAACAGGTGAGTGCAAGCACGACGAATAAGTCGCCCGTGACTTGCAGATAACGGACAATAAAAAGCCAGCATCAGCTGGCTTTTTATTGTCCGGCGCAGGCCGTTGGCATCGCACAGGGCAGGGTCTCCCCTGCCCCATCGGCTTAGCCTTCGACTTTGCCCCAGGAGTCACGCAGGGCAACGGTGCGGTTGAACACCAGATGCTCCGGGCTGGAGAGCTTGTTGTCGGCGCAGAAGTAACCTTCACGCTCGAACTGGTAAGCCTGCTCCGGCTTGGCGTTCTTCAGGGATGCCTCGACACGGGCCCCCTCGATGATCACCAGGGATTCCGGGTTCAGCGCAGCTTCAAAGTCATCCTCGGCGCCCGGGTTCGGCACCTTGAACAGACGGTCGTAAAGACGCACTTCCGCTGGCAGGGAGTGAGTGGCGCTGACCCAGTGGATCACCCCTTTCACCTTGCGGCCATCGGCCGGATCCTTGCCCAGAGTCTCGGGGTCGTAGGAGCAGTAGATGCAGGTGACCTTGCCATCGGCATCTTTCTCGATGCGCTCGGCCTTGATCACATAGGCATTGCGCAGACGCACTTCCTTGCCCAGCACCAGACGCTTGAACTGCTTGTTCGCCTCTTCTTTGAAGTCCGCTTCATCGATGAAGATCTCGCGTGTGAAGTTCAGCTCGCGGGTACCCATCTCGGCATTGCTCGGGTGGGCCGGGGCTGTCAGCACTTCGTCGGCAGCCAGGTTCTCGATGACCACTTTCACCGGATGCAGCACGGCCATGGCGCGCGGCGCATGCTCGTTGAGGTCTTCGCGGATGCAGGCTTCCAGCATGCTCATCTCGACGATGTTGTCCTGCTTGGTGACGCCGATGCGCTTGCAGAACTCGCGGATGGAGGCCGGGGTGTAACCACGACGACGCAGACCGGAGACGGTCAGCATGCGCGGGTCATCCCAACCATCGACGTGCTTCTCGGTCACCAGCAGGTTCAGCTTGCGCTTGGACATGACGGTGTATTCGAGGTTCAGACGAGAGAACTCGTACTGACGCGGATGGCAGTCGATGGTGATGTTGTCCAGCACCCAGTCGTACAGGCGACGGTTGTCCTGGAACTCCAGGGTACAGATGGAGTGGGTGATCCCTTCCAGCGCGTCCGAGATGCAGTGGGTGAAGTCATACATCGGGTAGATGCACCACTTGTCACCGGTCTGGTGGTGGTGGGCAAACTTGATGCGGTAGATAACCGGATCGCGCATCACCATGAAGGGGGATGCCATGTCGATCTTGGCGCGCAGGCAGGCGGTGCCTTCGGCGAACTCGCCGTTCTTCATCTTGGCAAACAGCGCCAGGTTCTCTTCCACGCTGCGATCTCGGAACGGGCTGTTCTTGCCAGCTTCAGTCAGGGTGCCACGGTACTCGCGCATCTGCTCGGGCGTCAGCTCGTCCACATAGGCCAGACCCTTTTCAATCAGCTCGATGGCGTAGCCGTGCAGCTTGTCGAAATAGTCGGAGGAGTAGCAGATCTCGCCGTTCCACTGGAAGCCGAGCCACTGTACGTCCTGCTTGATGGACTCTACGTACTCGATATCTTCCTTCACCGGGTTGGTGTCATCGAAACGCAGGTTGCACTGGCCCTGATAGTCGCGGGCGATGCCGAAGTTCAGGCAGATTGATTTGGCGTGGCCGATATGGAGATAACCGTTCGGCTCGGGCGGAAAACGGGTATGCACGCTGCTGTGCTTACCGCTGGCCAGATCTTCATCAATGATCTGACGAATAAAGTTAGTTGGGCTGTTCGCCTGACTCATGGCTCACCTCAAAAAAGCGTCACTGGCGGAAGTTGTGCCGGCTGGCACCCTCATCCCCCCGCCGTCAAGCCGGATATGATCCCTTATTACGGGCGCTGTCTCAACCTGAATTTGGCACTTCCGGGCCATTTCCCGGCCATTGCGCCGCTAAAAACGGCGTGGCTTGGCACATTGCACCCCAAATGCATAAAAAAGCCCCGCACTAGGCGGGGCTGAAAGTGATGAAAAACACAAAACAGACAATTACACACAACAAAGGCTCACACGCACAGTCAACCTTTCCCAAATCCGATGCGCCATCGCCCTTGGGAAAGGCGGGTCTTGCGACCCACCTCATGTTAACGGTTGACTGCTATCAGTTCAGTTCGGTGACGCGGCTGGAGCGCTTGCCATCGAAGCTGGTGGTACGCAGGTAGACCTTGCCATTCACGCTCGGCTTGGCCGCGGCGTCATAGGCACTCCAGTTGGTACCGTCCAGGCTGTACTGGATGGGCAGACCCGGCAGATCCACGTTCGCTTCCAGCACACCGTTCACTACCTTGGCACCCGGTACGGAGAGGCGGTATTCAACACCGGCCTGATCCAGTTTCGGCAACACGCGCTGACCCAGTACGTTGGCAAACTGGTTCCACTCTTTGTTGAGGGTGGCCTTGTTGACGAACTTGGTCTCGCCGGAGAACTCGCGGTTCTTCACGTAATCCAGCTCGAAGCCACCTTTGTGCCAGGCACGCTCGGCCACAGAGAAGATACGCGGGTAGACCATGTACTCGTACTGAGCATCGGTACGCACGGTTTCACTCCACTGCTGACCGGAGATCCCCTTGAACTTGACCGGATCCTGGTCACCCTTGGCCACGAAGGCGTTGCCGTCGCGGTCAACCGAAGTCTCGGCGTTCTGCGGCAGGTTTTCCGGGGCGAAGGCAAATACCTTGCGGGTGTCGTTGAAACGGGTTGCCCAGTAGTAGCCACGCTCAGCCGGGTGTACTTCGTTCGGGAAGTCGAAGTAGAGGTAATCCGGGTTGGACAGCACCACTTGGTAACCCTTGTGGGCCCACTTCATCGCTTCGTTGAAGCCACCCCAGTAGAGGGTTTCCCAGAAGTTGACACGGGTGTTGTCGGTGGCGAAATCCTTGGCACCGCTGGCGTACTTCAGACCATCTTCCCACGCCTGCAGGGTAGAGAAGCCGCGGTCTTTGACCATCTGGCCCACTTCCTTGGCGAAGTAAACCGGCAGCTCGCCCACTTCCTTGATCTTGCCTTCATCGATCATCTTCTGGCACATCGGGGACTTGCCAAACGGCTTGTCCTGCTTGCTGGAGTCGACGTTACCTTTCCAGGCGACCAGCTCTTCTTTCTTGGTGACGGCCGGATCCTGATAGCCACCGCCCTGCATGATGTTCTTCGCCTCATCACCACCGTAGTGCCATGCGGTCAGCGGCTGACCGGCGGCCTGGTGCATCTGGGCAACTTCATCCATTACCTTGGCCACGAAGGTGGCAGCACCCGGCTGGCAAGGGTTGATGAAGGACATCTTGTCGTAGAACTGGACCGAGGTGACGTTGGAGGTGTCAGCCGGATCAGTCAGACGGAACTGGTTGGCTTCCGCTTCTTTGCCTTCCGCCATCAGACGCTTGTAGCGCGCTTCCATGGAGACCACGGCAGCACGGGCGTGGGCCGGCATGTTGATCTCGGGGATCACGGTCACACCGCGGGCCTTGGCATAACGCACCAGATCCACGTAGTCAGACTTGCTGTAGAAACCGGAACCCTGGTTGTCGCTGGTCGGGCCGGAACCCAGTTGCGGCATCAGGCACTTGGTTTCGGACTCGTCGTGGCAACGCTGGCTACCGACCTGGGTCAGCTCCGGCAGACCCGGGATCTCCAGACGCCAGCCTTCATCGTTGGTCAGGCCAAGGTGCAGCACGTTGAGCTTCATGGCAGACATCTGGTCAACCAGCTTCTTCATGGTATCCAGACTGCGGAAGTGGCGGGCCACGTCGGTCTGCATGCCACGGTATTCAAAGCGCGGCGCATCCTCGACGGTCATCGGGCTCACCAGCTTGTCATCAACACCCAGCAGGGAGATCAGGGATTGTGCACCCCAGAATGCCCCGTCGATGTCGCGCCCCTGGATCACTGTGCCCTTCTGACCGATGGTCATGTCATAGCCTTCAGCCTGCTTGAGCTTGCTGCCGAGCTTGATGGTCACCGGGTAGCCGGTGTCGGAGAGGGTAACACCCAGCTTGGTCAGTTGAGCCTTCAGGGCCTCGGCGCGATCGCTCGGCAAATCCAGGGCATTGAGCTTGATGGTAGAGAAGTCGATTTGCGGACCAGCCTTGACCACTTGCTTCATCGGGGTCGGCAGGATCTGGTTGTCAATCTTGCCAGCCGGCAGCAGGGTGCTGGTCTGGTTGGCCGCGAAACGGGTTTCGCTGTTCATCAGGATGTTCTTGTCATCCTTGGTGCGCTTCCAGCCATCGGCCGGCATCGGCTTCTCGTAGGTGCTGGCATCATTGATGTTGCTCATGCTGGCCAGTACTTTCGGCTCGGCACCTTCGCTGGCGACATACCAGTTCGGCATGATGTCAGATTCGAACAGTACCCAGTATTCCACCACCAGCGGCACTTCGACCGTAGCATCCTTGGCAAAGCCCTGGAACTTCTCGGTTGGCGTCAAACGATAGAGATCGCCGGTCAGGTGAGTGATGGTGAACTGGTCGTTATCCACACGCTGGATACGACGGATGGAGGAGACGTAGATGCTCCAGTCTTTGGAGGTGACGTCCGCACCGGTATTGGTCAGGTGCAGCTTGGCAACGCCACAGCTCGCCCACTCGGAACCGAGTGCCTGGCAATCGAGGCCGGCACCGGCACCGTCGTTGGTGACCACTTCATACTTGACCACCAGGTTGTTGGCGAGGGAGTCGACCACAGCCTGCTTGGCGGCATCGGCTGCCTGGACCTGGCTGACAAAAACGGTAGACATGGCAATGGCTAACAGAGAATGTTTCAAGTTCATAACTGCTGCTCTCATTTGAAGTAAAGGTTGGATTTTCTTGGCTTTTTTATATGGGGCCCCTGAGCGGGGCCCTCAGTTATGTCAACAATGGACTTAGACTTGAGGTGAGCGAGTCGCTCGATTAACGCAGGGCTTTCATCTCACCGGCGATGATTTCGGCCAATGGGCCCAGAATCACCTGCAGGTTCTGCTCACCGAGTTTGACCACACCGGCCGCACCCAGGGCTTTCAGCTTGCGCTCATCGACGATGCTGCGGTCTTTCAGAGTCAGACGCAGACGGGTGATGCAGGCATCGATGGAGACCAGGTTCTCTTGACCACCCAGCACTTCCAGGTATTGCTTGGCCAGCTCGGTACGGTTGGTAGATTGAGCGGCAGCCGGAGCAGTCTCTTCATCATCTTCACGACCCGGGGTTTTCAGGTTCAGCTTGGCAATGACTACGCGGAACACGGTGTAGTAGAGGCCGAAGAAGACCAGACCCTGAGGGATCAGCATGTACCAGTTGGTCGCCAGCGGGTTACGGCTGGAGAGCACCATATCCACCAGACCGGCACTGAAACCGAAACCGGCCATCCACTGCATGGAGGCAGCGATGAACACGGAGATACCGGTCAGTACGGCGTGGATGACATACAGTACCGGCGCCACGAACATGAAGGAGAACTCGAGCGGCTCGGTTACACCGGTGAAGAAGGAGGCAAAGGCAGCTGCGATCATGATGGAAGCAACTTTCTCTTTGTTCTCTTTCTTGGCGGAGTGGTAGATGGCCAGAGCGGCACCCGGCAGACCGAACATCATGATGGGGAAGAAGCCAGCCTGGTACATACCGACCACGCCTTTCACCTGATCCAGGCTCTTGCCAGCGGCCAGAGCGGCATCGATGGTAGCCTGACCACCCAGGAAGTTCGGGATGTCGTTGATACCGGCCACGTTGAACCAGAACACGGAGTTCAGGGCGTGGTGCAGACCGATCGGGATCAGCAGACGGTTGAAGAAGGCGTAGATACCGGCACCGGTAGAGCCCAGGCTCACGATGGACTCACCGAAGGAGACCAGACCACCGTAGATTGCCGGCCATACGGCCATCAGGATGAAAGATACGACGATCATCACGACGGAGGTTACGATCGGTACCAGACGACGACCGGAGAAGAAGGAGAGTGCCTTGTGCAGCTCGACGCTGCTGAAGCGGTTGTACAGCTCAGCGGCGATAACACCACACAGGATACCCACGAACTGGTTGCTGATCTTGGCAAACGCGGCAGGAACCTGCTCCACCGGGATGCTCTTGATCTGTGCCACAGCACCCGGGCTCAGCAGGGTGGTAACGACCAGGAAGCCGACCAGACCTGCCAGGGCAGCAGAACCGTCTTTATCCTTGGACATACCGTAGGCGACACCGACTGCGAACAGTACGGACATGTTATCGATAATGGCTGCGCCCGCTTTAATCAGGAAGGCAGCCAGCGCACTGTCACCACCCCAACCATTCGGGTCAATCCAGTAGCCAACCCCCATCAGGATCGCTGCGGCAGGCAATACCGCTACCGGCACCATCAGGGCACGGCCGATCTTTTGCAAATAACCGAGAATGTTCACGGTTCCTCTCCTTAGTTAATGTTTTTCTAGAAATTAAGTGCTTATCACGTTTGACGCATAAGCCATCAAGGCTTGATTGGCAGTCTAGGGCTTTTATTTCGCTGCGCAAATTAATAAACCGATAATCGTGATCGTTATCACCCAAACAAGATAAAGGTGGTGGATAGATGTGGCTTAGTTCGCAATCTTTATTTACGCTATAAAACAACTTGAATCCGTCTTAGCCAATTGCCACCGCCAAACCGGTCGCAACCCGACACAGAGGTATCCCATATGCGCCTGATCCCGTTGAAATCTGCCAGCCAAGTAGGCCTGTGGTCTGCTCGTTACATCGTTGACCGCATCAACGCGTTCAAGCCGACCAGCGATCGCCCTTTCGTACTGGGCCTGCCCACCGGTGGCACCCCGCTCAACACCTACAAGCGCCTGATCGAGTTGCACAAAGCCGGTGAAGTGAGCTTCCAGAACGTGGTCACCTTCAACATGGACGAGTACGTCGGCCTGCCGGAAGATCACCCGGAGAGCTACCACAGCTTCATGCACAACAACTTCTTCAGCCACATCGACATTCGTCCCGAGAACATCAACATCCTCAACGGCAATGCCGAGGATCTGGTGGCCGAGTGCAAGCGCTACGAAGACAAAATCAAGTCCTACGGCAAGATCCACCTGTTCATGGGTGGCGTGGGTAACGACGGCCACATCGCATTCAACGAGCCAGCCTCTTCCCTCTCCTCCCGCACCCGGGTCAAGACCCTGACCGAAGACACCCGTATCGCCAACTCCCGCTTCTTCGGTGGCGACATGGAGCAGGTGCCCAAGCTGGCCCTGACCGTGGGTGTCGGCACCCTGATGGATGCGGAGGAGATCATGATCCTGGTCACCGGTCACGGCAAGGCTCTGGCCCTGCAGGCCGCCGTGGAAGGCAGCGTCAACCACATGTGGACCATCTCCACCCTGCAACTGCATCCGAAGGGAATGATGGTGTGCGACGAGCCCTCCACCATGGAGCTCAAGGTCAAGACCGTTCGCTACTTCCAGCAACTGGAAGCCGCCAACATCGGCCGTCTGTAAGGAGTCGTCATGTACGCATTGACCAACTGCACCCTCTACACCGGCAGCTGCGTGCTGACCGGCTACGGGGTGCTTATCGAGGGCGACAAGATTGTCGCCATCTCTCACCTGGCCGAACTGCCGGCCGGCATCGAACGCATTGATCTCAAGGGTGCCAACCTCTGCGCCGGTTTCATCGACGTCCAGCTCAACGGCTGTGGTGGCGTCATGTTCAACGGCCACATCACCACCCAGACCCTGGCGACCATGCAGGCCGCCAACCTGAAATCCGGTACCACCAGCTTCCTGCCGACCCTGATCACCAGTCCGGATGCGGATATGAAGCAGGCCGTTGCGGTGACCCGTGACTACATGGCGGCACACCCCAACGAGGTGCTGGGCGTCCATCTGGAAGGGCCTTACACCAACCTCAAGCGCAAGGGGATCCACCCTGCCGCGCAAATTCGCCAGCCAGCGGACGAGATGATCGACTTCTTCTGCGCCAACGCGGATGCCATCACCAAAATCACCCTGGCTCCGGAGCGCAACGAGCCGGTCCATATCCGCCGTCTGGTGGACGCGGGCATTCTGGTCTCGGCCGGTCACACTGCCGCCAGTTACGATCAGGCGATGGCCGGGTTCGATAACGGTATTCGCTTTGCGACCCACCTCTACAACGCCATGACCCCGACCCTCAACGGTCGCGAGCCGGGTGTGGTGGGCGCCATCTATGATCGCAAGGATGTCTACGCGGGCATCATCGTCGATGGCCACCATGTGCACTGGGCCAACGTGCGTCTGGCTCACAAGGCGCTGGGGGAGCGACTGGTGCTGGTCACCGATGCCACCGCAGCAGCCGGAGCGCCGGAAGGCTTTGAGAAATTTGATTTTTGTGGCACCACCGTCTTTTTACGCGATGGTCAGTGTGTCGACGAGAATGGTACACTCGGCGGTTCCTCCCTCACCATGATTGAGGGGGTGGAGAATCTGGTCAAGCAGGTCGGATTACCGCTCGATGAAGCACTGAGAATGGCCAGCCTCTACCCCGCTCGCGCCATTGGATGGGACTCACGTCTCGGTAGTATCCAGGTCGGTAAAGTAGCCAACCTCACTGTCTTCGATCAGGACTTCACGGTCCGTGGGACCGTGGTTAACGGACACTACACACAACAGTGACATCATGACTGGCGGACAAATAGCAAACGTAGATCTTATCAAGCAGGTCAACAGTGCAGCCGTGTATCGGCTCATCGACCTGCAAGGCCCCATCTCCCGGGTCAAGATTGCCGAGTTGAGTCAGCTGGCCCCGGCCAGCGTGACCAAAATAACCCGGCAACTGATCGAGCATGGCCTGATCAAGGAGACCTCTCCGCAAGCCTCAACCGGCGGGCGGCGTGCCATCTCCCTGACCACCATCAAACATCGCTTTCAGTTTGTCTCTGCCAAGCTGGGCCGCGGCTACCTGCAACTGAGTCTCTATGACCTCGATGGCAAGGAGCTCGACCAGCACGTCATTCAGGTGACCGAGATCGACCAGCAACCCGTGGTCGACATGCTGCTGCGGGAGATTGGCGCCTTTATCGATGCCAACCGCGAACGCTGTCGCAACCTCATCAGCATCGCGCTGACCATGCCGGGTCTGGTCAACCCGGAATCCGGTATGGTCATCTACACCCCCAAGTACCAGATCCGCAATCTGGGACTGGCGAAGCTGCTTGAGAACCACTTCAACCTCCCCTGCTACGTGGGCAACGACACCCGCTCACTGGCACTGGCCGAACACTTCTTCGGCGAGTCCCGCGACTGCATGGACTCCATTCTGGTGAGTGTTCACCAGGGGACGGGCTCCGGGATCATCACCAAGGGTCAGGTGTTCCTCGGTCAGAACCGCAACGTCGGCGAGATCGGCCATATTCAGGTCGAGCCGCTCGGCAAGCGCTGCCACTGTGGCAACTTCGGCTGCCTCGAGACCATCGCCTCCAACGAAGCGATCATCGACAAGGTGAAGGAGCTTATCAGCCGCGGTCACCAGAGCGCGCTGCAAGAGAAGCACATCACCATTCAGGAGGTGTGCAAGGCGGCGCTGGCGGGGGACGAACTGGCCCGCAGCGTCATCGAGAACGTGGGTGAGCATCTGGGACGGGCGGTGGCCATCACGGTCAACCTGTTCAACCCGCAGAAGGTGCTGATCGCCGGTGAAATCACCGCCGCCGAAGAGATCCTCTTCCCGGCCATCCGTCGCTGCGTCGAGCATCAATCCCTGCCGAGCTTCCACCGTGGCCTGCCCATCGTGAAAGCCCGCTTCCAGAACCAGCCGACCTATGGCGGCTTTGCGCTGGTCAAGCGCGCCCTGCTGGAGGGGGATCTGCTGCAGATCATCATGGAGCAGAAGTAAAACACTGATCTTGCGAGATAACCAAACGGCAGCCAGTGGCTGCCGTTTTCTATTGTGTGCTTGCTGGCGGTTTAGCCCGCCCGGCACGGTTTGAACAGATCCAGAGCCCCGTCGTAAACCTTGGTCTGCACATCCATGATCCCCAGCATGGAGTGGAACAAATTATCGTGGGAGAAACGCTGACTGCTCGCCTCCGCTGCCAGGCAACCCATATCAAGCTGGCGATCGGCCTGTAACTGAGGCGAGAACCAGGTCAGCAGCGGCACCCGGGTCTGATCATCCGGCGCAAACTTGTAGGGCGTGCCGTGCAGATAGAGCCCCATAGCCCCAAGGGATTCACCGTGATCGGAGAGATAGACCAGCCCCACATCGTACTGGCTCTCCAGCGACTTGAGCTTGTCTATCAGCAGTCCCACCACCTTATCGGTGTAGCGGATGGTGTTGTCATAAGTGTTGACCAGCTCTTCGTTGCTGCAGTTTTCAATGTCGCTGCGCGGGCAATCCGGCATAAAGACGCGCTCGCTGGCAGGGTAACGACGGAAATAGGTCGGGCCATGGCTGCCCATCAGGTGAAAGGCCACCAGCTTGTTGCCCTTCATGCCGGCAATCTGCTGATCCAGCCCCTCCAGCAGCACCTCGTCATAGCAGGACTCCCCCTGACAGAGCGCAGGATAGGATTTGGGAAGGATCTCGATGGTCGGCACATTGCGGCACACCCCTTTGCAGCCGCCATCATTCTCTTTCCACAATACCGAGACTCCGGCATGTTGCAGCACATCTAGCAGGCCGTCACGGGAGCTGGCGAGCTGGTCATCGTAACCACGGCGCGTGAGGTTGGAGAACATGCAGGGCACCGAGACCGCAGTGGCCGTACCGCAGGAGCGCACATTCCTGAACGACACCACCCCCTGCTCTTTGGCCGTGAAGCTGTTGGTTGCCTTGCCATACCCGTTAAGGGAGTAGTTCTGGCTGCGCGCCGTCTCCCCCACCACCAGGAACATCAAAGTCGGCTTGCTTCCCCGGGCCACCACCCTGGCATCGGTCCCCAACTGCTGGTAGGGGATCGGCGTGGCAAACAGCACATCCCGCCCATATTTGTAGAGGCCGTGCACATAGTTGGCGGGCACAATCTCTTTGGCCAGCGACTTGTTGTTGCGCCCGACCGAGGCGTAATCCTGATAGTAAAGTGACGCGACGCCCCCGATAAACAGCAGAGAGATAGCCAGTGCACCAGCCCGCAACGCCAACCCCTGATACCAGCGAGCCGGATAGCGGATCCGCAGTGACCAGAGCACCAGAACAGGCAACAGCCCGGTCAGCAGAAACCAGAGCGCAACCGAGCCATTCAAATAGGCCCCCGCCTCACCACTGTTGGTCTCCACTATGTTCTGGATCATGCCTGCATCAAAGATGACGCCGTATTTGAGCATGGCGTAGCTGACGATGGAGCCAGTCAGAATGAGCACGGTAAAAAAGGGCTTGAGCACAAACCGGAACGTGAAGGGAATAAAAACGGCATTGAGCGCCGCGATCAGCACCAGCGGGATCGAGATGGCAAATCCGGCTTTGACATGGGTCAGGGCGCTGAGCACCGTATAGAAATGCAAAAAGACTGGCCAGTTCAGTACCAGGGCGAAAAAGAGCACCAGCAACAGATTGGTCTGCAGTACACCGAGAGTTACACGCATAAACAACTCCTACATACCGGCCTGCAGCGCAGCGGGCCGGCCAAGCCAACAAAAACGACGGGACCAGCGTAGGAAGTAAAACTTAAGCGCGAATTAAGAGGAGAAGCACGGCGCTCGTGCGCCCCATCACAGCACGGGGTGCACTGCGGCCCCGAAATGGATTTTTAGTTGTCTATCCATCGGATTTTGCTAGCTTGTTGAGTAGGCATTCCAGAAATGCAGGTTAACCGATGGCACTGATCCAAGCCTCCATAGAACAGTTGCGGGTAGGCCACTATATCCATCTCCCCACCGGATGGACCAACCACCCGTTTATGTTCAATGCCTTCAAAATCAAAGATCAGCAGCAGCTGGATATCATCCGCCACCTTGATCTGAGCCTGATGATGGTGGATCCGGACAAGAGCGATCTGCCTATCGAGCCACTGTTGCGTGGCGATATCCCCGATGCCGGGCCTGATCTTGATGAACTGGAAGAGCTGATTGCCTCGGGCCCGCCCCCTTTTGACGAAAAAGCCTTTCGCCGCTCCATGCGCGCCGCCGACAAGGCCTTTGGCCAGTCCATGAGCGAGCTGCGCGATGCGCTCGGGGCACTCAACCTCAAACCGGATGAAGGGCTGGCCAACACCGCCCAGATCGTCCGCAATGCCGCCTTCACCCTTAGTCAGCACGAGGGCCCCCTCGGGCTCCACCTGATCCGTAGTCCCCACACCGATGTCCTGCTGCAGCACAGTCTCAACGTGGCTTTCATTGCCATGCTGATGGCCCGCGAATTGGGGATGAATCCCATCGAGCTGGAAGAGACCGGCCTTGCGGGACTTATCCACGACATAGGTGAACTGAAAATTCCCAGCCAGATCACCCAAAAGCGTGGTGAGCTAAACAAGGCCGAGCAGAACTTCCTCAAGATGCATCCCCAGTACGGATTTGACATGCTGAACCAACTCAATGCCTTTGAGCCCAAAATTCGTCAGGTAGCCCATCTGCACCACGAACGGCTCGACGGCAGCGGTTATCCGCTGGGGATCAAGGGGGGGGAGATCCCGCCGCTGGCGCGGCTGATCGGACTGGTCGACTTCTACGACGAGCTGCTTCATCCCCGCAACAGTGGCACGCCGGCGGCACCGAGTCAGGCCATCAGCCAGCTCTACAAGTTATCCCAGAAGAAGTTCGACCAGAATCTGGTCAAGTTGCTGGTCAAGGTGCTGGGGGTCTACCCACCGGGCTCCCTGGTGAAACTCTCCGACGAGAGCATTGCGCTGGTACTCTCTACCGAACCCACCATGCCCCTCAAGCCGAAGATCCTGCCCTATATCAAGGCCCAGCGGCCGGAAGCGGTCGCCATGATCGATCTGCGGGAAGATGAACGCACCATCAGTGCCTTTATCAAACAGGAGGAGCTGGATGAGGGACAGCGGCAGTTCTTCAATCTGACCCGCCGCTTCTGTTACTACTTTGCATTCTGAGTTATCCCCAGAAGCTGGGGATAACTCATTGGACAAACCGGAATAATTGCTCAAACCCCCATCAGAAGGTTGCCAACTGACCATGTATAAAAAACGCCCAGCCAAGGGGCCGGGCGGAGCATGCCACCTCCGTGTGGCGTATCCGGCGGATACATTCATGCTCCATTCATCAATAGCAATCCATCACCTCTTACACAAATATCAATTTAACATGCTGATTTAATGTAGTTTTATCCAGTTTTTCTGGCAAACTGACGGCCCGTTGCGCCCAGTTGGGCCAACAGAACAAGATCCTGATCACACTTATTCACGGGCTGGTTGTTTTTTAGGCTGGCTGATGAGGCGCGTTTTTTATGCAGTTGGTTCTCTCTTTGTTACAGCAGATGAGCGTCAGCCTGGTGATCGCCTATCTCTTCTCGAAAAGCCCGCTGCTTCGCCCGCTTGCCAACTATTCAGTGAGGCTTCCTCACAAGATACTGATATACATGATATTTTCATGTTTTTGCATCCTCGGAACCTATGTAGGCCTCGATATCGACGATGCCATCGCCAACACCCGGGCGGTCGGCGCCGTCTTGGGGGGATTATTGGGGGGGCCGCTGGTGGGCTTTCTGGTGGGGCTGACCGGTGGTCTGCACCGCTATACGCTGGGGGGATTTACCGATCTCGCCTGCGCTATCTCCACCACCTGCGAGGGGTTGCTTGGGGGCATAGTGCACTGGCGACTGATGCGCTCGGGGCGAACGGATGCCCTGTTTGAACCGCGTATCGCCTTCTTTACCACCCTCTACGCCGAGATCATGCAGATGGTCATCATCCTGCTGGTGGCGACCCCGTTCGACAAATCCCTGCTGCTGGTGCGCACCATCGCCACCCCGATGATTCTCGCCAACTCCTGCGGCGCGGCGCTCTTTATCAGCATGATCCGCGACCAGCAGCGGATGTATGAGAAGTTCTCCCGGGTCTTCTCCGCCAAGGCGCTCAATATCGCCAACCGTACAGTGGGTATCATGAGTCAGGGCTTTACCCCACAGGCGAGCAACAAGATTGCCCGCATCATTCAGGAGGAGACCGGCGTTGGGGCGGTCGCCATCACGGACACCGAGCAGATCCTCGCCTTTATCGGCACCGGCGAAGATCACCATCTGCCGGGCACCCCCATCGCGTCAGCCATCACCATGCAGGCCATCGCCCAGAACAAGGTGCTGTTTGCCGATGGCAACAGCCAGCCCTATCGCTGCAGCCTCTCCTCCGCATGCCAGCTGGGCTCGGTGCTGGTGATCCCGCTGCAGGGGGACAAGGGGGTGATCGGCACCATCAAGCTCTACGAGCCGAAGAAGCGGCTGTTTCTCAAGATCAACCACACCCTGGGGGAAGGGATTGCCAACCTGCTGTCACAGCAGTTGCTGGCCGGTCGGCTGGAGCAGCATCAGCGGCTGCTGGTGCAGTCCGAACTCAAGCTGATCCAGGCCCAGATCAACCCCCACTTTCTGTTCAACACCCTCAACACCATCAGTGCCATCACCCGGCGCGATCCGGACAAGGCGCGGGATCTGCTGCTGCATCTTTCGCTGTTCTTTCGCAAGAACCTCAAACGCCAGAGCGGCCTTGCGACTCTGCAGGAGGAGCAGGAGCACTGCCAATCCTATCTGGAGATCGAGCTGGCCCGTTTTGGCGATCGGCTGACGGTGATAAACGAGATCCCGCCCCATCTGGCCACACTGCGACTGCCCAGCTTCACCCTGCAACCGTTGATCGAGAATGCCATCAAGCACGGCATCTCGACTCTGCTGGAGCAGGGGCGCATTCGCCTCTGGACCGATGAGCATCCCACCAGCGTCACCATCCATGTGGAAGATAATGCAGGCACCTGGCAAGCACATCCCGCTGGCGACGGTCTGGGCATGACCATCGTAGACCGGCGACTGAAAAGCGCCTTTGGCGAGCGCTATGGCGTGACTATTGCGTGCGAGCCGGAACAGTGGACCCGGGTGTCGTTCACCATCCCCAAGGAGCAACCATGATCCGCACTCTGATAGTCGATGACGAACACTACGCCCGCGAAGAGCTGAGGCAGCAGCTGGCCTGCGATCCTGCCATCGAGATCGTGGGGGAAGCGGCCAACGCCATCGAGGCGCTGCCGCTTATTCAGCGCCTCAAGCCTGATGTGGTGTTCCTCGATATCCAGATGCCCAAGCTGAGCGGCATGGAGCTGGTCGCCATGCTCGACCCCCTGCCCCGCATCGTCTTTGTCACCGCCTTTGACGAATATGCCATTCAGGCCTTTGAAGAGAACGCCTTCGACTACCTGCTCAAGCCGGTGGAGCCCGCCCGGCTCGCCAAGACCCTCGCTCGCCTCAAGCAGGATATCTCCCCGCAGCCCATCGAGCGGCTGGCCCCGACTATCGAACATATTCCGGGCTATCTGCACAATCGGGTCAGGCTGCTGCCCATCGCGCAGGTGGAGTATGCCTTCTCCGATCTGGGCGGGGTCCATGTGGCCTGTCAGGGCGAGCTGTTCCACACCCAGCTCACCCTCAAATCGCTGGAAGAAAAGAGCCCGCTGCTGCGCTGCCACCGCCAGTATCTGGTCTCCCCCAACGCCATCTTCGAGATCCAGCTGCTGGATAACCAGCTGGCAGAGATTGTCACCCCGAGCGGCGCCCGAGTGCCGGTCAGTCGTCGCTATCTCAAGGAGCTCAAAGATCAGCTGGGGCTGGACTGAGCCGCGGAGTGTGCGCCTGATCACAGCCGCCGACCGCTCGGCGCGCCAAAGCGCCGCTCGGGGAGTTTCACCTGCCAGACAGGCGCAACCGTTTTAGACTCGCTCTGCACACTAAAAAAAACAATGCAGGAGCGTAGCAATGATCTGGTTCTTCCTCTGTGTCGGCTTACTTGTGGCCGGCTACTTCATATACGGCAAATTCATCGAACGGATATTCAGCCCGAAACCCGAGCTGAAAACCCCCGCCATCACCATGGCTGACGGGGTGGACTATGTCCCGATGTCGGACAAGAAAGTCTATCTGGTTCAACTGCTCAACATCGCAGGCGTCGGCCCCATCTTCGGCCCCATCCTGGGTGCCCTCTACGGCCCGGTCGCCATGCTCTGGATCGTCTTTGGCTGCATCTTCGCCGGTGCGGTACATGACTACTTCTCCGGCATGCTGTCGGTGCGCGCCAAGGGTGCCTCGGTGCCAACCGTGGTCGGTGAGCATCTGGGCACCGCCGCCAAGCACTTCATGAACCTGTTTGCCGTGGTGCTGCTGATGCTGGTGGGCGTGGTATTCGTGCTGAGCCCGGCAGGGCTGCTCGCCAACCTCACCTCCACCGATCTGGTCTACTGGATTGTGGCAATCTTTGCCTACTACATCCTCGCGACCATAGTCCCCATCGACAAGATCATCGGCCGCTTCTACCCCATCTTCGGCGCCCTGCTGGTCTTCATGTCGGTCGGCCTCATCGTTGGCCTGATCGCCTCCGGCAAAGGCTTCTACAACACCGGGATGGACTTCTCCAACCTGCACCCGACCGAACTGCCGCTCTGGCCGCTGCTGTTCATCACCATCGCCTGTGGCGCGGTATCAGGCTTCCACGCCACCCAGTCACCGCTGATGGCGCGCTGCATGCAGAACGAAAAATCCGGCCGCTTCATCTTCTACGGCGCAATGATCGGTGAAGGGATCATCGCCCTTATCTGGTGCACCCTGGGTCTCTCCTTCTACGACAGCACCGAAGCACTCAACGCTACTATGGCCAACGGCGGCCCGGCAGCCGTGGTACACGAAGTCTCCACCAGCCTGCTCGGCACAGTCGGCGGCATTCTGGCCATCCTCGGCGTGGTGATCCTGCCCATCACCTCTGGTGACACCGCGTTTCGCAGTGCTCGCCTGATCGTGGCGGACTTCCTGAAGATGACCCAGAAGCCGCTGGCCAAGCGTCTGCTGATCGCCATCCCCATGTTTATCCTTGGCTTCATCATCTCCAAGGCTGAATTCGGGGTGATCTGGCGCTACTTCGGCTGGGCCAACCAGACCACCGCCGTCATCATGCTGTGGGCTGCGGCTGCCTACCTCATCAAAGAGGGCAAGCTGCACTGGATCTGCACCATTCCCGCCATGTTCATGACTGCTGTAGTGATCACCTATCTGGCCAACGCCCCCATCGGGTTCGGGCTGGAGATGGGGACCTCCACCATCATCGGCCTGACTGCAACGGCGGCCATTACCGTGGCCTTCCTGATGAAGTTCCGCCAGCCGCTGGTCAGCAGTACCAGCGAAGGGTAAAAACAGCAAAAAATGCAGCGAAAGCAGCACAAAAAAGGCGCCTGATGGCGCCTTTTTTAATGACAAAAAGACTAATAATGCAACTGTTGAACGGCTTCAGCTTCAATACAGCGAATAGCTTTAAGATTCCGGGCAAACTGACGATAAATGTGTGATTCTTAATTGCTTTAGTGCTTGTTGGAACCAATGATTAAGCTGTGCGTCATGCCAGTGGAGGTTATAAATGGCCCTTGATTATTTTGCCCTTGGTCTGCTCGTCTTTGTCGGGCTGGTCATTTTTTATGGAGTCATCGTTATCCACGATATTCCTTACGAAATCGCCAAACATCGGAATCACCCTCATCAGGATGCCATTCACGTGGCAGGTTGGGTCAGCCTGTTTACCCTGCATGTGCTGTGGCCCTTCCTCTGGATCTGGGCAACCATCTATCGCCCCGATCGCGGCTGGGGCTTTAGCCAGCGGTTGCAAAAAGATGAAGAGGAGCTGGCGGCCCTCAAGCAGGAGTTGGCGGATCTGAAGAGCCGTATCAACACTATCGAACAGAGTGAGCAACAGGGATAAACCATGGACCTGCTACTGATCCTGACCTACACGGCGCTGTGTGTCGCCATATTCAAAATCTTCCGCATCCCGCTCAACAAGTGGACCGTCCCCACCGCAGCTCTGGGTGGCGTGCTGCTCATCGGCACCCTGATCATGCTGATGAACTACAACCACCCCTACTCCGAGATGGCGCGCAACTACTACGTCTCCACCCCCATAGTGCCGCTGGTCAAGGGCCGGGTGGTTGAGGTGCCGGTACAGGCCAACCAGCCGGTGAAAAAAGGGGATGTGCTGTTTCGCATCGATGACGAGCCGTTCCGCCTGAAAGTGGAGAGCCTCACCGCACGGGTCGAATCCAACCGCGAACACCTCAAGTCCATCGAGGCGAGACTGCGCTCCGCCAGGCTGGATCGGGATCGCGCCAGCGACCTGATGCGCCGTGGCGTGGGCAAGCAGCGCGACCTCGACGTCACCCAGGCCAACGTGGACGACATCGTGGCCCAGATTGACCAGCAGAAAGCCACCCTGAACGATCTGCAGGCCCAGCTGATGGAAGCCAAGTACCAGCAGTCACAAACCGTGGTCTATGCCCCGAGCGATGGTCATGTGGTGCAATTGGCCCTACGCCCCGGCATGATCGCCACCCCCTTCATGTATCGTCCGGTGATGACCTTCATCCACAAGGATGACACTGCCTACGTCGGCTGGTTCTGGCAGAACAGCATGCAGAGACTGGCGGTGGGCGATGAGGCCGAAGTGGTGATCGATGGCGTACCCGGCAAGATCTTCAAAGGCAAGGTGACAGCCGTGGTTCCGGCCATTGCCGCCGGTAACGTGCAGGCCAACGCCGGTCTGCTGGATCAAACCACTGCGGTGCGCCCGGGTCGTCTGCCGGTGGTTATCTCCATCACCGACCCCGAGTGGGCCAAGTATCAGGTAATTGCAGGCTCCAGCGGGCAGGCTGCCATCTATACCCACTACTTCCACCATGTATCTGTGATGCGCAAAGTGCTGCTGCGCATGGCAAGCTGGATGAACTACATCTTCCCGTTCCATTGATCAGCACCCAAGCACCCTGCGGGCCGGCATCATGCCGGCCCGCTGTTTTTGTGACGGCAAGCACCCTATAATGGCGCCATCTTGCACCACCCCACATCGACATACCCAAGCCTGCATGTTCGTTCTCAGACCCTATCAGACCGACGCCGTCAACGCCGTGATCAGCCACTTTCGCAAACACCCGGATCCCGCCGTAGTGGTGCTGCCCACCGGGGCCGGCAAGAGTCTGGTGATCGCCGAGCTGGCCCGCAAGGCACGCGGTCGGGTGCTGGTGCTGGCCCACGTCAAGGAGCTGGTGGAGCAGAACCACGCTAAATACGAGGCGTGGGGGCTCAAGGCCGATATTTTCGCTGCCGGCCTGGATCGCAAGGAGGCGAGCGCCCAGGTGGTGTTCGGCTCGGTGCAGTCGGTCGCCCGCAATCTGGCGGCCTTCGACGGGGCGTTTTCACTGCTGATCATCGATGAGTGCCATCGGGTCTCGCTCGATGACGACAGCCAGTACCATCAGGTGTTAGGCCACCTCAAGGCCGCCAATCCCGCCCTCAAGACCCTCGGCCTCACCGCCACCCCCTATCGGCTCGGGCTGGGCTGGATCTACCGGCGCCACTACCACGGCATGGTCAAGAGCCACGGCGAGCGGCTGTTTGGCGACTGCGTGTTCGAGCTGCCCTTGCGTTTTATGGTGAAAAACGGCTACCTCACTCCGCCGCGCATGGTGGATGCCCCCATAGTCCACTACGACTTCAGCAAGCTGGTGGCGAGGGAGAACGGCCTCTTCAGCGAGGCGGATCTCAACGGCGAGCTCAAGCGCCAGCAGCGGGTTACCCCCCATATCCTGAGCCAGGTGCTGGAGTATGCCGCCGACCGGCAGGGGGTGATGATCTTCGCCGCCACCGTCGAACACGCCCGTGAAATTCACGGCCTGCTTGGCGCCCGAGGCCAGCAGGCAGCCCTTATCACCGGCGAAACGCCGGGGCCGGAGCGCGATGCCCTCATCAGCGCCTTCAAGGCGCGGGAGCTCAAGTTTCTGGTCAACGTGGCGGTGCTCACCACCGGCTTCGATGCCCCCCATGTCGATCTTATCGTAATGCTCAGGCCCACCGAGTCGGTCTCCCTCTATCAGCAGATTGTGGGGCGGGGCCTGCGTCTCTCGCCGGGCAAGAGCGATTGTCTAGTACTCGACTATGCGGGCAACAACTTCAACCTGTTCGCCCCCGAAGTGGGGGAGCCTCGCCCCCACGCCGGTACCGAGCCGGTACAGGTGCCCTGCCCCGCCTGCGGTTTTGCCAACACCTTCTGGGGCAAGACCGACGAGGATGGCAAGGTGATCGAGCACTACGGCCGCCGCTGTCAGGGGCTGTTTGAAGATGATGAGGGCAACCGCGAAGAGTGTGACTACCGCTTTCGCGCCAAGATCTGCCCCGGCTGCGGTGCGGAGAACGACATCGCCGCCCGCCGCTGCCAGAGCTGCGTTCAACTACTGGTGGACCCTGACGACAAGCTCAAAGAGGCGCTCAATCTCAAGGATTGCATGGTGATCCGCTGCGCGGGGCTAACCCTCACAGCCGGGCGCGGCAAACAGGGGGAGCGGCTGGAGGTGACCTACCACGATGAGGATGGATTGACCCTCAGTGAATACTTCGGATTTCACTCCCCGGGCGCACGGCGCTTGTTTCAACAGCACTTTGTGCGTCATCATTGGCCCGCACCGGGGCTGGAGCCCGAATTTGCCACCTTGGCGAGCGTGCTGGCCGCGCAAAGCCAGTTCCGTCATCCGGATTTTGTCATCGCCCGCAAATCGGGTCGCTTCTGGCAGATAAAAGAGAAAATTTTTGATTATGAGGGTCGCTATCGTACCGCCAACTCGATGGCATGATGGCGACCAGCATATATGGCATGAATTGCATTACCCCCGTCGATCCCGCATCGGCTGGTTGAATTATCAGGGTCGGCACCACTGCCGGGCCCTTCATCACGTTAGAGGATGTTATGCAGCGGCTGTTGATTGGTTTTTGTGCTCTTTTTTCTTCTCTGGCGGCTCATGCCGCCCCGCTGACGCCCCCTCAGGGTGGCCAGTACGCCATCATGGTGCAGGGCAATAACGGCGTCGAGTTCGCCCGCCACGCGGATCAGATGATCGCCCCCGCCTCCACCATGAAGGTGCTCACCGCGCTGGCGGCCCGCCTCGAGCTGGGTGCCGACTTCCGCTTCGCCACTGACATTCAGGCCCAACCCGGAGCCAAACAGGGTGACACCATCAACGGCGATATCTGGATCAACTTCGTCGGCGACCCCACTCTGTCACGGATGGATCTGCTGGCCCTGTTCAAGCAGCTTGGCGTCAACCAGATCAAGGGCAACGTCTACGTCAACACTGGCGCCTACAACGGCTACGAGCGTGGCAACGGCTGGTCGTGGGGAGATCAGACCCTCTGCTTCGCCGCTCCTGTCTCCTCGGTCATCATCGACAAGAACTGCGCCTACGGCACCATCACTGCCACCCAGATTGGCAAACCGGCGGTGGGCAATGTGGCTACCGGCGTCCCCATCGGGGTCGGGGCCGACAACGTGGAGGTGATGAGCTATGGCGACATGGCGCGCCAGTTCTGCGCACTGGAAGTGGACATGGCCAAGGGCAACTTCTACGAGCTCAAGGGCTGCATCACCCCGAATAAAGAGCCGCAGGGGCTGCGTTTCGCCATCCACGACGTGGAAGCCTGGGGCTGGGACAATATCCGCTGGGCGATGAACCGGGCCGGTATCAAGCATGATGGCCTGCTGCGGGTCACCCACAAGGCCCCTGAAGGGGCAGAGACGCTGGGCACCCACTACTCGGTCTCCCTGCCGGTGATGCTCGCCAAGATGCTGAAGAAATCGGACAACCTCTACGCCGATACCTTCCTCAAAACCGTGGGCCGTCACTACTACAACAAGCCGGGCAGCTATCGCAGCGGCACCATGGCGGTGCGCGCCATTCTGACCAAGAACGGTATCGATCTGGGCAACGCCACTCTGGCTGACGGCTCCGGTCTCTCCGCTCACAATCTCATCAGCGCCCGTCAGATGATGTCGGTGCTGAACTTCATCCAGAAAAATGATGCCGAGCTTGGCCTGATCAAGCTGCTGCCGAGCTCTCAGGTAGATGGCACCCTGGCGTGGCGCCGCAGTGTCACCGCCCCCATGATGAAGAACAAGGTCCACGCCAAGACCGGCACCATCACCGGCACCTCCAATCTGGTGGGCTTTATCGACACTGCGGGCGGCCAGCGCAAGGCGTTCGTGATGTTCCAGCGCGGCCTGTCCCAAGATCCGGCCACCCATGAGCGCTACCGTGCCAGCAAGGCGCCGTGGCCCTGGACTGTATTCGAGAAGGGGGTGCTGGAGAGCATCTATCAGCAGCAGCCGATCCAGATCGCCGATGAGAGCTGAGCCAATAGGCCCACTCGAATCAGGGTATCGATAATTTCGGCTTCAAGTCGCCACGAGGCAGGGCTATGCTGTTGCCTGCCTCATATCAACGGCCATACATAAACGGCTTAAAAAACGGAGAGAAAATATGTTTGCAGTGATTTTTGGTCGCCCGGGTTGCCCCTACTGTGTCCGTGCCGTACAGATCGCCGAGCAGCTGACCGAACAGCGCGATGACTTCAAATTCCGCTACGTGGATATCCATGCCGAAGGGATCACCAAAGAAGATCTGGCCAAGAGCGCCGGCAAGCCGGTCAATACCGTGCCGCAGATCTTCCTGGATGAGCAGCACATCGGCGGCTGCACCGATTTCGAAGCCTACGCCAAAGCGAATCTGGGTCTCTACCAGTAATGCCTGCGGGTCATCCCGAGCGGGTTGACCGCCAGAACGTATAAAAAATCCGGCGCCATCAGGCGCCGGATTTTTTATTAGCGGAACTCGCACCATCCCTTGTCAGGAAGTCACAGACTGGGGTCAGGGAGTCACAGACTGGGCGGCAAAGCGCGCAATGATGGGGTTGTGATCCGAACTGTCGGTCGCCGGTGAGCTCACCTCGACCAAATCCAGATTGCGGTAGTAGAGGTGATCCAGCGGGCGACCGAAGGCGGTTCGGCGCAAGTCAGGCACCGGCACGGCCTCTTGCAGACCCAGCTCGTCCACCAATTTATTCAGCCAGAACTGGCGCTTGTCGCTCCAGGTGTTGAAATCACCGGCCAGGATCACCGGCCCCTGATGGCGGCGCACCAGCGCAGTCAGATCGTTGAGCTGCTCGCGGAAGGTAGCCATCCCCAGTTCGAAGTTGACCGCATGGATATTGATGACCATGACGCCATCAGGATCGCCCTGCAGCGGATAGAGGCTGACCAGCCCGGATTTGGGGATGCGCAGCAAAGGTTCGGGGGAGCGCACGCCACAGACGAACGCCTGCGGGGTCTTGGCCACCGTCATCACCCCGAACGAGACGCCGCCCTGGGTGAAGGCTTGCAGCTGTTGCCACTGGAAATCACCGGCGCGCAGCCAGTCGAGCATATCGGGACGGGTGGCCGACTCTTGCAGCAGCACCAGATCCTGCCCCTTGGCATAACTGTCCATCCCTTCGCGCCAGTTTTTGCGCTGGCCCTTGTAGAGATTCCACACCGTCACCCCGAATTCACGGGGCAGCGCCGTGGTCGCCAACGCTACCAGCGGCGGACGCTGGCAGTCGAGTCCCGGCACAATCCCTTGAGCTGTGACCAGATGGTTCTGATCCGGCACCTCAAAACAGCCTACCAACCCCAGGGTCAGCAGGGAGGTGCCAAGAATGCGATAACTATTTTTCATTGGCTAACAACCGCCCGCCTTTGCTTTTTGTTGCGACCATCACAAACGTCATCCACGCCGACTAAGCTGATAGTCCCTGTTCCACCCAACCAGAAGGACCTTGTCTCATGGCGAAAGAACTTCGGTACAACGTGACGTTTTATGATCAACAAGGAAATTGTCATCAAGTGGAGCTGTCCACCGTCTACCAGATAAGACGGGACCCTCAATGCGATCTCTGCCTGTTCGACACCCTGCAATATGTGGGCTCGGAAGAGATGCTGGAACGCATGATACGGCAAAAAACCGGGCTTGAGCAGGAAATATCCATCATCAATGCCCGGCTGATTTAATCAGACACTCACCGGAACCGGGCGGGATTTGCCATGTTCGTCGATGGCGACATAGGTGAAGATCCCCTCGGTCACGCAGTAACGCTGGGCATCGTTTTCCCGCAGTACCGGCTTGACCCACACCTCCAGCTTGAGCTTCATGGAGCTGCGGCCGATCTTCATGCAGCGGCCGTAGCAGCAGACCACATCGCCCACCTTGACCGGACTGTGAAAGGTCATGCCTTCGACGGATACGGTACAAATACGTCCTTTTGCCAGCTCCTTGGCCATAATGCCCCCACCTATATCCATCTGGGACATGATCCAACCACCAAAGATGTCGCCATTGGGGTTGGTATCGGCTGGCATTGCCAGGGTTCTCAGCAACAACTCCCCATCGGGGTGACGTTTTGTATCTACCATCATTACCGCCTCTCTCTCATGGATGGCGGCATGATAGGGGGCGATCACCCCCTTGGCAAACCTCAATTGCCCGAGGCGGCGAGCTCGGCAAACCAGTGGGCCGGATCGGGCCAGCGATAGTTGAATCCCATCTGCTGGCAAATCAGCTGACCATCGATGGGCTGAAATTCACCGGCAGGCTCGATAAAGACCGGCGCGGGCAGCCCCTGCTGGCGAGCCGCAAAGGGGTAGAACTGCTCGCGGCGCGGATGCACAGGCGCGCTCAGGTTGAAGACATCCCCGTCCTTGCCCCGCTCCAGCAGCAAGATGCAGGCCGCCACCACATCGTCCAGATGAACCAGATTGACCGACTGCTCGCCGCCATCGAGAGTCTTGCCCGCCAGAAAACGGCCGGGATGGCGATCTGGGCCATAAAGTCCGGAGGGGCGCACTATCATCACCGTCTCGAAACCGGCCGCCAGCACCGCCTGCTCCGCCGCCAGCATCCGCTCGCCACGGGCATGGCGGGGTTGCGGTTCTTCCCCCTCCTGCTGCCCTGCACCCCACACTGAGGTGGCGCTGACAAACAGCACCCGCCGGGTACCACTTGCTTTGGCAAGCTGACAGGCCTTTGCCACCGCCTGCGGGTAGTCATCGGTCTTGCTGGGCGGTACGCAGATAACCAGCGATTCGCAGGGGATGGGCCACGCATCCGACATATGGGCAGAAATCGTCAGCGGATGGGCGTTGATCCCCTCCCCCTGCAGACGGGCCGCCTTCTCGGCACTGCTGACCGTCACCGCTACCTGCTTGCCTGCCGCCAGCAGGGCCCGCGCCAGCGGTAGCCCCAGCCACCCCGCACCCAGAATGCCGATCGTCCCGGCGATATCTTGTTCTGTCATCGTCCCTTCTCCTGCTTGACGCTATGTGCCCCGCAGCTTACCTGCCGTTACATAAAAAGAAAAACACAATAGGTACGAAATACTGACGGAATATATGGCACCTTTGAGAATGAAACTGCAATGTAAAAACACATAACGTAAAATAAAATAGAACCGACAAAACATACATTTACAGGCCAATCATTCCATCAAAGCCGCTTAACAATAAAAACTGCTAAGTTATCTAAGTGCAACCGTGATATTTTTATAATGACTTAAGCTTTTTCCTAACCACCTTTAATTCATTATTTGCAATTTCCAACCAAGACGGTGAAGATATTGCCGAATTTTGATAGATATAGTTTAAGTATTTTAAAACCTGCTCCGGCCCATTTAAAGCACTAATCTTGTATAGTTTTACGGCATAACTAACCCTATCTAACTCCATATTATTTATGGACAAGCTAGATTGCATATGCATTACAATATTTCTCTCATCTACAATATCGGCAACAGCATTTCTTAAAGTGCTATGAGTTTTAAGAGGCTGGACATTGAAGATCTGTGGAGCGAGTTGGAAAATTTTTGGCCTAATAGGTATTGATGGATCAGATGCAATTTTGTCAGCTGCAATAATTCTATCCGGCTTGCCAGGTCGCTCTAGTTTCAGTTGTGAAACCTTGCCATTTTCTGTTCCGTATAAAATAAATGACTTGTTAACCCATGATTCTATAGCTCCGATTGAAAATGTGATAGCTGCCATTGCTTGCTGACACATTGCGAAAAATAATTTCATATTTTCTCCCGAAGAGTCCACTTCAGGCAATTTGTCAAAATTTGACTTTTGTACTTTAATACCTTTCTTTAATATTTCTGCTTTTACAGCCGCATCAAGAGAATTGAAAAACATAAGAGCTTCAAACTCTGGAGGTGGAACTCGCATATTGTAGCCATTAAAGCAACCTTGAGAGGATAGAATCGTAATCTTACTTCCCCCTTCAGCCAACTGCACATTGGGTAATATCACGTCATGTGCCAATGATATATTCTTATCTTCTAATAAATGTTCCATTTTTACCTTGCGTGATAATGTTAAGCTTTCCGGTTTTAAGTTAAAGAATTAATGTAATGGTCTGTTTTTTCCGCATATATCCTGCCCAGCTTCCTCTAACATATCAACACATCATTTTTGATTTCACCAACACAACGCCTGTAGTTGCTATCAGATAGTGAGGAGTGACATCCAATAGTCTCCCGAGACAATAAGCGGGCCAGTGGCCCGCTTGGTTATATTTCACTCACCCCATCCTCATACCGGCGGATGGAAATGGCTGGCTTCGCGGGTGGCCATCTCCTCATAGGTGGCCCACTTCTGCCACGCAACTTTTTGTGCCACCTGCATCAGCCGTTCAGCCTCCTCCGGATGGCTCTGGGCCAGCACCCGATAACGGGTCTCCTCCTGCCGGTATTCCGCAAGGGGGATGGAGGGACGCAGGCTGTCGAGACTGAATGGGTTCTGCCCCGATCTGCGCAATACCGGGTTGTAGCGCATCAGCGGCCAGTGACCGGAGGCCACGGCCCGTTTTTGCTGGGTCAGGCCAAACTCCATATCAATACCGTGGGCGATGCAGTGGCTGTAGGCGATGATCAGCGACGGGCCCGGATAGGCTTCGGCCTCACGCAAGGCCTGCAGCGCCTGCTGCGGGTTGGCACCAAAGGCGATGCGGGCAACATAGACGTTGCCGTAGGAGATGGCCTGCAACGCCACATCCTTCTTGGCCAGCGTCTTGCCTCCCGCCGCGAACTTGGCGACGGCGCCGAGCGGGGTCGATTTCGACATCTGGCCGCCGGTGTTGGAGTAGACCTCGGTATCCATCACCAGCACGTTCACATCGCGGCCGGAAGCGAGCACATGATCGAGCCCCGATGAGCCGATGTCATAGGCCCAGCCATCGCCGCCAATAATCCAGACCGAGCGGCGCACCAGTTGATCAATCAAGGAGAGCAGCTCGCGGGCCTTGCCGGACTTCACCTCCTCCAGCCGCTCCCGCACTTGCGCGACCCGGGTACGCTGGGCACGGATCTCCGACTCCAGCCGCTGCGGGGCGTTGATAAGCGACTCGACCAATGCCTCCCCCAGCTCCCCCTTCATCGCTTCAAGGGCCGCCACCGCCTGCCCGTGATGCTGATCGGCGGTGAGACGAAAACCAAAGCCAAACTCGGCGTTGTCTTCGAACAGGGAGTTGGACCAGGCCGGCCCCTTCCCTTCCCCGTTCTTGGCCCACGGCGTGGTCGGCAGGTTACCGCCGTAGATGGAGGAGCAACCGGTGGCATTGGCCACCAGCATGCGATCGCCAAACAGCTGGGTCAGCAGCTTGAGATACGGAGTCTCGCCACAGCCGGCGCAGGCACCGGAGAACTCGAACAGGGGTTCGAGGAACTGGGCACCGCGCACCGTGGAGAAATCCACCCGCTCGCGGGCAGGCCACGGCAGACTCTCGAACCAGCGCAGCGCCTGTTTCTGGCCAGCCAGATGGGGCGCCTTGTCCATCATGGTGATGGCGCGCTCGCCCTCGTGTTCCTCATCGGCCCCGACCCGCACCGGACAGGCCTGCACGCACTGACCGCAGCCGGTGCAATCCTCCGGATAGAGTTGCAGGGTGTAGCGGCTGTCGGGGAAGCCCTTGGCGGTAACGGGCACCGACTGGGCTGCCTCGGGGGCGGTCGCCAGCCAGTCCTGATGGTAGAACTTGGCCCGCAGCGCCGCGTGGGGGCAGACAAAGACACAGTTGCCGCACTGGATGCAGATATCGGAGTGCCAGATCGGGATCTCGCGGGCGATATCCCGCTTCTCGAAGCGACTGGTGGCGGTGGGGTAAGTGCCATCCACCGGCAACATGGAGACCGGAATAAGATCGCCACGCCCCGCCAGCATCTCGCCGGTGACCCGCTGGACAAACTCGCTGCCACCCGGTGCCAGCGGTAGCGGATAGTCGCTGATCTGCTCCTCACCGGCCGGGATGGCCACCTGATGGAGATGAGCCAGAGTGTCATCCACCGCCGCGAAGTTGCGCTCAACCACTTCGGGCCCCTTGCGGGCATAACTCTTCTCGATGCTCTCCTTGATCAGCGCAATGGCCTCATCCCGCGGCAAGACTCCGGCCAGCGCGAAAAAGCAGGTCTGCATAATGGTGTTTATGCGATTGCCCATGCCGTTTTGCTCGGCCACCCGATCCCCATCGATGCAGTAGAGGCGGATATCGAGGGCGCGAATGCGGGCACGCAGCCGCTCGGGCAGCTGGCCCCACACCTTGTCAGCCTCGTAGGGGGCATTGAGCAGCAGGGTCGCCCCTTCGGCGGCGTGCTCCAGCAGATCGACCGATTCGACAAAGCCCCACTGATGGCAGCCGATAAAGCTCGCCTGCTCGATAAGCCAGGGGGCGTCGATGGGCTCGGGGCCAAAGCGCAGGTGGGAGACGGTGCGCGAGCCCGACTTTTTGGAGTCGTAGACGAAGTAGCCCTGGGCGTGGAAGCCCTCCAGCTCACCGATGATCTTGATGCTGTTCTTGTTGGCGCCCACCGTGCCGTCGGCACCGAGGCCGAAGAAGAGCGCCCGCACCCGGCTGGCAGGCTCCAGATCGCCGATGGGGTGCCAGGCCAGACTGAGGCCCGACACATCATCGACAATCCCCACCGTAAAGCGGGGGCGCGGCGCATCGGATGCCAACTCCTCGAACACCGCCGCGCACATGGCGGGGGTGAACTCTTTGGAAGAGAGGCCATAGCGACCGCCGCTCAGCCAGGGCAGCCGCTTGATAAGGCCGCGCTGCAAACCGTCGATAAGGGCGCTCTGCACATCCAGCAGCAGCGGCTCGCCGCCCGCCCCCGGCTCCTTGGTGCGATCCAGCACCGCCATGCGCCGCACGCTCTGCGGTAGCGCATCGAGCAGCGCCTGTACCGGGAAGGGGCGATAGAGGCGCACAACCAAGACCCCGGTCTTGCGATCCTGTTGATTGAGCCAATCCACAGTCGTGCGGGCGGTGGCCGCTCCCGAGCCCATCAGTACGATGACGTCGGTGGCATCGGGCGCGCCGTGGTACTCCACCAGCCGGTAGTGGCGGCCGGTCAGCTCGCCGAGATTGTCCATGCACTGCTGCACCCGCGCCGGTACCGCTTCGTAGAAGGGGTTGACGCTCTCGCGGGACTGGAAATAGGTATCCGGGTTCTGGGCGGTACCGCGCATCACCGGATGATCCGGGTTGAGGGCCCGCGCACGGTGGGCGCGTACCCAATCGTTGTCGATCAGCGCCCGGATCTCATCCCGATGCAGGGCGGTGATCTTGTTCACCTCGTGGGAGGTACGAAAGCCGTCGAAAAAGTGGATAAAGGGCACCCGGCACTGCAGGGTGACGCTGTGGGCGACCAAGGCCAGGTCCTGCGCCTCCTGCACCGAGCCGGAGGCGAGCATGGCAAAGCCGGTGCTGCGCGCCGCCATCACGTCCTGATGGTCACCAAAAATCGACAGCCCCTGCGCCGCCAGCGAGCGGGCCGCCACATGGAACACCGCCGAAGTCAATTCACCGGCGATCTTGTACATGTTGGGCAGCATCAGCATCAGCCCTTGACTGGCGGTGAAGGTGGTGGCGAGCGCCCCCGCCTGCAGGGCGCCGTGTACCGTGCCGGCCGCCCCCCCTTCACTCTGCATCTCCACCACGGTGGGGATGTTGCCCCACAGGTTGGTCTGCCCTTCTGCCGCCCAGGCATCGGCCAGTTCGGCCATAGTCGAGCTCGGGGTGATGGGGTAGATGGCACACACTTCGCTCAGCTGGTACGCCACCCGAGCCGCGGCTTCGTTACCGTCGACCATGATCAATTCATGTTTCATAGGGACTCCTGTGGTTGGCGCAGCTCGATGGCGTGACAAGGGCACTGATCATGACAGGCACCGCAGCCGGTGCAGCGCTCGGCATCCACCTGATACCCCTTGCCCGGCCCCAGCTTGGCTATGGCCTGCTCGGGGCAACTGCCATAGCAGCCGTCGCACTCGAAGCAGTTGCCGCAGGAGTAGCAGCGCGCCGCCTCGTAGCGGGCGGCCACCTCATCCAGCCCGCCGATGATCTCGCCAAAGTCATCCCGCGCCCACGCCGGTTTGACCGGCTGACTGCTGGCCGGAGCGTGGGTCTGGAACCAGAGCTGCAACTGCTCTGGCCCCACCAGCGGGTAGGAGACCATCTTTTGGTAGTGGCGACCGCGCAGCCAGGCATCCATATGGCGCGCCGCCTTCTTGCCATGGCCGGTGGCGATGGTGACGGTGCGCTCGGAGGGCACCATGTCGCCGCCCGCAAACAAACCCGGCACATCCGTCATCAGGTTACCCGCTACCTGCACCACTCCCTCCTTGTTGACCCGCACGCCGGGAATGCTCTCCAGCACCGAGAGGTCGACCTCCTGACCGAGCGCCAGAATAAGGGAGTCCGCTTCGAGAGTTTCAAACTTGCCGGTGGGCACCGGCTTGCCCTCGGCATCCAGCGCCATCACCTCCACCTCGATATGGGTATTGTCGAGCTGGCGGATGCTGCGCAGCCAGTTGATCTTGATCCCCTCCTCCTCGGCCTCGTCGGCTTCAAAGGCGTGAGCAGGCATATGGTCCCGGTCGCGGCGGTAGATGATCATTGCCTCTTCAACGCCCAAACGGCGGGCGGTACGGGCCGCATCCATGGCGGTATTGCCACCCCCATAAATCGCTACCCGCCGTCCCAGTTTGGGGGGCGGCAAGCCCTGCTCTTCGGCCAGACTGGCCTGCTCTAGGAAACTCACCGCATCGAGGATCTTGCCCGCTTCCCGGGCCGGAATATCGACCCGCTTGGCCAGATGGGCGCCGATGGCCATAAAGACGGCATCAAAGCCCCCCTCGTCGCGCTCGCGCAGCACATCCTCCACCTTGTGGTTGAGGGTCAGGGTGACACCAGCAGCCACGATGCGGGCCACCTCCCGATCCAGCACGTCGCGGGGCAGACGGTAGGCGGGAATGCCAAAGCGCAGCATGCCGCCAGCAAGCGGCCCCGCTTCGCGGATCTCCACCTGATGACCGAGCCGGTTGAGGTGCCAAGCGCAGGAGAGACCTGAGGGACCAGCGCCTATGACCAGCACCTTCTTGCCGCTGGCAGGGGCAGGTGGCGCAGGCTGCCAACCACGGGCCAGCGCTTCGTCGCCGAGGAAGCGTTCGATGGCGTGGATAGAGACGGATTCATCCACCTGACCGCGGTTGCAGGCGCTCTCGCAGGGGTGATAGCAGACCCGGCCATGGATGGCGGGCAAGGGGTTCTCTTCGATCAGGGTCTGCCAGGCCGCCTCAAAACGGCCGGCCTGCGCCAAAGAGAGCCAGGCCTGGATATTTTCTCCGGCCGGGCAGGCGTGATTGCAGGGTGGCAGGGCCGGCCGCCAAACGGGTAGCCGGGTACGCACCGGGCCTGTTCCCGTTTTCAGGGAGAGATCCGGCAATGGGGTCATGTCCAGTTGTTTGCTCATACATTGCTTTCTTCTTTTTGTGTGACAGGCCCCACCCGATGGCGCTTGATACCGTGTAGCCGAAGCGGACGGTGGCCGGATGGGGAAGAAGCGAAAGCGTTAGAAACTGGGAACTGAGTCGATAATGGCCGCTTTTTTGTACTGATTAGCGAATCAGGATCAAAAAATGTTGCACTTTATGGTTCATAGAGACCAGAACGTGACTCAAGTAACATCTTCTCCAGCTGACCGCTGGCTTTCAGTTTGGCGAGCCCCCGATTGAAGGTTTTGATCAGCTCGTCAGCGTTGGCACGCTTGCGGCTGATCAGCAGGTGGCCTTCAACTTTCATCACGGGTTTTGAATGGGTTGCAAAGAGATCGACCGTGCTGGCCGGGTAGAACTGACGCAGGGAGTAGTAGCCGACATCGATGTTCTCCAGGGTCAGGTCGGCGCGGCCGGAGAGCAGCAGATCAAAGCTCTGGCGCAGCCGGGTGACGAACTGCACCTGCAGCGGCACCTGCGCGATGGCTGCAAAAAAATCTGCATTGTAGGTATAGCCACTGACCGCAGCCAGCTTGCGATCCGCCAGATCCTGATAGCCACGCCATTCCAGCGGGTTTGATTTGAGATAGAACCAGACGTAGGTTTCGCTCAGGATGGGATCGCTGTAGAGATGGGTTTTGCGCCGCTCGCTCGACTCATACCAGTGGACAGTGCCATCCACCACTCCCTCCTCCGACAAGCGAAAGGCCCGCTTCCAGGGCAGAAACTGGAACTTGACGCTCACCCCTTCACTCCTGAATGCCTCGCTCACCACATGGGGGATAAGCCCCTGATATTTCAGCGTCTCGGAGCAGTAAGGGGGATACTCTCCCGTGGTCAGGGTCAGCTCCTGCGCCCAGAGCCCGTGGCAAAAAAGGCTCCCCGCCAGCAACCAGCTTATTTTCATCCCGATGCCCTCTTGTTCTCTTTTCCCAACTATAGACCGCCCCCTTGAAAGGATTGCCGGATCGCCGGGGAACCGTTATGTTCCCCTTTTTCTAGGCGATCGCGCCGCGTCACAAGGATATGAAGATGCCCAGGCTAGACAGCATTCACCTCTACCCCATCAAATCGACTGCAGGTATGCCGCTGGCTCGCGCCCGGGTGACCGAAGAGGGACTGGCAGGGGATCGCCGCTACATGGTGGTCAAACCGGACGGCACCTTTATCACCGCCCGTACCCATCCCCAGCTGCAACAGGTCGTGGCCACCCCCATCGAAGGAGGCTTGCAACTGCGCTATCCGGGCTTTGAACCGCTCACCCTGCAAGAGGCCGACTTCAGCTGCGCCCCGCAAGCTACCGGAGTCTGGAGCGACCGTTTCACCGCCCTGCACACCGACCCCAAAGCCGATGGGTGGCTGAGCCGGGTGGCAGGGGAAACGGTGCAACTACTCTGGCTGGGTGAGACCTCTGATCGCTTTCGCGAGAAGACCGGCACCCGGGTCAGCTTTGCCGACGGTTATCCGCTGCTGCTGATAAGCCAGGCTTCCCTTGAGGATCTCAATCTGCGCTCCGATGCGCTGCACCAGATGAGCCAGTTCCGCACCAATCTGGTGGCAAGCAATACCCAGCCCTTCGAGGAGGACAGCTGGGTGCGCATCCGCATCGGCGAAGTGGAATTTAAAGTGGTCAAGCCCTGCAGCCGCTGCATCATGACCACGGTGGAAGCGGGCACCGATCGTTTCAACGCCCTGAAAGAGCCGCTGGCCACCCTTACCCGCTACCGCCGTGGCGAGGATGGCGAGGTCTACTTCGGCCAGAATCTGGTGGCGCTGAACGAGGGCTGGATTGAGGCAGGCAGCGAGATAGAAGTGCTGGAGCGCACCCGTCCGGTGGTCTATCCCGCCGCCGCGCCGAAGAAGCGGGAGCTGGTCTGCATGGCCCGCGAACCGCTGGCGCGGGCTCTGGAGACCTTCTGGTTCGAAGCAGCCGATGGCGAGCCTCTGCCCGACTACCTGCCGGGCCAGCATCTGCCCATCAGCCTCGATATCAAAAATGAACGGATCCAGCGGCGCTATACCCTGAGCTCCACGCCGGATCACCCGGAGCGTTACGGCATCAGCGTCAAGAAGGTGAAGGGTGGCCGCATCTCCCACTGGCTGCACCAGCAGTTGCAGGTGGGTGATCGGCTGCTGGCCGCCAACCCCGCTGGCGATTTTCACCTAGGCCGCGAGCGCAACCTCCTGTTGCTCTCCGCAGGCTCCGGCGTCACCCCCATGCTGGCGATAGCCCGCACCCTGGCGCTACGCGGGGAGCTGGAAGAGGTTCACTTTATGCACCTGTGCCGCAGTGAAGCGGACATTCCCGCCGCCAGCGAACTGTACGCCATGGCGCAGCAGGGCATGACCCTCACCATTATCCTGAGCCAGCCGGACAATCACTGGCAGGGGCTGCAAGGGCGACTCAATGATGAGCATCTGCGACTGGTCAAAGGGTTGGCCGAAAAAGAGGTCTTTATCTGCGGCCCCCACGGTTTTATGGCCGATGCTGCCGCCAAAGTTGCGGCCCTCGGCGTTCCGGCCGCACGGATCAAACAGGAGAGTTTTGGCGGCGCCATTCTCTCGGTGGCCCGCCCCCATCAGGCGGTACAACTGCGTATCGGCGCCCAAGCCTTTACCGGCAACAATCAGGGCACTGTGCTGGATCAGGCCAACAAGCAAGGCGTAGAGCTGCCCTGGAGCTGCCGCGCCGGGATCTGCGGCAGTTGCAAACAGACGCTGATCTCGGGCGAGGTGGATCACCCCGACGCCCCCGCCATCAGTGCCGCCGAGCGGGCAGAGGGCAAAATCCTCACCTGCTGCGCCGTACCGCTCACAGACATCGTCATCAAATAAGGTGATCGAGCCACGAAAAGGCTGGCTGGGCCCCGATCCTGGCCGACCTTTTCCCCCCTGTCGACCCGCGGTTCCTCCATTCTCGTCTCTTTCTCGCCCCGCCTGCGCAACCATGCCGACGATGACTTCTATACTCACAGCAATAACAACAAAACCCCTCCGACGTAGCGGCCTTTGCCGTCTGACCAAGGGGGTTACCCGGTGAGAATAAGGACGCTCAAACCATGGAACAGAACAAACCCGCCTTTCAACTCAACCTCTTGCTCTCCGTGATCACCCTGATCCTGCTGTCACTGGTGTTTTTCGCCTACAGCTGGGCGGGTAAACAACTGGAAGAGAGTTATCGACAACAATATCTCTCCTACCTGCTGGCCGACGAGCTGCGCCAATCCTCCGATGACCTGACCCGACTCGGTCGCACCTACGTCATCACCAAGGATCCAGCCTACGAGCAGCAGTACATGCGGATACTGGCCATTCGCAACGGCGAACAGCCGAGACCGGATGGCTACAACCGTATCTATTGGGATTTTGTCGCGGCCAACGGCCAGAATCCTCGCCCCGACAGCAATGTTCGCCGCGGCCTGATCGATCTGATGAAGGATGCCGGTTTCACCGATGCTGAACTCGCCAAGCTCAACGAGGCCAAGAACAACTCGGATGCACTGGTCAACACCGAGGTGGCTGCCTTCAAACTGGTGCAGCAGACGGACGGTGATCTGGCCGCCAACCAGCAGAAGGCCATCGCCATGATGCATGACAAGGCCTATCACCAGAACAAGGGTCGCATCATGTCACCCATCGACGATTTCTACGTGATGATGGAGGGGCGCAACCAGGAGGCGGTCGAGAGTGCCACCGCCAATACCGACATGCTGCGCTACCTTTTTATCGCTCTGGGCCTGGTATTGATGTTCTTCCTCTGGCGCACCTATCGCTCCCTGCTCGATCTGGTGGGCACCTCGGTCGAACAGCTCAAGACCGATCTCCATCTGCTGGCGGAAGGGGATTTCTCCCGCCCCATCAAGGTGCCCCAAGGCTCGAAAGAGAGTCTTATCGGCCTGCTTGGCACCACACAGAGCACCCTCAAGGGGATCATCGGCAAGGTATCCCACTCCACCGAGGAGTTGTCCAATTCGGCCGACAGCATCGCCCAGATAGCGGAGCAGACCGCCCAGTTCGCCACCGATCAGCAAACCAGTACCCAGACCATGGCCGCCGCCATCGAAGAGCTGGTGGTGAGCATCAGCCACCTCTCCGACAATGCCAGCCATGCAGACGAGCTCAGCAAGGTCTCAGCCGACACGCTGGAGGAGGGCTCCGGGGTCATCAAGGAGACGCTTGGCAGCATCGAGAATATCTCCACCACGGTCGGTGAAGCAGCCAGCACCATCGCAGAACTCAACAGCCATACCCAGCAGATCTCGGAGATCATCGGCGTGATCCGCGGCATCGCCGATCAGACCAACCTGCTGGCCCTCAACGCGGCTATCGAGGCGGCGCGGGCCGGTGAGCAGGGACGTGGCTTTGCGGTGGTTGCCGACGAAGTACGCAATCTGGCCAGCCGCTCGGCGGCCTCGACCCAGCAGATCACCGGGATGATCAGCAAGATCCAGAGCGGGGCGGATGCCTCTATCCGCAGCATGGAGAACACGGTCAACAACGTCTCCCGCGGGGTCACACTGGCCAACCAGACCGGGCAGGCAATCGCCAGCATCCAGAGCCACGCCTCCAATCTCACCGGTCTGATGGGAGAGATCAGCCACACCCTGCGCGAGCAGTCCACCGCCGCCAACGAGGTGGTCTCTACCGTCGGCAACATCACCTCCCTCTCGGAACAATCGGGGGATGCCGCCCGCCACGTGTCCCAAGAGGCAGCCAAGCTCAAGCAGCTGTCACGGGTGCTGCGCCAGGAGATGGGGCACTTCAAGCTTTAAAGAAGGCTGCAAAACAAAACGGCTGCCCCAAGGCAGCCGTTTTTTATGCGGGGTTATCCCCTGTCATTCAGTATCTATCAACCACGCAGGGCGGCGATACGCTGCTCAATGGGCGGGTGGCTCATGAACAGTTCGCTCATGGAGCGCTTGCCGTTGATGCCAAAGGCCATCATGGAGCCTTCCAGCTGCGGCTCGGCACCGCGGGAGAGGCGCTCAAGGGCGGCAATCATCTTGTCGCGACCTGCCAGCTTGGCGGCACCGGCATCGGCACGGAACTCGCGCTGACGGCTGAACCACATGACGATGATGGAGGCCAGAATGCCGAACAACATCTCCAGCACAAACACGGTGATCATGTAGGCAAAACCACCGGTGCTGCTGCTCTCTTCCTCGTTGTTGGAACTGAAGAAGTTGCTGATGACGCCAGCCACGATGCGGGCGAAGAACATCACGAAGGTGTTCACCACCCCCTGGATCAGGGTCAGGGTCACCATGTCGCCGTTGGCAACGTGGCTCACCTCGTGGGCCAGTACCGCTTCCGCCTCGTCACGGCTCATGCTGTAGAGCAGGCCGGAGGAGACCGCCACCAGCGAATCATCTCGGCGGGCGCCGGTCGCAAAGGCGTTCATCTCGGGAGAGTCGTAGATCCCCACTTCCGGCATCTTGATACCCGCTTCGCGGGCCTGACGGGCAACAGTGCTCACCAGCCAGTGCTCGGTCTCGTTACGGGGTTGCTCGATGACCTGGACGCCATAGCTGCGCTTGGCCATCCACTTGGACATCAGCAAGGAGATAAAGGAACCCCCAAAACCGAACACGGCACAGAACATCAACAGCCCGGAAATGCTGGACTTGTTGATCCCCAGAACCGAGAACAGGATATTGAGTACCACCCCCAGCACCAGCATGACGGCCAGGTTGGTCACCAGGAATAGCATAATTCGCTTCATATAGACTCCTTGTGAGAATTAAAGACACGGAGAGAGATCACTCGACCTCCCTATCTCCATGTTATGGATGAATTTTAGGGAGACTCGATGAATGTTCGCTGAATGTGACGTCACAAGAGCGGAGAGATATCAAGCCGCCCCTGCAAATCAGCCTCAAATGGATTGTTTATAAAGGGAATTTCCCCCAGAAACGGGGCCGGTAACATCCCCCTCAGGGTGTCCAGATTTTCCTGATAGTGGCTCATGGCACTGTGAAGGCGATTAATAACCCATCCCGCCACTGGCAACCGATCGTTGCGAATGGCAGCAAAGGTGAGCAGTGCATGGTTGAGACAGCCCAGCTTGGCCCCCACCACCAAAATCACCGGCATGTTCTCCTGCTTCACCCAATCCGACAGCAGATGCTTGCGATCCAGCGGCAGATACCAGCCCCCCGCCCCTTCCACTACTGCAAGCTCGGCCCCTGCCTGTTCAATCTTGCGCAGCCCCTCGCTCAGCCCCTGCATGGTAATGGGCTGGCGCGCCTCGCTGGCAGCGATATGGGGCGCAATCGGCGGCTCATAGGCAAAGGGATTGACCACCTCATAAGGCAGCTGAACACTCGCCGCCTCCTGCAACAGAACAGCGTCGAGGTTGCGCAATCCATCGGGTGTTCGGGCACACCCTGCCGAGATAGGCTTGTAGCCGGCACAGCGGATCCCCTGTGCGCTGAATTCGCGCAGCAGAGTGCGTGCCACCAGCGTCTTGCCCGCATCGGTATCTGTGCCGGTGATAAAGAATGATTTCATATGGTTCTCTCCTTGGCAGGGAGTGGCTCACTGCCCTGCACACACTGCAATTCCCGGCGCTCAGCAAGGCTTGCTGAGGCGACCGAGACACACCCGATAACTGGCGACCAACCTGCCATCGGGCTGGCGAAATGCTTCATATGCCTGAGCCAGCTGCTGCAATCTGGCGCGACCGCTCAGACCGGCCGGGGCGGCGCCCCCTTGATTGTCGTTGATCTGATTGGCCCCAATCCCCTTGAGATCGCGCAACAACTGCGGCAATTCAAGATAGGCGAGATCCCAGGTGATACAACGCAGCTCGGGAGCAGATACCCCGGCGCTAGCCAGCGCCTGCTCCAATTGTGGCAGGCTGAGGAAGCGATTGACATGGGCGCGACCATCAAGCTGCTGCCAGGCGGCTCGCAACTGCCAGAGCGACTCATCGAGCAGGGTCGAGAAAAAGATCTGGCCGCCCGGTTTGACCACCCGCAGCAGCTCGCCAAAAGCCTGGGCCGGACGCTCGCACCACTGCAGCGCCAGACTGGAGAAAACCCAGTCGAACGCGCTGTCGGCGAAAGGAAGCTGCTCCGCATCGCCGCAGAGCAAGCGAGCACCGCTGCCACGCAAGGCGGCCTGCGCCAGCATGCCGGGGGCGAGATCAAGCCCCACCAGCTGGTGACAACGGTTCGCCAGTTGGGGCAAGAAAAAGCCGGTGCCGCAGCCCAGATCCAGCCCGCTCACCGTCAGATCAGTGCCAACCGGCCTGCTCGGCATCCATTCCATCAACGCCTGCCCCACCTCCTGCTGAAAGCGGGCATGGGCGTCGTAGTGACGGGCCGCCGCCCCGAAACGACGGGCGAGCTGCGCCTTGTCCACCGTTTGAAAACGCTCAGCCATGGCAAGCCTCCCCAACCGTTGTCGCTGCAGGGCAAACCCCCAAGGCATCGAGCAGGCGATCCACATCCTGCTCGCGGTGGGCTGCACTCAGCGTAATGCGCAGCCGGGCCGTACCGACCGGCACAGTGGGCGGGCGGATGGCGCCAGCCCAGACACCGCGCACCCGCAGCCGTTCAGCCAGTTGCAGGGCGGTGCTGCTCTCCCCCACCAGCAGCGGCTGGATCGGGGTATCGCTCGCGCCAAGCTGCCAACCCAACGCCTCTGCCCCTTGCCGGAAGCGAGCGATCAGCTGGCCAAGATGGGCGCGGGACTCATCAGCCGCGCGCACCAGTTCGATGCTCTTGCTGACCGCGCAAGCCTGCGCGGCGGGCATATGGGTGCTGTAGACATAGTGGCGGGCAAAGTTGACCAGATACTCCACCAGCTCGCGACTGCCGCCGACAAAGGCACCGGCGACGCCAAGCGACTTGCCAAAAGTGCCCATCTGGATATGTACGCTGGCAGGTTGAACCCCTTGTGCCGCCAGGGTGCCGCGCCCCTCGGATCCCAGCACACCAAGACCATGGGCATCGTCGATCATCAACCAGTTGCCGCTTTGGGCGGCGAGGGTTGCGAGCTCGCGCCAAGGGCCCTGATCCCCGTCCATGCTGAACACCCCTTCCGAGACAATCAGTCCGCGATTTGGCTCAAGCTGCCGTTCAAGGGCCGCCATGTCGTTGTGGGCAAAGCGCTTCATCTTGCAGGGGAGCTGGCTGCCCATCTCCTGCAGGGAGGCGTGGTTGAGTTTGTCCTGCCACAGCAGATGATCCTTGCCGAGCAGGGCTTTGAGCACCGCCTGATTGGCGGAAAAACCGCAGTTGAAGAGCAGCACCGCCTCCACCCCGAGCCACTCGGCCAGGGTCTTCTCAAGCTCTTGGTGGGCATGACTGTAACCGGTCACCAGCGGCGAAGCGCCGGAGCCCGTGCCATAACGCTCAATCCCCGCGTTGAAGGCGGCCTTGATGGCGCCGTGATCCGCCAGTCCCAGATAGTCGTTGGCGGAAAAGTTGAGGTAGTCGCGCCCTGCAACCCTGAGCCGCCCGCCACTCGCCCCGTCGGTCGCGATGCGGTTGCGCAGCAGACCCGCCTGCTCGCGCTCGGCCAGCGCCGTGCCCAACACAAAGGGGCCCGTTACTGCAGGGCCGTTCATGACCGAGCGGCCCCTGCACGGGGGCGAGTGGCGTCATAAAACATCTCGGTGGGCTCGCTCTGGCGACTCACCTCGGCCAGCAGCTCCTCTTCTTGAACCTGATCCGGCTTCTGGGCCCGCTGGGCGGGGCGAATGCCGAGCCGCTTGAACAGCTGCATGTCGCTGTTTTCGTCCGGGTTGGGGGTGGTCAGCAGTTTGCAGCCGTAGAAGATGGAGTTGGCCCCCGCCATAAAGCACATCGCCTGCATCTGCTCGTTCATCTTCTCCCGCCCGGCAGAGAGGCGCACATGGGAGGCAGGCATCATGATCCGTGCCACGGCGATGGTGCGGATAAATTCGAACGGATCGAGGTTCTCCTGATCCTCCAGCGGCGTCCCCTTCACCTTGACCAGCATGTTGATGGGCACACTCTCCGGGTGACGGGGCAGATTGGCGAGCGCCATCAAGAGGCCCGCCCGATCTTTCGCCTGCTCGCCCATACCGACGATACCGCCGGAGCAGACCTTCATGCCGGCGCTGCGCACATGCTCCAGGGTATCGAGCCGGTCCTGATAGGTGCGGGTGGAGATGATCTCGCCGTAAAACTCCGGCGAGGTGTCGAGGTTGTGGTTGTAGTAATCGAGCCCCGCGGCCCCCAGACGCGCCGCCTGATCGGCGGTGAGCATCCCCAGCGTCATGCAGGTCTCCATGCCGAGCCCGCGCACCTCCTCGATCATCCGGATGATGTAGGGCATGTCCTTCTCTTTGGGATTGCGCCAGGCGGCCCCCATGCAGAAACGGGACGAGCCGTTGGCCTTGGCTTCGCGGGCCCGCTCCAGCACCTTCTCCACCTCCATCAGCCGCTCGGCCTCAAGACCGGTGTGGTAACGGGCGCTCTGGGGACAATATTTGCAATCTTCCGGGCAGGCGCCGGTCTTGATGGAAAGCAAGGTGCTCACCTGCACTTCGTTCGGGTCAAAGTGGGCGCGGTGGACGGTCTGGGCCTGAAACAGCAGATCGTTGAACGGCAGGGCAAACAGGGCCTGAACCTCGGCGAGGGTCCAGTCATGACGAAGGGCGTGACCGCCCGCGGTGAGAGCATTCATACATGGCTTCCGGTTGTTATTAGTGGGATCCTGCGCCCGCCATCTTGGGATGGACGGCCACAGAACCCGCCGCCGGGCCCGCGCGCTCAAGGTGATGCGCAGTGCCAAGTGGCTGAAATTGTTGGCTAGTGTAGAGAGCACGCGTAGACTGTCAACACCGACCAGATCAAACCAATTGACAACAGAACAACAAATGACCAACCAAGAATTCGACCTGCACCACATCTGGCACCCCTATACCTCCCTCACTCACCCCCTGCCCTGCTATGAAGTGGCCAGCGCCAAAGGGGTGACCATCACCCTCAGCGACGGCCGTGAATTGGTGGATGGCATGAGCTCCTGGTGGGCTTGCGTGCACGGCTATCAGGTGCCGGAACTGGACGCCGCCGCCACCGCCCAGCTCGGCAAGATGTCTCACGTAATGTTTGGCGGCCTCACCCACGCTCCGGCGGTCGAGCTCTGCCGCAAGCTGGTGGAGATCACTCCGAAGGGGCTTGATCGGGTATTTCTGGCTGATTCCGGCTCGGTGGCAGTGGAAGTGGCGCTCAAGATGGCCCAGCAGTACTGGCACGCCAGGGGGACGCCCAGAGCCAAATTTGTCGCCCTGCGCAACGGCTATCACGGCGACACCTTTGGCGCCATGAGCGTCTGCGATCCCGATGGCGGCATGCATGAGCTCTACAAGGGATTCCTGCCGGAGCACCATTTTGTCGACGCGCCCAGCTGTCGCTTCCACGCCGAGTGGGATGAACAGTGCGTGGTGGAGCTGGCGACACTCATGGCCGATCATCACGAGGAGATCGCCGCCATCGTGCTTGAGCCCATAGTGCAGGGCGCTGGCGGCATGCGCTTCTACCATCCCCGCTACCTGCAGTGGGTACGCGCCCTGTGCGACGAGTTCGGCGTGCTGCTGATTGCCGACGAGATTGCCACCGGCTTTGGCCGCACCGGCCAGCTGTTTGCCTGCGACTGGGCGGGGATCAGCCCCGACATCATGTGTCTGGGCAAGGCGCTTACCGGCGGCTACCTCACCCTCTCGGCGACCCTGACCACCGAGCATGTCGCCCGCACCATCTGTGACGGCAAGGCCGGCGTCTTTATGCACGGCCCCACCTTTATGGGCAATCCCCTCGCCTGCGCGGTGGCCAACGCCTCCATCGAGTTGCTGCTGACCTCACCTTGGCAGGAGCGGGTGCGCACCATCGAGCATCAGCTGCGAACAGAACTGGTAGAGCTGACCCTGCACCCGGCGGTCGCGGATGTGCGGGTGCTCGGCGCCATCGGGGTGGTGGAGATGAAAGAGCGGGTGGATGTAGCGCGCATCCAGCGCAAGTTTGTCGAACTGGGCGCCTGGATCCGCCCCTTTGGCAAGCTGGTCTACCTGATGCCCCCCTTCGTCATTACCCCTGAAGAGTTGCGGGTATTGACCGGCGCCATCCGTCAGGCCATCACCGAAGGCGAGTTTTAATGCATGCAGCGGGCGGCCATCGCAGCCGCCCGTTTGACTACCGGCATTTGATATATAAAGAGGGCAACTTTATCCACTTCAGTGCAGTTTCACTTGCCGTAATGTGAGCAAAACACCAGACCTGAGGCCTCAAGAGGGGTAAACTGCTGCGGTTTTACCATCAAGAAAGACTGCTCATGCGCCTCTCCATTGCTGCCAAAATCAACTTTTTCCTGCTCTTCATCTTCTCCATGGTACTGGTCTTCTCCGCAGCCTATCAGGCGGTGCGCGAGCGCGATCTCATCCTGACCCTCATCAAGGAGCAGAGCCGCGAGCAGACCGAAGCCTACTTTGATGGCCTCAACATGCTGATGCTGACCGGCAAGATGGATGCCCGCGATACCCTGCGCGGCAAGTTTCTCGACCACGCCCATGTGGAGGATGCCCGCATCGTTCGTGGCGATGCGGTGAGCAAACAGTTCGGGCCAGGACGGGAGACAGAACAGGTAAAAGATGAGTTTGATGAGCTGGCTCTGGCGGGCAAAGGGAGTCTGGAGGTGGTGCACAACGGCATGCACAGCCGTCTGGTGGTCACCCGACCACTACTGGCCAAGAAGGATTTTCGCGGCACCGACTGCACCAGCTGTCATCTGGTGCCGGAGAACACTGTGTTAGGGGCCGTGCGCTTTGACTACTCCCTCGATTCGCTGTTTACCCGGGTCGAGCAGAATATTCTCACCTCGGCGCTCATTCTCACCGGCATCTTCGGGATGGGACTGCTGCTGACCCTCTGGGTCATCCGCACCTGGATCGTGCGCCCTCTCAACCAGTTGACCCGCTCCATGGAAGAGGCCACCGACCTGCACGACTTCGGTCATCGGCTGGAGGGGGATGACGGCGACGAGATTGGCCGGGTGGCGGTGGCCTACAACCAGATGCTCGACAGCGTGGAGCGCCAACTCGGCAAGCGACCGCTCGGCGGCAAGCCGGGAGCTCGCCCTGGCGAATAGCGGACCACACCGCCCGGCATCGGCTAACCGGTGTAATAGAACAGCAGACAAGCAATAAGGATCAGCAGCAGGATCGCCAGATTGACGTGATAGGCATCATCCCTGCGCCGACTGCGCCGCCGCTCCAGCAGCAGTACAGCCAGGGTCAGCAAGCTGCAACCCCACAGGCCATGCACCAACCAGGGAGTGAGTGCGGGATCCCAGTAATCGCGTACCTTGATGCCGCCGTAAACCAGAAAACCATATGCAATCTCCGGCCTAGCATAGTGATAGAGCGCAAGCAGCACGATAAAACCGCACCAGCAGATCAGCACCATTGCTCGCAACAGTCGTGTCAGCCAATCCGGCCCTTGTCGCCGCTCTTTCACTCGCATCTCCTGTCCCGAGGGAACCCTGCTTGGGTGAACCATGCTGAAAACCCCACCAGAGTCCGACATTTTTGCTTGTTTATCAAACCCGCGCGGGTAAGATTGACGGCTTAGTCTGCCATGGTGGGCCATCTGTGCCCGGGCCAGACTCCCTAGTGTTGCAAATAGCGCTGCAAGAACAAGCTGGAGACAATATTTCGATGACGCACGCATCCGTAGTTGATGTGCTGACCGGTAAATATGCGGTTGGCACCACCCTGACTGTACGAGGGTGGATCCGGACTCGCCGTGATTCCAAGGCGGGGATCTCATTTTTGGCCATTTCCGATGGCTCCTGTTTCCATCCGGTACAGGCCGTCGTCCCCAATACCCTGGCCAATTACGAGAATGAAGTGCTGCGTCTGACCACCGCCTGCTCCGTGGAAGTGACTGGCATCATCGCCGAATCCCAGGGCAGCGGCCAGGCTTTCGAACTGCAGGCCACCGATGTGAAGGTCGTCGGCTGGGTCGAAGATCCCGATACCTACCCGATGGCCGCCAAGCGCCACAGCATCGAGTACCTGCGTGAACAGGCCCACCTGCGTCCGCGCACCAACATCGTGGGTGCCGTGACCCGGGTTCGTCACTGCCTAGCGCAAGCCATCCACCGCTTCTTCCACGAAGAGGGTTTTGTCTGGGTAGCGACCCCGCTCATCACCGCCTCTGACACCGAAGGGGCCGGCGAGATGTTCCGCGTCTCTACCCTGGATATGGAAAACCTGCCGCGCACCGACGCCGGCAAGGTGGACTACAACGAAGATTTCTTCGGCAAAGAGGCCTTCCTGACCGTATCCGGCCAGCTGAACGCCGAAACCTATGCCTGTGCCCTCTCCAAGGTCTACACCTTCGGTCCTACCTTCCGCGCCGAAAACTCCAACACCAGCCGTCACCTGGCAGAGTTCTGGATGGTGGAGCCGGAAGTGGCCTTCAACAATCTGGAAGATAACGCCGCGCTGGCTGAAGCCATGCTGAAGTACGTCTTCAACGCCGTTCTGACCGAGCGTCGCGACGACCTGGAGTTCTTTGCCCAGCACGTGGACAAGGATGCCATCGGCCGTCTGGAGCGTTTCGTCGCCTCCGACTTCGCCCAGATCGATTACACAGATGCCATCGAAGTGCTGAAGAACTGCGGCAAGAAGTTCGAGTTCCCGGTCTCCTGGGGTATCGATCTCTCCTCCGAGCACGAGCGCTATCTGGCCGAGGAGCACTTCAAGTCTCCGGTGGTAGTGAAGAACTACCCGAAAGATATCAAGGCGTTCTATATGCGCCTCAACGACGACGGCAAGACCGTTGCCGCGATGGACGTACTGGCACCGGGCATCGGCGAGATCATCGGTGGCTCCCAACGTGAAGAGCGTTTGGAGGTGCTGGATGCCCGCCTGGCCGAGATGGGGCTGAAGCAGGAAGACTACTGGTGGTATCGCGATCTGCGCCGCTACGGCACAGTCCCGCACTCCGGCTTCGGTCTGGGCTTCGAGCGTCTGGTGGTTTACGTGACCGGTATGGGCAACGTCCGCGACGTGATCCCGTTCCCGCGTACTCCGCGTACCGCCGAGTTCTGATCAGCGGCATATTGCCACTACATTGCAAAAGCCGTCCTCAGGGTCGGCTTTTTTATTACCCCCGTTATGGGTAATACTCAGAACCAATCGACACAAGGAATGGGTCGTTCATGGGATATCGTCAGCTTCTGACACTCTTGCTGCTCTGGCTCCCCCTGCAATTGCGGGCAGAACCCGTGCACCTGACCACCCTGGAGTGGCCCCCCTATACCAGCCAGCATCTCCCTGATGGTGGCCTTACCGGCCATATCGTCAAGCGTGCATTTGCCGAAGCGGGGCTGGAGGTTCAGTTTGACTTCTACCCCTGGCATCGAGCCATGTTGCTGGCATCCGATCCCGCCCAGCACTACAGCGGCTACTTCCCCAAATACTTCGCCGATGATCTGGATAAACGGTGGCATATTTCCACCAGCGTGGGCAGTAGTGTGCTGGGCATGGCGCAGCAAGCCGGCCCCCCTATCCACTGGCAGCGACTCGAAGATCTCGCTTCCTACCGGATTGGGGTCGTCGCAGGTTATATCAATACCCGTGAATTTGATGCCCTGATGGCCAGCAAGCGCCTCAACACCTTTGCCGTGGACGACGATCACCTCAACCTGCGAAAATTGCAGCGCGACCGGCTCGATCTGGCCGTGATCGACCGGGATGTTTTCTACTGGCTCACCTATCACGATGACAAACTCCACCCCGAACAGCTGCAGTTCAACCCGAAGATCCTCGGGTACAAGAGCCTGCACATCATGTTCCGTCCCGATCAACAGCAACTGCAACAGCGAGTGAACAATGCGCTAGCCAGACTCGATATCAAGCAGCTGAGCGAACAGTATCAGCGTCGCTATCTGCTATCAGCACCCGCCCCCCGATGAGCAGAGTCGCAGAACACCCCATTTGTCAAAAAAGATATCTTTAACCCGTGTTTTTACAGCCTCTTCTCCCCTGACCCGGGCCTTTTTCCACACCTTCCTTACCAACGCCTTCCCCATCACAACGCCTCTGGTTGCACTCTGATGGGCTGGCCCCGAGTGATACCACTTGGTGACAAAAATGATGTTTTTGTTAGTACGTGGTTTTTAAGTGGTTTAATCAAAAATTCATCGAGTTATTGAAGTAACTCAATTTTTTCACTTTTTCAGGGGAGCAGAATAGCAACTAACCCTTTTGGGCTAAATAAAACAGACAATGACAATTCATGGTTCAGGCTACCCGCGGCAATATGGGTTGAATCACACGAGGTAACGGAATGATCTTGATGGAATTTTTGGTGGTACTCGGCTGCTTGCTGCTGGGTACCCGCTTTGGTGGCATGGGACTCGGTCTCATCAGTGGTATCGGTCTCTTCCTGCTGACCTTCGTCTTCGGCCTGGTGCCGGGCGAACCGCCTGTTCAGGTAATGCTGACCATTCTGGCGGTGATCGGCTGTGCCGCCACCCTGCAGACTGCCGGTGGCCTCAACCTGATGATGCAAGTGGCCGAGCGCCTGCTGCGCCGTCACCCGCAATACATCACTATCCTGGCGCCGCTCACCACCTGGACCCTCACCTTCCTGTGCGGTACCGGCCACGTGGTCTACACCATGTTCCCCATCATCGCTGACATCGCGCTGCAGAAGAACATCCGTCCCGAGCGCCCGATGGCTGTCGCCTCCGTTGCCTCCCAGATGGCCATCTGCGCCTCCCCGGTCTCCGTTGCCGTGGTCTCCATGGTCTCCATTCTGGCGGCAGGTCACGGTATCGGTCAGGCTTACGGCCTGCTCGACATCCTGATGATCGCCATCCCCTCCTCCCTGACCGGTGTCATCGTGGCGGCCCTGTGGAGCCTGCGTCGCGGCAAGGATCTGGACAAGGATGAAGAGTTCCAGGCCAAGATCAAAGACCCGGAGCAGCGTGCCTTTATCTACGGTGGTGGCGAGACCCTGCTCAACACCAAGTTCCCGAAAGAGGCCTACTGGTCTACCTGGATCTTCTTCGCCGCCATCGCTGCCGTGGTATTGCTCGGCGCCAACGAAGGTCTGCGGCCGGTGTTCACCATCAAGGACAAGACCGGCCCGCTCTCCATGAACCTGGTGATCCAGATGATGATGCTGATCGCCGGTGCCATCATCCTGATGCGCTGCAAGGTCAAGCCGGGCGAGATCGCCAACGGCGCCGTCTTCAAGGCGGGCATGGTCGCCATCTTCTCCGTATTCGGGGTTGCCTGGATGAGTGAGACCTTCTTCCAGGCCCACATGCCGCTGCTCAAAGAGACCCTGGCCCATGTGGTACAGGCCCAGCCCTGGACCTACGCCCTGGTGCTGTTCCTCATCTCCAAGCTGGTAAACAGCCAGGCCGCCGCCCTCACCGCCATCGCCCCCATGGGTCTGGCGCTGGGTGTCGAGCCGAAGCTGCTGATCGCCTTCCTGCCAGCGAGCTACGGCTACTTCGTGCTGCCGACCTACCCGAGCGATCTGGCCTGTATCGGTTTCGACCGCTCCGGCACCACCCGCATCGGCAAGTTCATCATCAACCACAGCTTCATCATTCCGGGGCTGATCGGGGTGGTGACCTCCTGCTCGCTGGGCTTTATCCTCACCAGCATCCTGCTCTAATCGCAGCGGCGTTTACCACGCTATTGCAATACAGGCCCCCGCTTCGGGGGCCTGCTTTTTTCCCCGCTCAGTTACCTCAACCACTTCCCCGCCACCATTTCCGGACACAATACCTTTACCTCTGCCCCCGCCGCTGGGTAGCATGCCCCCTCGTTCACCACCGGAATCTCATCCATGTCTCGCGTCATCCTGCTCTGGAGCGGTGGCAAAGATGCCATGCTGGCCCTCTGTCATGCTCGCCAAGCGGGCCATCAGCTGGTGGCACTGGCCACCTTTGCGCCGCCTGAGCCCCGATTTCTCGCTCACCCCTTGCCGCTGGTGCGCCGTCAGGCGGAAGCCCTCGGGCTGCCCCATCTGCTGGTCACCATAGAAGCGCCGTTCGATCTCGGTTATGAGCGGGCACTGGCACGGCTCAAGGAGGAGTGGCAACTCGATGGCGTGGTCACCGGCGATATCGACAGCGTGGGCGGTGCGCCTAACTGGATCCGCGAACGCTGCCAGCCGCTGGGCCTCACCGTCCATACCCCGCTCTGGCAGCAATCTCGTCAAGCCTTGCTGGCGGATATGCTGGCGCGTGGCATCGTCGCCCACCTCTCCTGCGTCGATACCCGGGTGCTTTCCCCCGAGTGGACTGGACGCACCCTTGATGCCACCACCCTCAGCGATCTGCAGCAACTGGCCGAGCACGAGGGCTTCGATGCCTGCGGCGAGCAAGGGGAGTACCACACCATGGTGACCGACGGCCCGGGCTTTGCCGCCCCGCTGCGCCTCGATGGCTGGCAGGTGACGCGGCAGGATCATCTGGCCTATCTGGCCGAACCGCAGGGGTAACGGCATCAGGCCATCTGGCCCGCTCACTCAGCGCGCGAAAAATCGAGATAAAAAAACGGGAGGCAACAGCCTCCCGTTTGGATTTGAGCGGACCAGTTTTGAGCGGGCCAATAACGACCCGAACAAGGGATAAACCGGCTTATTTCGCCAGCTTGCCCAGCACCCGCTGCAGCAGGCGGATGCGCGGCTCGATGCTCTCCAGCAGCAGGAACTCCGCCTCCGAGTGGAAACCGCCCCCCATGGGGCCGAAGCCATCCAGCGACGGCACCCCCGCGGCGGCGGTGAAGTTGGCATCCGAGCCGCCACCGGCCTCCAGCCAGTTGAAGGGGATCCCCTCCTCCTTGGCTGCCGCCTCCACCAGTGCCATCAGCGCCTCGGTGTCGCCACTCGGGCGCATCGCCGGCTTGAAGGTCTGGCGATCCACCTCGACCCGACAACCCGCGAGGAAGGGGTTGTTGGCCATAAAGGTGAGCCGATCGTGTACCACAGCGGCCTCTTCGTTGCTCCAGAAGCGCAGATCGACGATCGCCTCGGCAAAGTCCGGCACCACGTTGACACCGGTGCCGCCCTGTACCACGCCAACGTTCATGGTGGTGCCCGTGGTCATGTTGACCTGCTCGTTGATGGCCAGCACCCAATGAGCGAGTTCTGTAATGGCAGAGACCCCTTCGGTCAGGGCCGAACCGGCGTGGGACGCCTTGCCGTGGAAGGTGATGCGGTACTTGGCATTGCCCTTGCGGGCGCTGATGAGATCCCCGTTGGGACGGGCAGCCTCGGCCACCAGCACGCAGCCGCTCTGTTTGGCTTTTTTCACCAGCCAATCCTTGGACCAGGGGGAGCCAATCTCTTCGTCGCAGTTGTAGCAGACCAGCACCTTGAGCTTGGCAAGCAATGCCGGGTCCATCTCTTTGAGGGCATACCAGATAGAGAGCAAGCCGCTCTTCATGTCCGAAACGCCGGGGCCAAAGGCTTGATTGCCTTCGATTTTCAGCGGGCGCTTGGCCGCCGTCCCCTCGGGGAAGACGGTATCCATGTGGCCGCACAGCATCACGTCGTAGTGATCTGCACCCGGCGCATTGGTGATCTCGAGGCAGGGGCCGCACTCGGCAGCGAACTGGTGGCGAGTCACCTGCCAGCCGATGGCCTCATATTTCTCGGTCATGATGTCGGCCACTTTCGCTACCCCGGCCGGGGTGCGAGTACCGCAATCGAGGTTGATGAGCGGGGCCAAATCGGCCAGATAGTTATCGAGGGAAAACGGGCTCTTTACAACTGTCATTATCTTCTCCATGCAACAATCAGCATTGATGGCCGATCGTCTATTGCAACAATGCGACACAGTGAGAAAAAGGCGGGCAGCCATGCCACCCGCCCGACCGGTAAATTCCAAACACCACTACATAACCCACATCACTACATGAACAGCAGATAGTTGAGGGTCAGCGCCGTCACCAGCGCCCCCGCCATCGGCACGCTGGTGCGCTTGACCACGGTAAAGGGCGATACCTTGGCAATCCCCGCACAGGCGATCAGCACAGCCGCGATGGGAGAGACGGTACGGCCGATACTGGAAGCGAGCTGCATCGGCAGCAGCATGGTCACCGCCGGTACGCCAAACTTGGCCGCCACCGCCGGTGCCAGGGTCGAGAAGCTGAGGAAGGCCGCGTTGCCGGAGCCCATGATGACCGCCGCTACCATGATCAGCGCCACCATCACCAGGGTCATCAGGCCGCTGCCGATACCGGCATTGCTGGCAGAGTGCAGCAGGGTATCGATGGCGCCGATGGCCTTGAGAGATTCGGCAAACAGCTCGGCACAGACGATGAGCGCCACCACGGGGCCAAACACCTTGCCCATGCCGTCGAGGAAGCTCGACAGACCGGCAAAAGCGGTACGCACCGAGCGGCTACGCAGCAGCTCGCACAGCATGCCGATAAAGACCGACAGCAGCATGGCCACCTCCACGCTCATCTTGATGTCGCTCACCAGCAGCTTGGAGAAGGTCATCATCAGCACGAAGGGGATGATCGGCAGCAGGGCATACCAGGTGGGGGCCTGCACACTCTCGGTGCCCTGTTCGTCCAGCTCGGCGTGATCGCCGCGATGGAGCGCAGGATCCCAGCCATCCTTGCGATCGCAGTGACGCTGCCAGAAGAAGTGCAGCACCATGGTCACCAGCAGCATGGGGGCCACCAGCCAGATCTGGTAGTCGACAAAATAGCTGGTCGGATCCATGCCGGATTGACCGGCGGAGAAGATGGCGTTGGTCTGGGTCGGGCCAATCTCGAACGCCTGTGAGGTGGCGATAACGCCACAAGCGGAGGCCGGGCTGATACCGAGGTTGCGCATCACCGGATACATGGTGACCATCAACAGCAGGCCAAGGCCGGTAGCGGAGGTAACGAACAGGGAGACAAAGACCGCCACCAGATAACAGATGGAGAGCATCAGGTAGCTGGACTGGATGCCTGCCACCGGTTTGACCGCCACCCGCACCAGCGCCTGGGAGGCCCCGATATGGGACATGTAGGTGGCAAAACCCGCCACCGCCATGATGGTGAGGCCGAGGCCCGCCGCGCGGTAGGAGAAGATTCCCTTGAACACTTCGAACAGGTCGAACAGGGCGAAACCGGTGCTCTTGTCAGCGGGGAGAATGGGGTGCAGCCCCAGCCAGTAGGCCACCGCAAAAATGGCCATGCCCGCCAGCGCCAACACCGCCTGCGGGTTGTAATCCTTGATAATGCCGTAGACCACGGCGACCAGAACGAGCAAGACGAATAAAAGTTCCAATATTCACTCCTGATAAATTTATCGAAGAGCGAAATCTAGTGATCTGACCACTGTTTGCCTTTGATCCCTATCAATAAAGGTGCCGTCACCGTGATTCATTAGCATAATATGTCGGCCATGTAACAATTTTTCGTTATTTCAACTGCCGTAAAACCTTTATCACCCCATATCCGGGAATTGTGTGACGCGACTCCCCTCTTTTTTGCGTTGGATCAACATATGACGGCGCCGAACTGGCGAAGATGCGCTTCGACATATAGCGACCATTTCGCGCCGGAGAGAGTTATGACAAGCCAAGCCACCGCAGGTGCTTCGACCTGCGACTACAAGCTGTGGGACATCCTCGTCGAGTCTGCAAAGGAACGCACTACCATTCGTTACTCCAAACTGGCCAAACAGGCCGGGCTGGAGCAGTGCCAGGATGAACTGCGCACCCTGCTGCAACGCATCCGCATGTACTGCACCGAAAACAACCTGCCGATCCTCTCCGCCATCGTGGTGGACGACGTGGGCAAATACACTGGCCTCTCTTCCAGCCTGCCTGATGCACCCTGGGAACGGGCCCGGGTCTTTGACCATGAGTGGACCACCCTGCACTAATTGAGGTGCTTGATGATGCCGACCAAAACGCGCCCGCTGGCGCGTTTTAGCTATCTGGCGTTTGCCCCCTTCTCTTTTTCTCCTGCAAACGCGGCTCTTCTCCCGCAATAACCGCCCCATCGGGCACGCCAGCCGCACCGCTTCTGATCTTGTGCTCAAAATCGCCGTTCAGGTGTGACCAGTTCCGGTAAAACCCGCGAGCCGGACCATCGGCGTTGCCATGGGATTGCCACAATGCCAGAATCGGGCCCTTGCACTGTGTTGATTCGGATTTTCGGGACGCGGCCCACGGCCAGCGCACACAAGAGAAGGACTCCCCATGGCCATCACCCTCTATGGCATCAAGAACTGCGACACCATCAAGAAAGCCCGCAAGTGGCTGGATGAGGCCGGTATCGACTACCGCTTTCACGACCACCGCGCCGACGGCCTGAACCCGGACGATCTGGACAGCTGGCTGGCAAAACTCGGCTGGGAAGCCCTGCTCAACAGCCGCGGCACCACCTTCCGCGCCCTGCCGGATGAGGCCAAACAGGGGCTCGACACCACCAAGGCGCGTGCCCTGCTGCTGGAACATCCGGCCATGATCAAGCGCCCGCTGCTCGACCGTGACGGCGAACTGACTCTGGGTTTCAAGGCTGATCACTACCAATCCCTCTTCTCCCGTTAAGGACAACTAAGGACAACTGATGTCGGATGTCATCGCACTGGCCAAGGATCTGATCCGCCGCCCCTCCGTTACCCCCCTCGATGAAGGGTGTCAGACCCTGATGGCGGAGCGCCTCGCCAGGATCGGGTTCGTTATCGAGCCCATGGTGTTTGAGGACACCACCAACCTCTGGGCCCGTCGTGGCAGCGAGGGGCCACTGTTCTGCTTCGCCGGTCACACAGACGTGGTGCCCGCCGGGCCGCTGGACAAATGGCACACCCCGCCGTTCGAGCCGACCATCAAGGATGGCGTGCTCTACGGCCGTGGCGCCGCCGACATGAAGGGCTCGCTGGCTGCCATGGTGGTGGCGGTCGAGCGCTTCGTGGCCGAGAATCCGGATCACACCGGGTCCATCGCCTTTCTCATCACCTCCGATGAGGAGGGGCCCTTTATCAATGGCACCACCCGGGTGATCGACACCCTGGAGGCCCGCAACGAGAAGATCCGCTGGTGTATCGTCGGCGAGCCCTCCTCCACCGCCGTGGTGGGGGATGTGGTGAAGAACGGCCGCCGCGGCTCCATCACCGGCGATCTGCTGGTGCGCGGGGTGCAGGGGCATGTGGCCTATCCCCATCTGGCGGACAACCCGATCCACAAGGCGGCGCCAGCGCTGGCGAAACTTGCCGCCACCGTGTGGGATGAGGGCAACGCCTACTTCCCCCCCACCAGCTTCCAGATCGCCAACATCTCGGCCGGCACCGGCGCCTCCAACGTCATTCCGGGCGAGCTGCAGGTGCAGTTCAACTTCCGCTTCAGTACCGAACTGACCGACATGGATATCCGCGAGCGGGTCGAAGCGCTGCTGGATAAACATGGACTCGATTATCAGCTGAACTGGACCCTCTCCGGCCAACCTTTCCTCACCGATACCGGCGCGCTGCTCGATGCGGCCGTGGCGGCCATCGAACAGGTTAATGGTCAGCGACCGGCCCTGCTCACCACCGGCGGCACCTCCGACGGGCGCTTTATCGCCCCCACCGGCGCCGAGGTGATTGAACTTGGCCCCGTCAACGCCACCATTCACAAGGTGAACGAGTGCGTGAAGGCGGACGATCTGGATCTGCTGGCCGACATGTACCAAGGGGTGCTCGAGAGATTGCTGGCATGACGCAGGAACAACTGCTGGGGCTCGACGAGAGCCACCTTATTCTGGTGGGGCGCGGCCCTCATCGTCTGACCGCCGCCACCGCGGCGGCCTTCAACGACATGCAGGTAGCCGCCGCCTATGAGGGGTTCAACCTGCAGGCGGCCTCCAGCTGGCGCAGCTTCGAGCGCCAGCTCGCCATCTGGAATGGCAAGTGGCGCGGCGAACGGCCACTGCTCGATGCCAACAGCCAGCCCATCGATGCCCTGCAACTAAGCGAGGTAGAGCGGCTGCACGCCATCCTGCGCTGGAGTGCCCTGCCCGGCACCAGCCGTCACCACTGGGGGACCGATCTCGACATCTACGACCCGGACTGTTTGCCCGCCGATACCAAACTGGCGCTGGAGCCCTGGGAATATGAAGCCGGAGGCTGGTTTGCAGATCTCAGCGAGTGGCTCAGCGACCATATGAGCGACTTCGGCTTCTTCCTCCCTTATGCCAAGCCGGTCGGGGCACAGAGCGGGGTCGCCTACGAGCCCTGGCATGTCAGCTTCTCGCTGGAGTCCGACGAGCAGCGACTCGATCCCGCGGCACTGGCGCTTTGCCTGCAACAGGCGGATATTGAAGGCAAGTCGACCATATTGGCCAACCTTGATGAAATTTTGGTCCGTTATGTCACCACCTGTCCTGACGAAAGGAAAATCCCATGAATCTCTGGCTGTGGATAGGGTTGCCGCTGCTGTTCCTGCTCGGGCTGTTTCTCAATGCCATCAAAGACATGAAACGGCTGGAGAAGCAGTTGCCCAACTACAAGGACAAGATCCGCGAAGTAAAGGATGACGAGGACGACTGAGTCCCGCTCCATCCCGTGGGGAGCGCCCTTGTGCTCCCCTCTTCCTCTGCCGTGTCATTTCGCTTTTCCCCGCCCGCTCCTCCCTGCGCATCCCGATATCGATGCACCTTTTACACTGCTTTCGTTAACCCCGTCACAGTCAGAATATGGCGTGGCCATGAGGCAAAAAATGTAAAAAAGTGCAAATTGATGCACAAATAAGCCACACAAAGGGGACCTAACTGCATATAATGTGCCTACTTTGCACATTACCAAGAAGGAGTTCGCCCTTGGATGCCGCTACCATCAACAGTTTCTTTCTTGTCGCTGCCCTGTTGGTGGGAGCCAGCGTACTGTTGAGCGCACTCTCTTCCCGCCTCGGCATTCCCATTCTGGTCATTTTCCTCGCCGTCGGCATGCTGGCGGGTGAAGATGGTCCAGGTGGCATCCACTTCGCCGACTACTCCGTCGCCTATCTGGTAGGCAACCTGGCGCTAGCCATCATTCTGCTTGACGGCGGCATGCGCACCCGGGTCTCCTCGTTTCGGGTGGCACTCTGGCCAGCCTTGTCGCTGGCCACGGTCGGGGTGGCCATCACCACCGGCCTGACGGGTCTGGCCGCCGCCTGGCTGTTTGACCTCAACCTGATGCAGGGAATGCTGATCGGAGCCATCGTCGGCTCCACCGATGCGGCGGCGGTCTTCTCCCTGCTCGGCGGGCGCAGTCTCAACGAGCGGGTGAGCGCCACCCTGGAGATAGAGTCAGGCAGCAACGACCCCATGGCGGTGTTTCTCACCGTCACCCTGATTGAGGTACTTGCAACCGCCCAGCAGGGGCTGGATGCGGGCTTCCTGCTGCTACAACTGGTCAAGCAGTTTGGCCTTGGTGCCGGGATCGGCCTTGGCGGCGGCTGGCTGCTGTGGCGCCTCATCAACACCGCCCGCCTGGCCCCGGGGCTCTATCCGCTGCTCACCGTCAGCGGCGGCCTGCTCATTTTTGCCCTCACTACTGCCGTAGGCGGCAGCGGCATTCTTGCCATCTACCTCACAGGTCTGTTGCTCGGCAACCTCTCCCTGCGCAGCCGTAGCACCACATTGTCGGTGCTGGACGGTCTGACCTGGCTGAGCCAAATCGGCATGTTTCTGGTGCTGGGGCTGCTCGCCTCGCCCCACAAGCTGCTACCCATCGCCCTGCCCGCACTGGCGCTGGCAGCCTGGATGATCCTGTTTGCCCGCCCGGTGTCGGTCTGGATTGGGCTATTGCCGTTCAAGAACTTCGCCCCGCGCGAGCGCTGGTTTATCTCCTGGGTTGGCTTGCGCGGCGCCGTGCCCATCATTCTGGCGGTGTTCCCCATGATGGCAGGACTGCCCAATGCCCAGCTCTACTTCAACGTCGCCTTCTTCGTGGTGCTGGTCTCGCTGATTTTGCAGGGCAGCTCGCTGCCGCTGGCATCAAAACTGGCACGGGTCGAAGTCCCGGCACCACCGTCACCCATCAATCGCTCAGGGCTCGAGATCGATCTCGACAGCCAGTGGGAGACCTTCGTCTACCAGCTGGGGGAAGAGAAGTGGTGTATCGGCTCGCCGCTGCGGGATCTGCAGATGCCTGCCGGCACCCGGATCTGTGCCCTGTTTCGTGGCCGCGAGCTGCTCCACCCCTCGGGCAGTACCTGTCTGCAGGCCGATGACATTCTCTGCGTGATCGGTCACGAACGTGACCTCCCCGCCCTCGGCCAGCTGTTCAGTCAGGCGCCGGAGCAAGATCTCGGCCCCCGCTTCTTCGGTGACTTCCTGCTGGAAGCAGCGGCACGGCTGGTGGATCTCGCCCCTCTCTACGGGCTGGATGTGAGCGAGGTGGCGGATCAGACACTGGGTGATTTTATTGCCAGCCAGTTGGGCGATAATCTGGTGGTCGGTGACAACATCGAATGGCAGGGCCTGATCTGGACCGTGGCCGAAATGGACGAGAGCGTGCCGAGCAAAATCGGGGTGCGCTTTCAGGAAGAGGACCCGGTCTGACCGACCGTCCCGTATCAAGTCCCCAGCAAGAAGGGAGAGCGTTATGCCATATCAAAGTTTGCTGTCCGGCCCCCTCCCCCCAGCTGCCAATCTGGGGGTCATTGAAGGTTTTTTTGGCAAGGGATGGAGCTGGCAGACCCGCGCCCGCTACGCACAGTGGCTGCCACGCCACGGTTACGTCTTCTATATCTATGCACCGAAAGAGGATGGCTATCTGCGCAAGCACTGGGCCCTCCCCTGGCCCGAGCAGCAGCTGGCGGATCTCGCCGAGCTGGCGCGCCAGTGCCGCGCCAACGGGCTCGCCTTCGGGGTGGGCTTAAGCCCCATGGGGGCCCATCACGACTACGATCGCAAACGCCCGGCGCTGCTTGAGAAAGTGCGCCTCATCGACGAGATGCTCCAGCCCGATATTCTGGCGGTGCTGTTTGACGACATGAAGGGGGATACCCCGGATCTGGCCCGTCACCAGCTCACCATCGCCCACGATATCGCGGCCCACAGCAAGGCGACCCGCCTCATCTTCTGTCCCAGCTACTACTCGACCGATCCGGTGCTGGAGAAGGTGTTTGGCGCCATGCCTCCCCGCTATCTGGAGGAGCTTGGCGAACAACTCGACCGCCGTTTCGAGATCTTCTGGACCGGCCCCAAGGTCTGCTCCAGCGAATATCCGGCCAGCCACCTCAAGCAGGTGACCGAACTGCTCGGCCGCAAGCCCTTCCTTTGGGACAACTACCCGGTTAACGATGGCAGCAAGGCGAGCAGCTACCTGCACCTGCGCGCTTTCGAGAACCGCCCCGCCGAGCTGGCGGAGCTGGTCTCTGGCCATGCGGTCAACCCGATGAAGCAGGCGGCGCTCTCCGCCCTGCCCCTCGCCACCCTGCCAATGAGCTACCGACTCGGCAAGCAGTATGATCCCGACAAGGCGCTGCACGCCGCCCTCAACGCCACCTGTGGCCCGCAGATCTCGGCGATGATCGAGGCCGACCTGCCGCTGTTTCAGGACATAGGGCTGGCCCAGCTGACCCCCGAGCAGGTGGCCCATCTCAAGGCCCGCTACCTGCCGTTTCGCGACCAATCCTGTGTCGACGAAATCGTGCGCTGGCTGGATGGGGAGTATGTGTTCGACCCCGACTGCCTGACCGATTAAACCACCCCTGCGGGGGGCAGAAAGGAGGTTGTATGGATGCACATCTGCTTTACCAGAATCTGGCGGTGATCGCTGCCTTCTTGCTGATCTACAGCCTGATCGCGGGGCGCTTCGAATCAAAGCTGGTCAACGGCCCCCTGCTCTTTCTACTGACCGGCTGGTTGCTGGGGCCTGGCGGGCTGGAGCTGCTCTCCCTCTCTATCGACAGCGCCGGCATCAAGCTGCTGGCCGAGCTGACTCTGGTTATCGTGCTGTTCAACGATGCCGCCAACACCAACTGGCAAGTATTGCTGGCCAACCGGCAGCTGCCCATCCGGCTGCTAATGATCGGCCTGCCACTGACGCTCATCGCCGGAGCCCTGTTTGGTCACTGGATCTTCCCCGACCTGCCACTGCTGGAGATGGCCATCCTCTCCACCATTCTTGCCCCCACGGATGCGGCGCTCGGCAAGGCGGTGGTGAGCAACCCGGCCGTACCGGCGCCACTGCGCGAAGGGCTCAATCAGGAGAGCGGCCTCAACGACGGCATCTGTGTGCCTGTGCTGCTTCTGCTGCTGGCCCTTATCGCCCCCACAGAGCAGCACGCAGGCACAGCCACGCTGGCCATCACCCTGATGCTGGAGGAGATCGGCATTGGCCTGCTGGTCGCCTTCGTGCTGACCAGCCTAACCATACGGCTGCTGAAAATCTCTTATCTCAACGGCTGGCAACTGCCGCTCTGGCGCCAGCTCACCATGCCGGGACTGGCCCTGCTCTGCTTTGCGCTGGCCCAGAGTCTGGGGGGGAGCGGCTTTATCGCCGCCTTTGTCGGCGGTCTCTTTATCGGGCGCAGACTCGGTGAACACAAGCACGCCTATATGGACAGTTGCGAAGGCTACGGCGACCTGCTCTCCGTGGTGATCTGGATGGTGTTTGGCGCAACTCTGCTCCCCATGTTGTCGGAGCTGATGCACTGGCAATACTGGCTCTATGCCATTGCCAGCCTCACCCTGCTGCGGATGGTGCCGGTCTGGCTGAGCCTGCTCGGCACCGGCCTCAAGCCAGAGCTCAAGCTCTTTATCGGCTGGTTCGGCCCGCGGGGCCTTGCCAGCATCGTCTTTGCAGTGATGGTGCTGCAAAACCAGCCTGCCCTGATTGGCCAGCGCCCCATCATCGCCACTGTGCTCTGCACCATCATATTGAGCGTGCTGCTGCATGGCATCACCGCCAACCCCTGGGTCGCACGTTTCAAACCCCGCTGAACCACTTGGCACTCATAAAAAATGCCACCGACCGGTGGCATTTTTCTTGTCTGCCCAGGGTCACTGACAGCGCTTAACCAAGCGCCAGCCAGACTCCCACCCCCAGCATCAGGGTACCGGCGATGCGGTTCATCAGGGTGACGTTGCCGCTCTTGGCGAGGAAGTGGCGCAGAGTTCGGCCACCACTGGCGTAGAGCAGCAGGCAGGAGAATTCGATGACCAGAATAAGCGCCACCAGCGCAGTGATCTGCGGCACCATCGGCTTGCTGGCCGAAATAAACGGTGGCAGCAGGGAGATCATGAAGGCCCACCCCTTGGGGTTGGCAATGGCGGTGACGAAACCCTGCACCGCCAGTCCCATGGCGCTGGTCTGCTGACCGGACGAAAGATCCGCCGGAATGGCCATCTTCCCCTTGGCCTGCCACATCTGGATACCGAGCCAAACCAGATAGGCGCCCCCCACATATTTGAAGGCGGCAAAGATCCCCGGATAGTTGAGCATGATGGCAGCCACCCCGATCACCGACAGCACCGAAACCAACCCGACTCCGATCAGCTCCCCCCACATCATGTGCAGGGTACGGCGCACCCCCAGGCTCATCCCCAACGTCATCGACAGGGTCATGCACATGCCGGGGGTCACCGAGACAAAGAAAAAGGTCGGGATAAACAGAGCCAGAATGGCCGGATCGATCCAGCTGGACACTACACACCTCCATACGCCAAGAGCGGGGAATCACGAAAACGGGACAGGATTGACTCAATCCGGCCAGTTGTACCACATATTCAGGGGATCAAGCGTTCAATCATGCATATATGGCGCCTTTTTCACAAGGAAAAACCTTTTCTTCAGCAAATTTCAGCAATAAAAGCCTGTGACAGCTCCTGACGTAGGTGTGTAATATGTCGGCTCCTCCCATTTCGGATTAGAGCCATTTATGTCATTGAATAATCTATCAATACGTGTCCAGGTCCTGATACCGCTGCTGCTGGCCAGCCTGCTGATGATGGTGATGATTGCCATCAGTAAACAGGGTCTGGATGAAGCCATCAATGACATAGATGAGACGACCCAGAGCGTGGTCCAGCACAAGGACGATATTGCCAAACTGATCCACGCCACCTACCGGCTGCGCACCAGCGCCATCTATGGCCTCTACGATGCCAAGCTGTTTGCCGCACTACCTGCGAACCTCAACAGCGCCGAGCAGGAGATCAACACCATTCTCGGCCGTCTGGTGCTCCCCGGTGCCGAGCAGGATAACCGGCAGGTCGCTGCCGCCCTGCAGGCCTACCTCAGCCATACCCGCAGCAACATGCTGCCGCTGCTGGCGCAAAAACATCAGGGTGGCGGCGATCCGGTCGCCTACGAGGCGGCCCGCCTCCATTTCCGCGAGCTGGGTGAACAGCTGATCAAACAGATCGACAGCATGTCGGCCCACATCAACCAGCTGATCCAGCAAGAGCTGGCCGACGAGCAGGCTCACTACGACGCAACCCTGCTGCGTACCCTGCTGCTCACCGCCGGTACCCTACTGGCGGCGCTGATCTGTGGCTGGGTCCTCTCCGGTCGCATCGTCAGCCCCATCGGTCAGTTGCAAGAGGTGATGTACGCCGTGGCGCAAGGGCGCTTCAACGTGCGCGCCAAAGCGGATGGCAACAACGAGCTGACCCGTCTGGCCAAAGATATCAACCTCACTCTGGGGCAACTTGGTAGCACCATCGAGAACCTGACCGGGATCAGCAACAGCGTCGCCTCCGCCGCCACCGAGCTGGCCGCCGTGATGACCCAGGCTGAAGCCAACGCCCAGCAGCAGCACAGCGAGATCGAACAGGTCGCCTCCGCCGTGACCGAACTCTCCAGCACAGCAGACAACGTCAACCACAACGCCGCCATCGCCGACGAGCTGGCGCGGGATGCCAATGGCCGGGTCGAACAGGGGCTCGCCCTCTTTACCGAAAGCATCGCCGCCAACAGCCGGATGGCAGGCAGTCTGGAAGATGCTGCCGCCATCGTGGCCCAGCTCAAATCCCAGTCCGAGCAGATCGGCAAGGTAATTGAAGTGATCCAGGGGATCTCCGAGCAGACCAACCTGCTGGCGCTCAATGCCGCCATCGAAGCGGCCCGTGCCGGCGAAACGGGTCGTGGTTTTGCGGTGGTGGCCGACGAGGTGAGAATGCTGGCAGCCCGTACCCAGGACTCCACCAAGGAGATCCAGGCCATCATCGAGCGGCTGCAGAGCCAGTCCCAATCCGCCAACAACGGCGTGCAGGAGACCCTGGAGATCCTCGGTCATAACCAACGCCTGTCAGCTCAGGTGCAGGATCTGCTGAGTGGCATTACCGGTGCCGTACGCCAGATCAACGACGCCAACGCCCAGGTCGCCACCGCAGCCGAGGAGCAGTCCTGCGTCACTGCCGACATCAACCGCAACATCACCAATATTCACGAGATCGTGAGCCAGAGCTCCGCCGGCATCAGCCAGAGCGCCAGTGCCAGCAACGAACTCTCCCAGCTCGCCGAGCAGCAACGCAAGCAGCTGGCCCAATTCCAGCTGTAAGCGCACAAAGTGAACCAGACAAAAAGGCCCGCAGGGGCCTTTCTTGTTGATGGATCAATGGCTTTGTATCTGTTTTAAACGCCATTTTTTGGCTTGTGGCGCCATAAGGGGCTGGGCTGCCCTGTCAAATATCGGTATGGTAGAGGCACGTTACTCCCCCTCACGTGAGCACACCATGAGCCTGAGATTCAAGAAACCCGCTTTTATCGCCTTGGGGCTCATCGCCCTCATTTCCGCCGCCTGGCTCGACTACTACCTGCCGGAGCACACCATCGCTACCATCACCGGGGTCGAGGTGAAGCGCACCGACAAGGATGGCCCCATCAGCCAGAAAAACCCGGCTGACGGCCCCACCACCGACGTCTATTACATCTACACCGAGCGCCCCGGCGAGAAGATCCGGGTGTTTCGCAATGAAGATACCGAGTGGGGCTGGCCCTTCTACTTTAAGTTCAACGCCGCCGACGTCCAGGCCAAGGCCAAGTCGATGGAGTTCGAGAAACGCCTAGCCATCATCACCTCCTACGGCTGGCGCGTGAACATGTTCTCCATGTTCCCCAACGTCACCAAGATCGAGAGCACAGAGCCTGACGCCTCCACCTGGAGCTTCTTCCGCTGGTTCTGGTTCGGCCTCTGGGCACTGGTGATGGGCAAAGCCGCCATCGCAACCTGGCGCTACTTCGATCGTCTTGAGGATGAGATCTGATGGAGCCGAGCAAGACCCGCACCAGTTTCTACCGGCGGCTCTACGTGGCCTGGCTGATCAGCCAAGGCACGGATACGGTGCCCGCCATCATGGAGGCAACCGGCATGCCGCGCCGCACCGCGCAAGATACCCTGAGCGCGCTGGCCGAGCTCGACATCAGCTGCGCCTTCGAGCAGACCGAGGGGGCTCGCCACCTGCAGGGACACTACCGCATCAGCGACTGGGGCCCCATCAACCCAGCGTGGATCAAGGCTCAACTGCCGCTTATCAAAGAGACTTTGAGCTATCCCTGAAATGATGTCGAGTCAGGCCTGCGACTGGGGAACCTATTGCAATCCGGCATGGATCAAGGCCCAACTGCCTCTTATCAAGGAGACGCTGAGCTATCCCTGATCAGGGCGCTAAGCAACAATAAAAAAGAGGGGCCAGCCGGCAAGGCTGGCCCCTCTATTTCAGGCCGATAGCATGACAGGTAGTCCTACTCGGGCATGGCCGAATCCTCAAGTTCCCCATCAGACTCGCCGCGGGTGCAATCGATGATGGAGCGCTTGGGGTTGTTGGGATCGCGCAAAAGCAGAGGGGCTGAGCCCTCGTCATGCTTCTGCTCGTCGCCAAACTCGCTGCCGTAGGCGTTGTGGGTCAACCGGCGGGCATTGGCGATGGGGGTATCGACAAAGAGGGCATGCACTTCGAAGCTGGAGGCCGGCACGATAAAACCGACCACCGGCAAGCCGTGCAGCTCCTCGTGCACCTTGTACCAGGCAAAGCCGTCGCTCACCTTGTAGGGGGTGTAGTTGGCCAATTGTAGATTGGCGGGCCTGCCCGTCTCATCCACATAGAGATCGGTAAATTCACAGGTCGCCAGCCCCTGCCACATCCGCTCGAATGGCGTCGCACAGCCTGTCAGTTGCAACCCGGCCAGCAGCATCAAGCCTCTCTTCCACATTCCCCGCCCCTTCTTGCAAAAATGAACCGGCGCTCAGTCAAACGCCCGCAGCCGCGTCACCAGCAGATCGATAAAGCCCGGACGATCCAGCCCCAACAATACCAGCGCATTGGCGGGCTTGCCGGTCAGACCGTAGCGGTCCACCACCGTCATCCCCACGGTATGCTCCCCCCGGGTCTCGATATCGACCCGGCACTCGACCCCGTGGAACAGCTCGGGAGCCAGCAACCAGGCAATGGTACAGGGGTCGTGGAGCGGTGCGCCAGCAAATCCCCACTTGGGGTCCCGATGGTAGATCATGAAAAAGTCGAGCAGCTCGGCCACACACTGGGCCACCGGATTGGTGATGGCGCGCACCCGCTCGATATCCTCATCCATCACCTGCGCCTCATGGGTCACATCGAGGCCACACATGGTGATGGGGATACCCGACTTGAAGACCATATCGGCCGCTTCCGGGTCCACATAAATATTGAATTCCGCCGCTGGCGTCCAGTTGCCGGCCCCTGCGGCGCCCCCCATCAGCACGATGCGGGCGATCTTGCTCTTTAGCTCGGGGTGAGCTGCCAGCAGCAGGGCGATATTGGTCAGCGGGCCGGTCGGCACCAGAGTCACGGGCTCCGTGCTCTCGCGCAGACATCTGGCCATTAGCTCGATCCCCGTCATGGCCTGCGGTGCAAAGGCGGGATCCGGCAACTTGGGGCCATCGAGGCCCGACTCGCCGTGGACGTTGTCGGCGATGATCAACTCGCGGGCCAGCGGTTTCGGTGCCCCCGCCGCCACCGGAATATCGTCACGTCCCAGCAGGGTGAGAATGCGCAGGGCATTGTTGAGGGTCTTGTCCGGCGTCTGGTTGCCCGCGCTGGTGGTAACCGCCAGCACCTTCAGTTCAGGGCTGGCCAGCGCCAGAATCAGGGCGATGGCATCGTCGTGGCCGGGATCACAATCGAGAATAACGGGCAGTGCCATGGGATGAGTCCTTACAACATAACAGGGAGCCATACCTTAACAAGCAAGCCTCGGATTAACTCGGGAGGGGGTCACAAAACGGGGCCTTGTTGCTGACCTGGGCGGTTTGCACGGCACGCCACCTAGCTCAACACGGCTCACTATCAAAAGTTTGTATGGCGTCATGCCGTTCATTTTCCGAGGCAGCGCACCGCCCATTCGCCCGGCCGCGCCGGTTCGGGTATGATCGCACCCCATTTCCAGCCTGTGCCACCTATGTCCGTTATCGTCGACACCTTTATTGCCCCGCCCTGCAATGCCGCCATCGAGATCCTGTTCGAGGATGAACACCTGCTGTTCATCAACAAGCCGAGCGGCCTGCTGAGTCTGTCGGGCAAAAATCCGCAGAACCTCGACTCGGTGCACTATCGCTTGGTGCAGGATTTCCCAGGCTGCACCCTGGTGCATCGCCTCGATTTTGGCACCTCAGGCATCATGGTGGTCGCCAGAAACAAGGCCATCAATGCCCTGCTCTGCCAGCAGTTCAGTCAACGGGCGGTGAGCAAGGCCTACAGCGCCCTGCTCTGCGGTCATCTGATTGACGACGAAGGAGTTATCGACGCCCCCATCGCCAAGGATCCGGCCCTCTTTCCGCTGATGAAGATTTGCGCCGCCAGCGGCAAACCCGCCCGCTCCCGCTATCAGGTGATTGAGCGGCTGGAGTTGCAGATGCAGATGCAGGGGCAAACCGTTCCCCTGACCCGGGTGAGGTTGGTGCCAGAGACCGGTCGCACCCATCAGTTGCGCATCCACAGCCAGCTGCTGGGCTACCCCATCCTCGGCTGCGATCTCTATGGCGGCCTGCTGCCACCCGGCTGCGAACAGGCGCCGCGGCTGATGCTGCATGCCAGCGAGCTGGATTTTGCTCATCCGGTGAGCGGCGAGCCGATGCAGATCCGCTGTGCAGCGCCTTTTTAGGGGCAATAGGTAGAGGCTGCCAGCAGAGACAACCAGCGCAAGTGCGACGGGATCAGTGAAAGGGGTGACGGGAGAGGAAAAGCGGTAAACGGCAGATAAAGATAGGGGCCGCGCTTTCGCAACGGCCCCCACCCCCCACTCGGTACTCTTTGTTACAAAGAGGGCTATCAGATCAGCTTGCGGGCAGCGCCCAGTACGATCTTGATGGCATCAGATTCGGTCTTCGCCATGGTTTCGGCGTTCGGAATTTCCTGCTGGGTACGGTTGACGATAACGCCAGCCACCATACCGGCACGCAGGCCCTGGCTGGAGCACATGGTCAGCAGGGTTGCGGACTCCATCTCATAGTTCAGCACGCCCATGGCTTGCCACTCTTTCATGGAACCCTGGAAACGGCTCACTACGCGGCCGGATACGGTGTCGTAACGCTCCTGACCCGGGTAGAAGGTGTCAGAGGAGGCAGTCACACCGATGTGCAGCTTGGAGCCCATCTCTTTGGCGGTGTTGACCAGCGCTGTGGTGCAGTCGAAGTCGGCAACAGCCGGGAACTCCATCGGTGCGAAGTGCAGGCTGGCACCGTCGAGGCGCACGGAGCCGGTGGTCACGATCACGTCACCCACGTTCAGGTGCGGCTGGATGGCGCCGGTGGTGCCGATACGCAGGAAGGTGCGGATGCCCAGCTGGGCCAGCTCTTCCACTGCAATGGAGGTGGACGGGCCACCGATACCGGTAGAGCAGATGATCACGGCCTTGCCGTCCATCTCGCCGCGCCAGGTAGTAAATTCACGATGGCTGGCCAGGTGCACCGGGTTATCCAACAGCTCTGCGATACGCTTCACGCGCTCGGGGTCACCGGGGACGATCGCCAGGGTGGCGCCTTGCAGATCCGCTTTCTTCAAACCCAAGTGAAATACATCAGACATATTGGACTCCTGGTTGCCCCCTGCCAGCATGGTCAGGGCACAAGTTAAGATGATTCTTTATGATACTTTCAAGCCTTTACCCCCTCTTCGGGGAGGCGCCAACTATGGTCGAAAGCGCTTTCCAATTCCTTGAAGCGCCTCACACTTCCACGCATTGACAGTGACAAACATTGCGCAAAACGTTTGCTAACTCAATGAAATAATTGACAAACGTTTTTCTGCAAATCGAGTCAGATGCGGGAAAGTCAAGCCTGGTTCAGCGCTTAATTAACGACTCGTGATCGACCCCGTAAAGTTGTAAACAAGATGCTTTTGTATCCCTTTCTAGATGGTAGCCTAGCTCTCAACTACCACTTAATGGCTAACTATAGGAAGTCCATCATGGCTACATTCAAATTCTATATTCCCGCAATCAACCTGATGGGTGCCGGCTGTCTGCAAGAGGCTGCCGCCGATATCAAGGGTTACGGCTATCGCAAGGCGCTGATCGTCACCGACAAAATCCTCAACCAGATCGGTGTGGTTGCCAAGCTCACCACCCTGCTGGCTGAACATGGCATTGAAAGCGCTGTTTTCGATGAGACCAAACCCAACCCCACCACCAGCAACGTCGAAGCGGGTCTGGCCATGATCAAGGCCAACGGCTGTGATTGCGTCATCTCGCTGGGTGGCGGCTCGCCTCACGACTGTGCCAAGGGCATCGCGCTGGTCGCCGCCAACGGTGGCAACATCAAGGATTACGAAGGGGTGGATCGCTCCGCCAAGCCGCAACTGCCGCTTGTCGCCATCAACACCACTGCCGGTACCGCCTCCGAGATGACCCGCTTCTGCATCATCACCGACGAAGCGCGCCACGTGAAAATGGCCATCATCGACAAGCACGTTACCCCGCTGATGTCAGTCAACGATCCCGAGCTAATGTTGGCCAAGCCGGCTGGTCTCACCGCCGCCACCGGCATGGATGCCCTGACCCACGCCATCGAAGCCTATGTCTCCACCATCGCCACCCCGGTGACCGATGCCAGCGCCGTGATGGCCATCGAGCTGATTGCCAAGCACCTGCGCACCGCCGTTCACCACGGCGATGACCTGCATGCCCGCGAGCAGATGGCCTACGCCCAGTTCCTGGCCGGCATGGCCTTCAACAACGCAAGCCTCGGCTATGTGCACGCCATGGCCCACCAGCTGGGCGGTTTCTATGACCTGCCCCATGGTGTCTGCAACGCCGTGCTGCTACCCCATGTTCAGGCGTTCAACGCCCAGGTGAGCGCGGCTCGTCTGAAGGATGTGGCCCGCTACATGGGGGTAGACGTGAGCGCCATGAGCGACGAACAGGGCGCCGCCGCGGCCATTGCCGCCATCAAGCAGCTGGCGCTGGATGTGAAGATCCCGGCCGGTCTGGAGCAACTCGGCGTCAAGGCCGATGACTTCGATACCCTGGCCAGCAACGCCCTGAAAGATGCCTGCGGCTTCACCAACCCGAAACAGGCGAGCCACGACGAGATCGTCGCCATCTTCCGCGCGGCGATGTAAAGGCCACCGGATTGCCAGAAAGGGTCGCAGTGCGGCCCTTTTTATTGGCTGATGGATCAATGGCTTTTTACTTCCGTGGAGGGAGTCGGTATGATTTGCCGAGCCAAAAAAGACTGTATGGATGATCTGAACTCGATATGCGGATGAAACACCTGATTGCCGCGGCTTTGACCGCCCTCACCCTCTCCGGTTGCAGCCTGGTCTATCGTATCGATATTCCCCAGGGCAACTATGTGGAACAAAAACAGGTCGACAAACTGCGCCAGGGGATGACCCGCGAGCAGGTCAGCTATGTACTGGGGACCCCCATGCTGCGTGACGGCTTTGACCCCAACACCTGGTACTACCTCTATGAATTCCAGCCGGGCCACGGCGACAAGGAGCGCAAAGAGCTCACCGTCACCTTCGCCAATGACAGGCTGACCACAGTGACGGGTGACTTCCCGCTGCCAGCAGCTTTCAATACCCCGCTCTGATATCCCGCAAAACCGGCCTCGCGCCGGTTTTGTTTTATCCAGCCCCGCGTAATTCATCCTGCCCGTGATCCTGTCAGGGGATACAGTGTCATCTCACCCATTGCAGCTGCTCGCAAATTGCCTGATGCTGATGAGCAGCCACCATGGCATCAACACCATCGAATGACACAGGGAGAATCCCCATGAGCCGGATCCTGATTGCCGGAGCCAGCGGCCTGATCGGTCGCGAACTGGTGCAGCAACTGCCTGCCGAACATGAACTGACCCTGCTCTGTCGCAAGCCGGGCAAGGAGGCGCACCACTGGCTGCCGGTCAATTTTGATGATCTGGCCAGCGTCACCCTCTCCCGCCCGGTGGATATCGCCTTCTGTGCCCTCGGTACCACCCGCAAGGAAGCGGGCTCTGCCGAGGCGTTTCGCCGGGTCGATCTCGACTATGTGGTCGCCTTTGCCGAGCTGGCCCGCCGCCACGGTTGTCAACGGCTGATCGTGGTCTCGAGCATGGGGGCCAGCGCATCGTCCCCGGCTCTCTATCCGCGAACCAAGGGGGAGATGGAGCAGGCCCTGCTGGCCCAATCCTGGCCACGGCTCGCCATCGTGCGTCCCGCCATGCTGCTCGGAGATCGCCAGCCACCGCGCCTCTCCGAGCAGATCTTTCAGACTATCTACCCGCTGTTTCGGCCGCTGCTGGTGGGCAAACTCGCCCGCTGGCGCGCCATCGAGGCCCGTCAGGTGGCTCGCGCCATGATCGCCCTCTCGAAACTGCCCGCCGGGTGCGAGATTGTCGAGAACGAGCAACTGCTGGCCCTCTGAACTAGGCCTTCCCCACTACTTACGCACAGTGCTGCAAAAACAAAAGAGCAAGCCCATTGGCTTGCCCTTTGTTTATCTGTTGGCGAGGTACCCTGACCACCTATTGCCATCACAGGCCGTGCTCGACTGTCAGGGCAACATCCATCAACCGCGAATATGGTCGATAAAGGCGTCGATCTGCTCGCGAGTGCAGGCAGGGTTCATAAATACCGCCTTCTCCCCGGCGATGTAGGAGTACTTGCCGCGGGCGTCATAGTCGGAGTGGGCCACCGCCTCCACCCAGTTGGTGTAGAGCCCGACTTTGCCACGCCCCTTGAACAGGCTGCGGTGATAGTCGGTATTGCGCTGCAGCCGCGCCTTGTAGGCGGGATCGCTGGAGCGCGCCAGTTCGAAAGCGAACTCGGCCTCCGGATCGCTCACCCACTCGGGGTTGTAGATCTTGAAGCCGACGCTCGGCCCCTGATTCTCCTGCGCCACCAGCTTGACGTTGCCAAGCTGGCTCAGGCGATAGCGGAAGTAGTTGGCATTTTGCAGGCAGTGGGCCAGCACGATGCGATACCCCTCCACTCCCATGTAGTTGAGCGCCGCATAGGCGCCAAACAGGCCACTCGCGCCGCGGGAGCACTCGATGGTGGATTGCAGGTGGGTCTGGCCCTGAATGTCCCGCTCGAAGTAGGAGAAGTTCTCAGGGTCATTCTCCATCGCCTTGAGGTCATCCTGCTCTTTAATCATCACCAGACTGGAGGTGTAGGGCACATAGCCCCACTTCTGGAAATCGACGGTAAAGGAGTCGGCATATTTGAGCTCGGCAAAGCGCGCCACGTTGCGCTCGATCCCCGCCAGAGTCGCGCTGTTGATGGCGAGCGGGTTGGCGGCAAAGTCGTAACCCAGGAAGAAGATCATCGACCAGCCGATGGCGGCATCGACGTGGATATGGGGCTTGACCGCCACCTCGAACTGCTCGCAGAGGCGATTGCGCAGCTCGAACACGGGTTTCACCTGATCCACCCCGAAAGTGTCGGTAGTGCCCATGGTGAGCATGATGGTGGGCACCACGTGTTTCAGGGCAAAACAAGCGGTCAGGGTGCGCTCGAGGTGGTCGAGATCGATGTCGTTGTTCTCGCCGACCTGAATGCGGATGGTCTTGTTCTCGATGTCGACCCCAAGCAGGGAGAGGTTGGTGATGTTGGAGTAGTGACCGCCCTGGGAGTTGATGATGCGGTAATCCTGATAGTGGCCGAGCCCCTTGTGCTTGGCTTCCGGCAAGGTTTTGCGAATGCCGAGCAAGTAGCCATAGAGGTTACAGAAGGTCCCCCCCTGGGTGAAGATGCCGGTGGCGCGAGCCGGGTCGTAACCCGCCAGCACGGCAATCTGGCGCACTACCTTTTTCTCCAGCTCCTCAGCCACTCCTGCGTATTCGGAGTAGACCAGATTGGGGTTGGCCAGAATGCCCATCTGGGCGCCATAGATAGCGGGGTCCGCCGACATGGTGATGACGTTCTCGACGCTGGAGGGGTTCTCCCAATCCTTCGATAGAGCAGCGGCAAACAGCAGCTCGGCCATCGGCTCGCCCGGGGTGCGCATGGTGGCGGGCACCGGCATGGTCTCGCAGAGATCGGCCAGCCGGGCGCGGCCATCTGGCCAGGCGTTCAGGCGGGCATCGGGGGCCAAGCCACGGGCCCGAAATTCGTTGAGGGTGGCAAATCCGGGTTCGCGAAAAACGGGCCAGAGATCGGGATTGCGCGAGAAAAAGTTGGCTTTGACGGTGGCGAAACGGGCGGAGAAATCGGGGTGGACGGCATTGACGCTTTCGTCTTGCAGATAAACTAAGTCACTCATTTTTATACCATTAGTACAGCACATGTGCGGCCGTTATACCCCTGTACCAGCGGGGCCGACAGTGACAATATCTAATGGCCTACCCTACTTTTTGTCATGTATCAGCCATCACAAGGGCTGGCAAAAAGGCGCCTTTGAGGCGCCTCTTTATATTTCGTGATCTTGCTCCCATCCTGGCTGACAGAGCCCTCACTATCGAACCGCCATCAGCGCAGCCCTCAACGCAGGGAGGCCAACAGCCACTCGGCAAACTCCGCCAGCTCGCCCTGCTGTTGCGGAAAGGCCGCCAGCCAGGAGTGCAGGCGCGCGGCAACCGCCTCCGGTCGATAGCCGCAACCCGCCAGTTCGGCTGCCAGCAGATCAAACGGGGCCGGCTCCAGAGTATCGCTAAAGAGCTGCGCCCGAGTGATGACCCCTTTCTCCACATCAAAGTGCAACTCAACCCCACCCCAGCTGAACCGCTCCTCCAGCAGATGGCTGAACGCCGGAGCATGGCCATAGTTCCACTCCCAGCTGCGCTGGCGAGCGAAGGTCTCGGCAAAACCGGGCAGATCGGGCATCTGCTCCGGGGAGATATGCTCGGGCTCAACTCGCGCGCCGTAATGGTGGAAAAAGGCCTCGGCAAGCGCCTCGCTCACCTGTCGATGGTCGATCCCCGGCAGCAGTTCGCACAGATTGGCCACCCGGCTGCGCACCGAGCTGATCCCCTTGGCCGCCAGCTTCTTGGGGTCGGGGTTGAGGTAGTTGGCAAGGCGGCCGAGATCGGCGTCCAGCAGCAGGGTGCCGTGGTGAAACCCGCGATCCAGAGTCTCCCGATAGGCCGACCCCGATACCTTGCGCTCCCCGTCCGGGGTGGCCACCAGCAGATCGTTGCGACCGGAGGCAAACGCCTCGATCCCCAATCGCTTGAGCCCGTCCAGCACGATGGCGGTGGAGACGCTCTTGTCATACTCCGGCTTGCCCGCCATGAAGGTGAAGCAGCTGTTGCCAAGGTCGTGGAACACGGCGCCGCCACCGCTGCTGCGACGCGCCAGGGTGACCCCGTCTTCTTCCATGCGGCGGGTGTTGCACTCCTTCCACGGATTCTGGGCACGACCGATCACCACGGTATTGGCGTTGCGCCAGAGGAACAGCACCCGCTGACCGGGGTCCATCTGGCGGAAGATGCACTCCTCAACGGCCAGATTGAACAGGGGATCGTGAGAGTCGGAGACAAGCAGACGCAAGCGGGACATAAAAAGACCTTATCCGGAACTGGGGGCAGCATGATAACACTGACGGGGTATCATCACTGAGCCATCGCACATTAACCGGTGCGCAGCAGCCGCGATACATTTGCGTCACACCTGACTGCCCCATAAAAGTGTCTATTGATATAACGACACAGCTTGACGTGCAACCACGGAAAAAATGCAGTCAAGCCACAATGACAGCAATAAAAACGGGAAAAAGTGGCTAGAATGCGACCACTTCGATAGGCCATATGACTCTCTTATTGGTCACATAACTTGCAAAAAAGCGGCATGTATCCATCCCGTGTGATGAACGACACAAAAATGACTTTCCAACCCCCCTATACCCGATTGCAAACGCCTTTTCTCCCCTTGCAGGTTACACAAAATTGCTTGAATCTAGCCTAGACACCGCTCCCGAGAGAAACGTTGTATGACGGAGAACGCAGCCCCCCGCCAGCCCCTCAGCTGGTTTATGCCAATGCTGGTCAGTATGGTCATCGCGACCCTGACCTCTCCCCCCGTGCGAGCCGGCGAGCAGGTCATCGTCCAGTTGCCGTGGCAACACCAGTTCCAGTTTGCCGGTTACTACGCGGCCATCGCCAAAGGGTTTTATCGGGAGGCCGGTCTGCATGTCACCCTGCGCGAAGCGGACTCCCGCACCGATGTGGTCAGCGAGGTGATCTCGGGAAAGGCCCAGTTTGGCATCAGCGGCAGTGACCTGCTGCTGGATCGGGCTGCCGGTCGCCCGGTGGTGGTGCTCGCCGCCCTGCTGCAGCACTCGCCGCTGGTTTTGCTCACGCTGGATCGGCCAGATATTCGCAACCCGGCCGATCTGGCCAACAAGCGACTGATGCTGGAGCCTGGCTCCAACGAGCTGCTGACCTACCTTTCTCACCAGACCCGCAGCCGCGACTGGGTCACCCTTCCCTACAAACAGGGGATAGAGGCACTGCTGGCGGGCAAGGTGGATGCCATCAGCGCCTACAGCACTACCGAGCCCTTCTATCTGCAGCAAAGAGGCATCCCCTATCGGGTCTTCAGCCCGCGCACCATCGACTTTGACTTCTACGGCGACAACCTGTTTACCTCCGAGCGGGAGCTGATCACCCGACAGGATCGGGTCTACGCCTTCCAGCAGGCCAGCCTCAAGGGGTGGCGCTATGCGATGGACCACCCCGAAGAGATGATCAACCTCATCATGGAGCAGTACCCGACCGGGGCTGGCCGTGAACAGCTGGAGTTCGAGGCTCGTGAAACCAGAGAGCTGATGCAGCCGGATCTGATCGAACCTGGCTACATGCAGCAGGAGCGCTGGCTGCAGATCGCCAAAACCTATCTGGAGGCGGGCATGCTCACGGTATTGCCCAACCTCGACCGCTTTATCTACGACCCGGCGCAGGAGCGGCTGCGCCAGCAACGGCAGCTGCTCGACAAGAGCGTGGCGGTGGCCATGCTAATCACCTTTACCCTGATGACCCTGCTCGGCATCTTCTTGCACCTCTATCTGCGCCTGCGCCAGGAGGCGCGGGATCGCCAGCGGCTGACCCGTGAACTGGCCCAGAGCGAGCAGCACTATCGCTTCGTGGCGGAGAACAGCGCCGATGTGATCTGGACCATGGATGCCGCCAGCTTGCGCTTTCGCTATGTCAGCCCGGCCATCGCCCCTCTGAGCGGCTACGAAGCCCCCGAGTTGTTTGCCCTGCCCCTCAAACAGCTGCTGCCGGATGCTTCAAGGCAGCTGCTGCGCGAGGAGATCTCTGCCACCCTGGAGGCCTGGCAGCGGGGAGAACATGACCAGACTCGCCGGGTCATTCGCACCCAGTTGCGCCACAAGGATGGCCATCTGGTGGCGACCGAGACCATCACCACCCTCCATGGCAACCACAATGCCCAGCCGGAGGCGATCCTCGGGGTCACCCGGGATATCACCGAGCGGGCAGCGCGGGAGGAGATGATGCGCCGCCTCGCCTTCTACGATCCCCTCACCGGGCTGCCCAATCGCCGCTTGCTGCAGCAACGGCTCAAGGAGCTGATGGAGCAGGAGACGCCCCGTCCGCTGGCATTGATGTTTATCGATCTCGATCACTTCAAGCCGATCAACGACACCTTCGGCCATGAGACCGGGGATACTCTGCTCAATATGGTGGCCGAGCGGATGAGCCACTGCGTGCGCAAACAGGATCTGGTGGCACGGCTGGGGGGCGACGAGTTCGTTATCTTGCTGCCGGAGAGTGGCGACGAAGTGCTGGCGGTGGCCGACAAGCTGCACCAGCAGCTGCGCCATCCGTTCCAGCTGGAGGGGCAGGAGCTGCTTATCTCCAGCAGTATCGGGCTGGCGCTCTATCCCGAGCACGGGGAGGATGCCAAAACCCTGATGCACCACGCCGATCAGGCCATGTATCAGGCGAAGAATCGCGGCCGCGGCCGGGTCTGCCTCTATACCGAGGGCCTTGATCCCGAGCAGGGCGCCCTGCTGTGGCAACCCGGCCACGAGTGCGGTCACCCGCGCATCGATGCCGAGCATCGCCAGCTCTTCGTACTGACCAACCGGCTGCTGGAGCGGATGAAAGATCAGCGCGAGGATCCGGCCCCGTTTCTGGAGAGTCTGGAGAGTCTGTTCGACATGGCCCGCCACCACTTCGCCTTTGAAGAGCAGATGCTGGCGGAGATAGACTATCGGGAACTCGTCAGCCACCGTCAGGATCACCAGCGCCTGCTCAACAAAGCAAGCCAACTACTGCACGCTGCCAAAGCGGGGACACTGGGCAACGACGAGCTGCTCAACTTCATCATTCAGGAGCTGGTAGTCGGCCACATGAGTCAGGCGGATCGCCGCTACTTCCCCCTGTTCAGATCTGAGCGCAGCCTGTCGGTTGCGGAGGTGGTCGCCTAGTCCCCCCCTGTTCAGACCCGAGCGTAACGAGCCTCTTGCGAAAGGGGCGGCCTAGTCACCACGCAGGGCCACCACGGGGTCGAGACGCACTGCCCGCAGTGCAGGAGCGACCCCGGCCAGCAGACCCACCAGAGCGCTGCAACCGAGCGCCAGCAGCAGATAGAGAGGATGGAGGGTGAGCGGCAAGCCGGCCGCCAGCAGGGTGAGCAGTAGCTTGAGCCCCCCGAGCAGGGCCAGTCCCATGGCCCCGCCCAGCAGCGCCAACACCACGGCTTCGAGCAGGAACAACAATAGAATGCGCCGCCGTGGGCAACCCAACGCCATCAGCAAGCCCACTTCAGGGATCCGCTCCTGCTGGGCGATGCTCATGATGCTGAAGATGCCGACCGCCCCGATCAGCAGCGAGATAATGCCGAGCCCGCCAACCGCCAGCTTGATGATGGAGAGGATCTTGTCGAGGCTGGTCAGCATGTCCTGCTGGGAGGTGAGGGTGAAGTCCTCGGCGCCGTGGCGGGCGATCAGCACCCGCCGGATCTGGGCGGTGATATCGGCCTCCATCTGCCCGGCGCGATAGATGACGTCGATCTCCTGCAGCCCCTCCTTGTTGAACAGCGCCTGGGCGTGAGCGGCGGGCAGATAGATCATGTCGTCCAGATCAAAGCCTAGAAATTGCCCCTTGGGCGCCAGCACCCCGGCCACCCGAAAACGGCGATCACCGGCCCGCAGCAGACTCCCCGGCCCATCGCCGCCGGGAAACAGCTCAGCCGCCACCTTGGCCCCCAGCACCGCATAGGCGCGGGGCATGGCACTGTCGTCCGCAGGCAGAAAACGTCCCTGCACCAGGGTGAGTCGCCAGCCGGAGAGCGCCGCCGAGCCTGTGCCCAGAATGGCGGTGCTGCGGGTGAGCCCGCGGCTGCGCACCTCCCCCTGCCCCTGCACCACAGGAAGCGCCGCCTCTACCCCTGCCAATCTGGCGAGGGCATCGGCATCCTCCAGCAGCAGAGGACGGCTGCTGGAGAGGATGCCGGGCGGGCCGCCTGCGGTTTCGGTCTTGCCCGGGGTCACGGCGATCAACCGGGTGCCAAATTGGGAGAAGCTGTCGAGCAGATAGAGCCTGAGCCCCTCGCCGATGCCGGTGAGCAGGGTCACCGAGGCGATCCCGATGGCGATGCCGAGCGCCGACAGCAGACTGCGGCTGCGCCCCGCCAGCAAGGCGCGCCAGAGCCAGAACAGCAGATCGGCGGCGCGCATCAGCCACCGCTCCACTGCCCGCTGCGCAGGCTGCTGACCGGATCTTGCCGTGCCGCCCGGGAGGCGGGCAGCCAGCTAAAAAACAGCCCGGTCAGCAGGGCCGCCGGTATGGTGCAGAGGGTCGCGAGCAGAGGGACTGCCGCCGGAAATCCGGGCCAAATCACCCCGGCGAGGGCAACCAGGGCATAGCCCAACACAGTGCCAAACAGCGCGCCACTGCCGCTCAGCAGCAGCGCCTCCCACAAAAACAGCTGGCGGATCTGGCGACTGTCGGCCCCCAGCGCCTTGAGCAGGCCGATCTCGCCGGTGCGCTGGCGGGTGCTGATCAGCGCCAGATTCATCATCATGATGCCGGAGACCAGCAGGCTGATGGCGCCGATGCCGGCAACGGCCAAGGTGAGGGTCGAGAGAATGGTGGAGAAGGTAGCCAACATGGCGTCGCGACGCACCACGGTCACATCGAGTACCCCGTGGCGCCCCTGCATCAGCTGCTCCAGTCGCTTGACCAGCGGCGGCACGGCTTGCCCCGCCAGCGGCTGGATCAGCAGCCGAAACAGCCCCTCGGTGTTAAACAGCCGCATGGCGCTACCGACCGGGATCAGCGCGGCTTCCGCCATGTCCATCCCCAGATTGCTGCTCTGGCTGGTGAAGACCCCCACCACCCGAAAGCGGCGATTGTCAAAACGCAGCCACTGGCCGACCGGATCGGCCTGACCGAACAGCTCACGGGCCACCTTGGCCCCGAGCAGGACGGCCGGTCGATCCTCTGCGGCATCCCCCGGCAGCCAGCGGCCGGAGAGCAGTTCCAGCCCATGGGTATCGCGCAGCCCGTTGCTGCTGCCAAGCAGCATGGTCTGACGCAACCGCGCCCCCTGTTTGGCCTCGGCAAAGCCCATCACCAGCGGCACCAGCCGCACGTTTGGCTGGTGCTGGCCAAGGTAGTGCATGTCATCGAGGGTGATCTGCCGCAGACTGTTGCCGGTGACCGGCGGCAGCCCGCCGGTGGTCTCCTTGCGGCCCGGGAACATCACCAGCAGATCCTTGCCAAGGGAACTGAACTGGTCGGCCACATAGCGCCTCGCCCCCTCCCCCAGCGCGGTGAGCAGCAGCACCGAGGTGACGCTCAGACTCACCGCCAGGATCAAGACCAGCGCCCGTGAGCGCTGGCGCAGCAGGGCCACGGCGGCAAAGCGGATCACATCGGGGCGCCGCATTCAGCCACCGCCGCTATCAATGTTGATGCGGCCATCGTTCATCAGGATCCGCCTGCCCGCCCGATCACCGAGGCGCGGGTCGTGGGTTACCACCACCAGCGTGATCCCCTGCTCCCGGTTGAGCTCCTCCAGCAGGGTAATCACCTCCTCCCCGGAGCGGGAGTCGAGATTGCCGGTGGGCTCGTCGGCCAGGATCAGCCGCGGCGCCATTGCCATGGCCCGGGCGATGGCTACCCGCTGACGCTGACCGCCGGAAAGCTCGGCAGGGCGGTGTCCGGCCCGGTTCTCCAGCCCCAGCTCCCCCAGCAACTGCTGGCTTCGGCGATGGCGCTCGGCGGGGGCGATCCCGCACAGCATCAGCGGCAGCTCGACGTTTTCACGGGCGGTGAGGCGGGAGATGAGGTGAAACGACTGGAACACAAAGCCGATGCGATGACCGCGCAGCTGGGCCAGCGCCGGCTCTGACAGGGTGGCGGTATCCTCCCCTCCCAGCCAGTAACGCCCCTCATCGGGCCGATCCAGCAGCCCCAGCACATTGAGCAGGGTCGATTTGCCGGATCCCGAGGGGCCCATCACCGCCAGATACTCCCCCTCGGCAACCCGCAGGGAAACGCGGTCGAGGGCAGCCACTTCGCTCCCCCCCAGAGTGAAACGACGGCTGACGGCATCAAGGCGAATGAGATCACTCATCCGTCTGCTCCGTGGCGGCGCTGAAAGGGCCCTCCCCGACAATCTGTCCGGGCTGGGCAGCCAGCCGATCGCCGGTAGCGAGCCCCTCGGCCACCTCAATCCAGTTCCAGTTCTCCACGCCCCAGCGGGGCACCACCCGCACCAGCTTATCCCCTTCCAGCCGCAGCACACTGCCATCGTCGGCCCGGCTGCTGGCCGCTACCCGCAGCACATCGGTGGCGCGGGTCACCTCGACCTCAAGGTCGGCACTGTAGCCAATAAGCAGGGGCACATCGGTGGGCAGGGCAGTGAGCGCTGCCTCCACCTCCACGGTGCGGGCCTGCTTCTCCAGCTCCTTCACATAGGGGGCGATGCGGGTGACTGTGGCGGCAAAATCGCGCCCGGGCATGGCATCGAGCAGTACCCGGGCAGACTGGCCCACCTTGAGGCGGGCAGCATCCACCTCATCGATGGGGGCTGAAACATAGAGACAGCGATCGTCGATAAGATCGATAACCGGGGGCATGGCCACTCCGGGCGGTGAGGGGGTCATGTATTCGCCCAGCTTGCTGTTGACCTCCGCCACCACTCCGGCAAACGGCGCCAGCAGGCGACGCTCGCTCAAGCGGGCATCCACCTGGGCGACCTGCGCCTCGTCAACCCGCTCCTGCTGACGGGATGCCTGACAGACATAGCGGCGGGTATCGGCCAGATTCTGGGCCTGCTCGGCGAGGGTGCGGGAGGTGAGGTTTTTGGCCAGCAAGGTGGTCAGCCGGTTGGCCTCCCGCTCGTAGTAGGCCGCCTCGCTGCAACGCTCCTCGCGCTGGGTCTTGCCAAGGGCCTGCTGGGCACGGGCACGGGCAAGATCGGCGTGAATGTCGTCACTCCAGAGGGTCAGCAGCAGATCTCCCTGCGCCACCCGCTCCCCAGCCTTGACGGCGATCTGCTCCACCACGCCGCCTCCGGGCAGACTGAGTCCGGCCCGCTGACACGACTTGATGGTGCCAGCCCGGGTGTTGACCACAGTGACCAGCACATCCCCCCGCCCGACCTCAGCCAGCCTGATCGGCGTCGGCTGCGGTCGCCACCACCATGCTGCCGCAGCCACCGCTACCACGGCGCCACTTCCCCACCACAACCAACCTCTCTTCATCGCGCATCCTTTCGCTAGTGACTCCCGTCATGAGCGTCGGGAGAGCAGGGCATAATAGAGCAAGGGTATCACCACCAGGGTGAGCAAAGTGGAGACCAGGATCCCGAAAATCAGGCTGATGGCCAGTCCGTTGAAGATGGGATCATCGAGGATAAACAGAGCCCCGATCATCGCCGCCAGCGCCGTCAGCATGATGGGTTTGGCCCGCACCTGCGCCGCTTCGATCACCGCCTGCTCGAACGCCACTCCGGCGCTGCGCTGCTGCTCGATAAAGTCCACCAGCAGGATGCTGTTGCGTACGATGATCCCGGCCAGGGCGATCATCCCGATCATCGAGGTGGCGGTAAACTGGGCCCCCAGCAGGGCGTGGCCCGGCATCACCCCTATGATGGTGAGCGGAATGGGAGCCATGATGATGAGTGGCACCAGATAGGAGCGGAACTGGGCCACCACCAGCAGGTAGATGAGGATCATCCCCACCCCGTAGGCAATCCCCATGTCGCGGAAGGTCTCGTAGGTGATCTTCCACTCCCCGTCCCACAACAGCGCCACCTCTCCCAGTTTATCCGGCTGCTGTACGTAATATTGGGGCAGGTCGATATCGGCACCGGCGGCAAACATGCCGTAGAGCGGGCTGTCAGTATGGCCACCCATGTCGGCCACCACCATCACCATGGGCTGCATGTTCTTGTGCATGATATAGCTGGGGGCCACCTCATCACGGCGACTCACCAGCTCGGAGACCCGCACCAACTGGCCGCTCTGGCTGCGCACCTTGAGGGCCAGTACGCCCGCCAGATCCCGTTTGTCACCGGGTGCCAGTTCGATGCGGATCGGCACCGGATACTTGGCGCCGTGACCCTGCAGCCAGCTAGCATCCTGATAACCCACCCCGCCATTGAGGGTGTTCACCAGATCCCCGAGATCGACCCCGAGCAGGGCCGCCTTGCTGCGATCCACCACCAGCCGCCACTTGGGCTGCGGGTCGGTCAGATAGATATCCACATCCACCAGATCCGCCGTGGCCACAAAACGGGCCTGTACGGCGCGAGCCGCCGCTTCACGGGCGGCAGGCGTCGGGCCATACACTTCTGCGACTATGGGAGACCAGACAGGTGGGCCGGGCGGCACCTCAACGACTTTCAGGTTGCCCCCTGCCGCACTGGCGATGGCCTGCAGCGGCTCCCGAACCGACTGGGCAATCTGGTGACTGCTGCGATCCCGCTCATGCTTGTCCACCAGATTGACCTGAATATCCCCCACGTTGGCGCCGCTGCGGATAAAGTAGTGGCGCACCAGGCCATTGAAGTTGATGGGGGCAGCGGTACCGGCATAGACCTGGTAATCCTTCACCTCCTCCACCTTGGCAAGCTCCCGCCCGACCGCCAGCAGGGTGCGCTCGGTCTGCTCCAGGGTCGCCCCCTCCGGCATATCGAGCACCAGCTGGAACTCCGACTTGTTGTCAAAAGGGAGCATCTTGAGCACCACCCACTGCACCACCGGCATGGCGGTGGCGGCCCCGACCAGCAGCAACACCACCAGCCAGAGTTTGCGTCTGGCGCGCTTGGCGCCATCACCGATCAGGAAAGGAGTCATCAGCCGGTGAAAAAGACCTGCCTTGGCCTCGCCGTGGGCACCGTGCACCTCCCCCTTGAGCAAATGGCTCGCCAGCCAGGGGGAGAAGATAAAAGCCACCAGCAGGGAGATGAGCATCCCCATGCTGGCATTGATGGGGATGGGGCTCATGTAAGGGCCCATCAGACCGCTGACAAAGGCCATCGGCAGCAGGGCCGCGATCACGGTCAGGGTCGCCAGTATGGTCGGCCCCCCTACCTCATCAACCGCCCCCGGAATAAGCTCCTTGAGCGCCCCCTTGCCCAGACCGCGATGGCGGTGGATGTTCTCCACCACGACTATGGCGTCATCCACCAGAATGCCGATGGAGAAGATCAGCGCAAACAGCGACACCCGGTTGAGGGTAAAGCCCCAGGCCCAGCTGGCAAACAGGGTCAGCGCCAGGGTGATGACGATGGCAACGCCAACTACCAGCGCCTCGCGCCAACCCATGCTCACCAGTACCAGCAGCACCACCGCCGTGGTGGCAAAAATCAGCTTGCCGATCAGGGTGTTGGATTTGGTCTCGGCGGTGACGCCGTAGTCCCGGGTCACCGTCACCTCGACTCCTGCCGGGATAAGCCGGTTCTGCAAACTCTCGACCCGCGCCTCCACCCGCTTGGCCACATCGACCGCGTTCTGGCCCGGCTGCTTGCCGATGGCCAGGGTCACCGCCGGATAACTGGCTTGCCCCATCCCCATCCAGCTGCGCTTGGTCGGGGTCTCCTGACCCAGAGAGACCCTGGCCACCTCCCCCAGATAGACCGGCTTGCCGTCGTGCAGCCCCACTACCAGCTCGCGGGCCTGCTGCTCGTTTTGCAGGAACTGCCCCACCTGCACCTTGATCTCCCGGTTATCTTGCTCGATGGCCTGTGTCGGGCCCACCTGATTGGCGGCCGCCAGTCGCTGGCTCAGATCGCCCCAGCTGATGCCGTGGGCGCTAAGGGCCGCCGGATCCGGCATCACCCGCAACAAGGCACTCTGGCTGCCCAGCGTGTAAATATCGCGGGTACCGGGAATGCGCTTGAGTTCGGTCTCCAGCTCATGGGCGACCCGGGTCAGCTCGGGTGCCCCCAGTTGCTTGCTCCCCTCTTTACTCCATAAGGTCAGACTGACGATGGGGACATCATCGATCCCCCGGGGTTTCACCAGTGGCTGACCGACTCCAATCCCCTGTGGCAGCCAATCGCGGTTGGAGTCGAGCTGGTTGTTGAGATCGACGATGGCCTGCTCGCGGCTCACCCCTACCTTGAACACCACCACCAGCAGGGCGCCATCGGGTTGGGAAAAAGAGTAGAGGGTATCAATGCCCTTTATTTTGGAGACCACCTGCTCGGCAGGGGTGGTGACGAGAGAGGCCACTTCAGCCGGAGTGGCTCCCGGGAAGGGAATGTAGACATCGGCGAAGGTGACATCGATCTGCGGCTCCTCCTCCTTGGGGGTCACCAGCACCGCAAACAGGCCGAGCAACAGCCCCACCAGCGCCAGCAGCGGGGTGATGGCCGAGCCCTGAAACAGCGCAGCCAGCCGACCGGCAGGCCCCAGCCTCTCCTTGTTGCCGTTCAGCTCGCTACTCATGAGCCACCTCCTGCTGCTGCGCCCAGGCATCGGGGGCCAGTTTGTCACCGGCTTGCAGCCCGGCCAGGATCTCGCACTGTCCCTCGACGCAATGGCCGACCCGCACTGGTGTCAGGGCCCAGCCAGCGGGTTGCTGCAGATAGATGCCGTTGAACTCCCCTTGCCGCAGCAGGGCGCGATCCGGCACCTGCAACACCTGACGTTCACCCTGCTTGAGCTGCACCTTGAGCCACATGCCGGGCAATACCCCGGCGGTTTGCGGCGGCAAGTCGAGGCGCAACCTGAAGGCGTGGCTCTGGCTGTCGGCATAGTTGAAGCGGGTCAATTTGACCGGGGTAACAGACTTGCCATCCGGCAGCAGCACCTGCACATCCGCAGGCTCACGAGCCAGCGTCAGGGCGGATTGGGGCAACTCCACCTCCACCCGCAAGGTGTCGAGAGAGAAGCCGGAGAGCAGCGGGGTACCGGGGGCGACAGTCTCCCCCAGCTCTACCAGCCTCTTGGTCACTACCCCGGCATAGGGAGCCAGAATGCGGGTATAACCGTAGGCCTCGCGGGCTTGAGTGAGAGCCGCATCGGCAGCATTCACCTCGGCGCGAGCGGCGCGATCAGTCGCCTGGGCATTATCGAGCTGGGCGCGGGTGATCACCCCCTTGGCAATCAGCGCCTGAAAACGGGCAAGCTGGCGCTCGGCTTCCACTTGCTGGGCCTGTGCCCGGGCCAGCCGCGCCTCGGCCCCCGTGACGGCGGCAAACTGCTCTTTGCCGCTGATCTCCAGCAGCGGTTGCCCCGCCTGCACCTGATCGTTCACATCCACCAGCATGCGGGAGACCCGGCCGCTGGTCTGGGCCGCCACCGTCCCCTGATTGATGGCACTGACGGTGCCATCCAGCGTCAGCCAGTCGGTCACCGGCTGTGGCGCCACTGTCAACAGGGGCTTTGGCTCCCCGTCTGCGGCAAGGGCCCGGGGGGATGTCATGGCCTGCGATGTCATGGCCTGCGATGTCATCACCAGCAAGATGATCCCTAGCAACCGGATCTTTTCCATCATTACTCTCCTTCCCTGGCATCATCAGTCACTTCACGGGATCAGGCGGTATGGGACTGGCCCCCCTTATCCTTGTTCCGAGCCAGCACCCTGGCCAGCCCTCTGTCAAAAAGCAAGATCCCGGCCACCATGGCCGCTATAAACAACATTATCATGGGCTGCCCGCTGGAAATGAGACTCAGAGCAGGCCCAGGACAGATGCCCACCAGCCCCCAGCCGATGCCAAACAGCGCGGCCCCGCCGATCAGACGGCGATCCAGCCTGGGGGCCGGTACGGCGGCGATGGGCTCCCCCAGCACACTCTGGCGACGGGGTTTCACCAGCAGAAAATAACCCGGCATAAAGACCAGCAGGGCGCCCCCCATCACGAAGGCAAGGCTGGGATCCCAGGCCCCGGCCAGATCGAGAAAACCGGTGACCCGGGCGGGATCCATCATGCCGGAGATGGCCATCCCCAGTCCGAACAACACACCCGCAAACAAACTTGTCAGCAACTTCATGGCGATCAGCCCCTTACAGCAGATGATGAGTGACGAAGACGGTGATAAAGCCTGCCGCCATAAAGGTCAGGGTGGCGACGATGGAGCGCAGGGAGAGCCGCCCCATACCACAGATGCCGTGGCCGCTGGTGCAGCCATTGCCAAGACGGGTACCGATGCCGACCAGCAGACCTGCCAGCAGCACCACAGGCCAGCCGGGCAAGGTGGTGAATGCGGGCATGCGGGCCCAACCCAGAGTCAGCGCCAACCAGGCGCCCGCCCCGAGCCCCAGCAGAAACAGCACTCGCCAGTGCGCACGGTGTTGCAGCGCACCGGCCAGAATGCCGCTGATCCCGGCCACCCGGCCGTTGAACAACATCAGGATCAGGGCCGACAGCCCCGCCAGCATGCCGCCGCCCAAAGAGAGCAGCCATTGGCTTTCCATCATCAAGATTCTTTATTTTCTGAGTGACAAAAATGGGTTTGCAACGCCGCCAGCACATCGACGGCCGCCTCGCTCACCAGCGAGTAGTAGATCTGCTGGGAGACCTTGCGTGAACGGATCAGGCCATGGCGCTTCAATACCGAAAGTTGCTGGGAGAAGGCCGACTGCCCGAGTTGGCTATGGGCCAGCAGCTCCCCGACCCCCTTCTCCCCCTCCACCAGCTGGCAGAGCACCATCAGGCGTTCGGGATGAGCCAACGCCTTGAGCAGGGAGGCGGCGGCTGTCGCATGTCTGTTCATCTCGTCGAATTGGCTCATAAGAGTAAATTAGCAATTGCTGATATTTGTTCTATTGTATAAAACAACACTAAATTAGCAATATCTAAAGTAGAAAAGGAGAAAGACCATGACAGTAGATAACGGAGTCAGAATCGTCGCGGGTTGCATGTTGCTGCTCTCGCTGATCCTTACCACCTGGGTTCATCCGGGCTTTGTCTGGTTGAGTGCCTTTGTCGGGGTCAACCTGATCCAGAGCGCATTCACCGGTTTCTGCCCGGCCGCCATGCTCCTCAAGCGCCTGGTGCTGAAGTAACAGGTCGCGCAAGACAGGGGCGGTCCTGCTAGCGGGGCGTCATCGCGCGGCGATGGCTATCGTCGCTCCCTGATGCTTATGGAGGTAGCCAGTCGGCCCCATTATTGACAAACTTGTATCTAAATGTTGCTGGAAGGTCGATAAGGCTTTACCTCACCGCTCTGGATGAGTACGATTTTGCCGTTCTTAACACAGCGGAGACCATCAGTGGGCAACTCATCAAGTGACAGTTGTAGACCGACCCTCATCGTCGGTATCAAGGTCGCGAGCTAGCCGCAGGTCTTTCTCTGCCGCATGCTCGCAACCCTGCGAGAAGCGGAAATCCACTCCCCTCTTCTCTTTATTTCACACTTGACGTCAGGTGATCTGGCTTTGCCATGGCACCTTGCCTGCATAGTTTCTGCTTCCCACAAGGAGGCTGCTATGCGTTTTATCTCAATCAAACCGGCTGCGGATCGCGCGGTCGCAACAGGTTCTGTTGCACCCCGGGCTCACCCCCTGCTGAGCAAGCTGGGGCGCGGCATGTTGCCACGCTGGCTGGGCGGCAAACCGCGCCAGCACCACTATAGGCTGCAGATCCGCTGCGAGGATCGCGCCGATATGGAGCAGGTGCTGGATATGGTGAGCCACACCCTGCAACCGGCCGGACTGCAACCGATGCAATCGATGAAACCGGGTCGCAGCGGCGGGCGAGAGCTGGTGCTCAATGTGCACTGCACTCCACCCCAGCGCCGCTATCTGGTGCAGTTTGTTCATCAGGTCGGAGTAGCGCATCCGGTGCGCTGGGAGCTGCGTCCGCGCATCGACACGGCTCCCGAACTCAACTGACGCGCATCCTGCTGCACTAACGACCGTTCAAGGGGCCAGCCACGCTGGCCCCACTTGTTGCGTCCTCTCCGAGCGTCAGGGCATCTGATGATGCTCGCGCCCCGGAAGCTAAACCCGGGACGCTGCGTTTTTCTGCTGGCCATCCGCTCAATCCCCCTCTGATCCATCCGCCACCCGGCGTTTCATCATGGATTGTGCCAAGCCAGCTTTCATAAGAAGGAGTACGCCATGAAGATGTGGCAACAACTAGACATGCTCTCACTGCTCGACACTCTGGCTAGCCTGCTGCTCGCCTTTGTGCTCGGCAGTCTGGTCGGGCTGGAGCGCCAGTACCGCCAACGTACCGCGGGCCTGCGCACCAACGTGCTGGTCGCCGTGGGAGCCGCCCTGTTCGTCAGCCTGGCCCAGCGAATCTATGACCTGCACGGCGGCAACTACAACGTGGTCCATGTGGTGGCCTATATTGTCTCCGGCATCGGCTTTCTCGGCGCCGGCGTCATCATGCGCGAGTCGGGCAATATCCGTGGCATCAACACCGCCGCCACCCTGTGGGGTGTAGCTGCGGTCGGCGCCGCCTGTGGCGCCGGGCTCGCCATGGAGGCCATTCTGGGCGCCCTGTTCGTGCTGGCCGCCAACACCCTGCTGAGACCGCTGGTCAACCAGATCAACCGTCGCCCGGTAGACAATCTGGACACAGAAGTTACCTACAAGGTGACAGCCCTGACCCCGCGCGAGCATCAGAAGGAGGTGCTGCACTGGCTCGAGGAGATGCTGGAGCAGGCCAACTATCCCATGAGCGAGCTCGACATCGAGCCGTTTGGCGAGAGGGATCTGGAGATCTCGGCGGTGCTGCTGGCTACCTCCATCGATGGTGACGAGCTCGACGCCCTGATGGTGAAACTCGGCATTCATCCCCATATCAAGCAGATATTCTGGCGCGCCAGCACCACGGATTGAGTTGTCGATCAGAGTCATGGCTCCATCCACCAACGGCAAAAAGCCCCGCCAGCAATGGCGGGGCTTTCTCATATGGGATGGGCGAAGAGTGGCTAGCGGCGGCTGCGCCAGCGCACCCTGGGGGTGATCACCTGGGCAGTCTGCGCCGGGGGATTGCCCGCAATCAGTTGCTGCATCAGCTCGAAAGCGGCGAGGGCCAGCGCCGGACAATCCTGCGCCACCGAGTCGATTCGCATGGGAATGCAGTCGAGCAGGTCGTGATCGTCGAAGGTGCACAGCCGCATCCCTGTCTCCATCAACCCCGCCTCGTTGAGGTAGCGCAGTACCCCTTCCAGCAGGGTAAAGGAGGCGGTAAAGAGCCCCCTGGGAGGGGCTCCCAGCTCGGCCACCAGCTCAGCCATCAGCTGATAACCGGAGCTCGGCTGGTAGTCGCGATGGCGCACCCGGGCGGCATCGGCTTCAAAACCGGCGCGATGGAGCCCCAGCTCATAGCCCGCCAGCCGGTGACGGCTGGGGGAGAGATCCAGCAAACCGCCGAAGTAGTAGATCTGCTCGCCGCACTCGCTGGCCATATCCCGCACCAGCTCGGCGGTGGCCTTGCAGGCATCGGAGATCACCATGGGCAGGCGCGACTCGCCAATATGGCGGTCGAGCTGCACCACCGGCAGGCGGTCGTGGATGCGGGCATAGATGTCATCGCTGTGGCCGCTGGAGGCGACAATCAGCCCATCCACCTGGCGGCTGATGAGGTTGTCCACCACCCGCTGCTCGAGGGCGGGATCATCCTCGGAGCAGGCGATCAGCAGCTGGATACCCGCCTCCCGGCAGTGGGCCTCGAGGGCGCGGGCGATGCGGGCAAAACCGAAGTTGGTGAGATCGGGGATCACCAACCCCCAGGTGTAGCTGCGGGTCTCGCGCAGGGAGCGGGCATGAAAGCTCGGCAGGTAGTGACACTCCTCCGCCACCGCCTGAATGCGCTTGCGGGTATCATCGGCAATGCGGTACTCCGCACTCTTCCCGTTGAGCACCAGACTGGCGGTCGCCTTGGACACCCCCGCCAGTTCGGCGATCTGGGCAATCGTGATCCGTTTCTTCTTCTCCACCTGGCCTCCCGGCTGACTAGAACCGGGCTATTGTACTAGGCATGCCGACAGCGGCCAGTGATTGAGGCAAATTTTGCAGCCATCATCGCCGCTACCTGATGATAGTTGCGGCTTCTCCCCGGGGAAGTAGCGCGCCGACAGGCTGTGGCGACCCTCATCGATGAAACACTCCAGACTGGAGCGATCGCACAGCACGGTGATCCGCCCGCCAGCCCATGGGCTGCTGCGAGTCTCCCACGCTCCGCTCTGCCAGTTCTGGCGCCGCAAGGTGATGCGGTCCGGCTGCCACACCAGCTCGGCCACGGCGCCGAAACAGAGGCTCCCCTCACCGCAGAGATCCAGATCGAGCCAGGCCGAGTCGATGGCCAGCCCCGGAAATTCGCCAAGCGTCCCCTCGAAGCGGGTCAGTTCTCCCTTGAGCGCCGCAAGCTCCGCCACCGGCCGCTGGCAAAGCCACTCATCCTGCCAGAACAGCTCCCGCGGGCAGCTCATCTGGTGGATCCAGCCGTAAGCGACCGTAGGCTGGCTCATCTCGTTCTCCTCCGGCAGCCCCAACCAGCCAAACAGGAGGCGGCGACCCTGACTGTCCCGAGTGGTTTGCGGCGCATAGAACTCGAAGCCCCGGTCCAGCTCGTGGAAAGCCCCGTGCTCGAAGCGCTCGCCGTCGAAGTTGCCAGAAAGCCAGCCGCACTGGTAGAGGTTGCGATAATGCTCGCCTGCCGGGGCAATCCCCTGCGGGCAGCTGATCAGCACATGGCGCTCCCCCAGCGGGAAGAGATCCGGGCACTCCCACATATAGCCAAACTCACCCAGCCCCCCGCGCCCGCTACCGGCGATGGGCCCCACCCGCTGCCAGCTTTGCAGGGTGTCGCCGCGATAGAGCAGCACTTCGCCCTTGTCATCCAGGGTGCGGGCCCCCAGCACCATTAGCCACTGCTGGCCGTCGTGCCACACCTTGGGGTCGCGCACATGGCCGCTGTAGCCTGCGGGCAGATCCAGCACAGGCCCCAGCTTGGCAAAACCGCCCTCACCGTCGGCGCGGGCCAGACACTGATAGGCGGTGCGGCTGCCATCCGGGTATTTGACATTGCCGGTGTAGATAAGGGTCAGACGCCCCTGCTCGTCGCTCACCGCAGAGCCCGAATAGCAGCCGTGGCTCTCATAGGCTTCGGTGGGCAACAGCGCCACCGGCTCGTGCTGCCAATGCAGCAAATCGGTGGAGGTGACATGGCCCCAGCCCTTGTTGCGGTGCTCGCAGCCAAGCGGGTTCCACTGGTAGAAGAGGTGGTAGCGCCCGTCGTGCTCGATAAAGCCGTTGGGATCGTTAAGCAGCCCCACCGGGGCTGCCAGATGCCAGCGGGGCCGATGGGGATCGGCCGCCGCCTTGAGCTGTCCGGCCAGCAGCGACCGGACAATCTGGTTGAGAAGATCGCTTTCCTTCATCACTCCACCTTGTACTTGAGCAGGTAGGAAGCGGCGAAGGCGGCGCCAAAGGCGATCACCAGCCCGATGATGTAATGAACAAGGCTCATGGGCTGGACGATGGCCATGCCGGGAATACCGGTCAGCCCCACCGCCGTCATCCCCACCTTGGCCGCCACCACGTAGGCGCCGCCGCAGGCCCCGCCAAACAGACCGGCGAGGAAGGGTTTGATGTAGCGCAGGTTCACCCCGAAGATCGCCGCTTCCGTGATACCCAGCAGGCAGGACATGGCAGCCGGCACGGTAATGGCCTTGATCTTCACGTCGCGAGTCTTGAAGTAGACCGCGAGGCAAGCCCCACCCTGTGCCACGTTGGCCATGGCCCAGATGGGCAGCAGGAAGTTGACGCCAATTTGCGGATTGGCCAGCAGCCCCGCCTCGATGGCATGGAAGCTGTGGTGGATACCGGTGATGACGATAAGCGAGTAAGTGCCGCCAAACACCAGCCCCGCCAACCAGCCAGCCTGCTCATAGAGGGCGCTCAGACCGAACGAGATGCCATCCCCCAATACCCGACCCGCTGGGCCGATAAAGAGCAGCGCCACGAAACCGGTGATGATGACGGTGAGGAACGGCGTGAGGATTAGATCCAGCGCATCCGGAATGCGCTTGCGCAGCTGTTTCTCCAGATGGGACATAAACCAGACTGCCAAGAGCACCGGGAAGACGGTGCCCTGATAGCCGATCATCGCCACATCCAGCCCGAAAAAGTCCATGGTCTTGAAACCACCGGCCACGCCCCAGGCGTTAGTCAACGCCGGGTGGGTGAGGATGCCGCCAAGGGTCGCCCCGAGATAGGGGTTGCCGCCAAATTCCCGCGCCGCCGTAAAGCCGATGAGGATCGGCAGTATGATAAAGGCCGCCGAGCTGAACATGTCGAGCATCACAAACAGGGCGCTGTCGGCATTGGCCCAGCCGTAGGTGCGCACCATGCCGAGCAGCCCCATCAGCAGACCTGAGGCGACGATGGCCGGAATGATCGGCACGAAGATGTTGGAGAGGGTTCGCGCCAACCGCTGGGCCACGTTGAGCTTGGCCGCCGCCATGTCGGTCAGCTCAGCCTTGCTGGCGGTGCCGGTACCGGTCAGCGCCACAAACTCCGCATAGACCTTGTTGACCAGACCGGTGCCGAAGATCACCTGAATTTGGCCCGCGTTGCTAAAGCACCCTTTGACCCCCTCCAGCTTGTCGATGGCGGCCTTGTTTACCTTGCTGTCATCGGCCAGCACCAACCGCAGCCGGGTGGCGCAGTGGGCAGCGCTGACGATGTTCTCCTTGCCCCCGAGCAGGGGCACCAGATCCTTGGCTATCGCACTGATATTCATATTCTTCCTCTTATGACCCGCCACGCTGGCGGGCCCTTGTCACATGAGAGTAGGGGCTGTCGAGCCGGGCTTCTAGCCGCAGCTCAACAGCCGCTTGCGCCTGATCGCATAAAGGCATCCAGTTCGGAGCGGGTCGGCAGCGCCGTCATCGCCCCCTTGGCGGTGGTGGCGAGCGCCCCGCAGCCGTGAGCCTGAGCCAGGATGACGGACAGCTCGGCCAGAGTCGGCAGCGACGAGCGCCCGGCCAGGGCCGCCAGCAGCCCGGCGACGAAGGCATCCCCCGCCCCCGTGGTGTCGAGCGGGGTCACTTTCTGCCCCACCCACTCCAACAGCTCGCCACCCAGACGCGCCACCACCCCGGCCGCGCCCCGGGTCACCAGCACCAGCGCCGGGCCCGAGAGCGTATCAAGCCCGGCAGCCAGATCATCCTCACCGCTCAGCAGTTGCAGCTCCTCGATGGAGAGCTTGATCACATCCGCCTGTGCAATTGCCTGACGCACCAGAGACAACATCTCGGCGGGGTTGCCCCACACCTCGGGGCGCAGGTTGGGGTCGAAGCAGACCCGCCCGCCTGCCGCCTTGATGTCCGCCATGGCCTGCAGGCAGCTGATGCGTACCGGCTCGTTGGCGAGCGCGATGGAGCAGGTCAGCAGCCACTGACCGGCCTTGAAGCGGGGCAACTCATTTGGGGTGAGAAACTGGTCGGCGCTGGGGCGCACCATAAAGGTGAAGCTGCGCTCCCCCTCGTCATCCAGTTCTACCAGCACGGTAGAGGTGCGATGGTCAGGATCGAGCCGCAGCGCACCGATATCCACCCCCTCCCCACTCAGGGTATCGGCCATAAAGCGGCCGAACGGGTCAGCACCAACCCGGCCGATAAAGGCCGCATCGCCACCCAGCCGTGCCACGCCAACCGCCACATTGGCGGGCGCACCACCCGGACACTTGAGGTAGTGCAACGCCCCTTCCGGGATCAAGTCCACCACCGCATCCCCCATTACCCACACACGATTCGTCACCTTGCTACTCCACTGCTGCATCGGATCCACGGTCAAACCCGAACTCTGTTCTGTTGGCTGGCATTATCAGCTAAACCGTTTTAGCCAACCAACAGATCTCGGCACCGGCTGCCATTTTTGTGATCGGGATAACGAACTAGAACCAGGTTTCCATCTGCACACCAAAGTTCCACTCGCCACCGGCGGTGAAGTTGCTCTGGCCCATGGCATCGTCGCTGGCGTAGTTGTCGAGCTCGGAGGACCAGTCCATCCAGCTGGCGAACACCCGCAGTTCGGGCCGCTCGAAGAAACCGGCGGTCTGCGCCTTGAAGGTGGGGGCGAAGGTGAGCTTGGTGAAGTTGCCGTTCACCGCCTGGCGTCCCTTGTAACCCTTGGGATCGAGATCCATGTACTGCCAGGCCGCCTCGTAGACCAGCTCGACGTTCTGGCTCAGCACCTGCGCCACCCGGGTATTGAAGGTAAGCCAGCGGTACTCATCCCCTTTCACGTAGCGATCCTGACTCTGCTCGGCCAGCAGGGCCGGGGCAAAACGCCAGCGCGAGTTGAGATCGGTGGCGCCAAACACGGCGACCCGCACCGCATCGGCGTCCGGCAACAGCTCGCTGTCAGAGCCCAGCCCCTTGACCTCGGCCCCCAGCCCATGACCATACAACACCGCCGCCCTGGCAAAACCGGGGTTGAGGCCAAAGAAGCTCTCGCCGTGGTAGGCCAGCAGGGTGTGTGCCCCCTTGTCCGCCGCCTCGCTGCCCGCCCCCTTGTCATTGATGCGGGCGTCATTGTCCTTGGCCGAGAGACCGTTCACCATCCACTGCCAGTTGCCGACGCGGTTGTTCATGGTGAGGATGTAGCTCTCGATATCGGAAAGACCGCTGGCGCTGATGTCGCCGTAATCGCGGCCATAGAGGGAGAAATTGGCCTTCCAGCTATCGGCCAGCTGCACGTCGTAGACACCGCCGCCGGTACCGGCCAGGAACACCACGTCGGAATCGAGCCAGTGGATGTCAAAGTTGTCGCGATCAAAGCGCTTGCCCGCCCACAGCACCGCATTCTTGAAGGGGCCGTCGAAGCTCGCCAGATTGCCGATCTCGGCAAACACCTGACGGGTATTGAGGCTCGAATCGCTGGCGGTCCAGTCGTTGCTGGTCTCCACCCCGTCTGCCAGCATCAGCTTGTAGCGGGCCCAGCTGCCATCCTCGAAGGTCTGGGTTTTCAGCAGGTTGGCCTCCATATAGGTGTCATCCTCATTGCCAAGGCGACCGACGGCCCCGCCCACCGAACCGGCTGGCGTGATGTAGGGGCCGCCGCGCCCGCCGTTGCCATTGCCGTTGACCAACAGGCCCGAGCGGGCGTAGCCGTGAAACTCGAAGCCCTGGGCACCTGCTGTCTTCTCATCCATCTTCTGGCTGCGGTTGTCGGCCGCCTGCGCCTGCTCACTCGCCGCGCTCGCCTTCACTTCTGCCTGACTGGCACGGCTCTCTGCCGCCTCGGCTCTCGCTTCGGCTGCCTGTACCCGCGCCTCCAGCGCCGCCAATCTGGCCTCGACACTCTCACCTGCAATACTCGCCTGCGCCGCCCACAGCGGGCTGCTCATCCCCAATCCCAGCGCTACCGCCAGCGCCAACTTGCTCTTGAACATCATCATCTTCCTCACCTGTCATCTGTGGCCCGGACGGGCGCTGTTGTTATCGACAGCCAGAGCATAGCTAAACCAATTTAGCTAACTCAATATGACAACTAAACCGTTTCAGCAATAGTGTGAGCGGGATAACATTTGTACAGCAGGAATTGGCGGGAGTTGTGAGGAGGATCCCTCATCAGGATCCACTCAATAAGGCGGATCCCGATTCTGCGAGCAGCGACCCTGACAATGTGAATAGGAAGGGGGGCACCTCACCACCAACCGGATCAGGGTGCTGGCGATGGGTCTGCCAGGTATCGGCATACCCTATGCGTCATTCTGTTGGTGGAGATTGTTACACGCATTACACCATCAGGTTCGGCTACAAAGCAGCGTAAATAATACCGATCACGCATGCGATATGGCTGAATACGCGACATTCCTGTCGTTCAATTACCAAAATATCAATAAAGATGTTTCTAAATGTTTCTGGCGGTGGATTAATTATTTACCAATAAGAACCATTCCAGTAGCATCGCAGCATTGATTAATAACGGAGACCATCAGTGGGCAATTCATCAGATGACAGTAGGTTGTTGAGCTCGTCAGCCAATACCTGAGTCGCGAGATCCCCGCAGATTGTTCTGCCGCTATCTCGCACTATGCGGAGAGCGGTTTATTTGCACCTGAGTGCAATTCCTTCCCTGTATTCACTCGATGTCTGTTACTGACGCCATCCAATGCTACAGACTGGATGCGTAAATAATGCCTGCATGGGTCTTCTCCTGATATCAGGGTCACCATGTCATTACCACTGTTACCTCATCACGCCATGTTTTTCCGCCTCTGGCGTGCGTCAACGATGGCGAACCTCTATCGCTGCAGGTCAGTAGCCACAAGGCTTTTGACAAGGTGGCATGGGAGATGGCAACAGCCGCTAGCCGGGCGACGACCGTCCCGCGATCCGCTCCACCTTCATTTACTTGTGCCGAGTGCAACACCTGTTCATTCCCCATGCGTGGCTATTGACGGGTAAGCATATGACGATTCTTTACATCAATCAGGAGGTGTGTCATGGACCCTGACCCTGGAGCCGGTATCGGCGACTAGTCCGGATTAATTTTCGGGCGTTATTTCCTTATCTATTTTTGCTGATGTGATGTCAGTCGGAATTCTATTTTCTATTTTCCAGGCTGATGTATTAAAGGATATATAAATGCAATACCAAGATATTCACCAACAACTGTATGTACTGCTGCAAAACAAGGATCGTATGGGGATCCAGAGCCTCAGCCTGAATATTCATGAGGTCGATCTGGCACAAGCGATAAACCGCCTGACAGATAAACATATTCATACCTTTCTCAATCTGGTTCCTGCATTGCGTGCCGCACGCATCTTCCGCCATCTGCCCAGCGATATTCAGGCCAGCCTGGTACGTTCCATGGCCAAGCCCCAATTGGAGGAGTTGTGTACCCGCCTATCCCCCGATGACAGAGCCGATCTCTACAATCGTCTGCCCGCAGCCTTGCGCCAGACCCTGCTCGATGCGATGACAGATGAAGAACGTGAGGATACGCAACGGTTGGCCTCTTACCCGGAAAACCTCGTCGGCTCCATCATGAGCTCGGATTGTGCCAGCCTGACGGCTGACATCACTGTGGGAGAGGGGCTGCAACGGCTGCGCAGCACTGCTGCCGACAGGGAGAGTATTTATACCCTGTATGTCGTGGATGAAATGCGCCGCCTCATCGGGGTTGTCTCCCTGCGCGAACTGTTTCTCGCCGACAGCAAAACCCCCATCTCGGCCATTATGCAGCGCGAGCTGGTGAGTATTCAGGCCGATGCCCCCAAAGGCGAAGCCGCGGAGATGATCGCCCGTTACAACCTGCTGGCCCTCCCCGTATTGAATCAGGATCAGCAGTTGCTCGGCATGGTGACCGTGGATGATGCAATGGATGTTGCCGAAGAGGAAGATGCCAACCGGATTGCCCGCTTCGGTGGTACGGCTGCGCTGGGAGGTCCCGAACTTGATCTTCGCGCATCCAGCACCTTTAACATGTTCAGCGCCCGATTCTTCTGGCTGGCGGTCTTGACCGTATTCGGCATACTGACCAGCAATCTGGTCGCCGCTCAGGAAGAACTCATCAGCGAAGTACTGATCCTCGCAGCCTTTATTGCCCCTATTATCGACATGGGGGGCAACTCGGGCAGCCAGTCGGCCACCTTGGTGATCCGGGCAATGGGCATGGGTCAGATCAAGCTGAGCATGCGTGACTTCTTTTTCGTGCTGCGGCGCGATCTGCCCGTCGCAATGGCTCTGGGGCTGGGTGTCGCCCTGCTGGAAGGGGTGATGGCATTCTGGAGCAAGAGCATCGGCTGGGACATCGTCATGATTGTCAGCCTCTCTGCCATGACGGTGACTGTGGTTGGCAGCCTGCTTGGTCTGGTCCTGCCGTTTGCCGCACGGAAGATGGGGACTGATCCGGCAACCCTCAGCTCCCCCATGCTCACCTCGATCATGGATCTGTTGGGCGTGCTGATCTATTTTGGTTTCGCCTATGCCTTCCTCGGTGGGTCACTGGCTGCTGCCTGACAGCGCACAGCAGATGGGGGCAGCCAAACCACCGCCATCTCCGATAGTTCAAGATAAGAGAGAGAGGGAGGCATCACGCCTCCCTCTCTCTTTATATCGACACGGGTCTATGCCATCACTTGGTCAGATCGTCGAAGAAGCGTTTCACCCCTTCGAAGAAGCCTTCCGATTTCGGCTTGTGGGTCTTGGCAGCGGCGCCGCTGAAGGATTCGTCCAGCTGGCGCAGCAGCTCTTTCTGCTGCTCGGTGAGGTTGACCGGAGTCTCGATCACCACCTTGCACATCAGATCCCCTACCTGACCGGAGCGTACTGACTTCACGCCCTTGCCACGCATGCGGAACATCTTGCCAGTCTGGGTCTCCGGAGTGACCTTGAGCTTGACGCGGCCATCCAGGGTCGGCACTTCAATCTCGCCACCCAGGGCAGCTGCGGTGAAGCTGATGGGCACTTCGCAGTAGAGGTTGTTGCCGTCACGCACGAAGATCTCGTGCTCTTTGACGTGCACCTGTACGTAGAGATCCCCTGCCGGAGCTCCCGCTTCCCCCGCTTCCCCTTCACCGGAGAGACGGATGCGGTCGCCGGTATCGACACCCGCCGGAATTTTCACCGACAGGGTCTTGGTGCGCTGGTAGCGACCTTCACCGTGGCACTTGCGGCACGGATCCTTGATGATCTTGCCGCGACCGTGACAGTGAGGACACGCCTGCTGCACCGCGAAGAAGCCCTGACGCATCTGCACCTGGCCGGAGCCGTGGCAGGTCGGGCAGGTCTGGGCACTGCTGCCGGTGTGGGCACCGGAGCCGTTACAGACTTCGCAGTGGACCAGAGTCGGCACCTTGATCTCCTTGGAGACCCCGCGTACCGCCTCTTCCAGCGTCAGCTCCATGGTGTAACGCAGGTCGGAGCCACGGGCCGGGCCACGACGGGCACCACCACGGCCACCGCCGAAGATGTCACCGAATACGTCACCAAACATGTCGGCGAAGTCGGCACCGCCGCCAAAGCCACCGTGGCCACCGCCACCCTGGCTCGGGTCGACACCGGCATGGCCGTACTGGTCGTAACGGGCACGCAGGTTGGCATCGGTCAGGACCTCGTAGGCTTCCTTGACCTCTTTGAACTTCTCTTCGGATGCGGCATCACCCTGGTTACGATCCGGGTGATACTTCATGGCCAGGCGCTTGTACGCCTTCTTGATCTCGCGATCGTCGGCATCTTTCGCCACACCCAGTACTTCGTAGAAATCGCGCTTCGACATACTCATCCTGTGGTTACGCAGACGGGCGTTGGTTACCCAACGCCCGTGAATTCATTGACCAAGCCGATGGGCGAAGCCTGCTTCGCCCATCTGGGTAGGGCTTACTTCTTGTCGTCTTTCACTTCTTCGAACTCGGCGTCGACTACGTCATCGTCAGCCTTGGCAGAAGAAGAGGACTGACCGGCATCAGCACCGGCTGCACCCTGGGCCTGAGCCTGCTGCTGGGCAATTTCCATCAGCTTCTGGGACGCTTCCAGCAGAGCCTGCTGTTTGGCTTCGATAGCAGCCTTGTCGTCACCCTTGATGGCAACTTCCAGCTCGCTCAGCGCGGCTTCGATCTTGGTCTTGTCGTCGGCAGGCAGGGCCTCACCGGCTTCGGTGATCTGCTTGCGTACGGAGTGGACCAGACCATCAGCCTGGTTGCGAGCCTGTACCAGCTCTTCAAACTTCTTGTCCTCGGCCGCGTTGGCTTCGGCTTCGCGTACCATGCGCTCGATCTCGTCATCAGACAGACCAGAGGAGGCCTGGATGGTGATCTTCTGCTCTTTGTTGGTCTCTTTGTCTTTCGCAGAGACGTGCAGGATACCGTTGGCATCGATGTCGAAGGTCACTTCGATCTGCGGCAGACCACGCGGTGCCGGACGGATGCCTTCCAGGTTGAACTGGCCCAGAGACTTGTTGTCGCTGGCGCGCTTGCGCTCACCCTGCAGCACGTGAATGGTCACGGCAGACTGGTTGTCTTCGGCAGTGGAGAACACCTGGGACTTCTTGGTCGGAATGGTGGTGTTCTTCTCGATCAGCGCAGTCATCACGCTACCCATGGTTTCGATACCCAGGGAGAGCGGGGTAACGTCCAGCAGCAGTACGTCGGTCTTGTCACCGGACAGTACGGCGCCCTGGATGGCAGCACCCATGGCCACGGCTTCGTCCGGGTTGACGTCTTTACGCGGCTCTTTGCCAAAGAACTCGGCAACGGTCTTCTGAACCAGCGGCATACGGGTCTGACCACCGACCAGAATCACGTCGTCGATCTCGCCAACTGCCAGACCGGCGTCTTTCAGGGCGACACGAACCGGCTCCAGAGAGTCTTTCACCATGTCTTCTACCAGGGATTCCAGCTTGGCGCGGGTCACCTTGATGTTCATGTGCTTCGGACCGGTGGCATCTGCAGTGATGTACGGCAGGTTGACGTCGGTCTGCTGGGCAGAAGAGAGCTCGATTTTGGCTTTCTCGGCGGCATCTTTCAGACGCTGCAGAGCCAGCTGGTCGTTGCGCAGGTCGATGCCCTGCTCACGCTTGAACTCGTCTACCAGATAGTTGATGACGCGGTTGTCGAAGTCTTCACCACCCAGGTGGGTGTTACCGTTGGTCGCCAGAACTTCGAAGGTGGTTTCGCCTTCCACTTCATCGATCTCGATGATGGAGATATCGAAAGTACCGCCACCCAAGTCATATACGGCAACCTTGCGCTCGCCCTTGACCTTGTTCACGCCGTAAGCGAATGCAGCAGCAGTCGGTTCGTTGATGATGCGTTTTACATCCAGACCGGCGATGCGACCGGCATCCTTGGTAGCCTGACGCTGGGCGTCGTTGAAGTAGGCCGGAACAGTGATAACGGCTTCGGTTACCGGCTCGCCCAGATAGTCTTCAGCGGTCTTCTTCATCTTTTTCAGCACTTCGGCAGAGATCTGCGGCGGTGCCATTTTCTTGCCCTTCACTTCAACCCAGGCGTCGCCGTTGTCAGCTTTGGCGATGGCGTACGGCATGATTTTCAGGTCACGCTGCACTTCTTCATCTTCAAAACGACGACCGATCAGACGCTTGATGGCGAACAGGGTGTTTTTCGGGTTGGTGATGGCCTGACGCTTGGCCGGCTGACCAACCAGGATCTCGCCATCATCGGCATAGGCAATGATGGACGGAGTAGTACGATCGCCTTCTGCGTTCTCGATCACGCGAGCAGTGTCGCCATCCAGAATAGCGACGCAGGAGTTGGTAGTACCCAGGTCAATACCGATGATTTTACCCATTTGACGAATCTCCAAATACTTTGAATAAACTGGCGAGGAACTCGCCTTAATGCGTTAACGGCTAGGTGGGGGCTGCCAATCTGGCTTTCAAGCTCCCGGCATCAAATTTTTTGTGCCGCCGCGGCCTTGCTACCTATATGGGGTCGCCAGACGCAGCTTCAAGCCCCAACCCTAAAAAACCACACCCTTTGTCATGGTTGCGCGGTCACGTTGAGCCGTAAACCAGGCAAGATGAGCGGGTGCTGCACTGCTAAACAAAAAGCCCGCCACAGGGCGGGCTCGGGCACCCACAGCCAATCAGTCGACCGCTTTGGCGATCATCACCATGGCCGGACGGATCACCCGACCGTTGAGGTCATAGCCTTTCTGCATCACTGCGATCACGGTGTTCGGCGCCACATCGGCACTCGGTACCATGCTCATCGCCTGATGGGCATTGGGGTCAAACGGCTGGTTGATCGGGTCGAGCGCCACCAGACCAAACTTGGCCACACCGCTCTGCATGGATTTCAGGGTCAGCTCGACACCTTCGATCATCGGCTTGAGGGCTTCGTTCTCCTTGTCGGCCAGTTCGATGGCTCGCTCAAGGTTGTCCAGCACCGGCAGCAGTTCGTTGGCGAACTTCTCCAGAGCAAACTTGTGCGCCTTCTCCACATCCAGCTCGGTACGACGGCGCAGGTTCTCCATCTCGGCGGCGGTACGCAGGGCGCGTTCACGCTCTTCCGCTGCTTTTTGAATGGCGGTTTCCAGCTGCGCTTCCAGTTCGGCAATACGGGCCTGCTCGGCTGTCACTTCACTGTCTACATCGGTCGGCTCGACTGGCTGGGCTTCCACTTGCTCCATCGCTTCAACCTTTTGCTCTTCGTGGTTCATGACATCTCCAATTCCGGGGTTACTTATGAGGGCCCTGACGTCTGGTTGAGCGACCGGACGACAACAGACCGACTATGTTGGCGCTATTATGGGGATGCATCCCCGGCTTTCAAGGGGTAAAGGGCAATCAGGGTTGCTGAATAGCCGCAACCGTCGGTTTATCCGGGTTACCGCTCACCGTTTAACCAGTAGCCTCAAGGGGATAGCCAGCCCCGTCACACGGGAGAGCGTCACAAGCGGAGCAAAGCACTGTATACTGGCCCGCAATACCCATCCCAGATCTGACTGACTATGGATTCTCCGTTCAAAACCATCGCCCTGATTGGCAAACCCCACCATGAGGGGGCCAACCAGACGCTGACCGGCCTGCATCAATACCTGACCGCCCGCGGCTTTCGGGTTCTGGTGGAGAGCCGGGTCGCCCAGACCCTGAGCATCCTCGATGAAAACGTGATGGATCTGGTGCAACTGGGCCAGCAGGCCGATCTCGCCATCGTGGTCGGCGGTGACGGCAACATGCTGGGGGCGGCGCGAGTGCTGTCGCGCTTCGATGTAGCAGTGATCGGGGTCAACCGGGGCAACCTCGGCTTTCTGACCGATCTCTCGCCACAAGATTACCTGCTGCCGCTGGAGCAGGTGCTCTCCGGTCACTACAAGAGCGAACACCGCTTCCTGCTGGAAGCCTCGGTCTATCGCCACGGCGAGCGCAAGTCGAGCAATCTGGCGGTGAATGAAGCAGTGCTGCACCCGGGCAAGATCGCCCACATGATCGAGTTCGAGGTCTATATCGATGGCAGCTTTATGTATAGCCAGCGCTCGGACGGCATCATAGTGGCCACCCCGACCGGCTCGACCGCCTACTCCCTGTCGGCAGGTGGCGCCATCCTCACCCCCAAGCTCAACGCTATAACGCTGGTGCCCATGTTCCCGCATACCCTGAGCAGTCGCCCCATCGTGCTCGATGCCGACAGCGAAGTACGGCTGCTGGTATCACCGGACAATCAGGACGATGCCATGCAGGTCAGCTGTGATGGCCAGGTGACCCTGGCGGTCCACCCGGGGGACGAGATCCTCATCAAGAAGAGCCACCACCAGCTTCATCTGGTGCATCCCCTCGACTACAGCTACTTCCACGTGCTGCGCAACAAGCTCGGCTGGGGCAGCAAGCTGTTCTAATCAGCTTTGACCGACAACGGCATTGCCAGAGAAGGGCGCCTGAATTGGCGCCCTTCTCTTTTTTGTCGTGGCAACGTCCCCTGCATTCTCATATCCGTACCGCGTCCCAATAGTCAGTACCGCATTTTCATAGCCATACCACACTGGCTCCCCCCTTCCTGTGTTAAAAATGGCGGCGCCCTCTTTACTGTATATAAGACCAGTATATACTGGATGCATACACAGTAATGTTGACCTATACAGGATGAGACCATGCTGACCCAGCTGACCGTCAACAACTTCGCCATCGTCAAGTTTCTAGAACTCGATCTGCAACCGGGGATGACCTGCATCACAGGTGAGACCGGTGCCGGTAAATCCATCGCCATCGACGCTCTCGGTCTCTGCCTTGGAGAGCGGGCCGAAGCCGGCATGGTGCGACCCGATAGCGACAAAAGCGAGGTCAGCGCCCGCTTCCTGCTGGACAACAACCCGGCCGCCCGCGCCTGGCTCGCCACCAACGAACTGGAAAACGAAGGTGAGTGTATCGTCCGGCGAGTCATCTCCGCCGAGGGCCGCTCACGCAGCTATATCAACGGCGTGCCCGTCCCCCTCACCCAGCTCAAGAATCTGGGTCAGCTGCTGGTCAACGTGCACGGTCAGCATGCCCACCAGATGCTGCTCAAACCCGACTACCAGCTCGCCCTGCTCGACGGCTACGCCGGCCACCATCTGCTGCTCGACGAGGTGCGCCAGCACTATCAGCAGTGGCGCCAACTGCAAAACGAGCTCAACCGGCTCAAGGCCGAGCAGCAGCAGCGGGAAGCCCGTCGCCAGCTTATCGAGTATCAGGTGCAGGAGCTGGACGAATTTGCCCTGCAACCGGGGGAGTTCGAAGAGATAGAAGAGGAACACCAGCGTCTCGCCAACGGCACAGAGCTGATGCAAGAGTGCGGGGCTTGCCTCGACCTGCTCTATGACAACGAAGAGACCACTATCGCAGGGCTGCTGCAATCAGCCGTCGATCGGGCCGAGGGGCTGGTCAGCATGGACAGCCGCCTCACCCCGGTACTGGAGATGCTGAACGAAGCACTGATCGGGGTGCAGGAGAGCCACAGCGAGCTGCGCAGCTATCTCGATCGGCTGGAGCTGGATCCCGAGCGGTTCAACGAGCTGGAAGCTCGCCTCTCCAAGGCGATCAATCTGGCCCGCAAGCACCACGTCAAACCGGCAGATCTGGCTCAGTACCATCAGGAGCTGGCCTCTGATCTTGCTCGCCTCAACTCCGATGAAGAGCGGTTAGAGGGGATGGAAGATGAGCTGGCCGAGGCCCGTCAGGCTTTTGTCCAGGCCGCCGAAGCCCTGAGTCAGAGCCGTCAGCGTTACGCCCAGGAGCTGGGCGCCAAGGTGACCAGCAGCATGCACGAACTGGCGATGCCCGATGGCCGTTTCGCCATCGAGGTGCGCCCCGATGCCCAAAGCAGCCTCTCTCCGCTGGGTATAGATCGGGTGGAATTTATGGTCACCACCAACCCGGGCCAACCGATCCAGCCGCTTGGCAAGGTGGCCTCAGGCGGTGAACTGTCGCGCATCAGTCTCGCCATCGTGGTGATCAGCGCCCGCAAGGTCTCCACCCCAACCCTGATTTTCGACGAAGTGGATGTGGGGATCAGCGGCCCGACGGCCGCCGTGGTAGGTCGCCTGCTGCGCCAGCTCGGCGAGTCCACTCAGGTGATGGTGGTCACTCACTTGCCTCAGGTGGCAGGCAACGGCCACCAGCATATGGTGGTGAGCAAGCATACCGATGGCAAAACCACCGAAACCCGGATGGATGCACTCGACCAGAATGCCCGCCTCAATGAGCTGGCACGCCTGCTCGGTGGCGACCAGATCACCGACAACACCCTGGCCAATGCCCGCGAGCTGCTGCGCCGTTGAATCAGGCCAAAACGCCGATTTGCAGCGATGGCAACTGACAGGGCTGACCGAACATGCTGACTGCGCAGGCACGGACGAGTGCCATAGCCTGCACAGTCAGCAATAGCCAATAGCCAATAGCCAATAGCCAATAGCCAATAGCCAATAGCCAATAGCCAATAGCCAATAGCCAATAGCCAACTGTGAGAACCGAACTCGCGTCAGGATTACCGACCCAGATCAATAAAATGGCGAGTTAGGCGAAGCTGGCAGCAACATGGGCGTGGATCCAGTTGCCTTCATGTGGCGGATTTCGCATAGTGTTGCCCCCCTTTATGGGTATCCAATTGTGAGGCTTTGTCTATGATCCACGTTTTTGGTCACAAGAATCCTGATAGCGACAGTATCTGCAGTGCGCTGGTTATCACCGACTGGCTCAATGGCCAGGGCCGTCAGGCCACCCCATGGCGTCTGGGTGACCTGCGCACCGAAACCCGTTTTATTCTGGAGCAGGCTGGCGTCAGCGAACCCGAGTTGCTGACCAAAGATCTGACCGGTGAAGATGTCTGGCTGGTGGATTTCAGTGATCTGGAACAGGGCCCCGCCACACTGGCACAAGCCAATGTATTGGGTCTGGTGGATCACCACCGTCTCGGTACCCTGGTCACCCAGTCTCCGCTGGATGCCTGGATCCGGGCCGTCGGCTGCACCTGCACCATCGCCTTCGATCTGCTGAGCCAGCAAGGCACCGTGACCCGCAGCCAGGCTCGCCTGATGCTGGGTGCTATCATGAGCGACACCCTCTGTCTCACCTCGCCGACCACCACCGAGCAGGACAAAATCGCCTGTGAGCGTCTGGCACCGCTGGCCGAAGTATCGCTGGCCGAATTCGGCCAACAACTGCTGATGGCGAAAACCGACCTGAGCGGCCTGACTCCTGCGCAGTTGCTGCAGCAGGATGAGAAAGCATTCCAGGCCGAAGGTCTGAACTTCATCATGAGCCAGATCGAAGTGGGCAGCGAGCAGCAGCTGGCAGAGCACCTGCCAGCCCTGCAGCAGGAGATGGCCCAGCGCGTGGCGAGCGAAGGGCTCGACTTCTTCGTGCTGATGGTGACTGACCTGACTGCGGCTGCCAGCCGTATCTACTTTACCGAGCACGCCCAAGTACCGGCCGAGTCCAGCTACCACCCGGGCTTTGTCAGCCGCAAGAAGCAGGGTCTGCCCTGGGTGATGGATCTGCTGGCCAAGGCCTGATCTTCCCTCGCCATCACCTATTCCAAAGCCCTGCCTCTGCGCAGGGCTTTTTCATCGCCACCGCCAGCCGCACTCCCCCCCCTCTTGCTGATCATGTTGCTCACGACTGCGGCCTCTCGCTTACTCCTTTCTCGGCTTATTGACAGTTAACGCCATAACTTTGCTTACATATTTGCGGCTGTTATTTATCAGGGCTTTGCTGCAGGATAATCGCCGCGCACAACCTTTCCGTTTCCATTCAGGTGATCGATGAACATAACCCCCAAGCAGAGAACCCTGGCCATCACCATGTTGATCGCCGTGGTGCTCCTCGGCTGGCTGCTCTGGCCCAGTCAACCCCCCAAGGCGATGCTGACCGCTCAGGTGACCCGCGAGGATATTGCCCAGACCGTTCTGGCCAGTGGCGTGCTGCAGGCCGTGGAGCAGGTGGATGTGGGGGCACAAGTCTCCGGTCAGGTTACCAAGCTGGCCGTCGAGGCCGGTGATCAGGTCAATCAGGGAGACCTGCTGGCCGAGATCGATCCCCTGATTGCCCAGAACAACCTAAAGACGGCCGAGGCGGAGCTTGCCAGCAACCGCGCCCAGCTCAAGATCAAGCAGGCGCAACTCAAACAGAACGAGCTCGCCTGGCGGCGCCAGCAACAGATGTTCAAGCAGGAGGCGAGCTCACGGGCCGATCTGGAGAGTGCCGAGGCACTGCTGGCTGTCACCCGCGCCGAACTGCAAAATAGCCAGGCCAATATCGACAATGCCCTGATCAAGGTTGATCGGGCCAAGACCGAGCTGGGCTATACCAAGATCCTGGCGCCGATGGATGGCACCGTCATCAGCATTGTGACCCGTCAGGGCCAGACCCTGGCTGCCAGCCAGACGGTGCCGACCGTGCTCAAGCTGGCCAACCTCGAGACCATGACGGTCAAGGCGCAGATCTCCGAAGCCGATGTCACCAAGGTCAAAGCCGGCATGCCAGTCTACTTCACCTTGATCGGCGATCCGGATACCCGCTATCAGGGTACCCTTCGCGCCGTGGAGTTAGCGCCCACCAACATCAACGATCAGGCCACCACAGGTACCACCACCAGCAATGCGGCTGTCTACTACTACGCCCTGTTCGATGTACCCAATCCCGACCATACCCTGCGGGTGGCAATGACCACCCAGGTGACCATTGTGCTCGGCGAGCGCAAGCAGGTGCTCACTGTGCCGCAAACCGCCCTCGGCAAGTCGTTGGGTGACAACGAGTATGAAGTCACCGTGATCAAGGACGATGAGACAACCGAAACCCGTCATATCAAGACCGGTATGAAGGACGAGATCCGCATTGAGGTGATCAGCGGGCTGAGTGAGAAGGAGGAGGTGCAGCTCAATCACGGAGCCCCCGCCGACAATGATGAGATGGCGGTGATGCTATGAGTGAGCCCCTGAACCAGCTGCCGTTGATCCAGCTGAAAGGGGTCGAGCGACGCTACCAGAGCGGCGACAGCGAAGTCACCGTGCTCCACCCTCTTGACCTCACCATCACGGCAGGAGAGATGATCGCCATTGTCGGCGCGTCCGGCTCTGGCAAGTCGACCCTGATGAACCTGCTGGGTTGCCTGGATAGCCCTAGCAGCGGTCAGTATCTGTTTCGCGGTCAGGACACCGCCACCATGGATGCGTTGGCGCTGGCCCGGCTGCGCTGCCACCACTTCGGTTTTATCTTTCAGCGCTACCACCTGCTGCCCCATCTCGATGCCGCCGCCAACGCGGAGATCCCCGCCGTCTATGCCGGCACCAGCCGCCCGGACCGCCAGGCGCGAGCGCGTCAGCTGCTGGGCAGACTGGGTCTGGCCGATCGCAGCCACCATACCCCTGGCCAACTCTCCGGCGGTCAGCAGCAGCGGGTCAGTATCGCCCGGGCGCTGGCCAATGGCGGCGAAGTGATCCTCGCCGATGAACCGACCGGCGCACTGGATAGCCAGAGCGGCAAGGAGGTGATGGCGATCCTCAAGGAGCTGCACGCTCAGGGCCACACCATCATTCTGGTCACCCACGATATGAACGTGGCCAGCCATGCCGACCGGATCATCACTCTCAAGGATGGTCGGATTGAACAAGATAGCGGCCCCTGCCAAACGGCCGTGTTGGCTCCAGCCACCGCTGTAGCCCCTCAAAAAATAGCGCCCACTAAAGGCGCCATGGGTCACGACTGGGATCGCTATCGGGAAGCGGGACGGATGGCGATGCATGCCATGCTCGCCCACCGGATGCGCACCTTCCTCACCATGCTCGGCATCATCATCGGTATCGCCGCCGTGGTGAGCGTGGTCGCTCTTGGTCAGGGGGCGCGCGCCAAGGTGATCGACCAGATCAATGCGATGGGCACCAACACCATCGAAATCTTCCCGGGTAAAGGATGGGGCGATGAGAAGATGGCCAGCATCCAGACCCTCAACAAGGGGGATCTCGATGCCCTGTTGGGGCAACCCTATCTTGCGGGCGCCAGCCCAGAGATTGGCAGCTCAGGGCAGTTGCGCTACCGCAACAAGACCAACAGCGGCAATGTGACCGGGGTCGGTAACGACTATTTCAAGGTGAAGGGGATGACACTGGTCAGTGGTCGCTTACTGGAGTGGCAAGATATCCAGCAGCGTGCCGCCGTCGCCGTGGTGGACAAAAAGAGCATCACCAGCCTGCTTGGCAAGGAGGATCCAGTCGGCAAGGTGGTACTGGTCGGCACCTTGCCGGTGCGGATTGTCGGTGTGGTTTCGCAGGAGACCGGCTTCGGCCCCACCAGCCAGTCGGTCAATATCTGGCTGCCCTACAGCGCGGTGATGAGTCGCCTCATCTCGCAGCACCACTTCAGCCAGATCACCATCCGGGTCAAGGACGGGGTACAACCGGCACTGGCCGAACAGGCGGTGATCGAGCTGATCACCAAGCGCCACGGGGTGAAGGATTTCTTCACCTTCAGCAGCGACAGCATCATCAAATCGGTAGAGAAAACCACCGCCACCATGACCCTGATGGTCTCGGCCATCGCGGTGATCTCGCTGATCGTCGGCGGGGTGGGCGTGATGAACATCATGCTGGTGTCAGTGGTCGAACGCACCCGCGAGATCGGCATTCGCATGGCCGTGGGCGCCCGCCAGTCAGATATTTTGCAGCAATTCCTGATTGAGGCTGTGATGGTGAGCCTGCTGGGGGGTATCTTCGGCGTCGGCCTCTCGCTAGGCATTGGTGCGCTCTTTGCACTGCTGGTGGACTCCATCAAGATGCAGTTCTCGCTCTTCTCCATCCTGATGGCCTTTGGCTGCTCGTCACTCATCGGGATCCTGTTTGGTTACCTGCCGGCACGCAATGCGGCGCGGCTCGACCCTGTTGTCGCACTGGCGAGGGAATAACAATGCACAAACTCTCCTGGCTGGCTCTCTCTATGGCCCTCAGCGGCTGTAGTCAGCACAGCACCTATCAAAGACCCGAGCTGGCGATCGCCCCTGCATGGCAACAGGCTGAGGGCGCCCAACTGGCTACGCAGGCAGGCCCATGGTGGCGGGAATTTCATGATCCCCAACTTGACAAATTGGTCGAGGCGGTTCTGGCCGCTAACCCGGACATGCGTGTGGCGGCCCTCAAGCTCAAAAGCGCACGACTGGGCGCCGAGCAGGCAGATACTAACCTCACCCCCTCGGTCAATGGCACTATCGCAGCCAGTGGCAACAAGGATCTGAAAAGCGGCAAAGGCACCAACAGTCTGGGTCCCTCGCTGAGCCTCAGTTACGAAGTAGATTTGTGGGGCAAGCTCGCCTCGGTGCGAGATCAGGCAAGCTGGGAAGCAGCGGCAAGCGAGCAGGATCTCGCCAGCACCCGACTCCTGCTGATTGGCAATACCCTGGAGCAGTATTGGCAGCTCGGCTATCTCGGCGCTGCCATCGCACTCGGAGAACAGCAGCTGGCCAACCTGTCCCGAACCGAGCAGCTGACCCAGACCAAATACCAGGCTGGCGCCATCACCCGACTCGATCTGGCGCAGGCACGCCAACTGTTGGCAGGAAAACAGGCTGAACTAGCCTCCCTCAAGGCGCAGCGGGAGCTGGCTCGCAATGCCCTGCGTCTGTTGCTGGGCCGCAGCAACGGGCCGCTGGAGTATGCACCCGCTTCCCTTGCAAAGCAGACCATTCCTGAACTTGCGGTGGGTATCCCGGCTGATGTGCTGGCCCGTCGCCCCGACGTCAAAGCGGCTGAATTGCGGCTGCGCAAAACGCTGGCACAAGGGGACGAGATCCGCACCAGCTTCTACCCCAACCTGACCCTGACCGGCAGTGCCAGCACCGCATCCGATAGATTGGCGCAGGTGCTGCAAAATCCGGTCGGTACGCTGGGAGCCAGCCTTGCCCTCCCCTTCCTTGAATACAACCGCACCCAGCTCGCCATTGAAAGCTCGGAGCTGGATTACCAGATCGCCGAAACCGAGTTTCGCAAGCAGCTCTACACTGCACTGGTGGAAGTGGAAGACAATCTGGCCGCCCGCCACTATGGCCAGCAGCGACTCGATTATCTGCAGGAGCAGCTGAGTTATGCCCGGGAGGCCGAACGACTGGCCAAGGCTCGCTTCCAGGCGGGTGCGACCGGCGTGCAAGCTTGGCTTGATGAGCAGAACCGACTGTGGGATGCCCAGCAGAGCCTGCTGGCACAGCAAAAAGAGCAGCTCACCACCACAGCCAAAATCTATCGCGCCCTGGGTGGCAGCGATAGCGTGACGCCCCGATAGCGCTTCACCTGGCTATCCCCCACTCTGCCTACAGAGTGGGGAATATCATCGCCATAGACCATACAGAATTTCCTCTCCCACACTGCAGCCGAACTTCATTGCCCATTATCAGGGGCAGTCATGGCAGCGCAGCCAATTACATGCATCGGCGACCCTGAATATACCGGCCATACCTTGCGGCTCTCTCTATACCTAACGCCCCCTGACCGGAGATAACGATTACCGGATATTCCATCAGCAGAGAGCTCTACTCTTGCCGAACGACGCACCGTGAATCGTGAATCGTGAATCGTGAATCGTGAGAAACATATCCGAAGCTCGTATCAGCACAACGCATACAAATAGCGATATCGCGTTGGTGAGCCACAGGACAAAATTAATCGTAAACAACGAATGATATTGAGTAAAGGAACTGCGGGTAAGGCGAGAGAGAAAGGATACAAACGAGGAATGCAGATAACAATGAGGTGGAAATACTGGTTGGATAACCACGAGTAAAATGGCAAAAATAATGCCGCCCGAGGGCGGCATTATTCAATCTCTGAACCTGACGAATTAGATCAGGAAATCGTTCAGGTCTTTACCCAATGCGACTTGAGCAGCAATGGCTTTCGGCATACGGCCTTGACCGGTCCAGGTTTTTTCCTGGCCATCTTCTTCGTACTTGTATTTAGCCGGACGCGGAGCTCGCTTGCTCTTGGCAGCGCCAGTTGCAGCAGCCGGAGCAGCGGCAGTCGCCAGTAGCTCACGAGGATCAATACCAGCCTGCTGCAGCATTTCGGTGAATTCATTCAGCTTGCGCTGACGCTCTTCCTGTTCAGCACGCTCCTGTTCAACAGAATCGGCGCGCTCTTGGTAAACCAGGTCAAACTTCTCTTTAGCTTCCAGCAGTTGCTCAAACGGCAGCTCACGAACAGCCGCACGCAGACTGCGAATGTTCAGCAGAACTTTCAGAAACTCGTTCATTATTTCCTCACAAAAAGTCGGTCACAGGGATTACCGTGTCAGAATAGCATGGACAATTGATAACAACATACCGTTTTCTGTATTTACACTCCTTTTTTTTTATTTTTCACTCACCATACTCTCTTGACGCGAAGCGTGATAACAAATCAATGCTCAGTTGTGATTGCTATACAATCTGACAGATGATGATCTCAGATATTACAGGGCTCATTAATATCCCACTACATGCAGTCAGAAGATTCTCTTTATAGTGACACCCGATATGCCCTCCCCCCCGCCCAGTTACCCATCAAGCAAGGTGAAATAAAAAAGCCACAAAGCAATTCCTCAGCAACGACGACTTAAAAGGCCATAATTTTTATCCATAAAAATCATGAACTTACAACATCAACCCATATATCTAAAGACAAATAAACAATCTGTTTTTTAACATAACCGATCTTACCCGGTTGTTAAATTACGCTAATTTGCGCGAGCATTACTTTGTGCCGATTGATCAACACCACTGATCACCGGTATAGCTACAGAGCCACTCAGCAGAGGTTCCGCAGGATAGAGTCTGAGCGCTTCCAGACGCATCGCATCGGCTGCCTCTTTGCGACCCAGAGCGTTAAGTGCTGTCACCATATTGGCGTATATATTAGCTCGTGGTGTATGAAGTACGAAGGCCTGCCCCCACTCCAGATAAGCTTCCAGTTCATCCTTGTTGTTTGTCTGCAAACCGACCATCAGACGAACCGAGTTCACATCAAATTCAACTCGTGTCAGCCATGCCATAGGATTGATAATCTCCAGCAAGAGCGTCGGCTCCTTATAACCTCCCCGCTCGTATTTGGTGACGACCCAGGCAGTATGAAGGGCTGTCAGCATAAATGGGACAACCAATAGAGGGATAGCTATTGCCATAAATCGGAGCAACAACCAGGGGCGATACTCAATGTCCAACCACGATGGGCTACCGCAACTCACGAAACGGGTTTCTTCAATCTCGGTGTCAACGACATAGATCAGCGTCAGCAACAACCACCACAACACGATTGCATGGTAAAGGGGATATTCCGTCTGAGTATGGAGCAATATCGGTGTCACCAGGGCAAGCAGTGCCATGGCATTTACCCAACGCACCTTCGTCAGGCGCCACAATAATGCGCACCCCATAATCACCATACCAACCATGGGAGCCACCCCTCCCTCAACAGCCCAATAAAGGAATTCGTTGTGGGGATGGTCAAGATTGTACTCAATCTGCACCATAGATGGATTCAGCGCCTTATCAGCCATGTAGTGATGGAGAAAAACAGATTCAAAACTGCCGTATCCCCAACCACTCCATGGTGCTTCGGCAATCAGCTTGGCTGCATAAGGCCAATAAATAGATCGCATACCACCAGATTGATAAATCTCCAACCCGCGCTTTGCGCCTGCCATCCAGTACTGTGATAGCAGGCCAAGGGCCACCGCAAAAATAACCAGCGCCAACATACGCCATAGCAATCGATGGCGATGGAGTTGCGGTATCAATAAAAACAGAGCTAGCAGACCGCCAAGTTGACCCACTCGGGATTGCAAAACAACCAGCAACAGTGTTGCTGATAGAATGACGCCATAGCGCAGAGCCATCAGCAAACGACCACCCTCTCGGCGTAATTCCAGCCAAATAGCAAGGGCAAGACCAGTTGCCATAAAGGTTGCCATCACGTTTGGCTGTTGAAAGATCCCGTAAGGACGATTGGTTTTAGTGTCGTAGCCAATCCAGTTACCGGGTGTCAACAGATAGAACTGTATCAGACCGAGTAAAGCCTCCATCGCGATCGCTATCAGGACGATATAGAGCAAGCGATCACGCTGCAACCGATTGAAGCGCCATTGATAGAGCCCGAATAAAAACAGCAGACCAGCAAAAAGCCCCAATAATCTGGGAATGGCATAATCCCTGAGTGCAAAACCTGGATAGAACATCGGCAGCAGTAGCAAGAGTGCCCCTATCCATAAGCCCGCTTGTAATGGAGAAAAGAGCAGACGCTGGCGTAACGTCACTTGCCACAATCCTAATCCAATAGCCAGCGAGGCAAACACCCATCCCCATGCGTTAAAGGGCAGATATAGCCCTGCTCCTCCCGGGTTGTGCATAAAAAAATGCACTCCAAGTAACCAGTATAATGAAGATAAAATCCAATACAAGCTGCTCATATATTATTTCCGTATACTCAACGAGCCCCAAACCCTGTCAGCATTGTTTTAATAGTTTTGATTACTATTAATAGATCAAGCCAAAGCGAAAAATTTCTAATATAATAAAAATCATATTCTAATTTTATACGAGTACTATCTGTATCAGCTGAGTAGCCATGCATCACCTGAGCCCATCCACTTATACCAGGACGAACCATATGACGATACATATAGAATGGTAATTCAGACTCAAACCTCTCCACAAAAAAACGCTGTTCAGGCCGTGGACCAATCAAGCTCATATCCCCTTTAAGAACATTAAAGAATTGCGGGAGCTCATCAATTCTATATTTACGAATAAAATTACCAACACGAGTAATCCGTTTGTCAACCTCCTGAGCAAAATATGCATTGTCTGATGATGAACTGTCATGCATACTACGAAATTTATATATTACAAAATCTTTATTACCCAGCCCAACTCTCTTTTGCTTAAAGAAAACAGGGCCAGGGCTTTCCAGCTTTATTAATATTGCTGTTATAAGTAACACCGGCATAAAAAAGGGGAGTGCCATTATAACAACCAAAAGATCAGCTAGTCTTTTTAAAAAGAAATAAAACAACGAGGGAATAGCGGAACCCAAGTCATTTTCATATAATTGCTCAACGCTCACTCGGCCTGTTAATGATGCATATATAGTTTTGCTGTGATAGATTGGTATCCCTAACAAAACGAAATCAGTTAATAACCTTTGCCATTCACTCGTCAAATCAGATGAGTGAAAGTCAGCAACTACGGCATTACCACAAAACAGAGAGAAATCTGGTTTGTGAAGAATATTCCATTCAACAGCAGTCAAGGCACACAGTTTCTGATAATTACCAACCGGGATGATAGAATACTTAACCTTGCCAGATCGTGCCCCTAAGTAATAAATAAGCCAGCAAGATACTAAAACCAATATATACGAGCTTATAATTACTGGCCTACTATACTCAAGACGAAACAGCAGCAACACACCGAATAATATTCCATACACAGCGGTTACTGTTGGAATCATATAAGATAAAGCATTAACTCCAGGATAGCAAAGCACTCGACTCAGGAAAAAACCAGCAGTAATACATGTTATAAAGATTCCTAAAAGTGAATTTATTTTTACATCATCAAGGAAATTCCAAAAGTCCTCGCCCCAAAACAAAAATGCAGGTAATAATGTTGATACCAAGGATGTAAAAAAGAACATTATTGTATAATTAAACCGTACAAGGTCATACCAACGACCACCATATGGATAATAGCTATTATTTATCATGAAAAACTCATTTAGTTATCAACCACAGGGCTGAGCGCCATCGATATGCTGAGCCAATATGTCAAAATATATGCCAATGATTTTTTTCTCATCGAATCTGGCACTAACTAATTGCCTCCCAGCATTACCCATCAAGGTTCTTTGAGCTGTAGTCATTCGTATGAATGTCATCATCGCATCAGCCAATGATGAAACATTTCTAGCTTGACAGAGTAACCCGGTTTTCTCATGTAGCAGTACATCTCTACATCCAGGAACATCGGTAACAATAATTGGCTTTGCCATTGCAGCAGCTTCGATCATAGTTCTTGGCAATCCTTCGCGATAAGAAGGTAACACAATACAATCACTTTCCATTATGATAGGCCTAACATCATGTGTAGTACCGAGATATTCCAGCACACCGTCATTGATCCATTCATGCAACTGTGCATATCCGATCGCTCGTGGGTTATCAGCCTGAACATCGCCTAGCAATTTAAACTTTATGTTTGGATGACGAATATGAATCTGCTTTGCGGCTGCTACATATTCTCCAATCCCCTTATCCCATAACAACCGCGCAATGAGCAAAAAACTAACCGAGTCATCTTCAGCAAATTTTTCTGAAGGATAAAAAAAACTCAAATCAACGCCCTCGCCAGGCAGTAACAGAGTCTTTCTTTCATCTACCAACTGTCTTGATACAAATTCAAGGCGATCATCTTCATTTAAGAAAATGACTAGCTTAGGATATTTAAAAGCGAATTTATAAAGCAACCTTACTACTTTGGGCACCCAACCATCATTCATAAAGGCATATCCTAACCCAGTGGTTATAGCCAAGGCAGGTGTGCGACAAAAATGTGCAGCAAAAGAACCATATATATTTGGTTTTACCGTATAATGGATAATTAAATCCGCATTAATTTTTCTATATATTCTTACGAAATCAAATATTAATTTTAGTTCAACAATTGGGTTGACTCCTTTAGGGGATAGTGCCAACGGTATAAATGAACACCCCAAATCACAGAGCGAAAAAACTGTATTATCAGGTGGAGCAACAATGGTTATGCGATATCCATGTTGTATAAGTGCAGATAATAATCCGCGGCGAAAATTCCACATTGACCACGCTGTATTGCTCACCATACAAAGATGTTTGCTCATGTGTAGTCCTGGTACAAATTTAACCAACGCAGACAGATAGTCTCTATTGAATAATGGCTAATAACCCGAATCCGAGCCTCCCTAGTCATCACCTCTCTCTCAAGCGGCGAAAGCATCATAGCCTGCTCAATCGCGGTAAATAGCTGCTGACTATTTTTAGAGGGGACAAGCAATCCAGCAGAGCCAACCACTTCCCTCACTCCACCACAATCGGTGGCAACCACTACCCGCTCAGTAGCCATAGCCTCAGCCACAACTAAACCAAACCCCTCCCAAGCTGATGACAACACAAATATATCTGCTGCACTCATCCAATCTTCAACATCATAGCGCAGCCCCAAGAAATGAACTCGCTCGCTAATCCCTTGTGCGCTAGCGATTGTGGTTAAGTATTCTTTTTGCTCACCCTCACCTATGATGACCAACTTAACATTATTGGATCTCGAAGATAACATCGCAAATGCAACAAGCAAATTTGTATAGTCCTTGGCAGCGGTCAGTCTGCCTACTGAAATTAACAATATGTTATTGTCATCAATCCCAAGCTGAGAGCGTAATTTATTTCTGACTTTGGCGTTAAAATAAAAACGCTCCGTATCAATACCATTATACATGACTTTCATTCGCCCGGCAGATACCGCACCTTGTTTAATAAAAGCCTCAACTGCTTCTTGGCTTACGTTTGTGTTAAGATCACATAACCTTTCGGTAAGCCGGTATGCCAATATCCGCCACCCTCTTCCCTCATTAACACTATGTGCAGAGCAGATAAGTTTCGGAAATGATACAAACAATCGTAATAACCGAGCAAAAATATTAGCATGCACCATATGGCTATGCACCACATCCGGTTTATATTGATTAAGTAACCTGATCGCCTGCCAGTATGCTTTGAAAACACTAAATGGAGTTTTCCTCATCTGCAGTGAAACGATGTCTGCTGCAGTCGAATGTGGGCGATTTTTAATTTCACCGGTCATCGAGATAATTAATATATGGTGGCCCAACCTAATAAATTGATCTGCCAAATCGCACACTTGTCGTTCAGCGCCCCCCATACCAAGGCCTGTGATTACCATCGCAATTTTCATGCTATCTCTTCAACCAATAGTAAAGAATACACTGAAGACTTCTGACACATGCTTTGACCTTGCCGAACAATCGAGTATCTCGGATCACCTGGTCTCGATAAAACAAACCGAAACCACATGGATTACTTCTTAGATTTTTTTTAAAATTTGAGGTGTAGCCATCAGGAAGATATTCACACAAGTATATTACTTGGTCTACATAAAAAACTATCTTACCTATATCGGCAATTTTATTCCATATATATAACTCTGGTACAAACTTTTCGCCCGGAAACTCAGGAAAAGGACACTCACGCATAACATTAGTGCGAAAAACATAAGCCAAGTCACCTTTTAATACATGCCCTGCCATGATGGGCTGCATTACTATTGACTTGCTCCATGCGGTGTCGGAGATACCAATTATGTGACCAGATAATGTTGATCTTCTAAAACACATCCCAACAAATTCCGAGCCAATACGATTCATAACATCATATAGCTTGGCAACAGCATCACCAGTTAATAAGTCATCACTATCCACAATGATAATCCAATCACCGGTCGCATGAACCACACCTTCGTTTATAGCGCGATGCTTCCCTCCATTTTCTTTATAAAAATAATTGATGGAAAAGTCAGATTTAACTCTATAATCAAAAATAAGCTCGGCGGTACCATCAGTGCTACCGTCATCGATTACGAGCCATTCAAAGTCCTGCCTTGTCTGCTGACACAAACTGTCATACAACCTTGGTAAAACATATGCTCTGTTATAAGTTGGCGTCATTATTGTTATCATTGCACGACCTTACACACGCAACCTTTATATTGATGAATGAAGTATATCGACATCGTCCCAGCCATCATCAAAAAAGCATTAGTTATGTAAACGATGTAAATGTCACCGGAACGAAATACTTTTAGCAACAGCCAATAGTTGAATATGCTTATAATTAATAGAAAGAACCACTTGCACATTATCAAAAAATATTTTTTGTCACGGTATAATCGTTGCATTAAAACGCTATCCACAGCGAAAAAAGAAAGCGCAGGCAACATCATAATAGCTAATTCTGCTGCTAACTCATAATCTTTTCCAAATATAAAATAGACAATTTCATGTAGCCATAACCAACCCATTAATTGCAAGATACATGCAACTAATAACAGCCCTAAACAGACCATATGTATTTTTTTTACTCTGCGCCCATATAACATCATTGGCGCTATAGACTGCACAACTATACCAAGTACAAGTACGCCCTGTTCTAGCATTTGACTAGCTACGCCATACATGGCTAGTTGTTCATACCCTAAGTAATGCTCGATGAAAAAGCGATCAATCCTCATATAAATCAGCATCAGCATTAATGGAACCCAGAGCGCCCCACCTCGACTTAACATTACCACTGCCACTTTTTTATGCCAGTCCCAGATGCCACCTCTAAAATAAATAACACAACTCAGTGACATAGCTAAAAACATTGCTTCTATTGCCCTGCTTGAATAGATGATGACATAAGATGAAAGTAAAAAAGCGAGGCTTACCAAAAGCACCCTTAATAATAAAATTGCAAGACGAATCGCTACAACAACACCTATATTTGTGGTGGCCTGATAGTAGTTGGCTATTACTGAAAATGGTTCATTAAAAATGAGCACCAGTGCCAATAGCATCAGCATTAATCTTACATCTTGATCTGCGACAATAAAATTTGCGTAGATTAATGTGACAAGCAAAGCAACCAAAGCGAAAAGTAGACGAAAAACAAATACTGAAGATAGTATCTTCCAACGCAAATGAGGATGCCGAACTAATGCCGGAACAACAACTTCCGAGCCGGCAATCAATGTAACTGATGACAATAAAATGACGGCATTAAGCGAATATAGCCATTTCCCATATAATGACACACCGAGTAGATGACTAATTACCCCCTCGCAAAAAAAAACCAACCCAATGGTCACCATTTTTTCAAATAATAGAATACTAACATTAGTAATAATTGCGGCATATTCTCGATAAAATGCCACAACCAAGCCTAATCGCATCCAAGTTGCCTCATTATAGAAACAGGTAACTCAATTTCTAGCCAGCAAAAAATTAACATTGTGTACTGGTAGCTTCACGATGTTCTCCGTTATTGTATGCTGCTGCTTCGCTAGCCACACCAGATCACAGATACCATCCGTCGGTTCGAATGCAGCAGGAGCATGCATCAGGATCTCGCGCACTTGCTGTTGATCAAAACGGTGACAAGCATCATCCAGCGAGGCCAGCAAGGGGCGCAGTCGGGACCAGGGCAGCCAGCTCTCTTGTGCCACCATGATCCTGGGGTGTTCGGTTCCTCTGGCATCATCACCAATCAGTAACTCTTCGTAGAGCTTTTCGCCCGGCCGCAACCCCGTCACCTCTATGGCGATATCACCATCGGGACGCTGCTCATCACGCAGTGTCAGGCCGCTGAGGCGTATCATGCGCTTGGCCAGCTCCATGATCCGTACCGGTTGCCCCATATCGAGCACAAAGACGTCGCCCCCCTCCCCCATGGCGCCGGCCTGGATCACCAACTGGGCAGCCTCAGGTATCGTCATGAAGTAACGGATGATATCGGGGTGAGTCAGGGTGATAGGCCCCCCCTTATCTATCTGCTGTCTGAATAACGGCACCACTGAGCCGGAAGATCCAAGAACATTGCCAAAGCGCACCATACAAAAACGGGTGCTGTGCTTCTCGCGGGTCAAGGCTTGCAAGATCAATTCGGCCAGACGCTTGCTGGCGCCCATGGTATTGGTTGGCCGCACGGCTTTATCGGTAGAGATCAGCACGAATGTTTCCACCCCTGCCTCAATGGCCGCCTGTGCCGCATAAAGAGTGCCGAATACGTTGTTACGTACTCCTTCAATGATATTGAACTCGACCAGCGGGACATGTTTGTAAGCCGCGGTATGGTAGACGGTCTGGATCCTGAAGCTCTGCATCACCGTTTTTAGACGATGCTGGCGCTGTACTGAACCCAATAACGGCACCAGCTCTGTTTCGATCTGCTCGCGCTGACACTGTTCACGCAGATTCTTATTTAAGGCATAGAGAGCATATTCAGATAGCTCGAACAGAACCAAGGTGGACGGTCGGCACCGCAAGATCTGGCGACATAACTCAGAACCAATGGAGCCACCGGCACCGGTTACCATGACCGCTTTGCCTGTGATATTGGCTTCCATTAATTTTGTCACCGGCTCTACCGGATCTCTGCCCAACAGATCGTCGATGGAAACCTCATTGAGCTGATCTATGCGAGCCGAGCCATTGACCAGATCGGCCATTCCCGGGATAGAGAGTACTTCGCAAGAGAGGGGCTCAAGTGCATTGATCACCTCCTGACGACGCGCTCTGGTGCTGCTCGGCATAGCCAGCAAGATCTTCTGTACCCCATGGTGGTCAATCAGGGCTGGCAACTGAGCACTGTGATAAACGGTACAGCCCTGGATCACGCATCCCTGTTTGGCGGGATCGTCATCAATAAAGGCGACGGGATAAAACTCATTACCTTGCAACAAGGCCATTTGAAGCTGTCGACCCGAAGAACCCGCGCCATAGATCAACACCTGGGTACGAGCCAGACGGGTGGTATTGAGCAGCGCCCGGAAAAACAGCCGCACACCACCAACCAGCAGCACCAAAAAGGAGAGATAGATAACAGATACCGTTCTGGGCAGAAAGATATCAAAGTAAAATGCAGAGAGAACAAAGAAACAGGTTGAAAGAAATGCGCCTAGCGAGATTGTCCATAAAACCCGAAAGCTGACATATCGGAGTACTGCGCGATAGAGCCCCAGCCGTACAAACAAACTGATGCTGACAACGATAATTGCGCCAAGGAGTGCCCAGTGATGAGGGCTATCGATGGGCCAGTTATGTTCAAGCCGGATCCAGTACGCTCCCCAATAGGTCATGGTGATCAAGAGCATATCAACGGCGACAGAGATGACACGCTTACTGGCTCGTGATAGGGAGCCCAGGCAACTCAGTAGCCAGCCCCCTCCGGGTAAAAGCTCATTTCTCATTCTGGTACTCCTGCATTCAGGTGATACGCAAGAAAGGCTAACGGCAAGTAGGCAATGACCAGACCGATCACACCATCGAGCTGGCCCAATACAATCATGACAGCGATCGGCGCAAGCCAGAGGCTATTTAAAACAAGCACAGCCAAGGTCACGTTTCGATGACTTTGCCAACGTCTCGCCAGATATTGATAGCCATGAGTACGATGCGCCTCGCTCAGACGACATTTCAGACGATAGCGATTCAGTAACGTCCAGGTCGCATCAACCACAAAGACTCCGAGCATGACGAGCCATGCCCACAGGAATTGAGGCGCAGAAGCGGCATCCAGCAGCATCAGGGAAGCCAGCATCAAGCCAAGAAAACCGCTGCCACCATCCCCCATAAAGATCCTGGCGGGCGGAAAATTCCAGCACAAGAAGCCAGCCGCCGAAATCCCCAGTAGCAGGATCAAACTGGCAGACGACCACTCCCCCCCAACCAGATAGTGAAATAACGTCATGAACAGACAGACGACAACGGCTTCACCTGCCGCCAAGCCATCGATGCCATCCATAAAGTTGTAGAGATTGATAAACCAGATCACCCCCAGCCAGACCAGCAGGTAACCAAACCAGGCCAGATCGAGCTGCCAACCAAAGAAGGTCAGCGCTGGCAAACCATTAACCGCAGAAACCACCAAAGCGGCCGCCATGCTCTGCACAATCAGGCGGGTTCGAGGCTTGAGAGAGATGTGGTCATCGATAAAACCAACCAATGCAATGCCCAGCGCCGCAGCCCATATCAATGCAAAGCTGCTCTGGGATATGCCGGCGGGCAGTGGGATCAGGGTAACAAACAACGGGGCTGCCAGCAGAAAGGTCGCCACGATAGCCATGCCACCGCCTCTCGGGGTAGGCACCTGATGCGAACTACGATGATTGGGTTGGTCAAGCAAGCGGGTCTGGGCGTAGCGCCTGAGCAGGCCGGTCATGGTAATTGAAAGAAAAAGACAAAATATCGACAACAAAACAAATGCCAGCATCAAGACGACTCACTATGGATTGACGCCATCAGAGATAAGGTCTGAGAGAGCGAATAGGGTGCCGACCATTGTAATCGGCTCTGAGCCTTGCGGGTATTCATTTCCAGAGAGCCATAAATCCGTTGTAGCTTGGCATCAATCCCCAAACAGCGTCCAAGCCCTCTTATTACTCCTGGTGGGAGATAAAAGAGCCGACAGCTAACGCCTTCTGCTTCTGCAATCGCCGCCAACAACTGAGACGTCGACACTGCGACAGGATCTGCGACTAAAAAGACCTGATTCACTGCAGCCGGGTGCGCCATCGCATGGGCAATAAAGTCACACAGATTAGGTAACGCCAACAGGCTACGCGCATTGGTCAAACGGGCAAAAGGGAGCGGGATCCCTTTGCGCACCCAGGTCATCATGCTGGCAAAGTTAGCCTTCACTCCTTCTCCATAGATAAGAGGAGGACGAATGATGGTTACAGCCATACCACACTCTTTCGCGAGTGCCATCAGCCCCTGTTCCGCCTCATACTTCGAGCGTCCATAGGGATCTTCTGGCGGACTTTGCACATTCTCATCAAATGGCTTGCCAGGCTCGGTCTGCTCGCCATTCACTTTTATCGAACTGATAAAGATGAAGCGCTTCACCCCTGCCTCAGCCGCTTGTCGAGCAAGAGCGAGGGTGCCCTCTGTATTCACCGCTCGAAAAGCCGCCAAAGGATCTGTCGCGGTTTCCGACATCACATGCACCCTAGCTGCACAGTGAACAACCACATCCACCTGTTGCAATTGGGCTGTCCAGTTTGCATCGGCAGTCAGAGAGGGAGCCTGAACATGGTAAGAAGCCAGCGGGTGACTTCGCACCGCTCCTTTAACATTCGCCCCCAGCGCCAGCAAGTGTTCACAGACCGCCTTGCCTACAAATCCGTTGGCACCTGTGACAAGAATTCTAGGTATGGACATACAGTTTGAGATAGGCATTTCAAGATGAATAATAATTTGAGATAACCTTTTCATATAACGTCATATATTTATCAATCATGACGTCGGCAGTAAAGTTATGTTCAAATCTAGCCTTTGCATTTTTCCCCATACGCTCAGCTTCATCTTGATCATCCCATAACTTTTTCATTGCAGATGAGAGAGCCTCACTATTTGCTGGCTCAACTGCCAAGCCGGTTTCACCATGCAGATTTATATATGTAGTGCCTGTACCAATTTCGCAAGTAATCATTGGCTTACCATACATTGATGCCTCTAACAAAGTCATACCAAACGCTTCAGAACGCAGATGAGATGGAAATACCACAGCGTAACATAACTCCAGTAAAATATTTTTTTCAGCGTCACTTACTGGACCAACAAACAACGTATTTTTTAATCCTAACTTATCCGCCTGAGACTTCAACTCCTTTTCACATGGGCCTTCACCAATTATTATCAAAGGATAATCAAGTCCACGCATAGCATCAAGGACAAATGACAACCCCTTATAATATCGTAAAAATCCGATAAAAAGAAAAAAACGCCCTTTTATTTTATCATTCCATTTATTCGATAACGATAGTTCTGCATAACTTGGAGATACCTTTTCCAGACCGAATGGTATCACCTCAACATCCTTTTTTAGGCTAGAGAGAACAGGGCTGGTCTTGACATAATTGGGTGAAGAAGCGACCACAGCATCAACTTTATTTAGAAAAGACATCATCAATGGCTTATAAAGTTGTAGCAGGTATTTTTGTTTGACAATGTCAGAATGGTAACTGACCACTGTCGGCTTTTTAGGATTAACCCAAAAATGAACGAGATCCATATAGGGCCACGGAAAATGATAATGAATAATATCAGCTTTCTCAGCCAGTCGCCTGAATTCGACAATCGCAGACCATGAAAAACCAGTCGAAGCTATATAAAAATCTTCTTTTGCAGCATGCACACTATGATTAGCGATGTTAAAATTTCGACCAGCATTCTCAGCACTTAAGCATAATACATCAACCTCATGCCCTCTTTTTACTGCACCTTCCGCAAGCTGATATATGACTTGTTGCACACCACCGTAAGCATCTGGATAATATGTTTTAAAAAAATGAAGAATTTTCATTATCTTCCAAGCCCTTATCTAAAAAATAGTTCTTTGTGTATTGATGAACATCTGGTGATGCAAGAAGGTCTACTATATCAAACCATTTATACTTTGAATGCTGAGCAACAGATAATGAATTTATATCATGGTCTAGTTCTATTGAATACGCTAAAACAACATAGTGAGTTGGAGTCATAACGTCATAAAAAGAATCTTTATAAAAATGCTCGTAGACTCCAATAAATTTAGCTTTCGAACTCTGTAACGTCACACCAAGCTCATTCTCAGCAACTCTTTTAAAGGCATCTAATATAGCTTCTCCCTTTTTTATCCTGCCCCCCAAAACAAACCAATGATCGGCTGCAGGTCTATTTCTTCTGAGACCTAGAAGATATCGCCCTGAACTATCAGAAATCACCAGATCAATCGAGATTAAGGGGGTGTTTTTTATTGTTTTTAAAAAATCATCATCCGTAAGATGCATATCTCGCCCCAAGATGTTATTTATATTTCTTTGCTGGCACACCCAAATAAATTCCGGGCTGATCTATAGTGTTTACAACACACGCACCGGCACCAACAGTAATCTCGTCGCGAACAGTAATATTGTTGATTATAGTCGCGCCAGCACCTATAAAACATAACGTCCCAATATTAACTGAACCTGCCACTGTACTGTTGACCGATACATGCGTAAATTCATCAACACAGACGTCATGTTCAATTATTGCACCTGAATTGATAATGCATCCCTCACCAATTTTAACTGAAGGACCAATGTGCCCATGATGACCGACGAATGTTCCTTTACCTATGATAGAGTTAATACCAATCGTGGCTGTGGCAGAAATCAAGGTGGCAACTTGCCACCCCATTTTCCCCAATATCTCTAACTGTAACTTTCTTTTATGATTATCACCTACTGCAGAAAAAAAAATCCACTCATCGGGAGAGATTACATCCCATGAAGGAAAAACTGGATAACCCAAAATACTCTCGCCAGGTTTTGCATTATCATCAATAAAGCATAACGTTGAAAATCCTAACGACAATGCTACATCAGCCACACTTCTTGCATGTCCACCACATCCTAAAATGGCCAACTTCTTTGAATCTACCACATTATTTCTCCAAGCAACTAATACGCTCAAGTATATCGATATGCTCATTTACAACATCAGACCATGTACGCATTGATAACTGATCGTATATCTGCAACTGTTTTCGTAGTAAGATGTCCTTATGGTGGAGTGCCCATTCTATTCTCTTAGCCATATCTCTCCAATCATATGGATCAAAAAATGTCATTTCCTGTAACTCAGGGTCAGTAAGAATTTCTTCAGTTACAGGAATACGAGCCATAACAACTGGTGTATTAACAGATAACGCCTCAGTAAATGTAAATGGACACCCACCTTCACTTAGACTTGGATTAACTGCCAAACTTGCCAATTTATAACAAGCTGCGAGCTCTTGCATTGTTAGTCCATGCAGAAATAAAATTTCGTGTTGCAGATTGTGACTAATAACAAATTCTTTTACTTCAGGCATAACACTAACAGTGCCGGTAACGATCAGTTTGTGCTGAACGAATTTTTTTCGTAAAAGATACTCATATGCTTTGAATAAACTTATTATGTTTTTATTTGGCCTGATCTGGCTAGCATAAAAAACAAACTCTACATCTTTATTTTTAAATATTGAAACATAATTCTGCTCATTCGATTTGCGAATAGCGGACATGAGTAACGACTTGGCATAATGGGTAGTTGCCTCTTCATTATCTGGTAGACCAGTAATATTAATGAAGCTATCAACTTTATTAGCGGCGTGATGTACTACAGACACCTTGTCCATTGATACTTGATAGCCATCAATAAGTGTATTCCATTTTACCACTTCACTATAAGTTACAAAGTGATCCCCTGTTCTGATAGCCTCTTCTAACAATTTAAACGTCGATAGAGTTCTATCACCACCAATTTGAGAAAAAGCCACGGGAAACTCTCGTAAAACAACATCAGGTACACACATTAATCGAGGGGAATCGATCTTGTTAAACTCAGGCCAATAGGCTGTTGGACAATACCATGCAGATATATCATGCATACTATCGATTAATGCGCTTATACGCTTCCCTTCCACCAACTCCATGTTACGGTAGAGACGCAATACAAATCCATCATCTTTAGGCGAGTAAATCATTTTCATGAAACGGCCTATGTACTTGGAAAACCTGCCCAGCACAATTAGTTTCAATCTACGAATAAAAAAGAACGCCAATAAAAAAGGAAACGAAAAAATAAAAAATAATGGGGAAATGATTAAAGCCAGCAGAAATAACAAACTCCCTTCAATGCCTAAAAGGATCAGATCCAATTTTGTGTATGCATTTAACAAACGCTTTTCCACATAATGGAAAATATTTTCCTTCAAGCTAGCAACCAACTCCAGTAAAAACGATTTGAGTGTTTTTCTTTTTTGTCTTTTCGTTTTACGGTTAATGTACCAATGGTAAAGATCCAGTAAAAGTGGTCTTTTATCTGGCGAGCGAATCGAAAAACTGTCATGTGGTACATTCTCACTATCAAAAAGGTCATATAGATCTTTCGTAGACCAACTAGGACAAACCAAGGTAAACTTTACATCATCACGTGCTGCAGCACCTTTAAGAAAGGCAGCCAAGTAACGACCAAGTCCCTCCTTTCGTAAATCAACAGATGGGGCATAGCAAAGATAAATTCCAAATTTTCTCACAGACATTCGCGTATTACCCCCCAATAATGCTTAGCCAGATTTTTCGCTCGTTGTTCTTTCAGTATATCTTTACTAGGCAAATTTTTTCGAAGATGCAAAGCTTGCTCTTCTATATATTTTAGCTGCCAAGCCATTTGCTCCGGCGAGTTTGCATCAGACCATGTTAAATTAAGTGAAAACTGTCTATCTATTTCACGCATTGCCGGATAATCAGAGGAGAGTGCAGGTATATTCAGATAGGCAGCCTCAATAACCGAAAAGGTACCATTATCAATGCGCGCAGGATGCCATATAAATGCTGCTTTTTTTAGTGCTTTTTTATATTCTAAATCGGATAACTCACCACATAATTTTATCTTACGTTTCAATGACTCACTATTATCAACAGTTCTCACAAACTCGCTCAAATATGAAAGTTTACTTTCCATTATACTCTGAGTATTAACTCCAGTAATAAAGCATGTAAGAGAACCGGCTAGCTGATTATAATAAATTTCTAATGCTTTGACAGCATTGAGATGATTCTTATGTGGACTGAGATTAGTTGTCCAAATGAAATAATCGCCAACATCTTTTTGCTGCTCATCTGAAAACGAAAAGTCAGGTGCCAACATAGGTAACCTAGCAATTCTGTCAGACTCAATACCAGCATATTGTTGCGCATCTCGGCAAGTAAACTCAGTAGTAACCAAGACTCGCTCAGCTTGTGTTGCTGCTTTCAAGTAGGGATGATCAGCACCTCCTTGCAAAATTGAAACATATCGCTGCAAATAATCGTATACCATCAATACTATCGGTCTTACTGGAAGCAGCGTTTTGTCCAGCCTGTCGGAAACGAAAACCCAAATATCACAATCATAGAAATTACTGATGCTGTCATTGGGCACCATATATGATTCATCTACGGCACACCAGCCATCATGACCAGCATACTGCATAGCACGTGTAGCATCATCTTTAGAAAGATGTTGCCAATAGAAGCTTCTCCTTTGAATTTTTGGATTTAAATCCCGCAATTCATTAGCATGCTCTAATTCATCAATTGTTGGATGCGCAAAAACGACCTCACATTCTTCATTAGCCTGTTGACTACCAAGTAATATGGCATCAGCTAAAAGCTTAGCGCCTCGCAGACTCCCCCCTCGATACTCAATCGGAACAATTACAGCAATTCGCTTTTTTCTAGTGATATATGTAGGGCGAGCTTTCTGCTGGAGGCGATGCTCTTTTAATCCATCAACGACAAGGCTAAAGTTTCTTTTCCATATTGAAGCACAATACTCTGGCATCATTTGCTCAAGAAGCACATGCTGTGTTTTTCTAATATCATTGATTAACTGTTCATCGCCATTTAAAATTTTTCTAATCTTAGCCTTAGCCTCTGCAATTGTTTCACATCTGCCAGGTAAATCCCCGCCACCCATCAAATCCAGCATTCCCCCAGCCATATATATTAATGGCATACCAGCTTGTATAGCTTCAAAGGGATGATAATGTATATGATTTAGTTCAGTGGAATGATAAAACATAACGCTGCATTGTTGCATGTTATCAGAGTGCTCTTCTTTAGATACAAAGCCGAGTACTTTCTTATCATTAACAGCTATTGGCTGCGCACCACCAATGATATAATCAAACTCTTTAAAATCACGAACAAAGGATTCATAAATACTTTTAAAGTATGGAGATGTTCCTATTCTAGGACAGACAAATAGTATCGTCTTTCTTTTTCCAGTCCAATTATCAGGTTGATATTTACCTTTTAAACCAACAGGCAAATAGCATGAGCGCTTTGCTAAATATGGCATTTCTACATCGGAAATATGCTCATAGCCACAACCAAACCAGAATCTTTTCCCCATCGATTTAATCGTTGATACTACATTATCTCCACACTCACTTCTTAGTAAAGAAGAATAGTTGTATCCCTTAGATAATCCAAATACACGAAGAATGACGGCACCATTAAAATTTTTAATGGTTGACTTAATTTGCTTTGGGAAGAAGCCAATTATCGCATAATCAAAATATTTATTGACAATATCCCAAGCGTTTTTACTGGGCGACTCATACCAATTTTGTTCATTTAAAATATCAAGTTCATGCCTAGGGATAGTCAATTTATCGTCAAAATCGAATGTAATACTTGCCGATAAATTTCCCTCATCATATGGAAACTTTTTTGGAAGATATATTTCTTCAATACCAAACTCTATTAGCTGAGGTATTTCAAAGTTTCTTAATGTTGAATGGTTAAGCAGCCACAACACTCGATTTTTCATGCTAAATCCAGATTATTGACTCGTTTATAGGCAATGATCGCATCATCAATGGGGCCATCAAAAATGTATTCACCATGATGAAATACAATCCCTCTTGAACAAATATTTTTCAATGCGCTGAAATCATGTGATGCTAAAACTAGTATTTCAGCATTCTCAATCAAACTCATTATTCTGCTTTTAGCCTTTGCCATAAACTGAGCATCACCAGCACCAATCACTTCATCTAGGAGCAAAATATCGCCACCAACTGCTGTGGATATAGCAAATGCTAGTCTTACCTGCATGCCTGCAGAGTAAGTTTTAATTGGATAATCAATAAACTCACCCAAACCAGCAAACTCAACGATCTCATTTTCTTTCTCTTTCATAAAAGTCGGAGAGAGGCCAAGCAGAAGACCACGATAGAGAATATTCTCTCGGCCTGTTGCATCAGGTTCAAAACCTAGACTCAAATCAAAAAGAGAACGAACTTGCCCTTCAACAATTAATTTACCACTAGATATAGGATAGAGACCTGCCACCGTTTTAAGAAATGTACTTTTTCCTGCACCATTATGCCCTAAGAGCCCGACCCTCTCTCCATTATTTATTTCTAGCGTAATATTTTTTAATGCATGAATATCAGAGACAGAACGCTCTGCTTTTCCTTTTTTAAAAGCAGCAGAGAAAAGAGACTTTAGTGACCGCTCTTTGTAAGCTACTGATGCATAATGAAGGTTAACATTCTCAAGTTTAATTTTATTCTTTTTCATAGGTAGAAGATCACTTTTTTCTCTGCATTTCGGCCAATCAGCCACGCAAGCAAAAATAGGAAAGCAGCAGTTATCAGACTAAATGTATAGTTCTCCAGACTCGGCCACTCACCTTTTAGTAGTGGTGCTCTTATAATTTGCAATACATGATACACAGGATTGTAATCGACTAACCAATCCAATCCGCCAGAACGGAACATACGTTCTTCGAAATATACCGGAGAGATAAACCATATCGCTTGCATGACTAATCCCATCGCATGTGGTACATCTCTAAATCTAACCCCGATATAGGCTAGCAATGTTGATAATGGCCATGCTATAAGTGCCAATATTGGGAAAACAGTTAAGGTGGCTAGCCAGGTTATATTTATATTTTGTGGCAATACAACTATTGACCAAGCAAATAGAGCCAAACTGGCAAGTGCAAGTACTATAATGCTGCTCAAGACAGTTCGTAATGTATATATTGCTAATGGATGCTTGCATTGTTTAATGTAGGCATCTGCTTGCACAAACGCAAGTGAACCACCAATGGTATTGGCTACTACAAAATCCCAGACTATAATTCCTGACAAAATATAGGGTGCATACGTCACTATGTCCGTATTAAACATTTTACTAAAAACTATAGATATTAATAATGTCATACCTAAAGGTTGAATAAATGACCATAATACACCGAAAAAAGACCGCCGCCAACGAGAGCGTAGATCCGATAAAGCGAGATGCTGCCAAAAATATCTAGCATCCCAAATACCCCTAACATAAGAAAGACTCATAAAACTCCCACCAACTTAAAATAACCCTTCACCAACGAAAGATGAAGGGTTATTTATTTAACATTACTTATTTAAATAAAAATCAGAAATTACGTTGCAGATATAATCAACATCTTTTTCCAATAATTCAGGGTAGCTTGGTAAATTCATTCCTCTTGAGCTGATATCTTCAGCAACAGGAAATTTATGTTCCGTAAATACATGTGGCATCGTATTAGCTAAAGGAAACAATGGCCTTGTCTCAACATCATGACTCTTTAGAACTGTTCTGAGCAAGTCTCTATCTTGTGCATTCTCGACTAGGATCGAGCACATCCAAAATGAATGCCTGGTATTCTCAATCTCTTTGTGGAATGTTATCGGCAAATGGTTTAATCGACGCTGATACCAACTGGCAATCTCTCTTTTTTTTGCAATTATCTCGTCTGCTTGCTCTAATTGTGCCAGGCCAATCGCAGCACATATATTTGTCATGCGATAATTAAATGCCAACGCATCATGCCAATACTCTTTAACCTTCGAAACACCTTGGCTCTTCAAGTGGCATGCCAAGTCATGGACATTTTTATCCTTTGAAACAACCATGCCACCTTCGCCGGTAGTTATTGTCTTATTTCCAAAGAAACTGAATGTTGCCACATCACCAAATGTACCAACATGCTTATTCTTATAAAGAGTACCGAACGCCTCCGCACAGTCTTCTATCAAAAACAAGTTATGTTTCTTACAAACATCGACTAACGCATCCATATCACATGGTAAACCATAAAGATGCACAGCCATGACAGCCTTGGTCTTTGTTGTGATTTTTGCTATTACATCATTGACATCGATGTTCCATGTATCTGGTAGCGAGTCAACATAGACTGCTTTTGCACCGGTCTGAATGATTGTATTCACTGAGGCAATATATGTGAATGAAGGAACAATAACCTCATCACCAGGACCAATACCTAAAGCAGCCAACGCCAAATGAAGTGCTACAGTACCATTACTCACTGTTGTACAATTTTCTGCACCAATATACTTTGAAAATGCAGATTCAAATCTGTTAATAAACTCACCTTTTGAAGAGATCCATGTTGAATCAAGGCATTCATTAACATATTTTTTTTCATTACCAGATAATCTTGGTTGATATACTGGAATCATAGTCACTCCACACTGACATTAACATCAAAGCCATGAGATTTCAGCAAGGCATGCTGGCGAGCTTGCTGCAAATCATATGCAACCATCTCACTTACCATTTCTGCGAGTGTCGTTTCCGGCTCCCAACCCAGCTTATTTTTTGCATTAGATGGGTCACCAAGAAGAGTCTCTACCTCGGCCGGTCTGAAATAACGTGGATCAACACATACGATAATATCACCGACCTTCAATGCCGGCGCCTTATCTCCATAAATCGCCGAAACGACAGCTTTTTCCTCGACGCCGCTTCCAACAAAGTTCAATTCAATACCTAACTCAGCAGCGGCCATTTTTATAAATTCACGGACACTATATTGCACTCCAGTTGCAATGACAAAGTCCTCTGGCTGCTCTTGTTGCAACATCATCCATTGCATCTTGACATAGTCTCTTGCATGTCCCCAATCACGCAATGAGTCCATGTTTCCCATATACAGGCACTTTTCGAGGCCTTGAGCAATATTTGACAAACCTCGAGTAATTTTTCTAGTGACAAATGTTTCTCCACGACGGGGTGACTCATGATTAAACAAAATACCATTACAAGCATACATACCATATGCCTCACGATAATTCACCGTAATCCAGTACGCATACATTTTTGCAACAGCATAAGGGCTGCGCGGATAAAAAGGTGTTGTCTCTCGCTGCGGAATTTCTTGCACGAGGCCGTATAGTTCGGATGTCGATGCCTGATAAAAACGAGTTTTTTTTGTCAGTCCCAAGAAACGAATAGCTTCCAATAAGCGTAAAGTACCTATCGCATCAACATCCGCAGTATATTCTGGGGAATCAAAACTAACAGCGACATGAGATTGAGCACCAAGATTATAAACTTCATCTGGTTGAACTTCGGCTATAATTCTCGTTAGATTTGATGAATCCGTTAAGTCACCATAATGTAGTTTAAAATCAACGTTCTCTTCATGAGGGTCTTTATAAATGTGGTCTACACGTTGTGTATTAAACTGAGATGCACGGCGCTTAATACCATGGACTTCATACCCCTTCTCTAATAGAAACTCAGCCAGATATGAACCATCCTGACCAGTCACCCCAGTAATTAACGCTACTTTCTTGGACATTTTCAGTACTCTCCTTATAAGTTGTTGATCATTTTATGTAATGAATTCAAACCAGACGTTAACTTGCTTATATCGTTTTTGCTTTCAACATTAAGCCTTAGTAATGGTTCTGTGTTTGAAATGCGAACATTAAATCGCCAATCATTCATTTCAATACTAAGACCATCTACATATTCTACCTTGACAGCAAGTGGCGCATAGACCTCTTCCAGCTTCTTTATTATCTCAAGAGCATTATCAACTCTATAATTTATCTCACCACTGCATGGATAGGCTTTAACACGTTCAGCAACTAAACTAGACAATGTGGATTTTTTTAGTGATAGCAAGTTAATTACTAGTAACCAAGGAATCATACCGCTATCACAGTAGCCAAAGTCACGGAAATAGTGATGGGCACTCATTTCACCACCATATATTGCATTCTCACTGCGCATCCGTTCTTTAATAAATGCGTGACCAGTTTTGCTTTGTACTGGTGTACCACCAGACTTTTCAACGATATCAATAGTATTCCATGTCAAGCGCGGATCATGAATGATTTTCTCATGAGGATTATCTACTAAAAATGCCTCTGCTAATAATCCAACAATATAGTATCCTTCGATGAAATCACCATTTTCATCAAACAGAAAGCAGCGATCAAAATCACCATCCCAAGCAATACCCATATCAGCATGATAGAACTTTACCGCTTCCGATGTAGCACTTCTATTTTCAGGAAGCAATGGGTTAGGAATACCATTGGGAAAGTTACCATCTTCCTCATGATGAATTTTTATAAACTCAACAGGAACATTGAGGGTATTGAAACGTCGCTCGATAACATCAAGCACATGCCCTGCCGCCCCGTTACCGGCATTCACAACTAGCTTGAGTGGACGTAATTGATGCGGCTTTATATACGTCAGCAAATGATCGACATAAGCATCTAGTATCGATTTTTTAATCAATGTTCCTTGCCGGGAGGATGCAATGAAGTCACCCTTTTCAGCCAATGCTCGAATATCATTCAAACCACTATCACCACTAATTGGACAAGCATCACGACCAACCAGTTTCATGCCATTGTAATCCATAGGATTATGACTGGCCGTCACTTCTATAGCACCATCAATGTCTAACGTAAATGCTGCAAAATAGGTTTCTTCAGTCCCCGTAGTCCCTAAGTCGATGACATCACAACCGGCATCAAGAATCCCTCTTGCAAGTGCTTGCTTTAGGCTTTCGCTCGTGAGCCTAACATCGCCTCCAACAGCAATTGTCGTTGCATTTAGATACTGTGCAGTTGCACGGCCAATACGGTATGCAATCTCAGTGTTCAGCTCATCACCCAGTTTGCCGCGAATATCGTAAGCTTTAAAACAGGTAAGATTCATGATGCCCCCTAAATTAAATTCCTTTTCAATAATCAATGATGTCATCTTCACCTAAATATTCACCCGTTTGCACCTCTAGCATAACTAAATCGATGAGACCTGGATTTTTTAATTGGTGACGATGCCCAGCAGGAATATATGTAGATTGGTTAGCAGTTAGCAAGGCAATTTGATCTTCATAGAAAACCTCTGCAACACCAGATAATACCACCCAGTGTTCATTTCTATGATGATGCATTTGCATCGTTAAGCTAGCCCCAGGTTTAACTTCAAGTCTTTTTATTTTAAAACGCTCTCCCACCTCAAGTAACGTATAACGTCCCCATGGACAATAGACTGTACGATGTATTTTATATGCATCATTATTTATCGTCTTAAGGTGATTATAAATTAATTTTACATCCTGACTACTTTCTTTGTGAGCGACCAATAGAGCATCAGCAGTATCAACAATTACTAGGTTTTCTACACCTACAGCACCAATAACCCGATCCTCGCTCGAAATATAACAATTTGAGGTAGCATGTAAAATTGCATGCCCCTGAACGGTGTTTCCATCGTCATCAGCTTGATGTAGTTCACTTATTGCAGCCCAAGACCCAATATCACTCCAGCCTATGTCACATGGAACTACTGAAACATTTCCTGATTTTTCCATCACGGCATAATCTATCGAGATGTCTGGAACATGGATAAATGTGTCAGGGTCCAGATCAATATGCTTGACCTTTTTACTTTGAACCGAATCGGACTTGTCAAGGCAAGCTTTTGTTGCTATCAATACTTCCGGACAATGCAAGTCCATCTCTGCAATCATTGTACTTGCTTTAAAGCAAAACATACCTGAATTCCAGAAGAAGCGACCGCTTTCAACGTACTCAATTGCCTTATCCAATGTTGGCTTTTCAACAAAGCGCAAAACCTCTGTACCAAGAGCTTCAATGTAACCATAACCTGTTTCAGGTATTGTGGGTTTAATACCAAATGTGACTAACCGTCCTGCTTTTGCTAATTCAATAGCGCAGGAAACAGCATCATCGAATGCAACTTGCTCTGTGATCAAGTGATCAGCAGCCAAGACCAACAAGACCGCATCATCGCCATATGTATCGCGAGCATAAATTGCTGCAGATGCTACTGCTGCTGCAGTGTTACGGCCATAAGGTTCAAGAATAAATGAAGTCTGAATTTCATTACTATTAACTTCTTTAAATGAATCTAGTGTTTTGAAATAAAGGTCTCGATTAGTAATAGTTAATACTTCACTGACATCTGATAATTTTGCTCCACGTAAAAATGCTTTTTGTAAAAAACTTTGATTATCCGATAGTTTAATGAATGGCTTGGGATGTTGTTCACGTGAAACAGGCCATAATCTTGAACCGCTTCCACCACACATAATAGCAGGAATTAAGACAGTCATAGATACACCATAATGTATTTAATGTGTTGATATGATTTTCAGAAATATTTAGCTGCCATAAATGGCTTTGCATTTTTATCTTTAAGAGATAATATAGGGAGCATATCACTCTCCCACTCTATTCCTAGTTGCTGGTCATTCCAACATATTGTATGTTCAAAATCAGGTCTATAATAATTGGTTGCTTTATATAAAACTTCTGCTGTTTCTGTTCTAGTTATAAAACCATGGGCGAACCCTTTCGGAATCCACAATTGCCGCTTATTCTCAGCTGATAGATGAACACCGACCCATTTTCCAAAGGTCGGCGAATTTTCACGAATATCCACTGCTACATCAAATACTTCTCCCACAACACATCGCACCAGCTTTCCCTGGGCGTGTGGTGATGATTGATAATGCAGTCCACGCAACACGTTTTTCGAGGATTTAGAATGATTATCTTGAACAAAAGTAACAGGGTATCCTACTGCTTCTTCGAACAGTTTATGGTTGAAACTCTCAAAGAAAAAGCCACGCTCATCACCAAATATTTTTGGCTCAAAAATAAGTACATCAGGTATCGTGGTCTCGATTACATTCATCTTCATATCCATATTTTATTTAGTTTATTTTGCAGGAACGGGTGCATACCCTTAACTCCAACTCATACTTTCGAAACCATCTTTAACAGGTATTGTCCATAAGCATTTTTCGCAAGTGGTGTCGCCAACGTTTTTACTTGCTCTGCATCAATGAATTTCTTGCGATAGGCGATCTCTTCAGGACAAGCGACTTTCAACCCCTGACGGGTCTCGATGGTCTGAATAAAGTTGCTCGCTTCAATCATGCTCTCGTGGGTACCGGTATCAAGCCAAGCATAACCACGGCCCATCATGGCCACCGACAGATTACCTTGTTCCAGGTAGATACGGTTTACATCGGTTATCTCCAGCTCGCCACGGGGCGACGGCGTCAGACTCTTGGCGATCTTGACCACGCTGTTGTCGTAGAAATAGAGGCCGGTTACCGCATAGTTGCTCTTGGGCTCCAGTGGCTTCTCCTCCAGAGAGATCGCGGTGCCCTCTTTATCAAATTCAACCACCCCATAACGCTCGGGATCATGCACATGGTAGGCAAAGACGGTAGCACCGCTCTCTTTGGCCACTGCCGCCTCCAACTGTTTCTGCAAGTCGTGGCCGTAGAAGATGTTGTCCCCCAACACCAGTGCACAGGGGTCTGAACCGATAAACTCTGCACCCAGAATAAAGGCTTGTGCCAACCCGTCCGGGCTTGGTTGAACCTTGTATTGCAAACTCAGGCCCCACTGACTGCCATCACCTAGCAATTGCTCAAAACGGGGGGTATCTTGCGGCGTGCTGATGATCAAAATATCGCGAATTCCCGCCAGCATCAGGGTGCTGAGAGGATAGTAGATCATCGGCTTGTCATAGATAGGCAACAGCTGCTTGCTCACTGCCATGGTTACCGGATAGAGACGGGTGCCTGAGCCGCCGGCCAGAATAATGCCTTTACGTTTGGTCATGATGCTTGTTTCTTATATAGAGGAAGCATGGCTTTAGGCCACCTTTCCGTTTTATCCCTGCCAGCCAGGGAGGCAGTCACTACATCCCTGGCCAGTAATTTACTTGCCAAGGATCTCGGTCAACATCCGCTCCACACCGACTGTCCACTCCGGCAGCACCAGATCGAAGGTGCGCTGGAATTTGCCGGTATCCATGCGGGAGTTATGGGGGCGTTTGGCCGGGGTAGGGAAGGCGCTGGTCGGCACCGCATTGAGTTGTGTCACCGCCAGTTCAACGCCAGCCTCTCTGGCTTTGGCAAACACCAGCTGGGCGTAGTCAAACCAGGTGGTGGTACCGGAGGCAATCAGATGGTACAGCCCGGCGACCTCGGGTTTGCGCTGCGCCACGCGGAGAGCATGGGCGGTGCAATCGGCCAGCAACTCGGCGCCGGTCGGAGCGCCAAACTGGTCATTGATCACTGACATCTCGCTACGCTCTTTGCCAAAGCGCAGCATGGTCTTGGCAAAATTGGCTCCGCGGGCGGCGTAAACCCAGCTGGTGCGGAAGATCAGGTGACGGGAACAAAGTGCGGCCCCTTGCTCACCCGCAAGCTTGGTTTCGCCATAGACGTTGAGCGGGGCGGTTGCATCGGTTTCCACCCAGGGGCGCTCACCGCTGCCATCAAATACATAGTCGGTGGAGTAATGCACCAACCAGGCACCCAATGCTTCCGCTTCTTTGGCTATCGCTGCCACGCTGGTCGCGTTGAGCAGCTCGGCAAATTCACGCTCGCTCTCCGCCTTGTCGACTGCGGTGTGGGCCGCAGCGTTGACAATAACATCCGGCTTGACCAGACGTACAGTGTCGGCCACCCCTGCCGGGTTTCTGAAATCGCCGCAATAATCGGTGGAGTCAAAATCAACGGCAGTGATGCGCCCCAGCGGCGCCAGTGCGCGTTGCAGCTCCCAGCCTACCTGGCCGTTTTTGCCAAACAGCAGAATATGCATCAGGCACGCTCCCCATCATTCTGTTCAATCGAGGAATAGTGTTGCTCAATCCAGGACTGGTAGGCACCGCTCTTGACGTTGCTGACCCACTGCTGGTTATCCAGATACCACTGTACAGTTTTGCGAATACCGGATTCAAAGGTCTCTTGCGGGTGCCAATCCAGCTCGGCGCTCATCTTGGTCGCATCGATGGCATAACGGCGATCGTGGCCGGGGCGATCCGCCACATAGGTGATTTGCTCACGATAAGAGCCCGATTTTGGCACCATCTCGTCCAGCAGATCGCAGATGGTGTGGACCACCTCCAGATTCTGCTTCTCGTTATGACCGCCGATGTTGTAGGTCTCACCGACCACGCCTGTGGTCGCTACCTTGTAGAGCGCACGCGCGTGATCTTCCACGTAGAGCCAGTCACGGACCTGGTCGCCCTTGCCATAGACAGGTAACGGCTTGCCATCCAGCGCGTTAAGAATGACCAGCGGGATCAGCTTCTCGGGGAAGTGGTACGGGCCGTAGTTGTTGGAGCAGTTGGTGACCATGGTCGGCAGGCCGTAAGTACGGCGCCAAGCGCGCACCAGATGGTCGCTGGAAGCCTTGGAGGCAGAATAGGGGCTGCTGGGGGCGTAGGGGGTGGTCTCGGTAAAGAGCGGCAATGGTTCACCGGCAGCCACTTCATCCGGATGAGGCAGATCACCATACACCTCGTCGGTGGAGATATGGTGGAAGCGGAAGACCGCCTTGCGTACCTCGTCCAGACCGTTCCAGTAAGCGCGAGCCGCTTCCAGCAACATATAGGTGCCGACGATATTGGTCTCGATAAAGTCAGCCGGCCCTGTAATGGAGCGGTCAACATGGCTCTCGGCGGCCAGATGCATCACGGCATCCGGCTGGTGCAAGGCAAACACCCGATCCAGCTCGGCGCGATTGCAAATATCCACCTGCTCAAACACATAACGCTCGCTTGACGATACATCGGCCAAGGATTCCAGATTGCCGGCATAGGTGAGTTTATCGAGATTGATAACGGAATCTTGGGTATCACGGATAATATGGCGCACCACGGCAGAGCCGATAAAGCCGGCACCACCGGTCACGAGGATTTTCATAAATATGTATCTCTTGCGAGGCGTTGATATGACATCAGAGAGAGGCTGGCTATCCACTGATGCGTTATTGAAACACCCAATAGACTGCAATTTAACCAGCGCCAACAGCAGCAAAACAATAAATGAACATTATTTGTGCAAATCGCTGAATAATCTCAAGGCTACCGCCCTTGGGTTACAGCCCCCAGTTTGCTGCTTTTAACCAAATTAGGTCTGCTGTTGGTCATCATGTCCTCCAGCATTTTGCTGTCTTGATGGTGTGTAGCACAGCTTTATGGCCCAAGACCAAGAAAGAGCGGACACTACCTATCCAACCCTATAAGACGCAGATTCTATCTTGTTTCCAGCCGAGCTGCACAGCAGAAACTGACTTGCCCCTCACCTCTGAAAAGGAGTCGATAGAAAACCACCTCACGGCGACATAATTTCTCGAAAAGAAGCAGTATTAACTTAATAATTACGCTTAAGTTACCGTTTTTACGGAAAAAAAATAGAGCGACTTTCCAAGTCGCTCTATTTATTACTCAGTCATACCTGATGTATTTGTCTTATTGTGATCTGCCACCCAGAACTTCAGGGGTTACTTTGCTCAGTCACCTTTTGACTCAACTGCTGCAACCATGCGCGCCTCTTTACTCTTGTGGCTAGTGAAGTAACGCATCACCAGCACGAAGAAGAGCGGGACGAAGAAGATGGCCAGCACGGTGGCGCTGATCATCCCCCCCATTACGCCGGTACCGATTGCATTACGGCTGCTGGCACCGGCGCCGGAGCTGATCACCAGCGGCAGCACCCCGAGGATAAAGGCGAGCGAGGTCATCAGGATCGGACGCAGACGCAGGCGCGCCGCCTCCACCACGGCTTCACCCAAGCCCATCCCTTTGTCGTAGAGCTCTTTGGCAAATTCCACGATCAAGATCGCGTTCTTAGCCGACAGGCCTATGGTGGTGAGCAGGCCGACCTGGAAGTAGACGTCGTTCTCCAGCCCGCGCAGGGTAGCAGCCACAATGGCCCCCAGTACCCCGAGCGGCACCACCAGCATCACCGAGAACGGAATGCTCCAGCTCTCGTAGAGGGCCGCCAGACAGAGGAACACCACCAGCAAGGAGATGGCGTAGAGCGCGGGCGCCTGTGAACCGGCCTGGCGCTCCTGGAAGGAGAGCCCGGTCCACTCGATGCCCACCCCTTCCGGCAACTGTTTCACCATCTGCTCGATGGCGGCCATAGCATCACCGGTACTCTTGCCGGGCGCCGCCTCACCGACGATCTCCATCGCCGGCACGCCGTTGTAACGCTCCAGACGCGGCGAGCCGAAGCTCCACTCGGTACTGGCAAAGGCGGAGAAGGGCACCATCTGACCGGCACTGTTGCGCACATACCAGAGTTTCAGATCTTCCGGGTTCATCCGGAAGGGGGCATCTGCCTGCATGTAGACCTTCTTGATCCGGCCACGATCGACGAAGTCATTGACGTAGGAAGAACCCCAAGCGGTAGCCAGGGTGTTGTTGATATCCGCGATGGATAGCCCCTGCGCCAGCGCCTTCTCGTAGTCGATCTTGATATCGAGCTGGGGGGTGTCTTCCATCCCGTTCGGGCGTACCCGCACCAAAGTGGGATCCTGCGCCGCCATACCGAGCAGCTGGTTACGCGCCGCCATCAGCTTGTCGTGACCGATACCGCCGCGATCCTGCAGGAAGAAGTCAAAACCGGTCGCCGTACCCAACTCCGGGATCGGAGGCAGGTTAAAGGCGAACACTTGCGCCTCCTTGATGCTGAACAGATAGCCCATGGCACGACCGATAATGGCATTGGCGCTGCGATCCGGGCTCTTGCGCTCGCTCCAGTCCTTGAGCTTGATAAAGGCCATCCCCGCGTTCTGGCCACTACCGGCGAAGCTGAAGCCGGATACGGTCAGTACGGAGTCAACGTTATCCTTCTCGTTTTTCAGGAAGTAGTCGCGCATGTCCGCCAGCACCACCTCGGTGCGCTGCTTGGTCGCCCCCACCGGCAGTTGCACCATGGACATGATGACCCCCTGATCCTCTTCCGGCAGGAAGGAGGTGGGCATCCGCATAAAGAGCACTGCCAGTACCGCCAGCATGGCACCGTAGATCAGGCTGTAGCGCACGCCCTGCTTGATCACCTTGCGCACACCGCTCTGATAGCGGTTGGTACCGGCATCAAAGGCGCGGTTGAACCAGCCAAAGAAGCCGCGCTTGGCTCCAAATTCGCCATGTTTCATCGGCTTGAGCAGGGTGGCACAGAGCGCCGGGGTCAGGATCAACGCCACCAGCACCGACAGCACCATGGCCGAGACGATGGTCAGCGAGAACTGGCGATAGATGGCACCGGTCGAGCCGCCGAAGAAAGCCATCGGCACGAACACGGCGGAGAGCACCAACGCGATCCCCACCAGTGCGCCGGTGATCTGGGTCATCGACTTGCGGGTCGCTTCCAGCGGGGAGAGATCCTCCTCGCTCATCAGCCGCTCCACGTTCTCCACTACCACGATGGCGTCATCCACCAGCAGGCCGATGGCCAGCACCATACCGAACATGGTGAGGGTGTTGATGGAGAAGCCGAACGCCGCCATCACCCCGAAGGTACCGAGCAGCACCACAGGCACCGCGATGGTCGGGATCAGGGTGGCGCGGAAGTTCTGCAGGAACAGATACATGACGCAGAACACCAGGAAGATCGCCTCGATCAGGGTCTGCACAACCTCCTCGATGGAGATCTTCACAAACGGCGTGGTGTCGTAGGGGTAGACGATCTCCATGTTGGCCGGGAAGTAATCCGACAGCTCGTTGAGCTTGGCACGCACCTTCTCGGCGGTATCCAGCGCGTTGGCGCCGGTAGCCAGCTTGATGGCGACCGCGGCGGTAGACTGGCCGTTGTAGAGCGCATCGGCGTCATAGCTTTCGCCCGCCAGCTCGACCCGGGCCACATCTTTCAGCCGTACCTTGGAGCCATCCTGATTCACCCGCAGCAGGATATCGTTGAACTGCTCGACGGTAGAGAGACGGGTCTGCCCCATGATGGTGGCGGTGAACTGCTGATCTTCCACCGATGGTGTGCCACCCAGCTTGCCAAACGCCACCTGGGCGTTCTGCGCCTTGATGGCCGCCTGCACATCTCCCGGGGTCATCTGCACTCGGTTGAGCTTGTTGGGATCGAGCCAGACCCGCATGGAGTACTGGCTGCCGAACAAGGTGATGTCCCCTACCCCGTCCAGACGACTCAGGGGCTCCTTGATGTTGGAGACCACATAGTCCGCTAGGTCGTCGTTGTTCATGCTGCCATCGCTGGAGATGAAGGCCGCGACCATCAGGAAGCTGCTGGAGGTCTTCTGGACCCGGATCCCCTGCTGCTGCACCTCTTGCGGCAGCAGCGACATCGCTTGTTGCAGCTTGTTCTGCACCTGCACCTGGGCAATATCGGGATCGGTCCCCGGCTGGAAGGTGAGGGTCACCGACACCCGCCCCGCGGAGTCAGACTGGGAGGACATGTAGAGCAGGTGATCCAGCCCGGTCATGTTCTGTTCGATGATCTGGGTTACCGAGTCTTCCACCGTTTTGGCGGATGCGCCCGGATAGCTGGCAGAAATACCGACAGCGGGCGGCGCAATGCTCGGATACTGGGCGACCGGCAATTTGATGATGGCCAGGCTGCCCGCCAGCATGATCACCAGCGCGATCACCCAGGCAAAAATGGGTCTGTCTATAAAAAATCGAGCCATGAAGCGACTACTCCATCCTACTTGTTGGCCGGGGTGTTGGACGCAGCTTGAGCAGACGCTGCATCAGCATCCTGCTCGGCGGGATTGACCACGGCACCCGGTCGTACTTTCTGCAAGCCAGCCACGATCACCCGCTCGCCGGAGGTCAGCCCTGACTCCACCACCCAGTTGCTGCCAACGACACGGCTCAGCTGCACGTTGCGCAGCTCCACCTTGTTGTCAGCCGTCACCACCATCACGGTGGCGCCGCCATTGGGGGTGCGAGTCACGGCAGTTTGCGGCACCAGCAGCCCTTGTGCCCGCTCACCCTCCTGCAGGGTGGCGCGCATAAACATGCCGGGCAGCAGCAGCTGATGAGGGTTGGGCACAATCACCCGCAGGGTCACCATGCCGGAGGTCTCATCCACTGTCACATCGGAGAACTGCAGCGAGCCCTCTTCGCCATAAGTGGAGCCATCTTCCAGCTGGAAGGTCACCCTGGCCCCTTTCTGCTCGTCCTGGGTCAACTTGCCCTCGGCGACCAGTCGCTTGAGGCGCAGCAGATCGGCGGTGGACTGACGCACATCCACATACATGGGATCGAGCTGCTGAATGGCAGTCAAGCTATCAGCCTGCTGGGCAGTCACCAGCGCCCCCTCTGTCACCGCGGATTTACCGATGCGGCCACTGATGGGGGCGGTGATGCGGGTGTAACCGAGATTGATCTCGGCAGTGCGCAGGGCCGCCTTGCTCGCCATGATCTCCGCTTTGGCCTGCTTCCAGCTGGCATCGGCGTCGTCATAGTCCTGACGGCTGATGGATTTGACTTTGAGCAGCTCCTGATAGCGCTGCGCCTTGAGGCGGGCACTCTGCTCGTTAGCCTCGGCCTTGGCCAGATTGGCTTTGGCGCTGGCGACTGCCGCCTGATAAACAGCTGGATCGATCTGATAGAGCAGATCGCCCGCCTTCACATCACTTCCCTCGGTAAAGAGGCGCTTGAGGATGATGCCGCTCACTTGCGGACGCACTTCGGCCACCCGCAACGGGGCGCTGCGGCCGGTCAACTCGGTGGTCAACATCAGCGGACCGCTCTGCAGGGTCACCACGTTGACCGCCGCGGGGGGCATGTCGCCCTGTCCCTGAGGTGCGCCCCCCTTGTCACCACAACCTGCCAGCAAGCCTGTAGCCAGCAAGGCAAGACCAACTGAACGAGCAAGAATATGTTTATGCATGAAACACCTGAGCCTTTGCCAGTCAATGAACAATCAGGGCCGCATGGGCCCTGTTGGTAAATAGTCGAAAGATGAGGCAATATACATACATTCATAAATGTATGTAAGTGACTTTTTACTTGCATGAGGCACAAATTTCGATGGCCAGACGAACCAAAGAAGAGGCGCAGCAAACCCGCTGCCACATCATGAGCACGGCGCTGGATCTGTTCTGCTCCCAGGGCTTGGCCAAGACCAGCCTGACTGACATCGCCAGGGCGGCAGACCTGACCCGCGGGGCCATCTATTGGCACTTCAAGAACAAGGATGAACTCTTCATTTCGCTCTGGCAGGAGCTCTGCAGCCCCCTCGCCCACCAGCTCGATGCCTGCCTCAATCCAGATGAGCCGGATCCGCTGGGGCAACTGCGCCTCTTCTTCGAAGGGGTACTCCACAGCTTCATTCACAATCCGGCCCAGCGGCAGATGTTCACCATACTGTTCAATCTCGAATCGCTGGAGGGGGAGGCAATCTCACTGCGCGAACATATCCGCAGCGAGTCAGCCAACTTTTTCCGGGACCTGGAGACCACCCTGGCCAATGCGGTACGGCGGGGCCAACTGCCCGCCAACCTCAACCTGCAGCGCGCCGCCACCCTGCTCCACTGCACCCTGGATGGTTACATCATCAACTGGCTCCACTTTCCGGAGCGGATCGACCTGCAGGGCGAATCAGCCTTCCTGATAGAGAGCATGTTTACCATGCTGGCCCACCCCCACGGGCCTGCCTGCGGCCGCTAACCGGCTCCGGTAACTCCCACCCATCCAAATCGGGGCCTGACCGCGCGCTTTGGCAGTCAGGCCCCGATTTGTTACCCTGTGCGCCCCCTGCTTGAGGTAACCCCTGTGCCACACTCTGACGCCATCCCCGCTTCCCGGCCATTGAACGACCAGCATGCCCACGCTCGAGCTGCCTTTGTGGCGCGCCTCAAACCCGGCGCTCACCTGCTCAATGGTCAGTGCGGTACGGGGGAGGATCTGTGCTGGCTGCGTGCAGAAGGGTATGTGGTCACCGCCTGCGAAGCGATACTGGCCGACGCCAGAGTTGCCTCACAGCAATCCGGGCAAGCAGTGCGGGTCTGCTCGCTGGCGAAGATGCACTCGGTGCTCCCTTACGATGGCATCTGGCTGAGTCGCCCACTTGATAGCGACGAAGCCACTCTTGTCCCCCTGTTGCAACAGCTGGCGACCCTGCTCAAAACGGGCGCACCGCTCTGTTTCCCCCTACAGCCAAGCGGCAAGATAAGTCACGATGAGCTACAGCAACTGGTCACCACATCCGGGATAGCGCTGCAACTGGCGCCGATGGAAACCGTATCAGCCAGCACCTCAGACTCCGCAAGTCAATATGCCAACCAGTACGTCATGTTGCTGCGCGGCGATCATCAGGCCACCTAACGGGCTAATTCATCACGGATTTTCCCATTCAATGCTAAGCCGGCTGCTAGTCGGCGATCTTGGCTATCGACAATATTTAACTCGGCATTAACGCATAAAAGGCAGACATAACACGGCTTACGTGTTAAAAAGTTCGATTAATATCAAAATTTAATAACAAAACAGACAATACAACCAACTCCGGATTTCCTTATGAAACTTGTCCTGAAACTCATTGCTGGCATCCTTGCCGGTCTCTTGCTCGGTCTCTACGCCCCTGAGTGGGTGGCGCGCGTGCTGTTTACGGCCAAGACAGTGATAGGTCAGCTGATCACCTTCACCATTCCGCTCATCATTCTGTTCTTTATCATGAGCGGCATCGCCAGCCTGCCGAAAAACTCCGGCAAGCTGCTGGGCAAAACCGTGGCCCTCTCCTACTGCTCCACCATTCTGGCGGGGCTGTTCGCCTTTACCGTGGCGAGCCACCTGATCCCGCAGTTCACCACCGCCGCCGAGCCCACCACGGCCACGGCTATCAAGCTTGCCTCCTACGTCAATCTGGAGATCCCGCAGCTGTTTGGCGTGATGTCGGCACTGGCCGCCGCCTTCGTGTTCGGCATCGGCATCAGCGCCACCCAGGCCACCGATCTGCGCCGGGTCGCCGATCAGGGCCGTGATATCATCGACCGCCTGCTGGCCAAAGTGATCATTCCGCTGCTGCCGTTCTACATCGCCGGCGTCTTTGTCGAGATGACGGTGGAAGGCACAGTATTCGCCACTCTGAAGACCTTCGGCGTGGTGCTGGTGATGGCGATCCTGATGCACTGGATCTGGCTCTCCGTGCTGTTTATCGGCACCGGTCTGGCCCTTGGCCGCTCACCGGCACAGCTTATCAAGAACATGCTGCCCGCCTACTTCACCGCGCTGGGGACCATGTCGAGCGCCGCCACCATTCCGGTCGCCTTGCAATCGAGCAAGAACAACGGGGTGAGAGACGGTATCGCCAACTTTACCGTACCCCTGTGCGCCACCATTCACCTCTGTGGCTCCACCATTACCCTGGTCACCTGTGCCACCGCGGTGATGTTCCTCTCCGAGCATCTGGCCATTCCGGGCATCGAGACCATGCTCCCCTTCATCATGATGCTGGGGGTGATCATGATCGCCGCACCGGGCGCGCCGGGTGGTGGCGTGATGTCGGCGCTGGGCCTGCTCACCTCCATGCTGGGGTTTGGTGAAGCCTCCATCGCCCTGATGATCGCCCTCTATCTGGCGCAAGACAGCTTCGGCACCGCCTGCAACGTCACTGGTGACGGCGTGATCGCCCTGTGGGCGGATCGCTTCGCCAACGGTAGCGAGAGCGCAGCTCCAGTGGCCGAGGCCGAACAGGCGTAAGCTCGCCGGGATAGCTCGACCATCCTCTGCAAAACCGCAGGCCCGAACCATGTTCGGGCCTGCGTCGTTTCTGTCCCCTTCACTGCTTTTGTTAGTATTCCTCCTCCCCCTCTTTACCCCTCTCTGCCGTGAACAGCACTGGCGCTACCCTCTGCATCAGACAAAATTATTGGCATATGCTACATATGAGCGTATAAATGGCTTATGCCAATTAGGAGCCACCATGCCAAGACCCAAGATTGCCCGCCAGATCTGTGGCCGCCCCGCCAACAGCTGCTTCAAACCCAACGGCCGCCCCATGCATCAGCTGGAACAGGTCACGCTGGCCCCTGACGAGTTCGAGGCACTGCGCCTCGTCGACCTTCAAGGAATGCAGCAGCAGGAGGCCGCCCTGGTGATGGGGGTTTCCCGCCAGACCCTGGCCAATATCCTGAAAAAAGGGCGCTACAAGGTGGTGGAGTGTCTGAGTCTGGGCAAGGCATTGATGATGCAACCCGCCGAGCCCGACCACCAAACCAGTGGAGAAGAGCCGACATGAATGCTGTCACAACCATGACCCCCCCCCCCTGCAACAGTGCCCTGATGCTGAGTCGCCTGCTGGCGGCCAATATCCGGGTGCTGCAGTGCCGCTCTGCCCGCTTGCCGCTGCCCGCGCTGCTAGCCCCTGCAAATCTACAACCTCTCACCGAGGCAAGTCAGGGCCGTCCATCTCGCCGTCATCAGAGCAAGGCCGCGATCCGTGTCATCCAGCCCCTCGTCGCAGGCCAGAGTCATGCCCATTGTCACGGTGGGTGCAACAGTGGTTCCGATCACTGCTGCGCCAGTGGTGGCAATCAGGCAGAGAGCTCACGACAAGGCCATACTTGTTGCCACGGCAGTGAGGGCGCCAACCAGCAGGGCGGTTGCTGCTATCATCACTGATGCCATCGCCGTGCATGTCATCACCATCAGGGAGAAGAGGTCATGTCCATCTGGTTATTGAGCCTGCTCGCCTCATTCGTGCTGATCCTGGCTATGGGCTCCATCATCTGGTGGCGCCAATACCAGCTTGCCCAGAAACGGGAAGATAAAGAGGTGCGCCCCTGTGGCTGCTCCAGCGCTTGCACGGATCACCTCTATCAAATCAGCGAACCGACTCCCAAAAAGTAACCTGAGCGCAAACGCCATAGCCGCAGATACAAGGTCGGCAAAATAAGGGCGCGTGAAATCGAGAAGAGCATAAAAGAGAGGGGGCACCTGCTGGTGCCCCCTCTCTATTTATTCCTCGTCATGCTTGAACCGCCTCTTTCCCCCTTACGCTCATCACACGCGCTCAACCCGGCTCTGCGCCACTGGCCGCCACACCTGATGAACTGGCGGGATCCTGATACTGCTGATAGATGGCATAAAACTCGGCCTTGTTGTGCAGGGCCGCAGCGACACAGGTGGGATCAAACTGGCTGCCGGCATGCTCCTCCAGATAGGCAAACGCCGTCTCGAACGGCCAGGCCTGCTTGTAGGGGCGCTCGCTGGTCAGGGCATCAAAAACATCAGCCACCGTCACGATACGCGCCGCCAGCGGGATCGCCTCCCCCGCCAGGCCCAGCGGATAACCGGTGCCATCAAAACGCTCATGATGGCCTGCGATGATGTTGGTCAGCATATCGGTGTGGTGAATGCCATCGAGGCCAAACTCATTGATCATCAGGCTGATCATCTCTCGCCCCTTGCTGGTGTGAACCTTCATGATCTCGAACTCTTCCGGGGTCAGCTTGCCCGGCTTGAGTAAAATGGCATCCGGCACCGCGATCTTGCCGATGTCGTGCAGCTCGGAGAAGAGGTAGACAAACTCCACCTCCTCGTCGCTCAGCCCGCAAGTCGGGGCCAGCGTCTTGGCGATCAGTCGGGAGTAGGCCGACATCCGATGCAGATGGTTGGCGGTCTCCTCATCCCGATAGCGACTGAACTCCCGTGCCGTGGTCAGCGCGCCGCCGAGGGTCTGAATAGAGAAGAACTCCACCGCAATGATGGCGGACAACATCTGGGCATAGGCCGACAGCTCGCTTTGGATCGACTCATCGAAATAGCCCGGCTCCATGGCATCGCAAAACAGAAAACCAAACAGCTTGCTGTTGAACAACAGCGGCTCGGTATAGCTGGAGGCATAGCCCGCCTCCAGCAGCTTGCGGCTGTGTTCCGACGCGGAACCACGCAGGGCATCGAGATTGCCAAGTACCCGGGGGTGCTTGTGCTCCGCCAGATAGCGCAAGGAGGGAACATCGCTCAGCTTCACCTCATACTGCACCAGCGGCGAGGGCCCCTCGGTGCTGTGGGCGAAGGTCTTGAGCTGATCGGTATGGGGATCGTAAATCGCAATGGCCACCCGACTCAGCTTGTCAAAACGCTCGCGTAGCGTAGCGTGCAGATTCTGCATTCTTTCGCCAAATGAACTTTCCATTGCCTTCTCCACCGGATCACCATGATGGGAGTATAGGGGCACCCGTGACAGGGTTCCCAGCCACAGACCGCGAAATTGACTAATAAGTCAGCAATGCATATTGCCAGCCACAAACCTGTGCAGCAGGGACTGCGCGCCAGTCAGGGCTCCACCATCAGCCGCTATTCGCACGGCCCAATCCTGCCCACTCGGAGATATTGTTAGGTTCTGCCATGCTGGCTGTATAGTTTTTGGTTAACCATTCCGGTAAAATCCGCGCCCTTAAAGAAGAGCCACCTAAGAGTGATTGAGCGATGTCCAACACAAAACAGGCCCCCAAAGTAGGATTCGTCTCCTTGGGTTGCCCCAAAAACCTGGTCGATTCAGAACGCATCCTGACCCAGCTGCGTACCGAAGGGTACGATGTGGTGCCCAGCTATGACGATGCCGAGCTGGTCGTCGTCAACACCTGCGGCTTTATCGACAGCGCGGTGCAAGAGTCGCTGGAAGCGATCGGCGAAGCGCTGGCCGAGAACGGCAAGGTGATCGTCACCGGCTGCCTTGGCGCCAAAGAGAACCAGATCCGCGAGATCCACCCCAAGGTGCTCGAGATCACCGGCCCCCACGCCTATGAAGAGGTGCTGGGTCACGTCCACAAATATGTGGAGAAGCCGCAGCACAACCCCTTCACCAGTCTGGTACCGGCCCACGGCGTCAAGCTGACCCCGCGCCACTACGCCTATCTGAAGATTTCCGAGGGGTGCAACCACCGCTGCACCTTCTGCATCATCCCCTCCATGCGCGGGGATCTGGTGAGCCGCCCCATCGGCGACGTGCTGGCAGAAGCCAAGCGCCTGAAAGAGGCGGGCGTGAAGGAGCTGCTGGTGATCTCCCAGGACACCTCCGCCTACGGCGTCGATGTGAAACACCGCACCGGTTTCTACGACGGTATGCCGGTCAAGACCAGCATGGTCGCCCTGTGCGAAGAGCTGGCCAAGCTCGATATCTGGGTACGTATGCACTACGTCTACCCCTACCCACACGTAGATGACGTCATCCCGCTGATGCGCGATGGCAAGGTACTGCCCTACCTCGATATTCCGTTGCAGCACGCCAGCCCGCGCATCCTGAAACTGATGAAACGCCCGGGTACTGTCGAGCGCACTCTGGAGCGGATCCAGAAGTGGCGCGAAATCTGCCCGCAGATCACCCTGCGCTCCACCTTTATCGTTGGCTTCCCGGGCGAGACCGAGGAAGATTTCCAGATGCTGCTGGACTTTATCGACAAGGCGGAGCTGGATCGGGTCGGCTGCTTCAAATACAGCCCGGTCGAAGGGGCGCTGGCCAACGAGCTGCCGGACCCGGTGCCGGAAGAGATTCAGGAAGAGCGCTTCCAGCGCTTTATGGAGCTGCAACAGCAGGTCTCCATCCGCAAGCTGGCCCGCAAAGTGGGCCAGGAGATGACCGTTATCATCGACGAAGTGGACGAAGAGGGTGCCACTGGCCGCTCCTTCGCCGATGCGCCGGAGATCGACGGTCTGGTCTACCTCAACGGCGAAACCGGCCTCAAGCCGGGCGACATGGTCAAGGTGCGGATCGACGAATCCGACGAATATGACCTGTGGGCCAGCCTGATTAGCTAACCCTTGCTGACCACCGCTCAATGAAAAAGCGCCTTCGGGCGCTTTTTTATGCTTCCAGATTGCACTTCTACACCAGTAAGCCCCACTTTGCGGTACAAAACTGGCATATCCGTATGCAAGGGTGTGTAATAGTCGTTTCTGTTTGGCGACGACTCGAAATCCCATGCAACTCAAACCCCTTCTCAAGGGACGCTTTCAGCCCCACTGGCAGGCCAGTCATGATCTTATCGTGCAGGTAGTGCAATCCTGCATCACGGAGCAGCATCTGATCCCCGAGGGGGAGCCCCTGATGCGTCAGGGGGAGCTATTGCGGGATCTGGTGCTGGTACCGGGCGGCCGCATCGCCATGGGCCACACCGCCATGAATGGCCGCCGCTTTCAGCTCGGCACCCTGGAGTGCGACAACCAGCTGTTTGGCGAGATGGAGTTCTTCACCGGCTACCGCTGCCAGCTCGACATCATCGCCGAGGAGCCGCTGGAAGTGGCCCGCATCGACGGCGAGCAGCTGGAGCAGGCGCTGGTCGCCCACCCCAAGGTGGCGCTCTTCTTTGCCACCGCCATTGCCATCGACTATCAGGACACGGTGGATATTTTCACCTGCCGCATGCTCTACCCCATCAGCTACAACATCGCCCTCGACCTCTATCACAGCCACTGCCACCACAACCCGGTGAGCGGCTTTCGCAAGGGGTATCAGGAGGCGGAACGCTTCGGCACGACCGACCGGGTCTACCGGCGGGCGGTGAAAGAGCTGATGGAGAAGGGACTGGTGGAGCGCGGCGAAGAGGGATTGCAGATCCGCGATCTGGCGGGGCTCAAGGCCTTTCTGGAGCAGCCATAAGTCGCAGGCCTCAGTTGCCGACTGAGCAGCAACAAGCGGAACAGCAACAAAAAAGAGGGGCGGTTTATACCGCCCCTCTTGCTGTTTACTCCCCCGCTCAGGCGAGACAGGGCTGAGGCCGGGCCATGCGCAGCGAGGCTACCAGCATGGCGAGGATCACGGCGTAGATAAGCGGGATGGCGTACATCACCGCCTGCAAGCCGATCACCTGCTCGAACATGGCGCTGATGGCCGGGCTGAACATGGCCCCCGCGCTGCCGCTGATGAGGATGTAGGAGACGTTCTTGCTCGACGCCTGGCGCACAAACGACACCCCGTAGGCGATAAAGGCGTTGTAGAGCGCCGCGCAGACAAAGCCGTAACCATAGGTGAGGTATGGCAACTGGCTCAGGTTATCGGTGGTGACGATGAGCGCCGTCATCCCCATCGCCAGGGTGATGATCACCAGCAGGAAGGTTCGGATCGCAATGCGGGTCACGATGGCGGTGGAGACCAGTGCGCCGAGCAGGGCAGCCGTCCAGTATTGGGTGATGATATTGCCCGCCTCCTCGAAGGGGATGCCGAACTTATTCTTCACGAACATGGGCGCCCAGGTGAGGAAGGTGTAGAGCGCCAGCATGCCGAGAAAGAGCCCCAACCCGCCGCTGATGATGCCGAGGTTCCACTCCGAGTGCTCGTTGCCTGCGCTTTCGCCACCCGCCTCGCAGCTGCGGAAGTTGGTCAGCACCGCCACCAGCATGGTCGCCAGCGCCACCACGCCCACCGCCAGATAGCTCCAGCTCCACGCCATGGCGTGAGTCAGGGTGTAGGTGGTGATAAGCGGGAAGACCACCCCGGCCACGTTGAAGGTGGCATCCTGCACCACCAGCATGGTGCTCTGCATCCGCGCCTGCCAGACGCTCACCACCAGCGTCCCTGCAATGCAGAGTCCCACCCCGCCACACAGGCCGATCACCGTCATGGCAGCCATCACCACATAGAGCGAGCCGGTCAGATGGAGCGAAGCCGCCGCCAGCGCGATCAGGCCGTAGCAGAGCAGGGTCATCCGCTTGAGCCCCACCTTCTCGATAAGGAAGAAGGCGGCAATGGTGCCCGCCAGCGCCCCGCCGTTGAGCAGGGAGAAGATGGAGGCCACATGATTGACGTCGGCGCCGAACTTGGCGGCGATGGGGTCGATCAGCATGCCGAACTGGGTCGCAAAACCGGCCATCACAAAGTTGGCCAGGAAGCTGATGGCAGTGAGGGAGAGCTTATTGTTCATATTGGATCTCTCTTGGGGTCAGGGGGCGTGCAGGGGTGGGCGGACTGCGGCGCTTACAGCGCGGTGTGCAGCGCCAGCTCGATCATCTGGTTGAAGGAGAGTTGCCGCTCTTCGGCAGTGGTCTCTTCACCGGTCAGGCAGTGGTCGGAGACAGTCAGGATGGCGAGCGCCTCTATCCCCTGCTGATGGGCCAGCCCGTAGAGACCGGCCACCTCCATGTCGATGCCAAGCACTCCAAACTTCTCCAGCGCCGGAATGAGGTTTTCGTCCGGATCGTAATAGAGGTCGCCGGTGAAGATATTGCCCACCTTGACCGGAATCGCCTTCTCCTGCGCCTTGGTAAACGCCTTGTGCAGCAGGGCGAAGTCGGCCGAGGTGGCCATCTGGTAACCGGCGCTGCGCTTGGCATTAGTCGGGGAGTCGGTGCCCGCCGCCTGCGCCAGAATGACGTCACGCATCTGCACGTGGCGCTGGGTCGCCCCCAGGCTGCCGATGCGGATGATCCGCTTGACCCCGAAGTCGTTCACCAGCTCGTGGGCGTAGAGCACCATGGAGGGGATCCCCATACCGTGGCCCATCACCGAGATGCGCTGGCCGTTGTAATAGCCGGTGTAGCCCAGCATATTGCGCACATTGGTCACCTCGCGCGCATCGGTCAGAAAAGTCTCGGCGATATAGCGGGCCCGCAGCGGGTCCCCCGGCATGATGACGGTCTCGGCGAAATCGCCCGGGTTGGCATTGATATGAGCGGTCATTATTGTTGTGCTCCAGTTTGACTCGTTTTATTGTTTTGATGTGGCCATCCTAGCCGCCACCCCAACTCCCCTTGCAGGACAAAAGTCCTGTTGTCCCGATCGAGATCCCAGTTCCGGTAACTTGTTGTCTGCTACATCGCATACCGCATGCTTTTCGACGTTGCTTGCCAAGGCTTGCCCATCACAGCCACCCGCCATTCCCGACCTACCGGTGTAAAAAAGCGGGAGGGCAACGCCCCTCCCGCTCGATAGACCCTGCGAATGACGCTACAGGCCGACGGCATTGTTCACTCTGCCGGTTGACACGCAATGCCAGCCATGGGCTGGCTAGCTCAAATCATGCAGTGCCTCGCCAAGGGGCGGCGTGAGGCGCAGATCCGAAAAACGCACCGCCAACCCCTGTCGCTCGGGGGTGCAGCACATCACTCCGATAAAGCAGCGCTCGCCTGGCGGGAACGGAGCGAGCCGCAGCAGTGGCCACACCTCGCCATCGGTGGAGTATTGCAGACGCAGACAATCGGCCAGCCGGGTCAGGCGCAGCCAGAAACGGCGCGGATTGCCGCTGAAAATACCGGTGGCCCAGTCAGATCGCAGATTGGTGAGCACGCTGCCGATCATCGGCTGGGCATCGTTGTACTCTATCCCCGCTTTGAGCCAGTGCGCCTCGTCTTGCAGCAACATCAGCCCTGCCTGATCGTAGAGGGTGGTGAACTCCCCTTCGACACAGACCTGAAAGGTAAATTCACCCTCGACCTCACAGCCATAGAGATGCCCACTGTGGCGCTCGAAACCATACCAGGTGCTGCGCCAAAAATCGGTCTGTTTGTCCGTTACCACCAGCAAGCCGTCGCTTGTTTTGTGCCATTCGGCCGGTTCATTGAGCCAGCACCATTCAAGCCCTTCCCTCATCCTCTTTTGCTCCTGTTCTCGCCATGTTTCCCGTTGTCACCGGCCCATAACACTCGGGCGCGCTCATACTATCGCTGGCCATTCGGCCACGAGCCCCAGCTGCGAGCGGCCAACCAAAGGGACTCCATTGTGTCGCCATCATGACTGGCGAGCAAGCCGTTGGGGCCAACCTTGCAACCGATAGGCGATCGGGCAAGTAAAAGGGGGCCCCTATTGCACGACGATAAGACATCTCGATATGGGCTCGAGTCGACTAACAGGTGGTCGATAGAGGGGACGCTTCAAGCCAGCCAACATCAGATGGCATATCAGGCATCACACGAAACGAAAAAGCCCAAGCAATCTAATTGCTTGGGCTTGGTATGTGGCGGAGAGACAGGGATTCGAACCCTGGGTGGCATTGCTGCCACAATTGATTTCGAGTCAATCCCGTTCGGCCACTCCGGCATCTCTCCGTGGGGAGAGAGTTTTACCCAAGCTGGGCCGAGGATGCAACAAAAATTTCTTATATATCAAATGGCTGAATCAGCTATCTGGGAGCAGGCTCACAATGCTTCACGCACGGCCTGCGTTGCGAGGCCACTCTTGTATGGCTCTGTATCCACCCGCTCGCACACCCGGCCATTATCCACGTCGTGATATTCCCCCATTGCCATGAGGCGCCTCTTTTTCCTGCTTGGCACTCAAATTTATGGGTGATGCCGATTTTGGCTGGTTTCCTATGTATCCCCAAATCATTGCGGGTGCGCGGCAAGCTGGTAATCATGGGCTGATTGAGGAACAATCGCGCCATCCTGGCGGCTGTGTTGATGATGTTCCGCCCCGATTGAACTGATGGATCTCCTTATGCGATTGCCGAAACTCATACCCCTCTCCATAACGCCCGCCCTTTCCCTGCTGCTGGCAGCGATCCTGCTCTGCGCCACGCCGGCAGAGGCCAAACGCTACCCGCTGCCACCTGCCGGGAGTCGCCTAATCGGTGAGCTGGAGGATTACATCATCCAGCAGAATGAACATCTGGAGCTGGTTGGCAAAAATACACAAATTGGATTTTTGGCGCTGCTTGAAGCAAATCCGGGTGTAGACCCCTATTTACCCAAGCCGGGCACCCGCTTGACGCTGCCCACCCAGATGCTGCTGCCTGATGTGCCTCGCGAGGGGATCGTCATCAATCTGCCCGAACTGCGCCTCTACTACTTCCCCAAAGGGAAGAACGAGGTCATCGTGCTGCCCATCGGGATTGGCGATATCGGCCGCGAAACACCCGAGATGACCACCACCGTCATCGAGAAGAATCCCAACCCGACCTGGGTTCCCGGCCCCATGGTGCGCAAATCCTGGCTGGAGCAAAAAGGGATCACCCTGCCCGCCGTGGTGCCCCCCGGCCCGGAGAATCCCCTCGGCAAGTTCGCCATGCGCCTTGGCTATGGCAAGCGCGACTACCTGATCCACGGCACCAACAAGGATTTTGGCGTTGGCCTGCGGGTAAGTGCAGGCTGCATCCGGCTGCGACCTGACGATATTGAGGCCCTGTTCAAGATTGTGCCGATCGGCACGCCGGTGCGGGTCATCAATCAACCGGTCAAGGTCGCCATCGAACCGGATGGTAGGCGCTGGCTGGAGGTGCACTCCCCGCTCTCCCGCACCGAAGAGGAGCTTGAAAATGGCGCCCCGCTGGTGCTATCTCCGGCCATAGAGAGCTTTATCAGTGCACCTGACGTGATGCAGGATGAGGTGACGGCGGCGCTGGAGAGCAAAAATGGCCTGCCCCGCCCCATCAGCAGCCAACTTGTCAGTGGTTAAGTCACCAGCGCCCGAGTCGCACCGGAGTCACCTTACCTCATGAAATTCCTGCCCCTCCTGCTCCTGTTGGTCTGTCACTCCTTGTGGGCCAAGGACATTCTCTGGATGAACAATGGCGATCGTCTGACCGGCAACATCGAGGAGGTGACCGAACAGTCGGTGCGCATCGCCCTTCCCTACAGCGGCGCAGTCACCGTCCAGCGAGAGGCCATCAAACGCTGGCGTATCGATAAAGAGGACAAACCCAAGGCGACGGCAAAGGGTGGGCTCAAGCTGTTCGAGGATGACCAGGATGAACGCAACGCCTGGCTCTGGACCGGCAGCGGCGATCTCAATGTCAAACTCAAACAGAATGACAAGCAGACCAACAACGTCAACCTCAAGTGGAAAAGCGAGCTGGCCAATCTGGACTGGCGTTACAGCTTCTCCGGTGAATACACCTATGAGACCGCTGACAACGTCACCGACAGCCATGATTATCAGCTCAACCCTACGCTGGACTACTTCTTCAACCAGCAGTGGTTCTTGCGTACCTCACTCGATGCCGAATATGACATGCTGGATAAAGATCGCTATCTCTACATGGACTATGGCTCGGGGCCTGGCTATCGCTTTTGGAACGACAAGCGCCGCCGACTGGAGCTGATGGCCCAAGGGGGGCTAAGTCGGCTCTACTTCCGTGAAGATAGCAAGATCACCGGCGTTTTTCTGGGTGAACGGGTCATAGACTACCCCTTCGCTGGCCTGAACTGGGATTATCGCCAACCTTTCTCCCTCTGGCAGGAGAAAATGGAACTGTTCAGCCAGGGGCGCTATCTGAAATATCTGGCACAACCCTCCCCCTATGTCACCCGTAATCAGGACCTGAAAGGCAGCATAGGGTTGCGCTACTACTTCAATGACCATCTGCGCCTCTCCTGGTCGAGTGAGCTGAATTGGGAAGATGCTGACATCCTTGTCGACACAGGCAGCCCGGAACCCCGCGAGAGCGAATTAAGACACCTGCTCAGCCTTGGCGTCAGTTTCTAGCCCCGGATCCCCAACACGCAAAGAGGAGCCAATTCGGCTCCTCTTTGCTTTAGGCAGACAGGCTCGCTAGATCAGCCCCCAGGCGGCAATCTGGTAGATCCATACCATCGCCAGCAGGGTGCCGACCAACCCCATGATGACGCCGATGCGCACCATCTGGTGACTCTCCACCAGACCGGTGGCGTGGGCCAGCGCATTGGGCGGGGTACTGATGGGCAGCGACATCCCGAGCGAAACCGAAATGGTGACCGCCAGGATCAAGGTGTGGCTGCCGCCCCACTCGGCCAGCTCCGGCATGCTGACCGCCAGTGCCGCCACCAGTGGCAGCAACAGATTGGCGGTTGCGGTGTTGGACATGAAGTTGGCCATCACCACTGCCAGCAGACAGGCACCAATCAGCACCGCCAGCGTGGAGTATTCGTGGAACGGAATGTGGGTGATGAGCCGCTCGGCCAACCCGGAGTCCTCCAGCGCCAGCCCCAGCGCGATACCACCCGAGACCAGCCAGAGCACATCGAGGGAGATCTTGTGCAGATCGTCCTTGGTGATGATGCCGGTGGTCAGGAACACTGCCACCGGGATCATGGCGACCACGTAGGAGCTCATGCCGTGCAGATCCCCCAGCAGCCAGAGTACTATGGTGGTGATAAAGGTGAGGTAGACCACCCAGGCGCGGGGGGTCTGCATAAAGCGCCCCTCAATCTTGAGATCCATCCGCTTGAGGGAACTCGGGAAGAAGCGCCCCAGCAGGAACCAGCCAAGCAGCAACAGCAACACCACAAAGGGCACCGCAAATCCCATCCACTGACCGAACGAGATGGCATGCTCGCCGGTCAGGTATTTGAGGGCCACTGCGTTGGGCGGAGTACCGATGGGAGTGCCGATCCCGCCGAGGTTGGCCGCCAGCGGAATGGCCAGCACAAAGCCGATTTTGGCCGGGTCCTTGTCGGGAAATGCCGCCAGCACAGGGGTAAGGATGGCCAGCATCATGGCGGTGGTGGCGGTATTGCTCATAAACATGGAGAAGGTGGCGGTGATCAACATCAGCCCCAGCATGACGATCCGGGGATCCTGACCAAACGGGCGCAGCAACACCCGCGCCAGATTGACGTCCAGATGGTATTTGGTCGCCGCAATGGCGAGGAAAAAACCGCCGAGAAACAGCATGATGACCGGCGAGGCAAAGGTCGCCATCACCTCGGTGGACTTGAGCAGCTCACCAAACCCCGGTTCGGCCTTGTCGGCAGTCATGAACCAGAGCCCCTTGTCGGAGAGCAACAGCAGCTCCAGCACGATGATCAGCACCGAGGTGGCGAAGATAGGGATGGGCTCCAGGATCCAGCAGAGGGCGGCCAGCACGAAAATAGCCACGACCCGCTGCTCGATGACGGTGATCCCCTCCAGCGGGATCCAGTGGGTCGGGATCAGCAGGATGGCGAGGCTCAGCAGCAGTGGCAGAATAATCTTGTTATTGATGGGCACTATTGTCTCCAGGATCGGGAGTAAGAAGCCAATAGTGGCATAACATGCTATCGCCTCACGCGGCCAACTCGCCAAAATGAGAGCTGGCTAACTGCACGGCGCACCGTTTTGTGAGTCATATCAAGCTGGGGTCGGCGCGCGATGGCTGACGCCTCAGACCTTGCAACAAACAGGCAAAAAAACGGGCCCGCTGTTCGTTGCACACGACAGCGGGCCCGTTTCACCATTCATACCGATGAGGGGCTCAGAAGTAGATGCGGGTCACCGACTCGATGACGCAACCCGGGCGACGGATCCCTTCGATCTCCACCTTGATCTCTTTGAGCAGCTCCAGCCCACCCTTGATGGGGGTGACCCGGGCCAGCTTGGTGCGGGCGCGGATGTTGCTGTCCACCTTGATGGGGTACGGGAAACGTACCTGATCCAGCCCGAAGTTCACCACCATGCGGGCGGTCGGGAACTCGGGGGTGGCCTCATCGACCGAGCCGGTCAACTGCGGCAGCAGCGCCAGGGTCAGGAAGCCGTGGGCGATGGTGGTCTTGAAAGGCGACTCGGCGGCCGCGCGCTCCGGATCGGTGTGGATCCACTGATGATCCCCGGTCACGGCAGCAAACTGATCGATCATCTGCTGGCTGACGTGCAGCCACTCGCCCACATGGGTCTCTTCACCAATGCGAGCCTGCAGGGCGGCATAGAGCTCGGCAGCCTCGGCTCCCAGCTCCACAGCGGGTTCCTGAGCCACGGCAGGCTGACCGTTGGCCACCCGTGCCACGGTTGCTGCATCCTGTTGCTGCTCGCTCTGGGTCTCGGTTTGCAAGTCCAGTACACGACCCAGCAAAGGGTGAAGATGTGCCTTTTGCTGAAACTCACGCCAGTAGTCGCGGATCGCCGGTGAGAGCCAATCCTTGAGCTCAAAGGGGTGCTGCGCCAAAATTTCGCGCTTGCGCTTCAGAAAATCGACAACTTTCATGTTCCGATCCCTATGTGATTCATTGCCTGTAAAGAGGTCTAACCAGTCCTATTTTATTAAAGTTTCAGCTGTAAGTGCAAAAAAATCTCGGCGTACACCTGTACCAAGGCGGAAGTAACTACTTACACCATGTAAACCAGCACGATCTGCCAATGAGGAAATCGATTGCCAAAGATGCCGCCAGCAGGGGAAATTCGCGGGGCTCATCATGAAAAAAGGCCCTCATCGGGCCTTGTGGTGGGGACTCAGCGCGCGCTCGACCAGCCGCGACGCAATCCCTCTTCATCCAGAAAGGACCAGGCGAGGATCCGGCTCACCTTGTTGCCCTGCGCCATGTCGATCACCCGTACCTGACGCGCCCCCACCCGGCTCAACGCCTTTTTCGCCCCCGGCAGGTTCTCTTTTTTCGACACCAGCGAGCTGAACCAGAGGCACTGAGTGGCAAACTCCTTGCTCTGGGCAATCATGTTGGCCAGAAACGCCGCCTCGCCCCCTTCGCACCAGAGCTCGGCCTTCTGGCCGCCAAAATTAAGCACAGGAGCGCCTGTCACCTCCTTGCCCAGATTGCGCAGCTTGCGCTCCGTCCCCTTGCTCGCCTCTTCCAGCGACGCGTGGAACGGCGGATTGCACAGCGTCAGGGCAAAGCGCTCCTTTGGCCCTATGATGCCGCGAAACACATGGTTGGGGTTGCCCTGCAGGCGACACTCAATCTGGTTGCCGAGTCCGTTGCTCTTGGCCAGCAGGGTGGCCGCCTTGACCGAGACCGGATCGATATCCGATCCCACAAAACGCCAGCCATATTCGCGGGCCCCCAGCAACGGATAGATGCAGTTTGCCCCCACCCCGATATCCAGCACCCTCACCCCCTTGCCGGTAGGGAGCTGGCCTGAGCTCTCGGCCAACAGGTCGGCCGCCCAGTGCAGGTAGTCCACCCGTCCCGGGATAGGCGGGCAGAGGTAACCGGCAGGCAAGTCCCAATGGGCAATCCCGTAGTGATGGGCCAGCAGGGCACGATTGAGAGTCTTCACTGCATCGGGATCGGCAAAATCGATGGTGCGGGTGCCGTAGTCATTGATAAAGACATGAGCGGCCAACTCGGGAGTTCGCAGGCAAAGCGCCTCAAAGTCGTAACCCGCCTGATGGCGATTACGGGAGTGAAGTCCGGATTTACGGTCGCCCGACTTGGGGCCACCGGCTGATGGGATGCGGGGTTTCATGCTGAGCCTGCCGAAGAAAACGGGCCCACACTATAGTGATTTGACTCGGGAAAGTCTAAACGACGGCAATAAAAAACCGAGCTATCGAGCCCGGTTCAAGTGAGGTTGGAAAAACAGTCCGTACTGCGAGCCGTTTGTCCAGCCTGACTCAGATATCGATCCGGCGAGCTTGCCAGAACTTGCTGCGCCAGTATTGGCTGTCCAGCTTGGAGCGGGTCACACCGGCTCGAGTCGAGGCGTGAATGAATTCGCCATTCCCGACATAGATACCAACGTGGTTGAGACGACGATTGATTTTGAAGAAGACCAGATCACCTTCGACCAGATCCTGCTTGGAAACGCGCGTCCCTTCGTGAACTTGAGAGCGGGTATCGCGGGGAAGTTCAATACCGACCGCATTGCGAAACACTTCACGGGCGAAGGCGGAACAATCGATACCACGTTCGGTTGTACCACCGTAGCGGTAAGGGGTACCGCGCCACTCTTTGTATACTGTCAGGATTTCATTCACATCGGGTGTCTGCGAAGCTTCCGGTTCAATAACGGGTTCCATCATGGAAACTTCGATCTTGCTCGCGACCTCGGGTTGGGGTGCCGAAGCACAACCCGCCATTCCGAGCGCGACCAGCAGTAGCATCAGGTAGCGCAATCCTTTATCCCCGCAAAATAGTAAATCTTGTTAAAATACGGCCCCAAAGGGCAATTTATAAGGCAACAGCACCCGACTATATCCAAGAATTCTATCGAGGCAAGTGAAAATCCCTATCAAGCTCACATTTTTGCAAGGAAATGCACGATTTTTCATAATTAATGTGATCATGCCCAAACAATATACAATCGCAAAAAGGACCTTTGGCCTCATAGATAACTGGCTTTTATCCCTGCTTCAGCACCTTTTTAAAGTGAAAAATCATGATCGAAACCGATCTTTTTTTGTTAAAACCAGCCAGGGTATGCCAGGCACTGCTTGCTCAATTGCCTGAATGGCTGTCAACCGATGAGCTGCATATCTGGCAAACCATGACCCATCCTGAACGGCGTCAGGAATATCTGGTGAGCCGCGCCCTGCTGCGCCAGCTGTTGTCCGAGAGGCTGCAACGCCCTGCCGCCAGCCTGCAATTTTGCAACGGCCCCCACGGCAAGCCCCGACTGCATGATGATGCTTGGCAGTTCAATCTGAGCCACTGTGGCAGCTGGCTGGTGTTGGCGCTCTGCCCACATGGGCCGCTTGGGGTGGATATCGAACTGGGCAAACGGCGGCATCATCCCCTCCCCCTGGCCCGCCGGTTTTATGCACAGAGTGAATATGAGTGGCTCTGCGCACTGCCTGCCCAAGAGCAGGAGAGTGCCTTCTACCGGCTCTGGTCGCGCAAGGAGGCGGTACTGAAAGCCCACGGTGGCGGCATAGCGGCGGGACTGGAGAAGGTGCGGTTTCTCCCAGAGGAAGGATGGCGACTCGACAACCGGCTCGATGACACCTCTTATCAGGTACAGGATTGGCCCTTTGCCAGCGGCTGGCTCAGCCTCGCAGCGGCGGCAGCCCCTGTGACCTTTTACCGGCTGGATGAGCGCTTGAATTGCCACTCGCTTAACCCCATGTTACTCAACACCCTTTCTGAAGAGTCCAACGCATGATCGTCGACATTACTCCCCAGAATTTTCACGCTGAACTTATCGATGCGTCCATGAAGAAGCCGGTCGTCATCTATTTCCATGCTCCGCAGATGCCGGAGTGCCAGGGGATGACACCGCTGATCGAATCACTGGTTGGGCCCGCCAATGAGCAGATCACCCTAGCCAAGGTGGATATGAACGATCCCCAGCTGCAGCCGCTGGCCAGTCAGCTCGGCCTGCGCGCCCTGCCGGCGCTGGTGCTGTTCCATCAGGGTCGCCCTGACGAACAGGGGATCATCGAAGGGCCGCAAGATGAAGCCACCCTGCGCCAGTATTTCGCCGCCTTCGCCCCCAAAGAAGAGGAAGAGTTGCTGGCCAAGGGGCAACAGGCACTGGCTGACGAGCAGCCCAGCACCGCCTATGCCCATCTGACCAAGGCACACCAGCTGGCTCCTGAACGTCACGACATCAGCCTGTGGCTCATTCAAGCTGCGCTCGACCTCAATCTGCTGGAGGAAGCGCAGGAGCGCCTCGGCACCATCCCGATGGCGGCGCAGGATGGCCACTTCCATACCCTGAGCTCACGGCTGGCGCTGGCCCTGCAAGCGGCAGACAGCCCGGAGCTGCGCGCGCTGGAAGCCCGTCATGCAGAACAGCCTGATGATTTTTCCCTGACTCAGGAGCTGGCGGTGCAATACAACCAGGCTGGTCGTCAGGAAGAGGCGTTGGGACTGCTGCTGGAGATCCTCAAGCGGGATTTGGCATTCGGCGATGCCAGAAAGACCTATCTCGATATTCTGGCGACCATGGGCAGCACACCGGCGGCGCAGAGCTACCGTCGCAAACTCTATAGTCTGCTCTACTGATCGGAATCGAACTGGCTGGTAATGATGGGGAGTGCCGGGAGACCGGCATGACCTCATGGGTCAAGTACGAAGAAGGTATTGTGGGAATAAGGTGCTCTGGGAATAGTGGAAATACGGTGAATTTCAGGCAAAAAAAAATGGCGCAAAACTGCGCCATTTTTTTCGCATGGATTACTTCTTGTAGGAAGTAGCCATGTTGTCGATGCGCTGGTTAGCACGCATAGCTTCTTGCTTGGCTTCAGCAACATCAGCAGCGATTTTGGACTGATCAGCACGAACTGCGCTAACATCTTGAGCCAGTTGGTCAACTTTGTTAGACAGATTCTGAACGGAAGTTTCCAGTTCGCTGGTGTTTGCACAACCGCCCAGCAGAGCGGACAGACCAACAACACCTACCAACAACAATTTTTTCATTTTTAAAGCTCCCTTGAACTCGCCAGACGTTTAGCAAGCGGCGTGATTATGGCACAAAAAAATCCTACTTTGCATAGTCCCCACCACAGATAAATGCATTAAAACCCTCATTTTTTTTTGAATGAACAGTTTTTGTCCAGATTCGTCTAAAAAATGAGTGCCGTGTGGTGAGGGCACGGACAAAGGTTAACCAAATTTTTGCCTTATTACAATTTCGTATGAGGCTCAGGCTGTACGTTCTGACAACAATTGACGATATTGCACCAGATCCTCGATGGTCAGCACCGGCATCTGGTGCTTGCGACCGAACGCAACCAGGTCTGGCAGACGCGCCATCGAGCCATCTTCTTTGGTCAATTCACACAACACACCAAACGGTTTGAGGCCAGCCAGCTGCATCAGATCGACCGTCGCTTCGGTATGACCACGGCGGGTAAGCACCCCACCGGTTCGCGCCCGCAGCGGGAAAACATGACCCGGGCGATGCAGATCACCCGGTTTGGCGCCGTCAGCGATAGCAGCGCGGATGGTGGTGATGCGATCAGCCGCCGAGACACCGGTCGTGACCCCCTGCGCCGCTTCGATGGTCACGGTAAAGGCGGTCTGGTAGTGGCTGGAGTTGGCCTCCACCATCATCGGCAGTTCGAGCTGGCGAACCCGCTCGTCGGGCAGGCAGAGGCAGACGATGCCGGAGCACTCGCGGATCATCATCGCCATCTGTTCATTGGTCATAGATTCGGCGGAGAAAATGAGGTCGCCCTCGTTCTCCCGATCTTCATCGTCGGCCACCAGCACGCCGCCTCCAGCACGCAAGGCAGACAGAGCCGCTTCGACACGGGCAACGGGATCACCGAATTCACTGAGTAGAGACTGATTCATGGTAAAACTCCTAAACAAGACAAGGACCAGAATCAGGGCATGGAAAGGCAGACAGAGACGGGCATGCAGCGGCCAGCCCACAAGGGCCAACACGGCAAGGTCTGTCTTATCCTCTTTCATCCGGACTATTACCGTCGGCTCCGGCATCTCACCGGATCTGCTGACCCCGACCCGGCAATCAGCCAAGTCGGGCGCTCGCGGGCTCCCCGAGTCAATCGGGATACCGCCGGTGGGGAATTGCACCCCGCCCTGAGAATAAGCGCAGACAGCCTAAAGAAAAACGGTTGCAGATACCAGCCAAAATCCCCCGCAGGCTGAAAAGCGTTTCAACATTGCGCCCGGGACCCGCTCTGCGGCCCGCTCGCCAGCACGAAAGACCATGACTGGCGAATTTCTTTATGGCGCGGATCGGTTTATGGCATAGTTCCCGAAACAAAAAAACAGGGCCCGAAAAGAGAGCCTGAACAACGCTGCCGGCGCAGACAGCAGCGCCAACACCACAAACGGAAAATGACAGAGATGGAAAAGAAAATACTGCTCACGGATTGCCCGGATGCCAAAGGGCTCATCGCCAAGATCACCAACATCTGCTACAAGCACCAGCTCAACATCATCAAGAACGATGAGTTTGTGGATCACGAGAATGGCCGCTTCTTCATGCGTACCGAGCTGGAGGGGCGCTTCAACGACGAGACCCTGCTGGCGGATCTGGATGATGCCCTGCCCACCGGCGCCCAGCGCCGTCTGGTCAAGGCGGGCAAGAAGCGCATCGTCATTCTGGTGACCAAAGAGACCCACTGCCTCGGCGATATTCTGATGAAGAACTACGCGGGCGCGCTGGATATGGATATCGTCGCGGTGATCGGCAACTACGACACCCTGGCCGAGCTCACCGGCAAGTTCGATATCCCGTTCCACACCGTCAGTCACGAGGATCTGAGCCGGACCGAACATGAAGAGCAGGTACGCGCCATCATCGACAGCTATGAGCCTGACTATGTGATCCTGGCAAAGTACATGCGGGTGCTGACCCCGAGCTTCGTCGAGGCCTATCCGCGCAAGATCCTCAACATCCACCACTCCTTCCTGCCCGCCTTCATCGGTGCCCGCCCCTACCGGCAGGCGTTCGACCGTGGCGTCAAGCTGATCGGCGCCACCGCCCACTTCGTGACCGACGATCTGGATGAAGGCCCCATCGTCGAACAGGACGTGATCCACGTCGGTCACGCCTTCAGTGCGGACGACATGGCCAAGGCGGGTCGGGATGTGGAGAAATCGGTGCTGAGCCGCGCGCTGGAGCTGGTACTGAACGAGCGGGTGTTCGTCTACGGCAACAAGACCGTAGTCTTCAAGTAATCCGCCCACACGGCCCATATGCAAACGCCAGAAACAACAACGGCTCCCATGGGAGCCGTTGTTGTTTCTGCGCCGAGTGTCAGAGCGGCAGATCGTTTACCGTCAACGCGCCCTTCTCCAGCTTCAGCTCGGAGGTCAGCGCTTGCTTGTCGGCCTTCAGATAACCCATCAGGGTCAGCTGATCGAGCATGGGGGCCAGTTGCGGCACCGCCTTGCCCAGCTTGTCGCTGAGGCTGGCATGCAGCACGCCGGAGAGGGCCTGCATCCCCGCGTCGCTGTTAAACAGCTGCTCCAGCGAGGTGGAGGCCAGCTTCACGTCCCCCTTCATGGTCACCGCCTCACCGTTGAGCTTGGCGCTGAGATCGGCCAGTTCAAGAGTCGCGCCACGTTTGAGCATCTTATCCAGCGCCTGCTGGATGGCGGCATCTTCAACCCCCTTGCCACCGGCGGCCTGCAGCCCCTGATACCCTTCCAGATCCAGACCGTTGAGGTTGAGCGCCAACTTGCTGTCGGTCACCGCCAGGGTGTCGGTCTCGTTCTCCAGATCCAGCTTGGCAATTTTCATCTGATAGCTGCTGGAGAGGGTCTGGGCATCATCACCAGTCAGCTGAGTCTCGGTTGTCATCCCCTGCAGGGCGACCTTGACGCTGTCAGGCAGTTGTATCGTGAGGGCCGAGAGGGTCATCTCGCTCTGGGGCGAGAGGATCACACCGCTGATCTCGGCAATGTCGGCACTCCCTTTCAGGTCGGCCAGCACCAAGTCCATCTTGCTCTGCTCTTCATGGACCGTCATCCCCTGCCAGGTCATAGTGAGGTGACCATTCCCCTCCAGATTGCCGTGGAACTCACCGCTCAGGGGCAGGAAACTGAACTCGTCCAGCCCCTGTTTGATCTTGAATTCATTGGCCCAGAAACGGCTGCTGTTACCCTGGGTCCAGAGACTGGTGACCGACTCCAGACCGAGTTCCCACTGCTCCATACCCAGTGCGGTAAAGACCGGTGCTAGCGTGCCATTATGGGTATCGAGCAGGAAGTGGCTCTTGATGTAGAGCGGCAGGATCTGGCTCTTGACCACCAGTTGCAGCTCGATGGGCTGACTACCCTCCAGCTCGCTGTCAATGGCAGCCAGCTCCTCCGGCGTCACCACGACCTTCAGGATCCCGTCACGGGTGAAGAGGTTGCTGCTGCCCGGCTGCCACTGCATGTCGAGCCCGCTCTCTTTCTCCACCTTGGCGATCTGCTCCGCCATGATGTTGTCGAAGCTGTTGCCCGTGTACCAGCACGCAGCCAGACCACCACCTACCAGTGCCGCACCCACGGCGAGGGCCACTATCTTTTTCATATATCCATGTGTCTCCAGGGAGTTGTCACTGCACTCTACGGGGCGGACTCGGGGCTAGGCAAGTCCAATCAGATGGCGAGTCCACTTTCTTGCGGCTCGCCACAACATCACAGCAAGGGGCTGAAGAGATAGAAGATGTTCTCCATCGCCTTCTTGTACCAGGGGCGCGCTTGCCACCTGGCCAGGGTCATGGGGGTGGCTTCCGCCATGTACCCCTGTACTAGCCGGGTCATGTGGGCCACGAACGAGGGGTTGTCCACCAGCAAGGTCACCTCGAAGTTGAGCCAGAGGCTGCGCCGGTCGAGATTAACCGTCCCCACCAGGGCAAAGTCGTCATCCACCAGCACGCTCTTGGTATGGAGCAGGCCGGCATCATAGCGATAGATCTCCACTCCCGCTTCCAGCAGCTCCTCCATAAAAGCATTGCAGGCATAGTTGGCCATAATGGAGTCGTTACGGGCCGGCAATACCAGCTGCACCTGCACCCCACGGGCCGCTGCCGAACTGAGTGCGGCTGCCAACGGATCGTCCGGGACAAAATAGGGGGTCGTCAGCACCAGATGGCTGCGCGCCTGGTAGATGGCCAGCAGCAGGCTCTGCTGAATACAGTCACCGCCGACGAAAGGGCCTGACGGGATCAACTGGGCGCGGTAGTTGGTCTGGGGCCAGGCTTCCGGCTCATGCTGCAGACTGTCGAGCAGCCGCTCGCCGGTCTCCACCTCCCAGTCCCAGACGAAGATCGACCACATCAGCGGCACCATGGGTCCCTGCACCCGGATCATGATGTCGACCCACTGGCCAACCCCGGCATCCTGCTTGAAAAAACGGGGATCCACCATGTTCATGGAGCCGGTATAGCCGACCTTGTCATCGATCACCACCAACTTGCGGTGCATTCGCAAATCCTGCCGCTGGAACGGAATGCGCCAGGCGCCGACCGGCAGCACCTCCACCAGCTTGACCCCCGCCTTGCGCAGCTTTTTCGGCCACCCGGAGCGGAAGAAGTGCTTGCTGCCCACCGAATCGAGCAACAAACGACAATCCACGCCGCGCAGCGCGACTTCCATCAGTGCTTCACACACCTCGTCGGCATCACCGCCGGGGTGCCAGATATAGAACTCCAGATAGCATGAGAGCGTCGAGCGGCGAATATCCTGAGCAATCTCATGCAGGATCTGGTCGGGTTGGCTGAGCAGAGTCATCCGGTTACCGGAGAGCATGGGCATGGCCAACCGCCCCTGGATCAGATCGTGCAATGGTTGGGCCTTTTCCCCCACCTCGCAGCAATGCTGTGGGAAAAGGCGGGCCAACTGACGAATCCAGATAGCGTAAGGGCGATACATGGCCTGTGCCCGCTCGGCGCGGCGGCGCCCCAACTTGATTTCACCAAACAGCAAGTAAAAGCCGACGCCGGCAAACGGAATGGCGTAGATCAGCGCCAGCCAGGCCAGCGACACCCCGATGGGGCGGCGTTTCATCACTACCCGAAACGACACACCCGCGACGATAACGGTATGAAAAAGCAGTAGCAGCCAGCCCAGAAAGCGGGAGAACAGCAGGTGGAGATCATGTTCCAGACCGTTTAGCAACGGTAACTCCTTTTCATCAACAAACAATGGTCGGCAGATCCTGCCAGTCAGGAATGGTATGCTGTAAGGCAAATCCATTCTATCAGGTTGCCCCCATGATTCTGCAATCCATGCTGCTCAGCCTGGCCATGCTAGGTCAAGGCTCATATGACATCAATGAGCAGCAGATCAATCAGTACCTGCAATCCCAGGTGCAAGTCGACAAACAGCTGGAGCTGCCCGGCATCATAAAGGCCCATGTGAAGCTGGAGCAGAGCGATGTCCAGATTGGCCGTCAACAGCCAGACACCGCCCGAGTCTATGGCAAGGGCAAGCTCAAGATCGCCCTGCCCGACAATACCGAATATGACGCCCGCCTGCAGATGACCTATGAGGCAAGACCCCGCTATGACAAGAGCCAGAGCGCGCTGTTTCTCGACAACATGAAACTGGTGGAGTACAAGCTGGAACCGGAGGCGGCAGAGAGAAAGTTCGGCATGATGCTCGGTATGCTGCTGCAGAGCATGGAGAAGCGTCTTGAGAGCAAACCGGTTTACCGACTGGATGACAAGGATCCGCAACAAGCCTGGCTGAAAGAAAACCTGCTGGGGCTGGAGCTGTCACCAGGCAAAATCCACCTGCTGACCAGACCCCGCTAGCCCGCTCAATTCAGGAGGGGCTGGGTGGTATCCCGTACCAGCAGCTCCACCTGATAACCCTGCTGCTGCTGTTGCTCATAAAGGGAGAAGAGTGACCCGCTCAATTGGTTGAGGGAGATATCGGCAAAACCGGCCTTGAGATAGAAGGGTTTCTCGAAAGGCAGTACCTGACAGACTACCGGTTTGTCCTCCAGACCGTGACAGGCGTGCTGCAACAGCCGTGAACCCAATCCCAGCGACTGGTAGTGAGGCAACAGACGAAAGCCGCACAGATGATAAAACTCCTCCTCGTCCCGCAACCGAACCGCCCCCACCAGCCAGTGAGCATCACGTACGACAAAGACCCGCTCTGCCAGATCCGGCACATAGTGGGAAAAAGTCGTCTCGTAATAATCCTTGATGAGAGAGAGATCGGCGTCACAGTACTCCTCGAAGATGAGTTCCATCGCCAGCATTCCTGACACAAAAAATTCCTTTATAATCAGTAGATAAGATAGATTGAAACTAACTAGCCAGACCAGCTTACACCAGCAAGATAGCATGCCTTTTATTAACAAAAAAGCGAGCATGCTGGAGCACTTCCCTAAGACGCTTATGACCATTAGCTACCGGAAAATTCCACCTTTTGGCGCCTCTCCTGGCCATACTCCGGCATCCCCCCGTCCCTCGGTCAAATCCCCCCTCCACTTCACAACTCCCTGTTTGTACGCTTGTTCTGCACTCGCCATGGTGCTTTACTCAACATGATGATCCAGGGAAGGAGTGTGACGGTTGAAAGCATGGATGCTGGCAGGCCAGATGGTGTTGATCCCCTTGAGTGGATGGAGCCAGACGCCCCCTCCCGCGGAGGTGGTCTTCCTGACCGCAGCCCCCTCTCCCTTGCGCCCGGTCAATCATGCTGCGCCCGCCCCACAACCCGAAACCGCTCAAACGGCGGCAACCGCCGCTGGCGGCAAGAAGCAGATCCAGGTCTATAAATCGGTGCAGCAAAACGGGGTGGTACGCTACTCCGACATGGCGCCCGAACAGGGCCATTACGAGCTGCTGCTGTTCAACGACTGCTTCGCCTGCGACCCCAAATCCAGCGTCAACTGGCAGACCACAGGGCTGTTTCTCTATGACTATGCCAGCACCATCAAGGCGGCCGCCAAAACCTATCAGGTTGAGCCTGCGCTGATCCGGGCGCTGATCCATGCGGAATCCGCTTTCAATCCGCTGGCGGTCTCCCGCAAGGGGGCGATGGGGCTGACCCAGCTGATGCCCGCCACAGCGCGGGAGCTGGGGGTCGGCAATGCCCTGCTGGCGGAACAGAATATTTTCGGCGGGGTGAAATACCTAGCGGGACTGCTCAAGCAGTATGACGGCAACATTGCGCTGGCGACCGCGGCCTACAACGCCGGGGCGGGCGCCGTACAAAAACATGGCGGCATCCCACCCTATGCGGAAACGCGCGCTTATGTGGAGCGCGTCCAGTTGCTCCACCTGCGCTACAAAGAGATGCTACAGGCTAAAGGGCTCTGAGGTTAGCCTCGGCTAATGCTCTTTTCTCGCCCCTCCAGAAACAAAAAACACGCCCGCAGGCGTGTCGATACCACACTTTGTTTCGCAAATGATTACTTCTGCTCAGTCGCCACCAGGCGATAAGCCAACGCACCCAGAATGGCACCGACAATCGGGGCAACCCAGAACAGCCACAGCTGGCTGATAGCCCAGTCACCGACAAACAGCGCAACACCGGTACTGCGAGCCGGGTTGACCGAGGTATTGGTCACCGGAATGCTGACGAGGTGGATCAGGGTCAGGCACAGACCGATGGCGATCGGTGCGAAACCGGCAGGCGCACGGCTATCGGTGGCGCCCATGATGACGAACAGGAAGAAACCGGTCATCACCATTTCGCATACGAGTGCGGCAGTCAGACTGTAACCACCCGGAGAGTGCTCACCGTAGCCGTTGGAAGCAAAACCGGCAGAGAGATCAAACCCGGCCTGACCGCTGGCAATCACGTAAAGCACGGCAGCGGCGGCAATGCCACCCAGCACTTGCGCCACGATATAAGGCAGTACACCGGATGCAGGAAAACGACCACCCGCCCACAGACCGACGGTGACGGCCGGATTGAGGTGGCAACCGGAGATATGGCCGATGGCAAACGCCATGGTCAGCACGGTCAGACCGAAAGCCAGCGAGACCCCCAGCAGACCAATCCCGACGTGAGGGAAGGCTGCAGCCAGCACGGCACTGCCACAACCTCCCAATACCAGCCAGAAGGTTCCCAAAAACTCTGCTGCAACAGGTTTCACTGTATGTCTCCCGATAAGATGAGATAAAAAGGCCCGCAAAGGGGCCATGCGTTAACACGCGCAGCATTATGGGAGCAGCAATAGCCGATGCGAACCCGGTTACCAGTCGCCAGAAAACGTGACTCAAGTCACAATTGGTTGATTAATAGAGATATTTATCAGTAGCAAGCCACACAGAGGCTGTTGCCAACAAGGAGCCTCATGCGACAACTTATGACTCCAAAGGCCTGTTCTGTCTATTTGTTGATCAACAATTCAGGGCCACACCAGCGGATCACTTGATCGGCGAAAAACGGCTGACCACCTGACCCTGATGCTCAATCCACTCCATGAACATGGCGACTGGACGGGCATAGACGGCGCCATCCTGTTCCGACTGATAGATCACCAGCTGCTCGCCTGTCTCGGTATGGCTGGCCAGGGTCAGCACCTGATAGTAGCCCCCCTTGAAGTGACGATAGCGACCGGGTGTGGGTGCATGCATGGGATACCTCTGCAGATAGAACAGGACGGGAAAGGGGAAATATGCGCTGGCCAGTGCCAGTTGTATCAGCTTTTTCTCGTCGGAAATGACGATGAAGAGGCTTTTTTACACAAGCCAATCGTGCCAGAGAGCGTGAAGATTTCAACACAGTAGAGTAGCTTTGTTAATCACTCCCCCATCTTTCACTGGTGAACCTTGCCAAGTACAAACGATCGTGCTGAATTTAACCTTTTAATAACTCTGTTTTGGGGCTAAAAATCAGGAATATCTACTAAAAAGAAGATTGTTCTAGCATTCAATTCTGTGAAGAATAGGGGAAAAGATATTTGATACTAAAAACCGCCTTTTTCGCCAACACGTCCCTGTGGGGAAGGAATCACTGTCACCATGTTCACAATCGACAAGTCGCACAAGCTCGATGATGTCTGCTATGACATCCGCGGCCCGGTGCATAAAGAGGCTCGCCGTCTCGAAGACGAAGGCCACCGCATTCTCAAGCTCAACATCGGCAACCCGGCCCCGTTCGGCTTTGATGCGCCGGAAGAGATCATCAAGGATGTGATCCTCAACATGCCGCTGAGCCAGGGCTACTGCGACTCCAAGGGGCTCTTCTCTGCCCGCAAGGCGGTGATGCAGTACTACCAGCAAAAAGGGATGCGCAAGGTCGATATCGATGACATCTATATCGGCAACGGCGCCAGCGAGCTGATCGTGATGGCGATGCAGGCGCTGCTCAACAATGGCGACGAGATGCTGGTACCCTCCCCCGACTACCCGCTCTGGACTGCTGCCGTCACTCTCTCCGGTGGCCATGCGGTGCACTATCGCTGCGACGAAGGGGCTGACTGGTATCCGGACCTCGACGACATCCGCGCCCGCATCACCCCGCGCACCCGCGGCCTAGTGCTGATCAACCCCAACAACCCGACCGGTGCTGTCTACGGCAGCGAGTTCCTGCTGGAGGTGATCGAGATCGCCCGCCAGCACAACCTCATCATCTTCGCCGACGAGATCTACGACAAGATCCTCTACGACGATATCTCCCACACCAGCGTCTGCACCCTGTGCGACGATGTGATGGTGGTGACCTTCAACGGCCTCTCCAAGGCCTACCGTGCCTGCGGCTTCCGTCAGGGCTGGATGGTCATCACCGGTCCCAAGGGCCGTGCCCGCGGTTATATCGAAGGGCTGGAGATGCTGGCCTCCATGCGGCTGTGTGCCAACGTGCCGATGCAGCACGCCATCCAGACTGCACTCGGCGGCTATCAGAGCATCAACGAGCTGATCCTGCCGGGCGGCCGCCTGCGCAAGCAGCGGGACAAGGCGTGGGAGCTCTTGAACGAGATCCCCGGGGTCTCCTGCGTCAAACCCAAGGGGGCGCTCTACATGTTCCCGCGCCTTGATCCCAAGGTGTATGACATCCGCGACGATCAGAAGATGGTGTTCGACCTGCTGCAACAGGAGAAGCTGCTGCTGGTGCAAGGCACCGGCTTCAACTGGCCGGCACCGGATCACTTCCGGCTGGTGTTCCTGCCCCGCGAAGAGGAGCTGGAAGATGCCATCGGCCGCCTAGCCCGCTTCCTCAAGGGCTACAAGCAGTAAACAAAGCCAATGAAAAAGGCTCCTTACGGAGCCTTTTTGTTATCCGTGGTTTTATCCGTGCCATCAGCCGTGCAACAGAGCACCGGCCACCAGCACCGCCATGGTGATGAGGGCCACGCCGATGATAAAGGGCAGCACCCAGCGTACGAAGCGATCATAGGGGATCTTGGCGAGCGCCAGCCCCGCCACCAGATGGGCGGCGGTGGGGGCAAACAGATTGATCCAGCCGGAGGCAGACTGATAGGCCGTGATCACCAGATCCCGCGAGATGCCTGAGAAGTCAGCCAGCGGCCCCATCAGCGGCATGGAGACAGTCGCCAGCCCCGAGGTGGAGGGGATAAAGAAGCTCAGAATGATGTGCACCAGATAGGCCATCAGGATGAATACCGACGACGACAGTCCACTTACCAGCCCCTCGGCCCAGTGCAAAATGGTGTCGATGATGACGCCCTGCTCCATCACCACATAGATGCCACGCGCCACCGCCACCACCAGTGCCACCCCGATGAGATCCCGAGCGCCGCTCAGGAAAGTCGCCACATAGTTGGACTCCGGCATCCGGTTGATCAGCGCGATCAGGATGGAGGCGCTGAAGAACAGGGTGGATAGCTCGTCAAACCACCAGCCAAAGGTGGGCAGCACGTCGATCCCCAAGTCCGACCAGGGCACCACCGCATAGATCATCAGCAGGAAGGTGCCGAAGAAGACCAGCATGGTGAGCTTCTGCTTGCCGGTGAAGGCGAGGTTGCCGCTCTTCATCTGGGAGAACTCGTCGTCATAGGCGATGTCGGCCAGCACGGAGCGGGACTTGTCCTGCTGCACCTGCTTGGCATAACGCATCACGTACCAGGAGGCGAAGATCACCAGCAGCAGCCACTGGATGACCCGCAAACCGATCCCCTCGCCGATGGGGATACCGGCAAAACCGGAAGCAATGCCGGTGGCAAACGGGTTGACGGTGGAGGCGAGCACCCCGACCCCGGAGCCAAGCAGGATGATCCCTGCCGCCACCATGCGATCGAAGCCCGCCGCCATCATCACCGGCACGATCAGCGCCCAGAAGGCCACCGTCTCCTCTGCCATGCCGAAGGTGGAGCCGCCGAGGGCAAACAGGGCGATCAGCACCGGGATCAGCAGCCGCTCGCGACCGGCAAAACCGCGCACGATGGCCCCCACCCCGGCATCAAGCGCCCCGCTCTGCATGGTCACCGCAAGAAAACCGCCGATGATGAGCACGAACAGCGCCACATCAGCGGCCTTGTGAAAGCCCTGAATGGGGGCCTTGAGCACATCGAATATCCCCTGCGGATGAGAGGGCAGCTCGGTGTAGCTACCGGGCACCGGCAACAACCGCTCGTCGCCGCTGTAATCGGCCACGGCCGCTGCCGCCACCGGCTGCTGGGTCTTGGCGGTGACATAGTCATATTTGCCCGCTGGCAGCACCCAGGTGAGGCCAGCCATCAAGGCGATGATGATAAAAAGCAGGGTATAGACAGTGGGGAGTTGGCGCTTCTTGGGCGCCTCGTTTGGAGTGGTCATAGCTTCCGTACCTCGGCAATGCCGTCTGTGATCCGATCAGCGCAAGACTAGCGGGTTTGATATGGGAAAAAGGTGATCGCTGATAATAAAATTCCGCAATTTGGCGGAATTTTTGCCAAAAAAACAGGGCCCCGCGGGGCCCTGTTTTCACTTGAGTCAGACTCAGAGCTCGACCACGTCGAATTTCACATCCGGATTCACATCCGCATCGTAATCGACCTCGTCCAGACCAAAACCGAACAGGCGCAGGAACTCCTGCTTGTAACCGGTGTAATCAGTCAATTCGGAGAGGTTTTCGCTGGTGATGGATGGCCACAGGTCGCGGCAGGTCTGCTGCACATCTTCACGCAGTTCCCAGTCATCCATGCGGATGCGAGCCTGCTCGTCCAGCGCCATGTCAGACGCGTAGAGACGGGTGCGCATCATGCGATCTACCTGCTCCATGCAGCCCTCGTGAATGCCCTTCTCCTTCATGATCTTGAAAGCCATGGAGATATAGAGCGGCATCACCGGAATGGCGGAAGAGGCCTGGGTCACCACGGATTTGAGCACGGCTACGTGAGCGGTACCGCCCTTGGCAGCCAGATCGCCACGGATGGCGGCAGCGGCGCGGTCCAGATCTTCCTTGGCGCGGCCCAGAGTGCCATGCCAGTAGATTGGCCAGGTCAGATCGGTACCGATGTAGGAGTAGGCCACGGACTTGGCGCCGTCAGCCAGCACACCGGCATCACGCAGGGCAGCCATCCACAGCTCCCAATCCTGACCGCCCATGACGGTGATGGTGTTCTGGATCTCTTCCTCGTTCGCCGGCTCGACGGTAGCGGTGATGATCTGATCCTTGTTGGTATCAATGGCGGTGGTGGTGTAGACCTCGCCGATCGGTTTGAGGGCAGAGCGCACCACTTCGCCGGTTTCCGGCATCTTGCGCACCGGAGAGGCCAGGGAGTAGACAACCAGATCGATTTGACCCAGATCCTGCTTGATAAGCTCGATCACCTTGGCGCGGCACTCGTTGGAGAAGGCATCGCCGTTGACGCTCTTGGCGTAGAGGCCCGCCTCTTTGGCTGCCTTGTCGAAGGCGGCAGAGTTGTACCAGCCAGCGGTACCGGTCTTGGACTCGGTGCCCGCTTTTTCAAAGAAGACGCCGAGGGTGGCGGCGCCGCTACCGAAGGCAGCCGCAATCCGGGAGGCCAGGCCATAACCGGTGGAAGCGCCGATCACCAGCACCTTCTTGGGACCATTCTCGATGGTGCCCTTGGCCTTGGTATAAGCGATCTGGCGACGAACATTGGCTTCACAACCGACCGGATGAGTGGTGGTGCAGATAAAGCCGCGAACCTTGGGTTTGATGATCATATGGGGTCTCGGATCCGTTTAATGGATGAAATCGGGGCATAAGATACCTCATCTTGCCGCGATAAGGTGCTCTGATGTGTTGAACTGCGGCAAAAATGGGCATCCGAAGGTGGCAATCATGGTCCATGCCATGGTGCCACCTCACGGCAATTAGCAGGCAATGCGGGTGATGTGGCCATCCTCCAGCTTATAGAAGGCATCTTGCGGCAACTCCTGTGACCAGGTCGCCTCATAGTCGAGATCGGCATAGACGCCGCGCAGCATGGCACCGAGCAGACCGTGGGAGATAACAATGGCCCGCTCGACGAGCGCGGGATCCTGCAACCATTGGTGTGCCCGGCGCTGAATGCTCTCGAAGCTCTCGGCCCCCGGTGCCTGCAGATACCAGTCCCCTTTGCCGGTATCGAGCTCGGGATGAGCGAGCCGCAGCGCCGGGATCTGGCAACTCTCCCACTCCCCCATCCCCAGCTCCATCAAGCGATCGTCCCAGACGATGCGATCTGCCGTCAGTCCCAACTGCTCGCACACCAGCAGCGCAGTCTGACGGGCACGCCCGAGCGGGCTGGCATAGACGATCCAGCGGGCGGGATCCGCCAGTTCGGCGGCAAGCCGCCGCCCCATGGCGATGGCTTGCGCCTCACCCTTGTCGGTCAGATCGGAGTTGCAACGCCCCTGCAGACGCTGCTCGGCATTGAAGCGGGTCTGGCCGTGGCGCAGCAGATAGATGAGTCGAGACATGATTTCTCCAGCACGTTCAGAGAGATAGAAAAATACAAGGGGGGATGATGATAGCAGATGAGCCCGAAGGATGGTCCAAATAGAGAGGCTAAAGCGGGCGTAAAAAACGGGTCAAGGCTGACCCGTTTGCTGCCAATTTGGCCAGAGTGTATCGGCTCAGCCCTTCTTGATCTCCCGCAGATAGCGGTAGATGGAGTGGACCGAGATCCCGAGCTGGCGCGCCGCAATCTGGGCACTGTCTTTTAACTCGAAGATCCCCATGTCGTGCAGCTGGTTGACTATAACCCGAGTCTTCTGGGACGGAGGCACCGCCTCGTTGCCACGCACCTCGGCACTGACGGTGTCGATAGTGCTGTTGAGCGCTTCGTCGATGTTGCGGGCGAACACCTCCGGGGTGGCATGGCTCTCATGGGGGTGCATGCACTCCGGCATCATGGTCCGTAGCACGGATTGCAACGGGGCATCCATGTCGCTGTTGATGCAGAGCAACCCGATGGCCCTGTGCTCCCCGTTGCGGATCACGGTGGTGATGGAGCGCAGGGTCTTGCCGGTGGCGCACTTGGTCATGTAGGGGCTGGAGATATCCTGCCCGCTCTTGAGCTTCATCATCGCCAGGTTGGTGATGGGGGCGCCGACACTGCGGCCGGTGATATGGCCGTTGGCAATCTTGACGATCGAGGGATTGCGCGCATCCAGACTGTGGAGCAGCACCTCGGTGTGCTGGCCATACATGGCGGCGATGCCGTCCACAATGTTCTCCATCGACTTGAGGATCTCAAAATCGCTCGGACTCAACTCTTGCAGCTTCACAATGGGACCTTCTTGCAAGGGTTGCTGCCGGACAATAGGCGCCGGGCAGCAACCGACAGGGACATCAGGCGGACATGATATCAATAATGGTGCTGTCTGTGGCAGACATGCCCTCCTTCACCATCTGGCCGACGTTGCGGATGGTCTGATCCACGTCGCCTGCGACGATCCCCTGCCCCGACACCGAGTGACTGTTGAGGGCCATCAGGAAGCCGCGCACCGCCGCGCCGGAGGAGGTACTCACCTTCATGGCGCAGGAGGCTTTCGCCCCGTCACATACCATACCGGCACTGTCGCTCAGCACGTTCTGGATGGCGAAGCAGGATTGCTCGAAGCTGCCGCCCGCCAGATAGACCATGGCCATGGAGGCGGCCGCGCTGGTCACGGTATTGCCACAGAAGGCCGACAGCGGCGGATAGTGGGACTTGATATAGATGGCGCCCAGATGGCTCATGATGAGGGCGCGAGCCAGCTGCTCTTCGCTGGCCGCAAAGCGCTCGGCAATTACCATCACCGGAATGGTGGCGGCAATGCCCTGGTTGCCGCTGCCGAAGTTGCTCATGGCTGGCAGGGTCGCCCCCCCCATGCGGGCATCGGAGGCCGCCGCCGTCATCATCACGATGCGGTTCATCACATCCTCGCCGATAAGACCGGCATTGATGTTCTGCTGCATGGTGCGGCCAATCTCCAGGCCATAGGGGTTGTTCATCCCCTCGGCGGAGAGCTTGCCGTTAAGCTCGGAAGCTTTGAGGATGAACTTGATCTGCTCGAACTCCACCCGGGTGGCGAACTCGTAGATGGCAGCGATGCTGATATCGACCCCGTCGCAGATGGAACCGGTGGCACCGCTCTGGCTCTGATCGGCGGTGAAGGTCACCTCGCCATCGCGGCGCTGCTCGACGATGCGGGTATGACCGCCACACAGGGTCACTTCGGCGCTGTGCTCTTCACCATGTTCATCCGTGCCATAAACGGTCACGCGGCAGAAGATAAACTCGGGGGCGGCGGTGCGGCTCACCTGCACCTTGCCAGCATCGATCAGCTGCTGGGCACGATCCACCTGTTCTGGCTGGATCGCGGCCAGCACCTCCAGCCCGGCATCGGCGTTGCCACCGATGGCTCCGGCCGCAGCCGCAATAGCCAGACCGATCTTGCCGGTGCCCGGCACATAGACACCCATCGAGTTTTTATAGAGATTGTCCGACACCGCAACCTCGAGGCGACCGGGCTCACAGCCCAGTTGCCGGGTGGCGACCGCTGCGGCATAGGCGGCGGCGATTGGCTCGGTACAACCCAGCGCTGGTTTGACAACCTGTTGAATAATCTGCAGATACTGCTGCCACGCTTGTTTCATCACTTGAACCTTTTTATCAGCATTAACGAGCGATATGGGCGATCGCTTCCACTTCAACCTTGACGCCCATCGGCAGATCCTTCACTGCGAAGCAGCTGCGTGCCGGACAATCTTTCTGGAAATAGGCTTTATAGACCTCGTTGAACGCGGCAAAATCGCTGATCTCGGCGAGGTAGCAGGTGGTTTTGAGCACGGTATCCAGCGAGCCGCCAGCAGCTTCCAGCACGGATTTCAGGTTTTCCAGTGACTGGCGGGTCTGGGCGGCAATTCCCCCTTCCACCACACCACCCTGTTGCTTGCAAACCGGCAACTGACCGGAAGTAAAGATGAGGTCGCCATAGGCAGTGCCGTGGCTGTAGGGACCGATAGCGTCAGGTGCCGCTGCTGCTGTGATGATGCGTTTCATATAGCCACTCCTGTTTGTGCAATTTTTTTTGCAATCATGAATCTCATTTCGTTCAACATTATTTGCTTTTTATTTCATCCATTCAACAAAAAGATACAAAAATGGCGTTTAAAGGCACCTTTCGGCCTCAATATAAACCGTGATCACCATCCTGATTTGAACAAAAGTGCTCTTATGGGCATTGTTTATGACAGTTTCATTCAACTATATTTGCGCCGCTTTCCCACATCCCTACAAAAAAGAAGGTTTTAATGGACGCGCATAGCACTACACTCGCCAGCCCCGTGATGGGCACGCTGGAATGGAAAGAAGCGGTTCGCTTCGACAGCACCGACTGGGGCTGGATCATCATGAGCATCGGCATGGCCATCGGCGCGGGGATCGTCTTCCTGCCGGTACAGGTGGGTCTGATGGGTTTGTGGGTCTTTCTGCTCTCGGCAGTGATCGGCTACCCCGCCATGTACATGTTCCAGCGCCTCTTTATCAACACCCTGGCCACCTCGCCGGAGTGCAAGGATTACCCCAGCGTCATCACCGGCTACCTTGGCAAGAACTGGGGTGTGCTGCTCGGCGCCCTCTACTTCGTGATGCTGGTGATCTGGGTCTTCGTCTACTCCACAGCCATCACCAATGACAGCGCCTCCTTCCTGCAGAGCTTCGGTGTCACCGATGGCCTGCTCTCCGAAAACCCGCTCTACGGTCTGGTGCTGATCTGCGGTCTGGTGGCACTGGCCTCGCGCGGCGAAAACCTGCTGTTCAAGATCTCCACCTTTATGGTGCTGACCAAGATCAGCGTGGTGGCCGTGCTCGGCCTGATGATGGTGGACAAGTGGGATACGGCCAACATCACCGCCATGCCCGCCGCCGGTGACTGGATGAAGGATGCCATCATCATGCTGCCCTTTACCCTCACCTCTATCCTCTTTATCCAGAGCCTGAGCCCCATGGTGATCTCCTACCGCTCGCGGGAAAAGTCGCTGGAAGTGGCCCGCTTCAAGGCGATGCGCGCCATGAATATCGCCTTCGGCATCCTGTTCGTGGTGGTGTTCTTCTACGCGGTCTCCTTCACTCTGGCCATGGGCCACGATCAGGCGGTTAAAGCCTCCGAGGAAAACATCTCCGCGCTGGCCATGGTGGCCCAGGGGATGCCCGGCCAGACCCTCAAGCTCCTGAGCCTCACCCTCAACATCTTTGCGGTAATGACCGCCTACTTCGGCGTCTATCTGGGCTTTCGTGAAGCCTGTCAGGGGCTGGCAATGAACCTGCTGCGCCGCGTCATGCCGGAAAACCGCATCAATAAAGGATTGGTGGGCAAAGGGATCATGGTGTTCACCGTCATGCTCTCCTGGGGTGCCATCGTGCTCAACGCCCCGGTGCTGAGCTTCACCTCCATCTGCAGCCCCATCTTCGGCATGGTGGGTTGCCTCATCCCGGCCTATCTGGTCTATCAGGTACCGGCGCTGCACAAGTACAAGGGCACCTCCCTCTACATCATCATCGTCACCGGCCTACTGCTCTGTGTCTCGCCCTTCCTGGCGTTCAACTGATCGGTTTCCCCTTATCGACCGCGGGTCACCTTCGGGTGGCCCGTTTTCTATTGGCTCGGCTGACGGCACCCCGCCCGGAAGTAAAAAGCCAAGGGGATCACAACTTGCAACCGGCCATCACCCAAGGGAGGCCGCTCGGAGTACTATTCAGGCAACACGAATCACGCCCGCACTCAGGTATCGAGGCTTAACATGAAATGGATTTTCAACCCCGCCATCCAGCTGGGCAATCAGCTCTCCTTCAAATACAAATTCCTGCTCTGGTCCTGTCTGATGCTGCTGCCACTGGCGTACAGCATGACCAATCTGCTGGGGCGGCTGCAGGATGACAACGTCCAGGCCAACCGCGAGCTGGCGGGAGTGGTCAATCTCACCCCCGTGCCTGCTATCGAGCAAGCCCTGCTCACCCATCGCAATCTGGTAACCCGTCACGCCTATGAAGTGGATCCGGTCGGTGATGATCAGGTCAAGGCAGCCGCACAAATAGTTGCTCAGAGCCTGCAAGCCTTTGCCGACACCCGCCAGAACAACCCCTCCTTTGAGGTGATCCAGCAGGGCTGGGCCGCCCTGCTGAGTGAAGCGGGCAAGCTGGAAGTGGAGCAGAGCAACCTGCGCCACGACAAGCTGCTGACCGAGGTGCGCCATCTCTACAAGCACATTACCGCCAGTAGCAGCCTGATCCAGGATCCGGCGCTCGGTACCTACTACATGGTGATCCTCGCCAGCGAGCGGTTGCCGCAGCTGCGCGACTTGCTGGCCCAAGTGCGGGATCGCGCCGCCACCATCGCCGATTTCGGCCTGTTTCAGGCAGAGGGCTACAGCGGCCTGCGTTTTCGTCTTGATCTTATCAGCGCCACCCTGCAGGAGCTGGAAGCAGACCTGACCCTGCTTTACCAGATTGAACCGGCCTACCGCGCCGAGCTGGGTCAGCAGACCGATGCTCTGATACAGCTGGTGCGTCAGGGGGTCGAGACCATGGAAAACAAGATGATGAAAGATCAGCTGGTGCAGCTCTCCACCAAGGAGGTGCAGGCACTGGGGGATAAGATGGACGAGGCTATCACCGCGCTGGCAGGCCAGGTACGCCAGCGGCTGGAGGCCGACCTGCATCAGCGGCTGGCCGCCAACCAGCGCCACTTCTGGTGGGTCACCGCGCCGCTGACCGCCAGCTTGCTGCTCTACCTCTACCTGATGATCGGTGCCTATCTCTCCCTGCGCGACACCGTAGGGCGGGTGCGTGATATCGCTGCTCGGGTCAACGCCCAGGATCTCAGCCAGCATATCGAGATCGTCGGTCAGGACGAGCTGGCCGCCATCAGCCGGGATTACAACGTGACGCTGGAGACCCTGCGCACCCTGATGCTGCGGGTGCGGGAAAATGGCGTCACCGTGGTGGAGAGCGCTACCGAGATCGAAGCGCGCACCTGCCGCTCGCAGGAGGTCATTGCCGATCAGCAAGGGGAGACCCATCAGGTCGCTACCGCCATCAAGGAGCTGGCCGCCACTTCACAAGACATGGCGGGCAACGCCCTGCAAGCCGCCCGCATGACCCAGGAGGCGCAGAACGTGGTCGGCCAGGGCGAGGATGTGGTGGAGCGCACCATCAAGGCCATCGACCATATCAACCGCGAAGTGCTGCGCACCGCCGACACCATAGGCCAACTGGAGCAGCAATGCAGTCAGATTGGTGGCGTCATCAGCGTGATCCGCGGTATCGCCGAACAGACCAACCTGCTGGCCCTCAACGCTGCCATCGAAGCGGCCCGGGCCGGTGAGCAGGGTCGCGGCTTTGCGGTGGTGGCCGACGAGGTGCGGTCTCTTGCCAACCGCACCCAGGGGGCCACCGTCGAGATCCAGCAGATGATTGAACAGCTGCAATCCGGCGCCCGCGCCTCGGTCACCGCCATGTCGGCGGCCAGCCATGAAGCGCAGGAGGGGGTCGGGCTGGCGCAGGAGGCGAAACAGGCTTTCGGCGCCATCACCGAGAAGGTGGATCGAATGGTCGATACCAACGCCATCATCGCCAGCGCCATCGAGCAGCAGGGCGCCGTGGTCAACGAGATCGAACGCAACGTGGTGCGCATCTCGGATGGCAGCGACGAGGCGCTGCAAGTGGCCAACGCCGCCCGCGATGCCGCCCGCCAGATCCACCAGCTCACCGAACAGCTGCGTGCCATGGTACAGAGCTTCGTGCTGTAACAGAGCGCTGACAAGCCGGGCTCAACGTGAGCCCGGCATTATCCCGGTCTCGCATCTCCCCACAACATCTAGGTTGAGCGGATCATCCAGAAAATCTCTGCGCCCCACTTGCCGGGCAAACGCCAACAAAGTAGTCTCGAACGAAAACAAAATGTGGCATTCCCGACACGCACGGTCTGCGACGTCGAGGCAAGCAAGCCGCCTGCGAGCCACAGATTAAAACCAGCGTCACGTCATCTATCACCCGCTTCAAGCGAGGATTTACCCATGGCCAGATACCAGTTTTTTACCATTCCGGCGTCCAATCGGCAGCAATACACCTTTATCGACATGGCATCTCCGACTTTTCTGAGTGAAAAGGCGGCACTGCTGACCCAAGGATTCGAGGTGGAGGAGGACTTTATTGACGCGACCAGTCCACGGGAGGCCGTCGAGAAGTACCAATCCAATTTTCTCTATGTAGCGGACGAGATAGGCAAGTCTGATAGCAGCTATGCCGCGGCCGTCGCCATGCTGGAGCTAGGCAAGGGGCTATTTGGCAAAAAAACTCGCTGAGATAAGCTGCAGCGATGAAGAGTGGTGGCCATCGTGGCAACGTGCCCGATGGCCATATGGCAAGACATCAATTCGGTAAGTCAGAAGCGCCCCAGCTGCTGGAGCATCTCGATCAGCTCCTCTTCGCTGCTCGGCTCATAGGCCAGCTGAAGGCTCGGCGCAGCGCCCCCCATCAGCATGTAGACGTTGGTGCTGCAGTGGTCGTAGTGATACCACTTACCGTCGATACAGAGGTCGGTATAGCATCTCGGGTCCCTTTTCAGTTCCATATGCATATCCTTTTGTTACATTCCATCAACATCACTCCTGACCGTAAAATAACCACCGAGGTTCACGCTTGATGCAGATCAAGGGAAGCGGCTGAAAGGGACAGATATCAGCCAGATCTGTGGTCTGAGGATGCCCCGAGCCACCATAGATTATCCGAATGAAGATGGACCAAGCACACCGTCAAATCGCCGGATGTTCCCCGGTAACAAAAACGGCGCCCGCAGGCGCCGTTTTTTCATCTCCCCGCCAAAGCGAGGGGCAAGCCAAAAGGCTTATTCGTCTTCCAGATAGGCGTAGCCTTGCAGACCCAGCTCCAGCTCGTCGAGCAGCGCTTTGCGGGTTGCGTCATCCAGCGCCGGGTGGGAGGCGATCCGCTGATAGTTCTCGCGAATGACGGACGGGTCGATGTTGACGTAACGCAGCAGCTGATCGACGGTATCGCCGCGCACCACGTTGCGAATGTCCATCTTGCCCTCTTCGTCCAGCCACACTTCCGCGCAGTGGGTATCACCGAACAGGTTGTGCAGGTCGCCCAGGATCTCCTGATAGGCACCCACCAGGAAGAAGCCGACGTGGCACTCTTCGTTCTCGCCGTAAACCGGCATCGGCAGGGTGCTCTCGACCCCCAGACCGTCGACGTAGTGCTCGACCTGACCGTCGGAGTCACAGGTGATATCCATCAGGATGCCGCGACGGCTGAGCGGACGCTCGAGGCCGGAGAGCGGCATCACCGGGAATACCTGACCGATACCCCAGGCATCCGGCAGGGACTGGAACAGGGAGAAGTTGGCAAAGCACTTGTCAGCCAGCTTTTCACTCAGTTCGTCAGCCAGCGCACGGTGGTTGCGGTTGACCGGATTGAGCAGCTCTTTGAGCGCCAGACAGGTGTTCTGATGCAGCATCTCGGCCCAGGCACGCTGCTCGAGGTTGAGCAGACCCATGGTGTACTGGGTGTTGACGTCAGCCAGATCGGCTACCGAGTCGTGGAAGATCTCCAGCAGGGAGGGATCTTCGCTGCGCAGATCCAGCCAGCCTTTCCACATGTTCTGCAGAATGGTCGGCGCATCTTCGTCCGGCGCGCTGATGTCGTTCATCTCCACACCTTCGGCACCAATGATATTGGTGACCAGCACGGCGTGGTGGGCAGTCAGGGCACGGCCGGACTCGCTGATGATGGTCGGGTGCGGCAGATCGAACTCGCGGCAGACATCGCCGATGCCCCATACCACGTTATTGGCGTACTCGGAGAGGCTGTAGTTGGCGGAGCAGTGGCTCTGGGAACGGGTTCCCTCGTAGTCCACCCCCAGGCCACCACCGACGTCCACGACTTCGATGTTGGCACCGAGGCGACGCAGTTCAGCGTAGAAACGGCCGCACTCGCGGATGCCGCCCTGAATGTCGCGGATATTGGCGATCTGGGAACCCAGATGGAAGTGCAGCAGTTGCAGGCAATCCAGCTTGCCCAGCCCGCGCAGACGCTCGATCAGCGCCAGGATCTGGGAGGCGGAGAGACCAAATTTGGACATGGAGCCACCGCTCGATTCCCACATGCCGGAGCCGGTGGAGGCGAGCTTGGCACGCACCCCGATGTTGGGCTTGATGTTGAGACGAGCTGACTCGTCCAGCACCATTTCCAGCTCGGAGGGCTTCTCCACCACGATGTAGACCTTGTGGCCCATCAGGTTGCCCAAGAGGGCGTGGCGGATATATTCGCGGTCTTTGTAACCGTTGCAGACGATCACCGAGCCTTGCTCATGGTGATGGGACAGCACGGCCAGCAGTTCCGGTTTGGAACCAGCTTCCAGGCCAAGCCGGGGCTTGTCGCTGTAGGACTGGCTGATGGTCTCGATGACACGACGCTGCTGGTTTACCTTGATCGGGTAAACGCAGAGGTAGTCCCCTTCATAGCCAGACTTCTCGATGGCCTGACCAAAGGCGTTGAACAGCGCATCGACCCGACTCTTGAGGATGTCAGGGAAGCGCAGCAACACGGGGGTGGTCAGCCCGGACTGACGCAACTGTTCGATGGCGTCAGAGAGCACGATATGCGCGTCAGGGCGTGATTTGTCGGGGGCGACGGTCACATGACCGGCGTCATTGATATTGAAAAAACCCGCACCCCAGTAGGGAACGTTGTAGACCTTCAAGGAGTCCTTGCTGGACCAGTTAGTCATGGGCTATGCCTCGCAAATGAGCGACCCAAAGTCGCCTTCGTTACCCTCAATCACATCCAGACCATCTAGTGCAGAGTACGGCGAGCGCTGCCATCACGAGACGCAGCCACCCAAACCAACCCTTTGCACATCGCGGCAAGCCAGAGGCTGCCTGGTGGATCTTGGGGAAGTAACGAGTCTTGATGTGGGGCTGGTGGCTTTACATCAAGCTCAACGGTATGCGGTGCCACTATGCCGTAGCGCCGCGGTACTTTGATGACAGACGACATCAGCCACGCCGTCAGTTCATCATTCGGCAGCGATCCCGACAGAAGGAGAGGGTTCCAAGGAAGAGAAGCGAAGGCGCCAGCACGCATGCGTGTTGATAGACGACAACAACCACAGCCCACCTCACCGTCAGTGACCGCCCATGACAAGGGAAGATGATGAGCCGGTGGCCCACTCGGTCAAATGAAGGATGAGAGTCTGTTGTTCTCCCTGATACCGGAGCCTAACCGGTATTAAAGAAACCATTCCCCAGCAGTGTCTGTCGTTTCTGCGTGCCTCGCCCTATAGGCGTATGATCGGTCGGGTTTCTGGCGGCTCTGCCTGCTTCAGGGTTGCCCTTGGATCGGCGCGGAGTGTACACACTTACCGCGGGCAGTGACAATAAAAAATAGTGTTCAAAATCCCCTTTTAATAAGTCGATCAAATCTTGCTGGCGGGCAGGCGGGCTCTGGGATGGCGCAGGTTATGCGACAGCCCGGTTTCCCCTTGAAAAGTGTGTGAAAACGCCATGATTGGGCTGACGCCTTGCTGTGCGGTCGCTGAGGGGAGTTTGGTCGCCACCGCCAGCGCCTAAATATCGCAATAAATGCCACATTTATGCGATCTCCCTCCCGGACGTTGCCCCGCGCGCCGCACATTCGCCGCTCTTCCCTTGCGTCAAAAAATGGGAAAAACCTGCGCTGACGCAATGAGTGCCCCGCACGGATTGGCCACAATGACCGCTCACAATCGGTTAGAGGCTGACTAATGGATACCCTGCTTGAGCGTTTTCTGCGTTACGTAACTTTTCATACCCGCTCCGATGAGACCAATCCAGCCTGCCCCAGCAGCGAAGGCCAACTGATCTTTGCCCGTGCCCTGCAAGAAGAGATGAAGGCGCTGGGGCTAACCCGGGTCACCCTGGATGAGCACGGCTACCTCACCGGCTGCCTGCCGGGCAACCAGCCGGACGCCCCCGCTATCGGCCTGATTGCCCACATGGACACCGCCGACTACGAGGCGGAGCACGTAGTACCGCAAATCATCGAAAACTATCAGGGCGGCGACATCTGCCTTGGCAAGGGTGACGAGGTGCTCGCCATTCGTGACTACCGCTTCCTGAAAAACTACCTGGGTCAGGATCTCATCACCACCGACGGCACCACCCTGCTTGGTGCCGACGACAAGGCGGGCATCGCCGAGATCCTCACTACCATCGACCACCTGCAGGCCCACCCCGAGATCCCCCGCGGCGATATTTGGGTCGGCTTTACTCCGGATGAGGAGATTGGCCGTGGCGCCAACCTGTTCCCGCTGGAGAGATTCCCGGTCAAGTGGGCCTATACCGTGGATGGCGGCGAACTGGGCGAGCTGGAGTATGAAAATTTCAACGCCGCCAGCGCCACGGTTCGTTTTATCGGCAATAACGTCCACCCCGGCACCGCCAAGGGGAGCATGATCAACAGCCAAACCCTGGCCGCCCGCTTCCACGCCGCCATGCCAGCCGACGAGACCCCGGAGTGCACCGACGGGTATGAGGGCTTCTTCCATCTGGCCCAGATGAGCGGCACCGTGGAGGAGAGCACCCTGCACTACATCATCCGTGACTTCGACGACGAGCACTTCGCCGCACGCAAGGCCGAGATGCAAAGCCGGGTGACCGCCCTGCAGGCCGAGTATCCCAAGGCCCGCATCGAGCTGACCCTGACCGACAGCTATCGCAATATGCGCAGCCAGATCGAGCCGCACATGCATATCGTCGAGCTGGCCAAGGCCGCCATGGAGGCCGCCGACGTGGTGCCGAAAATCAAGCCCATTCGCGGCGGTACCGATGGCGCCCGCCTCTCCTTTATGGGTCTGCCCTGCCCCAACCTCTTCACCGGTGGTCACAACTTCCACGGCAAGCACGAGTTCATCCCGCTGCAATCCATGGAGAAATCGGTCGCCACCCTGGTGGAGCTGGTGCGCCTCACCGCAGCCTGGCGCGGTTAATAGGGTCGCTATCATTACCACGACCTCCAAGGGGGGAGCCGGTTAACCGGCTCCCCCCTTGCTATCTGGCCATCACCCATCAAGAAAGGGAAACCGGGGAGGGTCGCTCAGGAGCAACTGGCTGCCACTGCCATCAAACTGTCATCCCGCTGACATGTCGCGGGAACAGTGTCACATCATGCTGGGAGCAACGGATCGCCGGAGCCCCCCAGATGTTCACTATCGATACCCTGCTGACCCAGCACTTCCCCCGCCTGCTTGGCTACCCCCTGCTCACCCCGCTGTTAAAGCGGCTGCTGGGCTGGCTGCTCAACGAGCAGGCCTTTGCCGACTTTGCCACCCGCTATCCGCACCTGCGCGGCCTCGACTTTGTCGAGCAGGCGCTGATCCAGCTCGATTTCGACTATCGGGTCAGCGAGGCGCAGCTGGAGCATATTCCCGCCAGCGGCCGGGTCATTCTAGTCGCCAACCACCCCATCGGCTCGCTGGACGGACTAGCGCTGCTGCAACTGCTCGGCCGCATCCGCCCCGATGTGAAGATCGTCGCCAACCAGCTGCTGGCCCAGCTCGCGCCGCTGCGCCCTTTGCTATTGCCGGTGGACAATATGGAGGGCAAGACCGATCGACAGGCCATCCTCGCCATGAACGAACACCTCGCCCATGAAGGGGCACTGGTGATCTTCCCCGCAGGCGAAGTCTCGCGGCTTGGCCTCAAGGGGGTGAAAGATGGCCCCTGGCAGGCAGGCTTTATCAAGCTGGCCCAGCGCACCCGCACCCCGCTGGTGCCCATCCATCTGGGAGGGCGCAACAGCCTCTGGTTCTATCTCGCCTCCTGGCTCAACAAGCCCGCCTCCGCCCTATTGCTGGTGCGCCAGCTGTTTCGCCAGCAGGGGCAGACCCTGCCGGTGACCATAGGAGCGCGCATTCCGCTCGGCAGTTTTCAGGAGCTGCCCGCCAAGACGGCGGCGCGGCTGGTGCGCAACCACCTCTACCGGATTGGCCGTGGCAAGGCGGGACGGCTGCAGACCGAGGCCCCCATCGCCCTGCCGGGGGATCGCCGCCAGCTCAAACAGGCCATCGAAAGCTGCGAACAGCTCGGCACCACCCCGGATGGTCAGGGGATCTACCTCTACCGCCGCCACGAACTGAGCCACTCGGTGATCCTGCGCGAGCTGGGGCGACTGCGGGAGATCGCCTTTCGCGCAGTGGGGGAAGGGTCTGGCAAGCGGCGGGATCTCGATGGTTTTGACAACGACTATCACCACCTGATCCTCTGGGATCCGGCCCGACTCGACATTATCGGCGCCTACCGCTTTGCCCCGGTGGCGGAGCTGCTGGCCAGCAAGGGGAAGGATGGCCTCTACAGCCACACCCTGTTCGGCTTTGAGGATAAGTTGCTGCCCCGGCTGGAGCAGGCTATCGAGCTTGGCCGCAGCTTTATCCAGCCCGCCTACTGGGGCAAGCGGGGGCTCGATTATCTCTGGTTCGGCATCGGTGCCTATCTGGCCCGCTATCCCCGCTACCGCTACCTGTTTGGCCCGGTGTCGCTCTCCGGCAGCCTGCCGCCGGCGGCCAAGGATCTGCTGGTGAGCTTCTACCGCCAGCACTTTGCCCCCGAGCTGGCGCTGGCCCCCTCCCGCCGTCCCTACCCCGAGACGCAGCCTCTGTTCGAAGGGGTGGATTACGGCGCCGATCTCAAAGCACTCAAGGCCCGTCTCGACAATCTGGGCTGCGCCATCCCCACCCTCTACAAGCAGTACTCCGAGCTGTGCGAGCCGGGCGGGGTGCAATTTATGGACTTTGGTATCGACCCCGACTTCAACCACTGCATCGACGGGCTGGTGTGGGTCGATGTGAGCCGCATCAAGCCCCACAAGCGGGCCCGCTATATCGGCAGTCATCTGGCCGAGCCGCGCTCATAGCCCTGCAGGCGCCAGGCAAACAGCCAAAGGCAAAAAAGGAGAGAGAGGCCATCGCCTCCCTCTCCTTTCGCTCTCATGCTCAGCACCTTTTCGAGGCGCTCGGCCCATCTGGCGTTACTCGGCAGCCTTGCGATCCGAGTGGCCGAGATCCCGCTCAGGGGCGATAACATCGCGCACCCGCTGCTTGATCTCCTTGGCCTCGGGGAAGCCGTCATCGACCACCCGATCCCACACCTGCACCCCGTTCACCAGAATGCGGAACTCCCCCTTGCTGGCCGGCACCAGCGCCACCTCCCCCAGATCGCTGTCAAAGGTGGAAAGCAGCTCCTGCGCCAGCCAGGCGGCGCGCAGCATCCAGCGACAGAGGGTGCAGTAGCGGATTTCGATGCGGGGTTTGCTGATCAGGGTTTCAGACTCGGTCATGAGTGACTCCATAAAAAAGCGGCCAATGGCGGGAAATGGCGTACCGCCACCCAATGGCCAATCCCGGTTCGGTCAAATCAGCGCTGATCAACCCCATGAAAATCGGCCAGCCAATGGCGGGCAATGGTACGCATCGCCGATTCTGGCAGCTCGAACAGGCCGGGAGCAAGAGGGCCTGCCGCCAGCATCCGGATCCCTTCCATGATCTCCGCCAGCACCAGATAGACATATTCGCCAATCACGGCGCCATGGACGAAGTTGACCGCCTCGCCCCGGTTGAGCAGGTAGATCTGGGTACCATCCGGCCGGTTGAGGGCCAGCACATGGGGGCACACCTCTTCGCTCGGCCACGGCAACTGGGCCAGCGAGAAGGCAAACTCGTCATCGGCCGAGGTGACCGAGGCGACCATGGTGCCGGGGCGCAGCGCCTGCAGATCCGCCAAATCCAGCGAGCCGTTGCCGGTAGAGCAGATCACCAGCTCGGCGCGGCTCAAGGCTTCAGCCTTGGTGATCAAGCGAAAACCGTGAGAGAGCGCTTCGACCTGTCGCAGCACATCTGTTTCCACCAGCCCGAGATGAAGATTGCGACAGCGCAGGTCGCGGGCGATGCTGCGCCCCACCTTGCCATAGCCAAACAGCACGGCTTCGCAGACGTTGAAAGTACGGTTGAGATTACGAGCCAGCGACTCCGCGGAGTAGACCACGCTCAAACCAATCTGGATATCCTCGGCCTGCTTGAGGGGACTGCGTGCCACCGACACCACCGGGGTCGCCAGCACCTCCTGCTCATAGCGTTGATGGCCGTTCTCGGTCATCTCCACCACCCCGAGGAAACGGGGGCCGAAGTATTCACTCAAGATCACCTGGGTTTTGGCAAAGTAACCGCCAATATCGAGGATCAGCAACCGCTCGTGGGGGGCCACCAGCGGCGCAATTTGCTGGATGAGGCTGTCGGGTTCATTGGTCCAGCGTCGGTTGAGGGGCAGCACCGGATAGTGCTGGGATACCCACTCCAGGGTCGGGCCGTGTACCGATTTCGGTTTGGGCAAAATGGCACCAATCCGTCCAATCTGACCGAGAGCGTCGATAAAACGGGGGCGATCGGGAAGCAGGTGAGTGACCAGCAGAATGCAGAGACCATCGATACGTCCCTGTCCGGTGAAATGGCGAAAAAACAGATGCTCAGATCCTTGACTGCGCAACTGTGGCCTCCTTATGTGCCGCAAAGCAGGCAAACAGAACCCGGCGAGGCCGGGTTCTGTGTGTGTCCAAATAAAATGAAAATCCTTTTTATCTGAAACACATAGGGGGCTCAATCATTATCTGCCAAGAGTATGAGCAGGTATGCAAAAATGGCGCCATTTGACCATTTTCCACACAAGTATCAGTACAAAGAAGCAGCAGGCCAGACCCACCATAGGCTGAGCCCGGTTCCCGCGGCAGCGAGCAGGATCAGCCCACTCCAACGCACTGGCCAGGGTTTGTCACGTAACGCCCACTCCAGCAGCGGCAGCAACCAGACCGGCAGCAACACCACCAGCGGCACCTCCACATATTGCCAGGCCAGCATCTGGACGAAGGCGAGGGCCAGCGCCAGACCGGCGGGTGCTACCTTGATGTCAACAAAGGTGGCAAGCAGGGCGCGAAAACCGGCGAAAGCGGCCAGCGCACCGGCCAGCTGGGCAATCAGCAGACTGCCATCGATGCCGATCACCAGTGCCAACCAGATAAAGCCGAGGGCAAACCCGAGCCCTTCGCGGCTGTCACAGCGCAAGGTGCTCCAGCCAAACCAGAGGATGGCGGGCAGTAGCGCCAGCCAGATCCCGGGTTCGCTCGCCAGTACCGAGGCCAATCCCTGCCACCACACCAGCGCACTGAACACGGCAAAGAGCAGCAGTGAACCGCGCAGATCGTTCACCTGAGCCGCAATGGCGGGCACCAGCAGGGTCAGCGGCAGCCACTGCCACGCCTTGGCCGGAATACCATAGAGACCGCCGAGCAATGAGCCCACCAGCCAGAGCGCCAGCGCGCCCCACAGATAACCCAGTCGCGGCCAGCGCCACGATAGCAAAGCGGCTCCCAGAGGAGCCGCCAGGGTTTGCAGCAGAAGTTCCGCGCCCATTACTTGCGCACGCCTTCGACAAACAGGTTGATGTTCATCTCGTCCGGAATGCCGGGCAGCATGTAGCTCACGCCAAAGTCACTGCGCTTGATGGTGGTGGAGGCGTTGAAGCCGCTGCGGTAGCCGCCCCAGGGATCCTTGCCCTCACCGATCTTGACCAGATCGAAGGCCACTTCCTTGGAGACACCGTGCAGAGTCAGGGTCCCTTTCAGCACGCCTTTATCCTTGGTGCCCTCGTAAGCGGAGCTGACGAAGGTCATCTTGGGATACTGCTTCACGTCGAGGAAGTCCGGACTGCGCAGGTGCTTGTCGCGGGCCTCGTGATTGGAGTCGACGCTGGCGGCATCCACTTCAAAGCTCGCCTTGGCGGCCGCCGGGTTGGCGTCATCCATGCTGAAGGTGCCGCTGAAGGTGTTGAAGCGACCCACCAGCTCGGAGAAGCCCAGGTGACCCACCTTGAACTGCACCGTGGTGTGCGCCGCATCCACATCGTAATCCGCCGCCATCAGAGGGGTAGCCATAAACAGGCAGGAGGCCAGCAGAGCCTTGGTCATTTTCATCCGTTCGTTCCTTCATCTTGGGGTTCACATCAGTGGTTAAAATGCTAACCTCGTTCTGAAGATGAATAATCAGTGATTTATTAAATTCATTATTTACTGAGGATGGAAAATGGACCAGATCGCCGCCATGCGTACCTTTATCAAGGTGGTGGAGTGCCAGAGCTTTACCAGGGCTGCCAACCAGCTCGGCATCTCGGTCGCCATGGCCTCCAAGCTAATGCAGCAGCTGGAGGAGTCCCTCGCCACCCGGCTGCTGTCGCGCACCACCCGTCAGGTCAATCCCACCGAAGCGGGCCAGTTCTACTACCAGCGCTCCCTCGCCCTGCTGGCGGAGCTGGAAGAGACCCACAGCCAGCTGACCCACCACAACCAGCAGCCGAACGGCACCCTCAAGCTCTCGGTGCCGATGGATTTTGGCTATCTGCACCTCTCCCCCGCCCTGCCGCTGTTTCGCCAGCGCTTTCCCGATCTCAAACTCGATATCGAGTACAGCGACCGGCGGGTAGCGCTGGTGGAAGAGGGGTTCGATCTGGCGCTGCGGATCGGCCACCTCAGCGACTCCTCGCTGGTGGCACGCCAGCTTGCCACCATTCGGGTCGAGCTTTGCGCCAGCCCCGCCTATCTGGCGCGCAAGGGCAGACCGGAAAAGCCCGAGGATCTCAAGCAGCACGACTGTCTGATCTACACCCTGACCCAGCCGGAGTGGCACTTCAAACGGGGAAGCGAGCAGCAGAGCATCCGGCCACAGGGGCCACTGCGGGCCAACAACGGGGTGGCGCTGACCCGCGCCGCTTGTGATGATCAGGGCATCATATTGCAGCCCACCTTTATCGTGGGGGAGGCGCTACGGTCAGGGCAGCTGGTCAGCCTGCTGCCGGAGTGGGACAAGGGAGAGGTGGGACTTTATGCGGTCTATCCGCACCGCCGCTTCGTCTCGGCCAAGGTGCGCTGCTTTATCGAGTTCGTGCAGGAGCGCTATCTCGCCCCGCAGCAGTGGGATGCGCCGACCTGATTGCCAGAGCAGAGGGTACGGCCTGCTAGTCCGGCTTGAAACCTAACGCTGGCCGGATGCGGTGGTGGATGCGGCAACAGGGGTGAGCTTGGCTAGCAGACGCTCCTGCTCGGGGTGCAACTGCCAGCGTGGCAAACGGGTGCGGACAACCGACAACTGCTGCTCACTGAGGGCATAGGGGAGCGCCACTTCAATCTCGGGGCAGTCAAACATGGCGGCCAGCTGCAGGATCAAAATGAGGTTTGCCTCGTCGGTCTTGTGCTTGTTGACCCGTTTGCGGATCTCGTGGCGCAGCTGGGTTTCGGGGTCCTGGGTCATCGCCTGCCAGCCGAAACCGAACAACGGCACCAGCGCGCTGACAATCCCCAGCGCCGTCATCGGCTGCCTGGGGGGATGATAGAGTGCGTTGAGATCCAGCAGAACAGGATTCTGACGAACCTCACCACCACCAAATAAAATCGTTTTCGTCATTGGATTACCCGTTATATTCCACTAGACTGCGCCGCATATTTTACCCCGATATGCCAACGAGGTGCTGATGCTAAGCGATATCGAGATCTCCCGCCAGTCCCCCCGTCTCTCAATCCACGCGCTGGCCGAACGCCTCGCCATCCCCCAACACCTGCTCAGCCCTCATGGCCACTACAAAGGCAAACTCAGCATCGACCTGCTCACGTCTCAACCCACACAGCGCGGCAAGCTGGTACTGGTGAGCGCTATCACCCCGACCCCGCTCGGAGAAGGGAAAACGGTGACCACCCTTGGCCTCTCCATGGGGCTCAACCATATCGGCCAGCCCAGCATCGCCACTATCCGCCAGCCGAGCCTCGGGCCGGTATTCGGGGTCAAGGGGGGCGCTGCCGGTGGCGGCCACGCTCAGGTGGTGCCGATGGAGGAGATGAACCTCCACCTCACCGGCGATTTTCACGCTCTGACTGCGGCTCACAATCTGGCGGCAGCAGCCCTCGATGCCCGGCTGCTCCATGAGCGCAAACTCGGCGACCAGTTCACCGCCAAAACCGGCCTGCCGCGGCTCGATATCGATGCTGACAACATTCTCTGGCCACGCACCCTCGACATGAATGACCGCGCCCTGCGCCACCTCACGATTGGACAGGGGGGCGCTGCCGATGGTGTGGAGCGCAGCGATCGCTTCGTCATCACCGCCGCCTCCGAACTGATGGCCATTCTGGCGCTGGCAAGCGATCTCAAGGAGCTGCGCGCTCGTATCGGCCGCATCCAGCTGGCCCGCGATATCCACGGCAAGCCCATCACCGCCGAACAGTTGGAAGTGGCGGGCGCCATGACGGTGCTGCTCAAAGATGCGCTGCAACCGACCCTGATGCAGACCACCGAGCAGACGCCGGTGCTGGTGCACGCCGGCCCCTTTGCCAACATCGCCCACGGCAACTCCTCGGTGATCGCCGATCGCATCGCCCTTGGCCTGACCGACTATGTGGTGACCGAAGCAGGTTTTGGCTCCGACATGGGGCTGGAGAAGTTCTTCAACATCAAGAGCCGCCAATCCGGTATTACCCCCGCCTGCGTGGTGCTGGTGGCCACGGTGCGCGGCCTCAAGGCCAACAGCGGCCTGCTCGATATCCGCCCGGGCCAGCCGCTGCCAGCCAGCCTGCAAGGGGAAGATCTGCCGACCCTCAAGCAGGGCTGCGCCAACCTCGCCTGGCATATCCGGAACGCCCGCCGCTACGGGGTGCCGGTGGTGGTCGCCATCAACCGCTTCCCCACCGACAGCGAGGCCGAACTGGCGCTGCTGGCCCATGAAGCGCAGCAAGCCGGTGCCTGTGGCGCGGCCATCTCCAACGCCTTCACTCAGGGTGGTGCCGGTGCCAGCGAGCTGGCCCGCGCCGTGGTGGCCGCCTGCGAGCAACCCGGCAAGGTGAAACTGCTCTACCCCGATGAGATGAGCCTCGACGGCAAGCTTGCGACCCTGGTGGAGTGCGGCTACGGCGGCCGCGGAGTGCAGCTCTCCGACAGAGCGCGCCAGCAGCTGGCGCAACTCTCCGCCGAAGGGTGGGATCACTTGCCCATCTGCGTAGCCAAGACGCCGCTCTCCATCAGCCACGACCCAGCCCTCAAAGGGGTACCGACCGATTTCGAGGTGCCCATCGACGAGGTGAAGCTCTGCGCCGGTGCCGGGTTCGTCTATGCGCTGGCGGGCCCCATCATGACCATGCCGGGGCTGGGCAGTCTGCCTGCCTATCGCCATATCGATATCGATGAGAACGGCGAGATAGTCGGCCTGAGCTGAGCCCTTCCGCAACGCCAGAAACAACAAGGCCCCGCCAATTGGCGGGGCCTTCTGTTATCCATGCATCAACCCTTAGAGGGTGAAGCGCTGGGTCATATGGTGCAGGGTGTTGGCCAGCTTGCTCAGCTCGACGCAAGCCTGGGCGATCTGATGAGCGCCCTGGGCATTCTCGTCAGCGGCATTGTGAATGTTGACGATGCTGCGGTTGAGCTCTTCGGTCACCGCGTTCTGCTCTTCGGTGGCGGTGGCGATCAGGGTGTTCATGTCGGTGATGCGCACCACGGCACCGTTGATGGTCTCGATACTGGTACCGGCATCCCGTGCCAGACCGACACTCTCCTGCATCTGGTGACGACTCAGCTGCATGGCGTTGCCCGCCTCGGCGGCGCGGCTCTGCAAGAGCTCGATCATCTTGCTGATCTCGGCGGTGGAGTCCTGGGTACGCTGGGCCAATGAACGCACTTCATCCGCAACGACCGCAAAACCACGACCCTGCTCACCGGCACGGGCCGCTTCGATGGCGGCGTTAAGGGCCAGCAGATTGGTCTGACCGGCGATATCGCGGATCACATCCAGCACCACGCTGATGTTGGCGCTGTCGGCCTCCAGCTGCTGCACCACTATGCCCGCCTGTTCAATCTTGACCGACACCTCTTCGATGCTGGTAATCGAGCTGCGCACCACTTCGCTGCCAGCAGCGGAGGTGCGGGAGGCATCCTTGGCGGCGCTCATGGCATCCGTGGTGTTGCGGGCTACTTCGTTGACGGTGGACTGCATCTCATTCATGGCAGTCGCCACCTGGGAGACTTCGTTCTGCTGGATGGCCATGCCGCTGGCAGACTGGCTGGAGATGGCGCTCACCTCCTCCACCGCACTGCTGAGTTGGCTCACGGAGCCGGCGATCTCGCTCACCAGATCGGAGAGGGAGCCCTGCATCCGGTTGATGTCGGAACCCAGCTGGCCCAGTTCGTCGCGGTTGAAGCGGCTGTCGCGGATCCACTGCTGCAGTTCGCCCTGACCCAGATCGCCATTGGCAATACGCTGGGCCTGACGGGCCAGCATGATCAGCGGGTCGCGGATCTGGCGAGTCAGTACCACTGAGAGCACCACCACAAGGATCAGACCAATCACCAGCGCGATTGTGACACTCAGATTGGCGGATTGATAAGAGTCGACAATGTCACTGCGGGATTCAGACGCATAACCATGGTTAATCTGGATCAGGGAGGCCACTGACTTGCTCAGCGCGGTGTAAAGGGGAACCCCCTCCTCAAGGAAGATGCGTTGGGCTTCGGCAAGCTGATCGCTGTCTTGCAGCTGTGTGACTCGCTGGTGCAGGGCGACGTAACGATCCCAATCAGATTTCACCGTATCGAAGGTACGGCGCTCCGCCACATCCTCAGGCCAGATCGTCTTGTCATGGGCAATCAGCTGCTGCGCGATCGAGTTAAGCTGTTGACTGGCAATATTCCGATATTCAGCCCTTTTCAGCGGCTCGGCGGCCACCACGAAATAACCCAGCTCATAACGACGCAACTCACCGAGAGAATCCCCGATCGCGCTGGTGCGATTGACCGCTGGCAAGATGCTGTCGGTAAACCGGATGGCAACATCATTCATGTTGCCAAACTGGACAAGGGCAAAACCGCCGATAAAGGCGACCATCAAACCGAGCACGGCAAAGCCGGCGGTGAGTTTTTTACCTATGGTCATGGTACTGGTATTCATGGGATATCCTGGTGGTCGTTAAATTCGTAGCACTCGTCCGGTTCACGCCCTCCTGACATGAACTATCTGGCCACCTGTTCAGTGGTGCACCATCCAACCTTGATGAATATCTCTGAATTCCATGAGGGGCAGCGAGAGCCGTGAGGGGGCGCTAGAGTAACCGGATTGTGACGGTTCGGAAAGAGTCTGACCGGTTACTTTTTGTAAGGTGAAAACGAGGTTTTTTTTCGTTTTCGATTAAATATACCGCTCAGATGAATAAATCGGAAAAATGCATAACGTTTGCATAAGGCAAGCAGCGCGGGTCAAGCCGTTACAGGCCGCCACTCTCATCCGGGACCAATGAAAAACGCCAGCAATGGCTGCTGGCGTCTCGTTTATTCAGCAAGGCGGTTACAAAACAACCGCCATCTTATCCGCGCAGGCCGCCCAGAAATTCGGCCCGGGTATCGGGCTGGGTCTTGAACACCCCGCCGAGGGAGGTGGTGGTGGTGTAAGAAGTCGAATCCATCACTCCGCGCGCCTTGACGCAGTAGTGGGTCGCCTTGATGCTGATGGCCACATCCTTGGTACCGAGCAGGGTCTGCAGCGCCAGCAGGATCTGCTGGGTCAGCCGCTCCTGCACCTGGGGACGGCGGGCGAAGAACTGCACGATGCGGTTGATTTTCGACAGGCCAATCACCTTGCCGCGAGGGATATAGGCCACATGTGCCATCCCGTCGATGGTGACGAAGTGGTGTTCGCAGGTGCTGGTGAGGCTGATGTCCCGCACCATGATCATCTCGTCCACCTGCATCTTGTTCTCGATCACCGTCACCTTGGGGAAGGTGGAATAATCGAGGCCGGAGAAGATCTCGTTGACGTACATCTTGGCGATGCGGTGCGGTGTCTCGGCCAGACTGTCATCGGCCAAATCCAGCCCCAGTGTCTCCATGATGGAGCGCATATGGCCTTCGATCTTCTCCCGCTTCTGCTGACTGTTCAGCTCGTTGGCAACCAGGGGGGTTTCCAGTCCCTGGGCTTCGAGGGCAGCCCTGACCAGCAAGGCTTCCGGACTTAAGGTTGTCATTGTCTTTTCTCCCACGCTCAGGGACTGTGAGGGCAGCTCAAGGAGCAACCCATTATGTAATGGCGGCGCACAAGGCCGACGATATCGCTGTAATGGTAGCCACACAGGATGTGACGGCCATCTGTTATGGCGGCATAGTAAACGGCCATTGCCGCCAAGATTCAAGTCAACTTGTGCGTCACCTCATACTTTATGGCCATCTACCCCCGTTTTTGCGCCGATTACCCCGAGATTCCCTCGAGATAACCTGCCCATCCCCGGGGAATTTTGTGATAATCCCGCCTTCAATCATAGAAAGAGGTCATGACGATGGGATTTGATACCAGCGGACTACTCCCCTTAAGCGATGCCCTGCAAGGGATGCTGGAACAACTTGCCTGCTGCTGCGACAGCGAGCAACTGCCCCTGCCAGAGGCCCTTGGCCGGGTTCTTGCCAGCGACATCGCCTCTCCCCTCGCCGTGCCCCCCTTCGACAACTCTGCCATGGACGGTTATGCCGTACGCCTTGCGGATCTCGCCAGCGGCACCCCGCTCATCATGGCGGGCAAAGCGTTTGCCGGTCAGCCCTATCAGGGTGAATGGCCCGCTGGCCACTGCGTGCGTATCATGACAGGTGCTCCGGTACCGGCTGGTACGGATGCAGTGGTGATGCAGGAAGAAACGCAGGCCGACGGCGATCGGATCACTTTTCTGGCACAACCCGAACCGGGCCAGAATATCCGCCGCGCCGGCAGCGATATCGGCAAGGACGCCTGCGTGCTGCCAGCCGGTACTCGCCTCACCCCGCGCGAAATGCCACTGCTGGCCTCCCTCGGCGTGGCTACCGTCACGGTGCGTCGCCCGCTGAAAGTGGCCATCTTCAGCACCGGTGATGAGCTCAAACCGGTTGGTACCCCGCTCGCCCACGGCGATATCTATGACTCCAACCGCTATGGCGTACGGGCCATGCTGGCGCGCATGGGCTGCGACTGCCTCGACCTTGGCATCATCCCCGACGATCCCGCCCAGCTGCGCGCCGCCTTTATCCGCGCCGACGAAGAGGCCGATGTACTCATCACCACCGGCGGCGTCTCGGTGGGGGAAGCGGACTTCACCAAACAACTACTGGACGAGCTCGGCGAGATTGGCTTCTGGAAGCTGGCCATCAAGCCGGGCAAGCCGTTTGCCTTCGGCCGTCTGCCCCGCGCCTGGTTCTTCGGCCTGCCGGGCAACCCCGTCTCCGCCATGGTCACCTTCGATCAGCTGGTGCAACCGGCGCTGGCCAAGCTGGCGGGCCAGCACTTCGAGCGCCCGCTCCAGCTGCAAGCCATTGCGGCCGAGCCACTCAAAAAGAGCCCGGGCCGACTCGACTTCCAGCGCGGCATCCTGAGTCAGGGACCGAACGGCATCGAGGTGCGCAGCACCGGCTCGCAGGACTCCGCCGTGTTCAGCTCCCTGTCGCGAGCCAACTGCTACATCGTTCTTGAACGGGAACGGGGCCGCGTCGCCGCGGGCGAGACGGTGACCGTGGAGCCATTCGGGGGATTGCTGCTGTGAGCGAGATCCTGAGCGACGCCGAACTGCTGCGCTACAACCGCCAGATCATCCTCAAATCCTTCGACTTCGAGGGACAGGAGGCGCTCAAGCAGGCCCGTGTGCTGGTGATCGGCGCCGGTGGCCTTGGTTGCGCCGCCAGCCAGTATCTGGCGGTGGCCGGGGTTGGCCAGCTCACCCTGGTCGATTTCGACAAGGTGGAGCTCTCCAACCTGCAGCGTCAGGTGCTGCACAACGATGAGCGCATCGGTCACTACAAGGTGGACTCAGCAGCGCAGTCGCTTCGTGCCCTCAACCCCTGGCTCAAGGTGGAGACCCACGCTGCCGTGGCCGATGAGGCGCTGCTCGATACCCAGCTGCCCCGACATCAGTTGGTGCTCGATTGCACCGACAACCTGGCCATTCGCAACCTGCTGAATCAAAAGGCACGCCAGCACAAGGTGCCGCTGGTCAGTGGCGCCGCAATCCGGCTGGAGGGACAGCTATGCAGCTTCACCTGGCAGGAAGATGAACCCTGCTACGCCTGCCTCAGCGCCCTGTTTGGCGAGCAGGCCCTCACCTGCGTCGAAGCCGGTGTACTCGCCCCCGTAGTGGGATTGGTGGGCAGCCTGCAAGCACTGGAAGCTATCAAGCTCTTGGCAGGCATGGGCAAAAGCTACAGCGGCCGCCTGCTGATGATCGACGGCCTGAGCGGCACCTTCCGCGAGATGAAGCTGCCCAAGCGCCCCGACTGCCCCGTCTGCTCCCATCCTTGACGCAAACGGGATCAAAAAAGCCGAACCCTGTGGTTCGGCTTTTTGGTACCTGCACCTAACAACCCCTTCCTCAATGGGTCGTGAGGATCCGTTGCAACAGGTGATTAAAGCCCGAGGGGTCTTCCGCAGGCCAGGCGTGGTGGCCGTTGGGGGTGTGGATGGTGGCGTTGGGCAAGGCGGCAAACTGCTCTACTCGTTTGGCCAGCGGCAGGTAGTCATGACTGGTGGAAATGATGGCCACCGGCTGCCAGATAGCGCCGAGCCGGGCCCGTACCGACCAGCCGGGTAACGCCTCCAGCAGCGCCTTGTAGGTTTTCTTTTTATTGCGCACGAAACGCAGCCGGAAGGTATGGCGCACCTGCGCCAGATCCGGGCCCGGGAAGAGCTCGCGTCCCAGCCACCAGGCGAGGGGGCGCATGCCGAACCAGCGCAGCCACTTGAGGCGCTGGGCGTAACGCTCCTGCTCTTTGGGGCTCTCCAGCAGAAACTCGCTAAAACCGTTGACCAGCACCAGCCCCTGCACCTTGTGGGGCAGTTGCAGCGCCAGCTCCAGCGCGACCATGGCCCCCAGCGACAATCCCACGACCCAGGCGGGTTCTGGCTGTGCGTCGAGCCAGTTCACCACATCGGCTGCCAAGGTCGCCACATCGAACGGCCCCTCCTGCATGCTCTGGCCGTGGCCGCGCAAGTCCAGCGCCACCACTCGGTACTGTTCGGAAAACCGTTCGATCTGCGCCTGCCAGTCGAGGCTGGAGGAGCCCAGCCCGTGCAGCAGCAACAGCAAGGGGCCCTCCCCCGCACTGCGCAGGGCAAGACCGTTGAATTTCATCACCTGATTGCGGCGCATCAGTGTATTGCCTCTCGACTCATCACCTGAACCATCTCTTGTTGTTATGTTGCCCGTGGTTATCCTGCCACGGCACGGCGCCCAATCAGCCTTCGCTGACCAGACTCACCGCCTTGATATAAGCGTAGATCTGCTGCTCCGGCGCCAGCGCCAGCCGCCTGGCGGAGCGGCTGGTGATCCGGGCCAGCAGTATCTGCTCACCCAGCGCCAACTGCAACAGGGTCTGGCCGGGGCGCACCTCGCGCACCGCCAGCAGACGGGTGACGAGACAGTTGGAAAGGCTGGAGTGCTCGATGGGGGCGGTGGCGATCACCACATCGCGCCCCGCCACCTTGATCTGCAAGGGGCCGCTCTCATCCGGCACATGGGTCATGGTGACCCGCAGCTGCTGCTCGCCGAGTTGCAGGGTCGCCATCTGCTCGTCATCATCGTAGTGAGAGAGGGTTGCATCCAGCATCACCCCGGCATCGTCGCGACTGGCGAGCGAGAGATCGGTTCGGGCGAAGATCTCGCTCGGCCGACCTTGCGCCTCCACCCTGCCACTTTCCAGCAACACCAGCTGATCGCAGAGCAGGCTCACCTCCTCCATGGCGTGGCTGACGAAGATCATCGGGATGCCGCTCTCCTGCTGCAAGCCCTTTAGCACATGGGCCTGATGGATGCGGCTGCGCCGATCGAGCGCAGAAAAAGGCTCATCGAGCAACAGCAAATCAGGCTCGGCCAGCAGCGCCCGCCCCAGCGCTACCCGCTGGCGTTGACCGCCAGAGAGGGCATGGGCAGGCAGCCCCAGCAGATCGGCAAAACCGAGCCGAGCCGCCAGCGTTTCGGGTTGCCAGCGCCCTCGCCCCTTGCGGGCCGCCAGTTGCAGATTGCCGATTACCGTCAGATGGGGGAAGAGGCGCGCGTCCTGAAACACCAGTCCGATCCGGCGCGCTTCGGGCAGCAGTTGAGCATACTCCCGATCGCGCCACCGCAAGCGATCCCCGCTTTGGCGATCGAGTCCGGCGATGATGCGCAGCAGTGTGCTCTTGCCGCAGCCCGAGGGGCCGAACAGGGCGAGGATCCCCCCCAGCTCGAGGGTCAGTGCGCAATCAAGGGTAAAGGGGTCAAACTCGCGCCGAACATAGAGGTTCAGGGCATGGCGGTGCGGCTCGTTCACTGGCGGCATAGTGGCGGGCTGGTTCATCCAAACACTCTCCGCTGTCTACGCTGCAGCACACCATAGACCAGCACCAGCATCACCAGCGAGAAGGCCATCAAGCCGCCCGCCAGATAGTGGGCTTGTCGGTAATCCATCGCCTCCACATGATCAAACAAGGCGATGGAGAGCACCTGGGTCTCGCCGGGGATATTGCCGCCAATCATCAGCACTACGCCAAACTCCCCCAGGGTGTGGGCAAAGCCGAGGGCCGCCGCCATCACAAAGCTGGGCAGGGTCATCGGCAAGATGATGTGGAAGAAGCGCTCCAGTGGGCCAAGCCCCAGGGTCGCAGCAGCTTCCAGCTCCTTGTTGCCCATGTTGACGAAGGCGGAGGTGAGCGGCTGCACCACAAACGGCAGCGAATAGAGGATGGAGGCAAACAGCAGGCCGAGAAAGCTGAAGGCGAGCGGGGCGCCAAAGGTGTCGCGCCACCAGGCGCCGAAACCATATTCGGGGGAGAAGGCGAGCAGCAGATAAAAACCCAGTACCGTGGGAGGCAGCACCAGCGGCAGCGCCACCAGCGCCTCAACCAGCGGCCGCAGCCGGTTCTGACTGCGCGACAGCCACCAGGCCAGCGGCGGTGCCAGCAACAGCAAAATCGCTGTGGTGCAGGCCGCAAGCTTCAGGGTGAGCCAGACCGCCAGCAGATCCCCTTCACTCATTGCCGACCTCCCGGTTGATAAATGCCCCCAACAGCATGGTATCCATCCTTATTGCAAAGAGTGGCCGACCCGAAGGCCGACCACTCAGGGTATCGCATCAGGCCCATCCCCTTATTGGGGCAAGGCATAACCAGCTGCCTTGATCTGCGCCTGACCCGGCCCCTTGAGCCAGGCCACCAGCGCCTCGACCGCGGCGCCTTTCTTCAATACCAGCCCCTGCTGCTCGATGGGGGGATAGAAGCTCGCAGGCACTGCCCAGGCTTCACCAGTCTTGCCCGCCTCAACCAGATTGGCCCAAGCGACAAAGCCCAGCTCGGCATTGCCGGTGTCGACAAATTGCCAGGTCTGGCCGATGTTGGCGCCGGTCAGCAGCCGGTACTGCTTGGGATCGATCTTGAGATGGGTGAGGGTCGCCATGGCGGCAGCACCATAGGGGGCTGTGCGGGCATTGGCGATGGCGAGGTTGCCTTTCCAGCTACGCAGGGTCGCCTCGTCAGGGGCCGGCCCCCCCTTCTTCCACAGCCCCAGCTGGCCGATGGCGTAGGTGAAGCGATCGATCCCCTTGCCCTCTTTTTCCAGCTTCTCGGGGGTCGCCGCATCGGCGGAGAGGAAGAGATCGAACGGTGCGCCGTGACTGATCTGGGTGTAGAGCACTCCGGTGGCGGCAGACGAGATGGCCAGGGAGTGGCCTGTCTTGGCGGTGAACTCCTTGCCGATACGCTCTATGGTGCCCTTGAAGTTGGCCGCCACGGCCACTTTCACTTCATCGGCCTGCACGGCACCGGTATACAAGGTGGCGGCGCAGACACCGGCGATGACAACAGATAACAACGGTTTCATTCCCTTTCTCCTGATGGGGCCCGCACATCCGCGCCCCTTGGTGGGGCCGTGGTTCCCGTTGAACCTGCGCCCCTCGTGATGAACAGGTCAGGCTTGCCAGCGGGCAGCGGCGGCGTTGTCGCTCTCCTTGGCCTCGACCCAGCGTTGCACACCCTCGGCGGTCAGCTCTTTTTTCCAGAACGGCGCCCGGGTTTTCAAGAAATCCATGATGAAATGGCAGGCATCAAAGGCTGCGTCGCGGTGGGCACTGCTCACCGCCACCAGCACGATTTGATCGCCAAGCCACAGCTCGCCGATACGATGAATGAGGGTACACTCCTGCAGCGGCCAGCGGCGGCGGGCCTCCTGCACGATATCGGCCAGCGCCTTCTCGGTCATACCAGGGTAGTGCTCGAGGGCCAGCCCCTTCACCTCTTCCCCCTGATTGAAGTCGCGCACCTTGCCAACAAAAGTGACGATGGCGCCACTGTCGGCGCGGGTGGCGAGGCGGGCATATTCGTCCGCCAGCGAGAAATCTTCCCGCTGCACCAGAATGCGATCGGTCATGGTTGCCTCGCTCATCCTTAACCTCCGGTCACCGGTGGGAAGAAGGCCACCTCATCGCCATCGTTGATGGAGGTATCGAGGGGCACCAAGGTCTGGTTGACCGCGACCAAGAGCTTGCCTACTTCCAGCGCCAGCGCCCACTTGTCGCCGCGCTCACAGAGCGCTGCGCGCAGTTGTTCGGCGGTGGCGTAGTCGCACGGCAGGTTCAGCTCGTCACACGCCACCAGCTCTCTTACTTGCGCAAAAAATAGTACCTTGATCATGCTTGCTCCCCGCTATTTGACCCCAGCTGAAAATGGCCGGACTTGCCGCCCTTTTTCTCTACCAGCCGCACCTGTTCGATCACCATGTCTTTTTGCACCGCCTTGCACATGTCGTAGATGGTCAGCGCCGCAACAGATGCCGCCGTCAGCGCCTCCATTTCCACCCCGGTCTTGCCGGAGAGCTTGCAGAGGGTGCGGATATGCACCCGATTCTGCTCGGCCAGCGGCACTATCTCCACCTCGACTTTGGTCAAGGCCAGCGGATGGCAGAGTGGGATAAGATCGGAGGTCTTCTTGGCGGCCATGATGCCTGCGATGCGGGCGGTAGCGAACACGTCACCCTTGTGGTGCTGGCCGCTCAGGATCAGCGCCAGCGTCTCGGGGGTCATGGCAACAAACGCCTCGGCACGGGCTTCGCGCTCGGTCACCTGCTTGTCGGTCACATCCACCATATGGGCTTCACCGCTCTGGTTCAGATGCGTCAGGTTGGGCTGGGTCTGCTTGGTATCTGTCTGGTTCATCGTTTGCTCTCAGAGGTGGGAGACAAAGTTGCACGGCTTGGTGCGGGCATCGAGCTGATCGCGGATCAGTTGCTCCCAACCCAGCTGACAGGCGCCGGTGGAGCCCGGCAGACAGCAGATCAGGGTGCGATTGGCGAGTCCCGCCAGCGCACGGCTCTGCATGGCGGAGCCTTTAATCTCGGCAAAAGAGAGTTGACGGAACATCTCGCCAAAACCCTGTACGGTGCGCTCGAACAGCACACCGACCGCTTCCGGTACCCGGTTCTGTTCATTGAAGCCGGTACCGCCGTTAATCAGCACCACCTGCACCCCTTCATCGGCGATCCACTCGCTCACCTGGGCTCGAATGCGAAACAGGTTGTCGGGGCAGAGTGCCCGATCGGCCAGCTGATGGCCCGCGTCGGTAAGGGCCGAGACCAGATAGTCGCCCGAGCTGTCATCGGCGGCGGTGCGGCTGTCGGAAACCGTCAGCACGGCGATCTTGAGGGGAATAAATGCGTTGTGTTTCTGTCCCATCGGGCAGCTCCTTGTGGCTATGGGCCGTCAACGAGGCAGGAAGAGAAGGGGTATGAGAGGCCGGCTGTCAGGACGCAAAAACGGACGCAGACAGGGGGACCAACTTGCTCAAGCGTGTGACGGCGGGCTGATTCTATCAAAGGTTTCACGAGATATGGGATTTAAAAGACACACAAATCTGATGCTTGTCCCATATATGAACAAAACGCAGGCCGGGTAAACCCGGCCTGTCGTCGCAGGATCAGAACCCTTTCACCCCGGTCATGTCGGGCAGCTGGTGCGCAATCCCCTTGTGACAGTCGATGCAGGTACTTTCACCACTGGCCAGATTGGTAGAGTGCATCTTGGCGGCACGCTGCCCCTGCAGGGAGAAGTCCATGTACTCGAAGTTGTGGCAGTTGCGGCACTCGCGCGAATCGGTCTCTTTCATTCGTTGCCACTCCCGCTCCGCCATCTCGCGCCGGTGCGACTCGAACTTCTCACGGGTATCCACCTTGCCGGTGATCATGCCCCACAGCTCCTTGGAAGCCTGCACTTTGCGGATGATCTTGTAGGTCCACTCATGGGGCACGTGGCAATCCGGGCAGCTGGCCCGCACGCCGGAGCGGTTGGCGTAGTGGATGGTGTCGCGGTACTCCTCGAACACGTTGTCCTTCATCTCGTGACAGCTGGTGCAGAAGGCCTCTGTGTTGGATGCTTCCATGGCAGTGTTGAAGCCACCCCAGAAAATCACGCCACCGAAGAAGCCCATCAGCAGGATGACCCAGAGAGCCGCCTTTGATGGTGACTTGAAGGTGGTCCACAGACGCTGGATAAAGCCGGGTAATTTCATCTATGGATTCCTCAGTTCAGCGCTTCAACCGGTTTAAAGGTATTTTCCACCAGCGGCTTGGCATCTGCTTGCGGTACATGGCACTGCAGGCAGAAGTAGCGACGCGGCGACACTTCACCCAGGGTCAGGCCGTCGCGGGTCTCGAAGTGAGTCGGACTGATCTTGGGGGCCTTCATGGCACTGGCATTCTTGAAGCTGTGGCAAGCCAGGCACTTGTTGACCTTGGTATCCACCTCATAGTTGCGAATGTCGTGGGGGATCAGCGGCGGCTGATGCATGTACTGGCGATCGTAGGGCGCGCCATCCTTACGGAAGTTTTTCAGGGGAGCGGCAGTGGCATCGGTCACCAGATCGGTGGCGCCACGCTCGGACTTGAGGCCACCGGTACTGTTGGTGATCTCGGGGGCCGCTGCCATCAAGGATCCCGCCATCAGGCAGGCCAGCATTGCTCCAATCAGCTTTTTCATTATTTGTTCTCCGACGTTTTTTCTGCCTTGACGGCAAAACCTACAGTGATTTCAAAAACTTGTTCCGCGCAGACATCGATGCAGCGGCCACAGTTGGTACACTCCTGAGCCGCAATCAAGGGCCCGTGACCGCGCTTGGCACCATGAACAGGTCCGCGCAGGATGGGACGTTCCGGGCAGACCGCATAACAATCCATGCAGTTGTTGCACCGCTCGCGCCCCTTGGCAGAAATCTTGATAAATCCGACCCGGTTGACCAGGGCATAGAAGGCCCCCACCGGACAGAGATGACCGCACCAGCCCCGCTCAACCACGAAAAGATCGAACAGGAACAGCGCCGCCAGCAGGGCCCAGCCAGCCCCCATGCCAAACAGCAGACCGCGCATGGCCAGCGACACCGGATTGACCAACTCCCACGCCATCACCCCGACCACCGCTGGCACCACCAGCACCATGGCCAGCAGCCAGTAGCGGGTCGCACGGCTGAACTGGCCATTGCCCTTGAGGCCAAGGCGCCCCCTGAGCCAGGCTGCTGCATCCGTGATAAGGTTGACCGGACAGACCCAGGAGCAGAACACCCGCCCCCCCACCAGCCAGTAACCGGCCAGCACAATGGCAGCCCCCAGCCAGAGGGTGGTGATGGGCCAGTGGCCCGCCGCCAGCGACTGCAACAGCGTAAGGGGATCGGTCAGCGGCATTGTTTCCAGCAACAGCGAGCTGGAGAGGTTGCCCTTGAGGATCCAGATGCCCGCCAGCGGCCCCAGCAAAAACAGCCCGAGCACGCTGAACTGACTCAGCCGACGAAGCATCAGGAAGCGGTGGGAACGCCACCACCCCAGCTTGATGCGAGCCTCTTCCCCCGGATAACGACTCATAACCCCTCCGGTTTTCGGGTGGGCAGGGTGAGCCTGTCGCCGATGAGCGACTTGTTCCCCGCCTTGGCCTTCTCTTCCCAGCCGAGCCGGTAGTGATGACCCAGCTCACCTTTGGCAAGCTGGCGTGGCACCACCTTGATGGCCGCTTCCTCCAGCACGCAGGCATGCTCACACTTGCCACAGCCGGTACAGATATCGCTGTGTACCGTGGGCAGGAACATGGCGTGCTTGCCGGTACGCTGGTTATGCTGCAGCTCAAGAGTGATCGCCTTGTCAATCAGCGGGCAGACCCGATAACAGACATCGCAACGCAAACCCAGATAGTTGAGGCAGGTCTCGTGATCGATGAGCACTGCTACCCCCATCCGGGCCTGATCGATGTCGGTCATCTGCTGATCCAGCGCCCCGCTCGGACAGGCCACCACGCAAGGGATGTCATCACACATCTCGCAGGGCACGGCACGCGCCTTGAAATAGGGGGTGCCAGTGGTCACAGGGTCAAACAGCCGGGCGAGCTTGAGAGTGTCGTAGGGGCACGCCTCGACGCAGAGCCCGCAACGCACGCAGGCGCCGAGAAACTCTGCTTCATCGAGGGCGGCGGGCGGACGCAGCGCCTGGGCAGGCACAGCTTGTGCCTGCTGGCGGGCCACGCCACCGAGCCCCACGCCAAGCAGGCCCACACCGCAGGCCCCCTTGGCCATGTCGGCCAGAAACTGGCGACGACTACGACTCATCTCGCACTCCCCCGCCTTAAGCCTTCATCACCTTGACGGCGCACTTCTTGTAATCGGTCTCTTTCGAGAGCGGATCGGTGGCGTCCAGGGTCAGCTTGTTGACCAGCTGGCTCGCATCAAAGAAGGGCATGAAGACCAGTCCTTTCGGCGGACGGTTGCGACCACGGGTCTCGACCCGGGTCTTCACCTCGCCACGGCGGGAGGAGACGATCACCTCTTCACCACGACGCACGCCGCGAGCCTTGGCATCGTCCGGGTGCATGAAGAGCACCGCATCCGGGAAGGCGCGATAGAGCTCGGGCACCCGACGGGTCATGGTGCCGGTGTGCCAGTGTTCCAGCACGCGGCCGGTGGAGAGCCACAGATCGTACTCTTTATCGGGCGACTCGGCGGCGGGCTCGAACGGCAGGGCGAAGATGACCGCCTTGCCATCGGGCTTGCCATAAAAACGTACCCCCTCGCCCGCTTTCACATAGGGGTCGAACCCTTCGCGATAGCGCCACAGGGTCTCTTTGCCATCTACCACAGGCCAGCGCAGACCACGGGCTTCGTGGTACTGATCGAACGGTGCCAGATCGTGACCGTGGCCACGACCGAAGGTGGCGTACTCCTCGAACAAGCCCTTCTGAACGTAGAACCCGAAGTGTTCGGCTTCGTCGTTCAGCATCCCCTTACTCTGCTCTTTCGGGAACTGGTTGACCTGACCGTTGGCATAGAGCACATCGAACAGGGTTTTGCCCTTCACTTCCGGCATCTTGGCAATCAGCTCAGCCGGCCACACTTCCTCAACCTTGAAGCGCTTGGAGAACTCCATCAGCTGCCACAAGTCGGACTTGGCCCCTTCCGGCGCTTTCACCTGCTGGTGCCAGAACTGGGTGCGGCGCTCGGCATTGCCGTAGGCCCCCTCTTTCTCCACCCACATGGCGGTGGGCAGGATGAGGTCAGCGGCCTGGGCAGTGACGGTCGGGTACGGGTCGGAGACCACGATGAAGTTGCGCGGATCGCGATAGCCAGGCAGGCGATCGGTATTCATGTTGGGGCCGGCCTGCATGTTGTTGTTGCACATCACCCAGTAGGCATTGAGCTTGCCGTCCTTGAGCATGCGATCCTGCAGCACGGCGTGGAAACCCACCTTGTCGGGAATGGTCCCCTCCGGCAGTTTCCAGATCTGCTCGGCAATGGCGCGGTGCTTGGGCTCGGTCACCACCATGTCGGCAGGCAGACGGTGGGCAAAGGTACCCACTTCACGGGCGGTGCCACAGGCAGAGGGCTGGCCGGTCAGTGAGAAAGGACCATTACCCGGCTCGGAGATCTTGCCGGTCAGCAGGTGGATGTTGTAGCAGAGGTTGTTGGCCCAGACGCCACGGGTATGCTGGTTGAAACCCATGGTCCAGTAGGAGACCACCTTCTTGCCCGGGTCGGCATAGAGCTTGGCCAGCTTTTCCAGCTTCTCTTTGGAGACGCCGGAGAGCTTGGAGACCGACTCCACATCGTAATCCGCCACGAACTTGGCAAACTCCTCAAAGGTCATCGGAGTGGCATCGCCGCTGTCCGGGTTCTTCGCTTTCTGCTGCAGCGGATCGGTCGGGCGCAGGCCGTAACCGATGTCGGTGACCCCCTTCTTGAACACGGTGTGCTTGTTGACGAAGTCCCAGTTCACCTTGTCGTTCTGGATGATGTAGTTGGCGACATAGTTGAGGATCGCCAGGTCGGTCTGCGGAGTGAACACCATGCCGTTGTCCGCCAGCTCGAAGCTGCGGTGCTCGAAGGTCGAGAGCACGTGCACCTGCACATCCGGGTTGGAGAGGCGACGATCAGACATCCGCGACCAGAGGATGGGGTGCATCTCGGCCATGTTGGAGCCCCACAGCACGAACGCATCGGCCTGCTCGATATCGTCGTAGCAGCCCATCGGCTCGTCCATGCCGAAGGTACGCATGAAGCCAACGACCGCAGAGGCCATGCAGTGACGGGCATTGGGGTCAATGTTGTTGGAGCGGAAACCGGCCTTCATCAGCTTGGCGGCGGCATAGCCTTCCCAGACGGTCCACTGGCCGGAGCCGAACATGCCGACAGCGGTCGGCCCCTTCTCTTTCAGGGTTGCCTTGAACTTCTCGGCCATGATGTCGAACGCCAGATCCCAGCTGATGGGGGCAAAGTCGCCATCCTTATCGAACTGGCCGTTCTTCATCCGCAGCATCGGCTGGGTCAGGCGATCCTGGCCGTACATGATCTTGGAGAGGAAGTAGCCCTTGATGCAGTTGAGGCCACGGTTGACCGGTGCATCGGGGTCGCCCTGAGTCGCCACGACCCGACCATCCTGAGAGCCCACCAGCACGGAGCAGCCGGTACCGCAGAAGCGGCAGGGAGCCTTATCCCAATGGATGGCCGTCTTGTCGGTACTGGTGATGAGATTGGCTGCCAGCGTGGGGGCACTGACACCGGCCACGGCAGCGGCAGCTGCCACCGCGTTGGCCTTCATAAAGTCGCGTCGACTCAGCTTCATGGCATATCCTCACATTGCTTATCGCGTAATAGTTGTCGAATCTGTCGAACGGGAGCCAGCCATCAGCGGCAGAGGGCACGCCCGGCATCCCATCACTCTTTTCAGTGACCGCCCAGTTCATCGAACTGGTGGTAAATCAGGGCGGCAGAGAGCACACCCGGCATCGCCTGTATCGCATCAATGGCCGCCATGATCGGCCGCTGGCTCGGACCTTCCAGGGTCACGACCAGCTTGCCCTCGTCACTGACGGCGTGGATCTCGGCCCCTTCAAGGGCGCCAATCTGCTCGGCGAGCTGATGGCGCAAGGGGGGCTGGGTCAGCACCACCAGACTCGATACATGGAACTCCTGATCCATTGTGGCTTCTGTGTCACACGGCTTCTGACTCATTCTGACTCCTGCTTGAGGGTGGACTGGCTCGTAACACCGGATGGGGCGGCTCGCCCATCGACCTTGATGCTGCCAACCGGACAATCCTGCACGCAGGCGCCGCAGCCATTACAGCGATCCGGCTCGACCGTCGGGGTGGGCACACGCCCCAGCACCGGAATAAAGCAAATGGCATTGGGCTCGCAGCTGTCCTGACAGCGCTGGCAAAACACCTGACCATTGGCCAGACAGTTGGCCTCGATATGGGCCTTGTAGTGCCAGGGGGACTCGCTGGTCGGGCGAAACAGCGGCACCTTGCAGACCGTGACGCACTCGGTGCAGAAGGTGCATTCGCCACGCTGGAAATCGACCACCGGAAAACCGCCCTCGCCATTCACCAGGATCTGCTCCGGACAGGCGGCCAGACAGTCCCCGCAGCGGGTACAGTCGGCGACAAATGCCGACCAGTTGACTGACCAGGGCAACTGCACCGGCGGTTCGGCGGTTCTCAGCCGCCCCCGGAACAGGCCGCGGCGGGCAAGATCGATCTCATCCGGCATGTTGACTCCTGTTCTGGTGAAAAAGGGGACAGTGCGAGTCCATGATTGGCATTCTTGATACCAATTATAAGAGTGGGTGTATATTGCGGCCCTGACAAGGTAAGGGATATACCACCAGGGAGATAAACAGGGGGGATTCTTGCGCCAGATCAAAGCGTTGCAGCGCAATAAAAAAGGAGGTATCGGTTAAAATACCTCCATGTGAGGATTGCTATTTAATCGTTGGCGATTTTTGCGGTTATCCGCCGATCGAGGCGAGATGAGGGGTGATTCCGGCATTGCCCTCATGGAGACGATGGGTGGCACTCTTGCCCGCCAGTGCCGCGCGAATGCGCTGTTGCAGCTCATCAGATTGCCCATCTGCGCCGAGCAGATCCCGCAAGTCGATGCCGTTGTCGCCAAACAGGCACAGATGCAGCTTCCCCAGCGAGGAGACCCGCAGCCGGTTGCAACCGGCACAGAAATCCTTGCTGTAGGGCATGATAAGCCCCACCCCACCTTGCGAATCGGGGTGCATAAAGACCTGCGCCGGACCGTCATCCGTGCCCCGCAACTGCTGCACCCAGCCGCTCGCCAGCAAGCGCTGTTTGATCTGTTCGCCGCTGACATGGTGGTCACGAAACAGGGTATCCATCTCGCCGGTCTGCATCAGCTCGATAAAGCGCAGCTCGATGGGCTTGTGTCTGATCCAGCCCAGAAAGGCATCGAGCTGGTAGTCGTTGAGCCCCTTGAGCAGCACAGCATTGATCTTCACCGATTTGAAACCGGCGGCCAGTGCTGCTTCGATCCCCTCCATCACTTCGGCCAGCTTGTTCTCACCGGTGATCTGGTGAAACTGGCGCGGGTCGAGACTGTCGACACTGACATTCAGCGCGTTGAGTCCGGCATCAAACCACTCCTGGGCCCGCTCCTTGAGGCGATAGCCGTTGGTGGTCATGGCGACCTTCTCGATACCCGGGGTGGTGGCAATCACCTTGACGATCTCGGTGAAATCGCGACGCAGGGAGGGCTCGCCCCCCGTGATGCGCACCTTGCGGGTGCCCATGGCGGCAAAACCGCTGACCACGCGGCGGATCTCGTCAATCGAGAGAAAGGGTTGACGCCCCGCTTTGTGGCCTTCCGGGGGGCGATAACCGTCAGGCAAACAATAGGTGCAACGGAAATTGCACACATCGGTCACCGACAGACGCAAATAGTAAAAACGACGGGAAAAACCATCTTCAAGTGGCAACATAAACACCTTTCCAAATACGGGAGGCCAGGGCATTTCTTTCCTGACCCTTACAGCTCGAACGTCGGCTGACGGCTGGTTTCCCCCTATCGCTAGGACTTAGGCAAAACCGCTCGGAGTTCATCTAGTTTTTCGATGCTAACACAAGTTGGAGTACACTCCCACGCATCTTGCGGGGTCCTTATCACTATTCAGAGGTGCGCATCAGTATGGGAAAACGGTTCAGGGTCCATTCGGTCAGCAGTGCCATTGGCCGTGCCATGGTGTTGATCCTCTTCATGGCCAGCCTGATCGCGCTGGTCGCCATGGTCACCCTCTTCTACTCGGTACCCGATGCCAAGGCGATCAACCTCTCCGGTTCGCTGCGGATGCAGGCCTACCGGATGGCCTATGAAATCGAGCGGGGCGACAGCGTGTTGGGGCGCCTCTCCCAGTTTGAAGAGACCCTGCACGCCGAAGAGCTGCAAGAGACCCAGCGCTGGATCACTCCTGCCTCCCTGCGTCGCACCTATGGCGAGGTGCTCGGCCAGTGGCAGGTGATGCGCCAGCACATCGAGGATCGCACCCCCAGACGGTACACCGATAACACCGAGCAGTTTGTGGCGGCCATCGACAATTTCGTCAATCAGATGCAGTACCACGTGGAATTCAAGGTGCGGATGCTGGCACTGGCGGAGGGGCTCGGCCTGCTGGCCATCATCACCATCGCCTGGTTCACGGTGCGCTTCACCCGCCAGCAGGTGGTCGCCCCCCTCAACCAGCTGGTCTACTGCGCCCGCCAGATCCAGCGGCAGGATTTCGATCTTAAGCTGCCCGCCCACGGCGAAAACGAGCTGGGGGAGCTGTCGCGAGCCTTCGTCACCATGGCCGACGAGCTGGGCAAGCTCTATCGGGAGCTGGAGAACAAGGTGGAAGAGAAAACCGCCAAGCTGCAACAGGCCAACGACACCCTCTCGTTTCTCTACTCGACCGCCCAAAAGCTGCACGCTGCCCCGCTCAGCACCCGTACCCTTATCAAACTGCTGGACCGCGCCGCCGCCCACCAGCATATCGACCACATCCGGCTGACCCGCTTCGAGCACAACGCCATGCCGGTCTACATCTCGGGGCGCACCGGCTGGCCCGGCGATCTCGATGCGGTGGCCAGCTTTTATCTGCAGATGGATGAGCAGGAGTTCGGCCGCCTCGACATCATCAGCCAACACCCCATCGATGAGCGGTTGATTAAAAACTTCACCATGCTGCTGGCTCAGGTGCTGCACAAAGACCAGACCCTGCTGCAACAGCAGCGACTGCTGCTGATGGAGGAGCGGGCGGTGATCGCCCGCGAGCTGCACGACTCGCTGGCGCAGGCCCTCTCCTATCTCAAGATCCAGTCCACCCTGCTCAAGCGCTCTTACGCCAAGGGGCAACATGACAAGGCGCAGGAGGCGATGCAGCAGATCGACGAGGGGCTTAGCAATGCCTATACCCAGTTGCGCGAACTGCTCGGCACCTTCCGTCTCACCATTGGCGATGCCAATCTGGGGGAAGCGATCCGCGTCATGCTTGATCAGCTGCAACCCCAGACCCAGGCCGAGATCCGGTTCCATTACGGACTGGCCGACAACGATCTGGAGGCGGGCCAGCATATCCACATTTTGCAGTTGATCCGTGAGGCAGTGCTCAATGCCATCAAACATGCCAACGCGCAAGTGATTGATGTTAGCTGTGAGACCCTCGCCAGTGGTAACATTGAGGTTCAGATTTCAGATGACGGTGTCGGGATCGGACTCGCCAGCTCGGCGATCAACCATTACGGGTTGAGCATCATGAACGAGCGCGCCAGCAAACTGCACGGTCTGCTGACCATCAACGAGCAGCAACCACAAGGCACCTGCGTGCATCTGACCTTTCCCACCAGTCTAACGAGAGACGCCTGATGGACGAGATGAAATACACAGTTCTGGTCGTAGATGACCATCCCCTCATGCGCAAAGGGATTGTGCAGCTGCTGGCTCTGGAAGAGAACATGGAGGTGACCGGTGAAGCCTCCAACGGCACAGATGCCGTGGCGCTGGCCAAAGAGTCAGAGCCGGATCTGATCCTGCTCGATCTCAACATGAAGGGGCTCTCCGGCCTCGATACCCTCAAGGCGCTGCGCGCCGAGGAGATCACCTCCCGGGTAGTGATCCTCACCGTCTCCGATGCCCGTCAGGATGTGGTGGCTTTGCTCAAGGCCGGTGCCGACGGCTACCTGCTCAAGGATACCGAGCCTGATCTGCTGCTGGCCCAGCTGGCCGACGTGATGACCGGCAAGCAGATCCTGAGCGAACCGCTGCGCCCCTATCTCGAAAACATCTACGAGCTGGATCACCTGCAGCAGAAGCTGGAAAGCTTAACGCGTCGCGAAATGCAAATCCTGCGCGAAATTGCAAAAGGCCTCTCCAACAAACAGGTCGCCTCGGTACTCCATATCTCCGAGGGAACGGTCAAGGTTCACGTGAAGAGCCTGCTGAAGAAACTCGAGGCGCAAAGCCGCGTGGAAGCGGCTGTCATGTATCTGGAGCAGCGCAACTAAGCGCCCTCAACCGCCCGAAAAGCCACCCTCCGGTGGCTTTTTTCATTCTCTGGCACAGTCGCTGCATTGTCATATTCAGCAACTACTCAATGGAGGATGGAACATGAAACTACAACCTTTGGCACTGTTCCCCTTGCCTTCCCACATACTGCCGGGCGGCAAGCTTCCTCTGCGTCTGTTCGAGCCACGCCACCTGCAGATGCTCAAGGAGTCATTCATCAACGATCAGGGCTTTGGCATCGTGATGGAAGAGTCGACCACCTCGGGACAATCCGGCCGCATTCTGCCGGTGGGCACCCGGGTCAAGGTGACTGACTTCTACAGCCTTAATGATGGCCTGCTGGGAGTGACGGTGCTGGGACTGGAGCGCTTCTGCATCCACGAGATGGAAACAGACGAGATGGGCCTGCGCCGGGCCAAGGTGGAGATGCTGCCCAACTGGCCGAGCACCCACTCAGATTTCAACGACAAGCTGCTGGTCAATCGCCTGCGGGAAGTGTTCGAGCAGTATCCGGAGCTTGATGAGCTCTATCCGGACAAGCGCTTTGAAGATGCCGCCTGGCTCTGCCAGCGCTGGCTCGAGATATTGCCGATGCCGATTTATGAAAAGCAGATGCTGATTGCCAAACAAAACAGCGAAGCGGCCCGTAAATTTCTGCATCGCCTGATTTCACAATGACAAAAACAGCGTTGCAAAATGCAATTATTCCAACAATGAAAATGTGAAATTCGCATTTTGCGAGTAAGTAGGAACGCAAAACGCCATAACAAGAGAGAGCCGCTGCGCTAAACGGCCAAAATTGAACACAAAAGAGTCCTAAAAAAGTTGGCACAGATTTTTCATATAGATTGATACAACCCGATTTATCCCGTGCTCTCTTCAGTATTTGCTGAAGAACTGGTCAACCCACAAAGTTGACCATTTTTTTTATCCGCGCGTCGGCAACCGCTGACCAAAGTGACGCTGCAAACACTCTCTCAACCGTGACAAGGTGATAGGCTTGGCGAGAAAGTCATCCATCCCCTGCGCCAGACAGCACGCCTTGTCCTCCGCCATCGCATTGGCCGTCAGGGCGACGATAGGCATGGTGCATCCCAACTCACGCAAGCGTCGGGTCGCTTCCAGTCCGTCCATCAGGGGCATCCGCATATCCATCAGGATCAGATCCGGGAGCTGCTCATCCACCTGCGCCAGCGCTTCCAGACCATTGGCAGCCAGCCGAACCTTGCCCACCAGTTTTTGCAGCATCAGCGACACCACCAGCTGATTCACCGGGCTGTCCTCCACCACCAGCACATCCAGTGGCAACAGTGCCGAAGCCCCCTCCTCCCGCTGCGGCTGGCTATGGCAGGGTAGCGCCATGCCGGGCAGTTCGAACCAGAAACAGCTTCCCTTGCCCGGCTCGCTCTTCAGGTGGATCTCTCCCCCCATAAGCGTCACCAGACGCTTGCTGATGGCAAGACCGAGGCCGGTACCGGAAAAACGCCGGGTGGCCGAGTTGTCGACCTGGGAGAAGGGTTCAAACAGCAGCGCCTGATCCGCATCAGCGATCCCGATCCCGGTGTCGGAGACCGAGATCAGCAGCTTCTCATCCTGCCAACCCAGATGGAGAGTGACCTCTCCCTGTTCGGTAAATTTGAGGGCGTTGTCCAGCAGATTGCCCATCACCTGGGTAAGACGCACCGGATCTCCCTGCAGCTCGGCAGGGACAGCTTCATCTACCCCATAGCTCAGTGTTATGCCCTTGCCGTCGGCACGGTTCTGCAACGGTTCGATCACGGATTGACACAACTGGATCGGTTGCAAGGTCTCGCAATGGAACACCAGGGTCTGGGACTCGATTTTAGAGAAATCGAGCACATCGTCGATGATGGTCTGCAGCAATCTGGCAGAGTGGGTGGCATGACGTAGCAACTGCTTCTGCTCGGGTGCCAGCTCGGCGTGTAGCACCAGGTCGAGCATCCCCAGCACCGCATTCATGGGGGAGCGGATCTCGTGGGTCATCATGGCAAGAAACTGGGATTTGGCACGGTTGGCCGCCTCCGCATCGTCCCGTGCCCGCGCCAGCTCCTCTTCACGATGGATCTGGTGGCTGATATCGCGTGCGGTACCGCGATATCCCGTAAAAGCCCCCCCATGATCAAAACAGGGTTCGGCACTCACCTCCATCCAGCGGGGGCCGTCGAGCATCGCAACCTGCATGCGTACAGCCCGAACCGGTTTACGCTGCTCCAATAGGTCGAGATATGCCTGTGACTCAGTACTCTGCTTGTTGCAGACATAGTCATAGAGGGTCGGCCGGGTTGCCAGCGGGGTCATCTCGTCAAGGTAACCGGGCTCGGAAGCATAGCTGAGCCGGTGTTCGGCATCGGTCTCCCAGAACCAGTCGGAGGCCATGGCGGCAAAACTGCGAAAACGGCGTTCACTGGCCTGCAGGGCCTGAGTTTTTAAATCTACCTGCTCCTGCAAGCGGGCCCGATAGGCAATGTTGACCAGCGCTTGTGAAATCAACGGACGGCAGCGCTGCATGGCCGCCTTGCTGGTCAGATCGAAGGAGCCGGCCAGCGAGTGCCGACAGAGGATAACGGCGGTAAAGCCGGGGGCCTGCAGCCCGGTCAGCATCAGGCTGGCCCAGCCCGGCTCGCTCGCCAGCGGTGCCAGCTCAGGCAACTGGAACGGGTCATAGATCACCAACGTCTCTCCGGCAATGGCACGAGCAAAGGCCGGGGTCATCAACCAGCTGCGACCGCACTGTTCCGGCTCGGTACTGAGGTGGGTGATGCCCTGTTCCCCACTCCAGGCCACCACATCCGCATGTTCAAATCCAATAAAGGGCTTGAGCACTTGAATTAGGCTCTCCAGCACCTGCTCCAGCGTTTTGGCATCAGCCAGTGTAGCCACCCCTTTCAGCAGGGTATGGGATTCATGACGATACTTGGCCTCGCGCTCACGACAGCGCATAAGATCGACCAGGGTCGCCTGCAGTTTGTCGCCAAGGGCTTCCAATTCACTGTTGCCAATCATCTTGTATCCTGCTCTGCTCAAGCGGTCAGAAAGATCACACTCGATACCATCAGGTTGCCGTGGGCCAGCTCGCCATTGGGCAGCCGCCCCTGCTCGCCGAAGGTAAAGGGGGTGATAAAAGGGATCTTGCCGAGGCGAGCCTGGCTCTGCTCGACAAATTGGCACAACATATCACCTAGCGCCAAACGACAACCAGCACAAAAGATGATGAGAGCGCCGATAGGCTGCAATTCCACGTCGACCCCATACCCTGGCTCGATACGCATGGCATTGAGGCTGCGCTGCAACAACCCTTCCTGACTGCTGTACATCAACAGCAGACGCTCCCCTTGCACCACATCGGTAAAGAGCCGCAGCCCGCCCTGTTCGGTCACAGCTTCGGGGTGGGAGAGTTTGTAGTAAGGAATGCCATCCAGCGCTCCCACCTGACGGGCCAGCGGGGTGAGCGTGGTCTCCCGCAAAATCGCCCCCACCGGCCAGGGCTGCTCGCGACCGCACCAGCGGGCATAGACCTCGGCAGCAGGCTGGTGATCGATGGTGAGTACCTCCCGCCCGTTGCAGGCGGTGATCTCACCACTGAATTCGGCAGGCACATAACCGGAGTGAAACTGAAAAGCCAGCTGGCAATCGGGATAGAGCACCGCCAGACCGATGCCATCCTGAGCCACCGCCTCATCCCAGCAGAGCTGCCAGTCACCGCTGACGCAGCTATCAGCCGCGGATCCACCGACCACCGGCACCGAGGCACCGAGTTCTGCCTCGATTCCGGCCAGCAGCCCCTCCTCCTTGCCGGGACTGGCATGAAACAGGATCAGCTGGGGCAGCTCGCCCGGTCGACCACAGTCGCTCATGGCTCGGCGCAGCAACTGCCGCACATCCACCCCGTCACCGCTGGCACCGGCTACCCCGAATGCCCCTTTCTCATCGTACAGAGCAGCAACCGCCAGCCCATATCCGTCTCGGGCGTGGTGTCCCATATCGGTCATGACACCACCGCAAGAGCTGCACCCAAGCAGGCGGGTCGTCGGGAACTGGCATTTGAGCGCGTCGCGCAGTATCGCCCCCTCATGGGCTTGGGTAAAATAGAGCAACAGCAGGGAGGGGGCCTGATCGGCATGGTGGCGCAGCTGCGCGCAGATATCTTGGGCCGCCAGCGATGAATTCTGGGCGAGGGAGTGAACGGTCAGAAATTTCAACACCATCTCCTTGTTTTATCGAATGGCAGCCTCAAGCAAAAATCATACCTTTATCAAACAATTATCTCGCTTCGCTTGCTAACATAGCGGTCAACTGAGACCAATGACAGGACGCCCATATGTGGCAAAAAAACATCAATGACTTCGATCGGGTCGTTGCCATCGGTGGTGGCCACGGCATGGGACGAGTGCTTTCGTCCCTCTCGTTTCTCGGTCAACGGCTCACCGGCATCGTCACCACTACCGATGATGGTGGCTCGACCGGACGCCTGCGCAAGAGTCAGGAGTGCATCGCCTGGGGCGATCTGCGCAACTGCCTGAACCAGCTGGTCACCGACCCCAGCATCGGCAGCCTGTTGTTCGAGTACCGCTTCGCCGGCAAAGGCGAGCTGGCGGGCCACAACCTTGGCAACCTGATGCTGCTGGCGCTCGATAATCTCTGTGTCCGTCCTCTTGATGCTATCAAGCTGATCAGTGACATGCTCAAAATCGAGTCACAATTGCTACCCATGTCTGAATTTCCCACCGATCTCTGCGCCCATATGGAGTGTGGCACCCAGATCCTGGGAGAGGTATCCATCGATCAACTGGCAACCCCTCCCCTCTCCCTCGGCCTGATGCCGGAAGTGCAAGCGACCCGGGAAGCGGTGCTGGCATTGCAGCAGGCGGACATGATCATTCTTGGGCCGGGCAGTTTTCTCACCTCCATCATGCCGCCACTGCTGCTGGCCGAGATCGCCCAGGCCATCAACGAGAGCAGCGCCATGCTGGTTTTCGTCTGCAATCTGGTGGCGGAAAACGGTCCTGCCAGTCAGCTGGATCTGATGAGTCAGTGTCGCTGGCTGGAGTCCCGGGTCGGCCAAGGTCGGCTGGATGCCATCCTGGCCCCACAAGGCGCGGGTGATGCGGGGGATTGGCAAGGGCGTGTGATCGAAGCCGAGCTGGGCGAGCTTGAGTTGCCCCATCGGCATGATCGGTTGAAGCTGAAACTGGCGCTGGACCGGATCATCCAGCAACTGCTCAACCAGCGTTAGGCAACGGTCACGGCGCCCCGGCATCCCTGCATGGCGCCGTTACTGATAATCGGCAAGAAACGCGAGCACCTTCGGCAAGGATGCCTCCAGCAGTTGCAACTGGCGCTCTACCTCGGCCACATCGGCCTGCTTGCTGGCCATCTCCAGCGCCATCACCTGCTGATAGCTCGGCATGGCGCCGTAGCTGCCACAGGATGATTTCATGCTGTGCGCCACCCGAGCCAACGCCTCCCACTCCCCCTGCTCGTAGAGGGGTCTGAGCTGACTCAGCTGCTCGCCCACCTCTTCAATAAAGACTGCGATGACCACGGGCAGCATATCCGGACCGATATCCTCTGCCAGCTGCTGCAACACCTTGCGATCCACCCACTCCATGCGAGGCTCCTCCAGAACGGTATTCAAACAGACCATACTATAGATAGTTTTCGATGTCGTGGCTCACGACCAGGCAGTGATGAAGCACCCGATTGGATGGCTCAGGGAATAAAGTGGCAAAAAATGTGATCAGTATCGAAATAGCGATGCTGAAACGCCCATCAAGACAACAACTTGATTGCCACAAATTAACAATTGATCAACACTTAATGCCGTCAGAGTGATGATGCTCAGCAACACCTCTCATCCCTTTTGCCTTTTATGGCTGCTGCGAAGAACCAGGGTAGGTATCTACCCTGGTATTTTTTTATCTTGCCCAAGCGCAACCCGATTGGTCGCCACCCGCTCCCCAAGCCGGAACAGATTGAATTCGCCGGGGGCCATCTTGATCCAGTTCTCATTGCCGGTCAGCGGCCGCGTCGTGACCAGCGTCACCACATCGTTGGGTGTGGTCTCGCTCTGGAAATCGATCACCACCTCCTCATCCAGCAAACTCGCCTCGCCAAATGGCGCACAGCGAGTCAGCCAGTGCAGGTTGTTGCTGCAGTAGCTCATCACATACTCCCCGTCCGAGAGCAGCATGTTGAACACCCCGAATGCTCTGAGCTCGTCACACAGGGTGGCGAGATAGCGAAACATGGCGGGAAAGTTGGCTGGACGCTTGGGATATTTTTGCTCCAGCCGATCGAGCAGCCAGCAGAAGGCGTGCTCGCTGTCGGTATCCCCCACCGGCCGGTGGCGGCCGGTGGGCAGCTTCTTGTAGCCGGTGAGCTGACCGTTGTGGGCGAAGGTCCAGTAACGACCCCACAGCTCACGGGTAAAGGGGTGGGTATTTTCCAGTGACACGCAGCCACGGTTGGCCTGCCGAATGTGGCTGACCACGGCGCAGCTTTTGATGGGCAGCGCCTGTACCAGTCTGGCGATAGGAGATTGGGCACTGGGCTCGGGATCCTTGAAGGTGCGAAAGCCCTTCCCCTCGTAGAAGGTGATCCCCCAGCCATCCTTGTGGGGCCCGGTCTTGCCGCCGCGCAGCATCAACCCGGTAAAGCTGAAGCAGATATCGGTCGGCACATTGGCACTCATGCCGAGCAGTTCGCACATATCCGGCAGACTCCTTTCATGATTTGGCTTGTGTCATGTTCGACCAGCACGCTGGTTCGACAGACAGCAGGGGAAGGCGCAATCCCTTCCCCTGTGACTGGCAACAACCGACAGATGGCGAACCATGCTACCGGCGCAGCCCTTGTCTGGTAGCTATGGCCTGATTACTTGGCCATCTCTTTTTCGACCAGCTGGATCAGGATGTGGATCACCTTGATGTGCACTTCCTGAATACGGTCGGCATAGCCAAAGTGCGGCACGCGGATCTCGACATCCGCCAGACCCGCCATCTTGCCGCCATCCTTGCCGGTCAGGGCGATCACTTTCATCCCTTTGGCGCGGGCAGCCTCGATGGCTTTCAGGATATTGCCGGAGTTGCCGCTGGTGGAGATGCCAAGCAGCACGTCGCCACGGCGGCCGACCGCTTCTACGTAGCGGGAGAATACATAGTCATAGCCAAAGTCGTTGGAGACGCAGGAGAGGTGGCTCGGATCGGAGATGGCGATACCGGCATAACCCGGGCGGTTCTCGCGGTAACGACCGGTCAGCTCTTCGGCGAAGTGCATGGCGTCACAGTGGGAGCCACCGTTGCCACAAGAGAGCACCTTGCCCTCTTCCTTGAAAGAGTCGGCCAGCAGTTTGGCGGCCGCTTCGATGTTTTTCAGGTTCTGCTCATCAGCCAGGAAGGCCTGCAGCACGCTGGCAGCTTCGGTCAGTTCATTGCGGATCAATTCTTGGTACATGATGTCTCTTCCACTGTTTTTAGTGTGCGTGTAGATCCCGGCTATTCTCGCACAAGCGAATCGCACAGTCGCCCCCCTGCGAGCCACAGCGCTGGCGGCGCGTGAGCGTTATGGGGATCACAGAGAGAAGGTAATGAAGATGTAAACAGCTTGATAACTTTGTGCGTATGAATTACAACAGGGGCCATATCCAACAGGTCAGACCTCTGGATCAGTTACGCCACGTTGGCAACCTAACCACGCAAGGAGCAAGCAATGACGACGACCCTCACTCTGCTCGGGGTGATCCTGGTTATCGGAGCCCTGGCCTATCGCCGGGCATCCCTGTTCATCTCCACCCTGGTCACCGGCGCCGCCCTGGTGCTTGGCGCCATCTATGGTCATGTGCCCTTGCTGGTATGGGCGCTGTTTGCGGTGATCGCCATCCCGCTCAATCTGGTGGAATTTCGCCGCAATCAAATAACCAAGCCGCTGTTCAAGATCTACAAATCGATCATGCCGGAGATGTCCCGCACCGAGAAAGAGGCGATTGAAGCGGGCACCACCTGGTGGGAAGCCGATCTGTTCGCGGGCAACCCGGACTGGAAAAAGCTGCACGCCATCCCTGTAAGCGCCCTCTCTGCCGAAGAGCAGGCCTTTATGGATGGTCCGGTCGAGGAAGTGTGCCGCATGGTGAGCGACTGGGAAGTGACCCACGAGCGCGCGGATCTCTCCCCCGAGGTGTGGCAATACCTGAAGGACAACAAGTTCTTCGCCATGATCATCAAGAAGAAATATGGCGGTCTGGAGTTCTCGGCCTACGCCCAGTCCTGTGTCCTGCAAAAGCTGTGCGGTGCCAGCGCCGTGCTCGCCTCCACCGTTGGCGTACCCAACTCGCTGGGCCCGGGCGAACTGCTGCAACACTATGGCACTGACGAGCAGAAGGATTACTACCTGCCCCGCCTGGCGGTAGGCAAAGAGATCCCCTGCTTCGCCCTGACCAGCCCGGAAGCGGGTTCTGATGCCGGTTCCATCCCCGACTTCGGTATCGTCTGCAAGGGCGAGTGGGAAGGCAAAGAGGTGCTCGGTATGCGCCTCACCTGGAACAAGCGCTACATCACGCTCGCCCCCATTGCTACCGTGCTGGGTCTGGCCTTCAAACTGCGTGACCCCGAGCACCTGCTGGGTGAAGAGGAAGAGCTCGGTATCACCTGCGCCCTCATTCCCACTGACATCAAGGGTGTCGGCATCGGCCGTCGCCACTTCCCGCTCAACGTGCCGTTCCAGAACGGCCCGACCCGGGGCAAGGATGTGTTCGTCCCGCTCGATTTCATCATCGGTGGCCCGGCCATGGCCGGTCAGGGCTGGCGCATGCTGGTCGAGTGTCTGTCGGTCGGTCGCGGCATCACCTTGCCCTCCAACAGCACAGGTGGCGTCAAGATGCTGGCCCTGGCGAGCGGCGCATATAGCCGCATCCGTCGCCAGTTCAAGCTGCCCATCGGCAAGATGGAAGGGATTGAAGAGCCGCTGGCCCGCATCGGCGGCAACGCCTACATCATGGGCGCCGCAGCCAACCTGACCGTGACCGGTATCGACCTTGGCGAGAAGCCCTCGGTCATCTCCGCCATCGTCAAATACCACCTCACCGACCGTGCCCAGAAGTGCATCATCGATGCCATGGACATCCACGGCGGCAAGGCCATCTGCATGGGCCCCAACAACTATCTGGCCCGCGGCTATCAGGGTGCCCCCATCGCCGTGACGGTGGAAGGGGCCAACATCCTGACCCGCAGCATGATCATCTACGGTCAGGGCGCTATCCGCTGCCACCCGTATGTACTGCCGGAGATGCTGGCCGCCAGCCATCCCGACAAGGAGCAGGCGCTGAAAGATTTCGACAAGGCGGTATTCAGCCACGTCGGCTTTGCCATCAGCAACCTGGTACGCAGCTTCTGGCTCGGTATCACCGGCGCCCGCTTTGCCGCGGCCCCTTACAAGGATCAGACCAAGGGCTACTACCAGCAGATCTCCCGCCTCTCGGCCAACCTGGCGTTCCTGTCAGACATGGCGATGGGCACCCTGGGTGGCGAGCTCAAGCGCAAGGAGCGGGTCTCCGCCCGCCTTGGCGACGTATTGAGCCAGCTTTATCTGGCCTCCAGCGCCCTCAAGCGCTATCAGGACGAGGGACGCCAGCAGGCCGACCTGCCGCTGCTGCACTGGGCACTGCAAGATGCCATGTTCAAGGCACAAGAAGCGATCGACGAGCTGCTGCGCAACTTCCCGAACCGCTGGATTGGCCTTGCCCTGCGCGCCGTGGTATTGCCGCTGGGTCGTGACCTGAACCGTCCGTGCGACAAGCTGGACCAGCAAGTGGCCCGTCTGCTGCAAACCCCGAGCGAGACCCGCAGCCGCCTGGCCAAGGGCCAATACCTGACTCGCGAAGAGGGCAACCCCTTCGGTCTGCTGGAGCAAGCGCTCGATGACGTGCTGGCCGCCGAGCCGCTGTTCGAGAAAGTCTGCAAGAGCGATGGTATCAAGCGTCCCTTCATGGCGCTGGACAAGGTGGCCGACATGGGTCTGGCCGCTGGCGTACTGACCCAGAGCGAAGCCGAGCTGCTGCGCCGCGCCGAGGTAAGTCGCCTGCGCACCATCAACGTCGATGATTTTGACCCCATCGATCTGGTGGCCAACAAGAAGCTGTTTGAAGCCTCCGCTTACCATCACGCGGCCTGATAACCACGCCTCGACAACGCCTCCCTTGTGGAGGCGTTTTTTATGGGCGCTCACCACTATTCACGGCCCGAACAGCCACCACTTGCACTCACAGCTCCCCCGACCAGCTGCGGGCCCCGTGTGGTCAGCCGGGAAAAAAGGCACAATAGCCGACAAATCGAATCACCAAGGAAGCCAAGATGACCCTTGAGCACCTGATCCTGTGGCGCCGCGACCTGCACCGCCTGCCGGAAGCCGCCTGGAAAGAGTTTCGCACCACCAGCCTGATTGCCCACCACCTGAGCGAGCTTGGTTATCGCATCGTGCTCGGCGACAAACTGCTGGCAAGCAATCTGATGATGGGCCGTGATGTGGATGTGGCGGCCGAGAAGGCTCGCGCCCGCCGTCAGGGAGCCCATCCCGACTGGCTGGAGCGGATCGGCGATGTCACCGGACTGATGGGAGAGCTGGATACCGGCCGTCCCGGCCCGACCCTGGCCTTTCGCTTCGACATAGATGCGGTGGAGGTGGAAGAGTCCGACGCCGAACAGCACCAGCCGCAGCAGGAGGGTTTTGCCTCCCACAACAAGGGGTGGATGCATGCCTGCGCCCACGATGGCCACACCGCCATAGGCATGGGGCTGGCCAGCCAGCTGATGGCGATGAAGGAGCAGCTATGCGGTCGCATCAAGCTCTTCTTTCAACCCGCCGAAGAGGGGTGCCGCGGTGGCAAGGCGCTGGCTGCCGGTGGCGCACTCGATGACGTGGATGCCCTACTTTCGCTCCATATCGGTATTCACGCTGGCAGCGGCGAGCTGGTGATCAACCCCACCGAGTTTCTCTGCTCCACCAAGTTCGACGTCCACTTTATGGGCACTGCCGCCCATGCAGGGCTCGAGCCCAACGCAGGCAGCAATGCGCTGGCAGCCGCCTGCATGGCCACCTCCGCCATGCTCGGCATTCCCCGCCACCGAGACGGCATGACCCGCATCAACGTCGGCCAGCTTCACGCTGGCAGCGGCCGCAACGTCATCCCCGATCATGCCGAGCTGCGCGGTGAAACCCGCGGCGCCGATAGCACGCTCAACGACTACATGTTCAGTCAGGTACAGCGCATCGTCGAAGGGACTGCCCTCGCCCACGGCGTCACCTACCGCATCATCAAACAGGGCGAGGCCATTGCCCTCGACAACAGCCCGGCACTGCAGGCCGAGCTGGCGGCGCTGGCCCGCAAGCAGGGGCTCGCCACCATCCAGACTCGCCGCTTTGGCGCCAGCGAAGATGCCGGTTTTCTGATGGAGCGGGTGCAAAAGCAGGGGGGCGAAGCGGCTTACCTCATCCTGGGGGCCGATCTGGCGGCGCCGCACCATCACAACGAATTCGATTTCGATGAGCGGGTGATGCAAAGCGGGGTCGAGCTGCTGGCCGCCTGGGCCCGCGCCCGGCTGGGTGTGATAGAAGCAGCCCTCTCTTGATATCCCTTCGGCCAGCTCACCGGCTAACGGGATCAAAAAAAGGCGCCTCGGCGCCTTCTTTCTGTAAGAAAAACCTGAGCGCTACTCACGGAGCTTGCGATGCACATCGGGGCGGCCGCCGGTCACGCTATCGGCTCGCCCCTCCTCTTTGGCCTTCTCGGCCCGCTTTTTGCGCATCTCGCGGGGATCGGCGATGAGTGGACGGTAGATCTCGATGCGATCGCCGTCGTGCAGCGGCTCGCTCCCTTTCACCGGGCGGCTGTAGATACCGAACTTGTTGACCGACAAGTCAATCTCGGGGTGCTTTTGCACGATGCCGGACTGCTCGATGGCCGCCAGCACGCAAGTCTCGGGCGCCACCCGCAGGGCAATCACCGTCTGCTGCTGCGGCAAGGCATAGACAACCTCGATATTGAGCTGGTCAGACACCGTAGACCTCCTTCGCCCGGTTGGAGAAGGCGGAGACCATGGAGCTCACCAGATCGCGGAATACTTGACCAAATGCCACCTCGATAAGCTTGGAGGTAAACTCGAAATCGAGATCAAACTCCACCTTGCAGGCGTCGACATCGAGCGGGGTAAAGGTCCACCAGCCCGCCAGCTTGCGGAACGGGCCATCCACCAGCTCCATCCTGATCTGGCGGTTCACATCCAGCTGATTGCGGGTGGTAAAGGTCTTGGCAATCCCCGCCTTGGCCACATCGACCGACGCCATCATGTAGTCATCGCCAGCCTCGTGGACACGGCTGCCAACACAGCCGGGCAAAAACTGCGGATAGGCATCCACATCGTTAACCAACTTGAACATCTGTTCTGCACTGAACATCACCAGGGCACTGCGCGTAATTCGGGGCATGGCTTTTCCTCATCCAATCGGCGCGATTTTATCACCATGTTTGGGGTTGTGGAGGTAAAACCTCAGCCAAACCGCTCAGAAAGCCACCACTTGACCTGCTGCGCGTTTTACAGCCGCCCCTGCCTACGTATAATACGAGCCTCCTAGTCATTGCCGGAAATCGCCCGTCATGAGCAAAAAAAACAGTAAAAACAAAGCCGGGTCCAGCACCATTGCACTCAACAGAACCGCGCGCCACGAATACTTCATCGAAGAGAAGATCGAAGCGGGTCTGTCCCTGCAAGGGTGGGAAGTCAAATCCCTGCGGGCGGGCAAGGCCAACATCAGCGAAGCCTATGTCATCTTCCGCGATGGCGAGGCCTATCTGTTCGGCTCCAGCTTCCTGCCACTGCAAGCGGCCTCCAGCCACGTGGTATGTGACCCGACCCGCACCCGCAAACTGCTGCTGAGCCGTCGTGAACTCGACAAGCTCGAAAGCCTGATTGCCCGTCAGGGCTACACCATAGTTCCCCTCGCCCTCTACTGGAAACAGTGCTGGGTCAAGGTCGAGATCGGCCTGGTGAAGGGCAAGAAAGAGCACGACAAGCGCGAAGATACCAAGGCCCGCGAGTGGGATCGGGAAAAAGCCCGCATCATGAAGAACAAGCATCGCGGCTAACCTGCTACTGGCAGGATCAGGACGTCAGTTCACCTTCCCCCAGCGCAGCTGGCTCTTCAGGTTCAGCTGCGTACAATAAATCGGCAAACAGACTGGCTGCCAGAGGGAATGGGTATCAACGCCTTGCTATGACAGCATTTTTGCGTACAATCGCAATTAACAACTTGGGGCTGATTCTGGATTCGACAAGATTCACGAAACCCAAGGTGCATGCCGAGGTGCGGTAGGCCTCGTTAATAAACCGCAAAAAAATAGTCGCAAACGACGAAAACTACGCACTAGCAGCTTAATAACCTGCATAGAGCCCTTCTACCCTAGCTTGCCTGTGTCCTAGGGAATCGGAAGGTCATCCTTCACAGGATCGTGTGGAAGTCCTGCTCGGGGCGGAAGCATTAAAACCAATCGAGCTAGTCAATTCGTGGCGTGTCTCTCCGCAGCGGGTTGGCGAATGTAAAGAGTGACTAAGCATGTAGTGCCAAGGATGTAGTAATTTTGGACGGGGGTTCAAATCCCCCCAGCTCCACCACCTGCTAAAGCCCTGATTCGTCAGGGCTTTTTCTTTATGGCTGGTCAGGGAGTGACACACTGAGGTGTCACATATGCTCTATCCCGGTCTCATCAAAAACCACTGTGGTGTCTACTGCTACCGCCTGATCTTCCCCCCGGCCCTCCGCCAGTACGGAGCTCCTCGTGAGACCCGTTTCTCACTCGGCACAAAAAATCGCGCTAAAACGGGAGAATTGTGGATCCATGCTTTCAAAATTGGCAGGCTCCTACTTGTAGTGGTCAACTAAATCCGGACACTTGGTTAGGCCGATCTTCGGCTTTTGCTGGCGGTATCCCATTATTGTGGTGATGTGGACGCCGCCAGTTGTAGTAATCCATCAGGTAATAACTGATATCTCGTTTCGCCTCTCGCAAGCTCATATATCCCATAGCCGGGAGCCACTCTGACTTCAGGCTTCTGAACAGTCGCTCCATCGGGGCGTTATCCCAGCAGTTTCCACGACGACTCATGCTCTGGGTTATGCGATAACGCCACAGTCGTTGCCGAAATGCCCGGCTGCCATATTGGCTGCCCTGGTCGGAGTGAAATAGCACACCGGATGGGCAACCCCGCTACTGATAGGCCATCTCCAGTGCTTTGATTGCCAATTCTGCATCAGGTTTATCAGACATCGCCCAGCCCACGACCCGCCGGGTGTACAGGTCAAGCACCGCTGCCAGGTAATACCAACGACCACCTGCCCAGACGTAGGTGATATCACCACACCTGATTGGGTTGCTGGACATCAAATTCGCGGGCCAGCAGATTGGGAGTGCCCGGTCGTTCAGACCGAGCGACCTGATAGCGATGAGCGCCCGGTTGCTTGGATACCAGACCGGCTTCCTTCATCAGGTTACGTACTTTGAATCGACCAATCTGATACCCCAACTCCCGCATCATCGACATCAAGGCACGGCTGCCTGCCGAGTTCCGGCTCACTTTGAACAAACGGCGCAACTCACAGCGATGCTGCATGCGCTCACGGTTAATCGTCCGCCTGCGAGCCAGATAGTCGTAAAAACAGGATGTTGGAACATCGAAAGCGCAGCAGACCAAGGTGATGGGGGCTTGCTCCCTTAATCGGTCTATCAGCGCGTACGTGTGAAGTCGTCCGACATCAAGAGAGCAGTAGCCTTTTTTAGAATGACCTTTTCACGTTCGAGTCGGTTGATACGGGCTTCCAGCTCCTGGATTTTCTGCTGCTCAGGAGTTAGCGCTTTGCTGATTGGGGTTGTGCCACTGCGTTCGGATTGCAGTTGCTGAACCCAGCGACGAAGTACGGTTTCACCGACGTCCAGTGAACGGCTGGCTTCGGGGACTGAATATCCCTGGTCGAGCACCAGGGATGCGGCTTCGAGTTTGAATTCGGCAGTAAATGAGCGACGTAATCTTGTCATTGAACACCTCAAGTCATGGTGGCGACTGTACCACCTAAAATGGTGTCCGGGATGATTAGACCACTACATTATTACCCTACATTAAAATTTCATTGAACCTTGCAAAGTGCGAAGTTTAAACGATTAGCTACCAGTCTCTCAATGCAGAGTGGTCGCAATCTCAACGTAACACCAAACATCGAGGCATCTGAACGGCAAGATTACGGGTAGGTTACGGGGGCGATCCTGACAAATCCTGTGCCTTGGGAGATATGCCCTAACAGGCTATAGGTTGCAATCTGTTGGGCCCAGTGCTGGGCCAATTAAACATATAAAACAAAGGGTTAGCTTCGATGAGAAGCTAACCCTTTGTTTTATATGGTGCCGATAAGGGGGATCGAACTCCTGACCTTCGCATTACGAATTATAACACCCATCGTCTAAACACATCCAAGAAAGTCTTAACAATAAACCATATCACACTGATTTATAACACAATTTAAATAATGATCGTCCGTGTTTGTCCAAAGAGATACTCACATATACAATGACAATAAAGTACGCCGACAAGTACGCGAGACGCCATGATAAAAACTGACCGAGAATGTAGAGCCTTAGTACCTGAAGAAGGAAAACAACGGATTGTCAAGGCAGTCTATAGTGGAGGAAACAAGGGCTTATGTCTTGAAGCTAGAGCTGGAGCACAAACCAAAAGCTGGCTCTATAGATATTACATAGCTCAAAAGCAAACGAAGATGACTCTTGGGAACTATCCTGCAATGAGTCTGGCACTGGCCCGAGAAACCCATGCTCGAATGGTTGTATTCGTTAAACAAGGCATTGATCCCCGAGAGGCAGTGTTAAGTTCCAAGCAAAAAAATGAACAAATGCCTACATTGAACGAATTTTTCGAGCAATGGATTCAACATAAAGCCAATGCCAAACGTAGTAATCGGAAGTATATGGAAATCGGTGCAAGAACTGTCTCTGACTATCGAAGCATCTACAAAACGCATCTAGCGAATGCTCTAGGTAAACTCCGAGTATGTGACATATCAATGGCTGTATTGCATCAACATTATCAAAAGCTCCAAAAAGGGAGCTTGGAGGGCTTACGTAAATCAATGGGGTTGATGAATCAAATGATGGATGAATCAGTCAGAAAACAACTTATTGATTCAAATCCGACATTAGCTCTAAAACCAAAAATTTATAATGCTACCCCTAACGACCCAAGGCAACGATCTTTATCTACTATTGAATTGGCTAGATTGTGGAAAACAATAGATGAAAACTCGGTAAAATGGAGAGAACACAGTACCAATGGTAAAAATAAAACCACTTCAATGACCATGTCTACGAGTGTAGCCAATGCTATTAAAATAATTATTCTCACTGCTGTTCGCAGAGGAGAGGTTGCTTCTATGGAGTGGTCACACCTAAATGATGAGGAATGGCTCATTCCGGATACTAAAAATAAAATTCCACACGTAGTAACTCTATGTCCGCTAGCAAAACAAATCATTTCTGAGCAAAGAAAAATCACATCAAAGACATGTAAATTTGTTTTCGAATCATGTGTCAGACCTGAATTCCCGATAACTGGTGATGCAATAACTCGCGCACTTAGCAGACTACAAGAAGCAAAGATGATAGATATTGAACACTTCACATTACATGACCTCAGACGTAGCGTTTCAAATGGTTGTGGGCGTGAACTTAATGCAACGCCTTTTGAAGTAGAACACCTACTTAATCACACAATCAGTGATAGATTATCTAGAATTTATCAAGGTGAGTCTATGCGTGACAAAGACAAGCTTAAAAAGTTATTCTTGGGTTGGGGGAATTTCGTTAGCCAGTACATTGCAAATAATCCTGAACATATGGACCAAGATATCAGACATGATAACGTCATTAAAATTAACTTCCGTAAATGATGAGGTTCAGACACTACACTAACATGTAGACCTACCATCAGTTATCATCAAACAAATCGGAGAGCACCATGAGAGTCGATTTAGCTCATGACTTGAAGCCTAGATTAGCTATAACTGACTCACTAATTGAGAACCTTAATATTCCACATCATCCATTGATGGTTCATTTATGGATAGTTTCTGGCGTAAAACCAGAAACTATCCCTCAGCTCGCTAAAATGGTTATGACAGATGTTGGCACGATATGCCACCTCACCGGCATTAGCAAGAATACTATTTCACGTAAACTCAGAACAAATACACCTCTGACTATTCAACAAGGTTCTAGGGTTTATGGTGTTATATTGGCTCTGGATGCGGCTCGCTCCCTAAATGAAAATGATAATACCAAATCCATAGCATGGCTACATCAACCAGCTAAGGGACTTGGCGGGAAAATGCCAGCTGAACTGTTGAGTACATCAGTAGGAGTTCAAGCAGTGGTAGACTTAGTAGGACGAATTGAACATGGTGTCTACTAATATAAGACAACACATCTGGCTGCCATAATTTTAGTTTTTCCTCGCGTAGCGAGAAAAGATCCAGATTTATTATAATTAAAGGGGGGGGTGTCCCCCCTTGCATTCCGTAAAAACATCTATAAAAATCATTGTTACTCATTATGAGTATACTCTTCAAAAAAAATGTCATCTTCTAAATATTGAGCATACAACTTATATGCTAACTGTTGAGCCATATTGGATATACTTGTATCCACGTCGGGGGGAGTCAATGCAGGAAGAATTTTACCTGGTAATGAGAAAGTATAACTTTCATCGCCACTGTGCATATCATAACTTGTAGTTGTATCTGTCGACGTCATTAAATCAAACCCTAACTCTTTAGCAAGAAATATCCATACCCAACACCGGAATGAGTCTTCCTTATCATAATCACTAACCAGCTTATATATTGCGTCAACAGAACCATTGATTGCACTAACAATCCACCAATAATAAGCATTCACCACCATGCCACGAGTTTCACATTCTATTGCAATAGATTCACTACGTTTACTGCCGCCCATATAGCCAATGTATAAAGAGGAATCAAGTCCATGTGATGCCAACTCGAACACAGCATCCATATCAAATGACATTGCAGCTTTTTTCAAGTGATGATACCAATAAATGTATCGTTCTTTATCTGTGTCAACTAATGCATTAATATCAGCACTATTAAAGCCACTGGCTATTCTGTACAATTTTTGATGAAGTTCAAAATCGGTAAATGACGAGGCATTTCGGTCTGCAAATGCACTTAGCTGGACCAACCCCTGGTGTACTAATGGCGAGTTAAATTCATTCTGTTTAAACATATTCATTAATTCCCCAGCATAATGGTCTGAGGAGCTAAAGCGGCTCGCAGTAGTCGAATTAGGAGGAAGTTGATTACTCTTAATATAAAGCTGAGTAATGTAATCGTCGTTTAGGCGATTCCTAAAAATCTCTTTTACGCGTAGGCTTATAATACCCGCCTGCACTAACGAAGTGGCCAACTTCTGAGCAACAAGCTCAGGAATACTAATACCCAGAATAATAGCTCTAGCCTCAATTGCACTTACATCCAACGCAACCTGCCATTTCGTATTACTGAGCAGAATCGCATCAGCTTGCAATGACGCGTAAGTACTGTAGCCATAGGCCGCAGCAATCATCTCGTAGATATGACTACGTTTGAGGGAGATGCCTAGTACATCTTTGAGCTCAAGCTGGGTTGTGTGGACGAACGCTTTGATGGTCATGATCCAATCTCCTAGTCCTACCCCGGGGTATACATCGCACGTTTAATCCATCCAAGGTGAGGATTTGAGGTTGAGATCATGTGGCTTGAGAGTAGTAACCATTTTGACTCGTGCGAAAGTCTGGCTGGTCAGCCGAGACAAATCATATCCGAATTGACAGAACAGTCCAAGAGAATCATGGACTACGGGCGTAGCCAGTTCTACACCGATCAGATCATCGTCACTTTCCTGATTGTTAAGGGGATTTTCAACCTCACTATGCGGGCTACTCAGGGACTATACGACTCCATGTTAGAGCTGATGAATGTGCCACTGCTCACAACGGGTATAGCTATGTCAGCAGGTTAGCACGCACGGTGACGGTGACTTATCGACAACCCGCATTACCGTCTTGGTTATCGACTCAACCGGGTTGAAGGTGTTTGCTGAAGGCGAGTAGAAGATCAGAAAACATGGTGGCGAGTCTGGCGCAAGTTGCATCTGGCAGTAGAGCCGGTGACCCACGATATCGTGACGGCGGAAGTCTCGTTGGAAAATGTCCATGATGCCGAGGTGTTGCCCACCTTGCTCAACCCTCTGCGGCGGCGCAAGCTGGGGCGTATCAAACACCTAATGCACTCCGCTAAAGCTTACCATGAGACAACTCCTTGCAACCCCAGCAGGGGCAATCAACAGGCGGATAGTAAGAAACCACGAACAGGCGGAGCAGTTTCAGTCCTGACACTGGAGGGGGCTCGGAAGAATTGCCGCTGTGCTGGTTGAAGCGATCCTCCAACTCAGTAATACGGCCTGGCAGCTTATTTATGAACTCGTCGGTCTGCTCGAGGGCCAGAGAGTTAACTGCCTGTGTCGGATGCTTTATGGTCATGCCAGAAAGCAATACGGGAGGGACCATCTGCAAGCAGAATACGCCGCCTTCCCAATATTGTTACTTTTTCCATCGTCGCTAATTACAAAGCTGACTGTGAGCTGAATGTAACTCATATTTATCGGCAGTTATAAACACGCTACTCCACTGTGTAATAAAAACTTAAGATTGCAGTCTTATTCTCGCACTCACCAAACCAAAATTAATCATCAATGAGTAATTATGTTGCATTTTAAAAAACTAGCATTGAGTGTTGTAGTTAGCTCCATTTTATTAGCAGGCTGTAATGACAATCACAGTCAAACTGACCAATATATTGACAGCGAAAATGTTCAAACATTAAAGATTTCGATTGTTACCGATACACATCTATATGATGGTAGTATGGGGGATGATATTAATGGCGAGATGTTTCAAGCCGCTATTAGTAGCGACCGCAAGGCGTTTTTGCAAAGTCAAGAATTACTTGATCATGCAATTCAAGAAATGATTAAAAACGGTACCAACGTTATTTTAGTACCAGGTGATTTGACCAAGGATGGGGAACGAATTAACCATAAAAAAGTACGTACAAGCTTGCAGCGTGCTAGAGAACAAGGAATCAAAGTCTATGTGGTGCCGGGTAACCACGATATGAATAACCCCTATGGTTATAAAGAATCCCTGACCCAAACCCTGACCGCCAAAGGAGCTGTCTATCTGGAAGGAAATGAGCAGAATGTTGTCCCTGGCAGCATGGCGCCGCATATGACTAACACCACTGGCGAACCTATGTTTATGGAGAACTGGGATAATTTCTACCAAGATTTTGGTTTTAATGAAGCCATTGCCCGAGACCCTAACTCTTTCTCCTTTGTTGCCGAACCAACAGAGGGCGTGCGAATCCTCGCAATAGACTCCATTACCTCCTCCATCAAAGATGTGCAACAGCACTGGCAAGCTAATAGTCCGGATTATAGTAAAACTGGCGGATCTCTGCTGACGCCTGAGCGTTTGAGCACTCTGGAGTGGATTAAACAGCAGGCACAGGAAGCCAAAGATCAAGGAAAGATATTGCTGGCAATGAACCATGCTGGTGTTATTGAACATTTCCCTAGCAAGAGTGCTTTAATCCCTGGTTATGTCATCGATGGTGAAAAAACCTCATTTCATGATAGTATCGATGTACCCACCTATATAGAAGAATTTACCAACACATACACTGGTAAGAAGAGCAAAACCCTCTATATCAGCACCAGTGAGTATATATCAAAAATCTTGGCGCAAGCAGGTGTGAACATTGTGTTTACTGGTCACTTCCACGCTAATGATATTACCAAACGTCAATATGAGGATGGTAGTTGGATCTATGATATTCAAACAGGTGCCTCAGTGAGCTATCCCGCACCTTATCGCTCGGTATTGGTCGATATTAAAAACAAATTGATAACCACAGATGTTGACAACACAACGGTTATGGAATCAGTTCCTGATGCAAATTTAGTTGGTTTGGTCGATGGTTTGAGCCAAAATATTTTCGCGGCACTCGGTGTTGATATTGATGGACCATTGCTGGAGATCCTTGACAATTCACTAACAAAAAAACCTGTGGCCAAAACCATGCTGGATGTCTATAAGCGTGAGAATTGCCAAAAATTTATCTGTCAAGATTCGGAATGGCAACCCCTGTTTGAAGCAGATGTGTTAGCTGATTCAGGGCTTACCTGGAATGAGCTGTATAAGACAACCCTCAGCCAGTTGATCGGTGCGGTGCTCAAAGCCCATTACCATGGTGATGAAGAGAACTCAGAACAAATCGATGATAAAATGCGCTTTGTTTTAAACTGGGCTCGTGAATATGGCCAAAAACATAATGTTAGCAAACAGGAATTGGCAGACGAAGTCACCAAACTTAAGACTTTGACGCTTTCCCAAGAGTGGGACCCTAGCAAGGATCTCAGCAACCTCCTTGGCGATAAAATGCTGGCGCCAATTTATGGCCTACTAGGTACCGTCGGTGAAGGGATTATCTATGATCCGGTACCAGACCTGAATATCCAGATTGACATGACAAACGGCCAATTTGAAAACCTAAAATAATTAGGCCTATCGTACCAGCCGAACCGCTCCCCCTTATGGTGAGCGGTTTTTTTATTAACTGTGGCCATCAAACACAATGCATAAGTGTAATACTCATTATTAATCTGCTATTTGGACACAACACTGATGTCCATACTACCTATTTATGCCGAACTACTCTTCCTACTATTTGTCTTGGGAAGGTGCGAATAAGTACCCTATGTGCCAAAACTAAAAAGTTTAGCCATTTAATATCAATAATTTAGAATGGTGTGTTTTTGTTGTGCCAAGTGACTTGTTAGCACCTTCCCTAGATGTACCACATAGTTAGCTCAGTGAGAACTACAGACTTGAACAAAAATCCGCATGTATCAAATAAATTCGCTAAAGCTATAACCATATATCATACAGCATTATATATTTTTGCAATGATTATTATTGGGTCGACCTCTGGTTGAACTGATTATTACATTTAGATAATGTTACTCCATTGAAACATTGGTGATTACTTTACAAATTCCAACAACCTAAAAACAGGTTACACAATAACTTACTATATATAATTTCAGTCAATGAATGGTTGGTTGGTTGGTTGGTTGGTTGGTTGGTTGGTTGGTTGGTTGGTTGGTTGGTTGGTTGGTTGGTTGGTTGGTT